>UCNE01000009.1 GCA_900473685.1 Hyphomicrobiales bacterium
GCCCATATCCACCACCGCACCTTCATCAACGGCAACCGCACCGTGGTGTTTCCGGCAAGCCCGGGATCCTATGCCTCCGAGCGCATGGGCTGATTTCAGAGGGTTTGAGGAATTTTTCATCACCTGTTCAAAACACCGCCGAAAGCTCCGCGCTTTCGGCGGTGTTTTATTTTCAGCGATTGCTCGGGGATCGCCGTAGCGAACACTTTGTTTAGTCGATCATAATTCCATTTCATGCAGATTCTGCCCGTTTGTGGTGCATCGCAATGGTTGCGGTGCAGCAACGATTGTCTCTTGTCATGTTTAGTAAAATGGATATCACTAAACATATTGCTCAACATGGCGGAGGTTAGGCCGATGGGCGAAGGGCGAGGAGCTCAGTGGAATTTTTGAGTTTGATGCCGCTCCGGCTGGGGCGCCGGTGATATTTTCCCTTGAGGGGGGTACGCCGCCGGGCCGGGCAGTCGGAATTCGCGAGGACGGCGTGGTGCCGGCTTCTGTATCTGGGAGGAATACATGCGGAGATTCACCAAGGCCCTTTTGGGCGCGACAACGGTTCTGACGATCTCGACGGCGCTGCCGTCGGTCTCGCAGGCCGAACAATTGACCCTATGCTGGGCAGCCTGGGATCCGGCCAACGCGCTGGTCGAATTGTCCAAGGATTTTACGGCCAAGACCAAGATCGACATGAAATTCGAATTCGTGCCGTGGACGAGTTATGCGGACCGGTTCCTTAACGAGCTCAATTCGCACGGCAAGCTCTGCGACCTGATTATCGGCGACAGCCAGTGGATTGGCGGTTCGGCCGAAAACGGCCATTACGTCAAGCTCAACGAGTTCTTCGACAAGGAAGGCATCAAGATGGATGACTTCGTGCCGGCGACCGTCGTGGGTTATTCCGAATGGCCGAAGAATACCCCGAATTATTGGGCACTGCCTGCGATGGGCGACGTGGTCGGCTGGACCTATCGCAAGGACTGGTTCGAAAAGCCGGAGTTGCAGAAGGAATTCCAGGAGAAATACGGCTGGAAACTGGATGCTCCGAAGACTTACGACCAGCTGAAGCAGATCGGCGAGTTCTTCCAGAACCGCAAGATCGACGGGCAGACGGTCTATGGTGCCTCGATCTATACCGAGCGTGGCTCGGAAGGCATTACCATGGGCGTTACCAACGTTCTTTATGACTGGGGCTTCCAATACGACAATCCGAAAAAGCCGTACGAGATGGAAGGTTTCGTCAACTCCGAGGACGCCGTCAAGGGGCTCGAGTTCTACAAGTCGCTCTACGATTGCTGCACGCCGCCCGGCAGTTCCAATGTCTACATGACGGAATCGGCCGACGCCTTCAAATCCGGCCAGGTGGCAATGCAGATGAACTTCGCCTTCACCTGGCCTGGTCTCTACAAGGATGAAAAGGTCGGCGGCGACCGGATCGGCTTCTTCCCTAATCCGGCCGAGAAGGCGCACTTCGCTCAGCTTGGCGGCCAGGGTATCTCGGTGGTTGCCTATTCTGACAAGCAGGAACAGGCGCTGCAATATATCAAATGGTTCGCGCAGCCTGACGTTCAGGCGAAATGGTGGGAGCTCGGCGGTTATTCATGCCTCAAGGCCGTCGTTAACGCACCAGGTTTTGCGGCCAGCCAGCCCTATGCCCAGGCATTCCTGGACTCCATGGCTATCGTCAAGGATTTCTGGGCCGAGCCGAGTTACGCGCCGCTGCTGCAGGCCATGCAGAAGCGGGTCCACAATTACGTGATTGCCGGTAACGGAACAGCCAAGGAGGCCCTCGACGGCCTCGTCAAAGACTGGACTGAAACCTTCCAGGACGACGGCAAGATCTGAAAATGACCTTGCCACAGGGGACACCTCCCCGGATGGCGGCCCGGACCGGAAATGGCCGGGCCGCCAGCTTGATCATGTCCATGAAGACCAGGTGACGCTTTGACACTTTCTCATTCTTCCATTGTCGACAAGGCAGCCGAGACGGCGGCAAAGGCCACGCCCGCGCCGATCGCGGTCCGTGTCCGGGGACTATCGGACCGGGCAATCGCCTGGCTGTTCATTGCTCCCGCCATCAGCCTGCTGCTTGCGATCAATATTTTTCCGCTGCTTTGGGCGGTCTATCTCTCTTTCACAAACTATCGTGCCAACCGGCCGAATGCGGTGGTGGAAGGGGTGGGCTTTCGCAACTACCAGCGTGTGCTGACCGACCCGGATATCTGGCAGGCAATGCAGACGACAGCGCATTTCGTCTTCTGGACGATCCTGCTGCAGATGCTGATCGGCTTTGCGCTCGCCTATCTGATCGACCGGAAATTCCGTGGCCATGCCTTCTGGACGACCATCGTGTTGATCCCGATGATGCTGTCGCCCGCCGTGGTGGGCAATTTCTGGCGCTTTCTCTATGAGCCGCAGATCGGTTTGTTTGCCTATGCGGTGTCTTTCCTCAGTGGCATTCCCACATCGCAGATCCAGATGCTCGGCAACGTATCTTTGGCGCCCTGGGCCATCATCATCGTCGATACGTGGATGTGGACTCCCTATGTCATGCTGATCTGCCTTGCCGGCCTGCGTTCGATCCCGGATTATATCTATGAAGCCGCGGAGGTGGACCGCGCCTCGGCGTGGCGGCAGTTCTGGTCGATCACCGTGCCGATGGCATTGCCCTTCATCATGCTGGCCGTGCTCTTCCGCGGCATCGAAAACTTCAAGATGTTCGACATGGTCACGCTTCTCACCGGCGGCGGGCCGGGCTCGGTGACCGAGGTCGCATCCATCACGCTGAAGCGTGAAGCCTTCGAGACATGGGCGACCGGACGTTCTTCGGCATTCGCCATCGTCCTCTTCGTCGCGGTGTTCGGCCTCGCCAATATCTATGTCAAAGCACTCAATAAGGTGAAGCAACGATGAGCGCGATCAATTCAGCCCATTCGGTTGTCGAACCGAGCCCCACCGCCAAGCGTATCGCCGGTGCGATCGTCATCCTGTATGCGCTGATCACCATGGTGCCGCTTGCCTGGATCTTTCTCACCAGCATCAAGTCACCGCCGGATTCGATCAGCTATCCGCCCAAGGTGCTTTTCTCGCCGACGGTTGAAGGCTATTGCAACCTCTTTACCACCCGGACCCGGCAGACACCTGATTATATCGCGGCATTGCCGGCGCCAACGAGCACCTGCGACGAGGTGACCCGCAAACGCAACATGGTGATTGCCGGTCCGTCGAACTTCCTGCCGCGCTTCGTCAATTCGCTGGTGATCGCTTTCGGTTCGACCTTTCTTGCCGTCTTTCTCGGCACATTGGCGGCTTACGGGTTCTCGCGCTTCAAGGTGCCGCTTGCCGATGACCTGCTGTTTTTCATCCTGTCGACCCGGATGATGCCGCCCATCGCCGTCGCAATACCGATCTTCCTGATGTACCGCGAGCTCGGTCTGTCCGACACGGCGCTGGGAATGATCCTGCTCTATACCGCCGTCAACGTCTCGCTCGCCGTCTGGCTCCTCAAGGGCTTCATCGACGAGATTCCCCGGGAATATGAAGAGGCAGCGATGATCGACGGTTATACGCGGCTGCAAGCGTTCTGGAAGGTCGTGCTGCCGCAGGCGACAACCGGCATCGCAGCGACAGCCATCTTCTGTCTGATCTTCGCCTGGAACGAATATGCGTTCGCCGCCCTGCTGACCTCCGGCTCGGCTCAGACCGCTCCACCCTTCATCCCGACGATCATCGGTGAAGGCGGGCAGGACTGGCCGGCGGTTGCCGCCGGGACGACGATCTTCCTGGTGCCGATCCTTGTCTTCACCATTCTTCTGCGCAAGCAGCTGCTGCGCGGCATCACATTCGGAGCGGTGCGCAAATGACCACGGACACGACGAAAACCACCAGGAAACGCTCCTTCTTTTTCCGCCGGGGGCCGATGGAAAATATCGCGACGGCATTGATAGCAATCGGTTTCCTGATGCTGTTCCAGCCGTTTGCGCTGGTCCTCTACACCTATTCGCTGGTGACGCTTCTGGCAGGCACCATGATGTTCATCATCGTTTCGAAATTTCCGGAGTGACCCATGGCTGAAATCCGGATTGAAAACCTGCGCAAGCAATTCGCCGATTTTACTGCAGTGCAGGATTCGAGCTTTACGGTCGGTGACGGCGAGTTTCTGGCATTGCTGGGCCCGTCGGGTTGCGGCAAGACCACGACGCTGAGGATGATCGCGGGCCTGGAGTTGCCAACCAGTGGCAAGATCTATCTCGACGGCGAGGACGTGACCTTCAATCGGGCCAGCGCCCGGGATATCGCCTTCGTCTTTCAGCTCTTTGCGCTTTACCCGCATATGAACGTCCGAAAGAACATCGGCTTTCCGCTTTTATCTCAGGGGTTACCGAAGGCGGAGATCAAGGCGCGGGTCGAAGAGACGGCAAAGCTTCTGCAGATCAGCCATATCCTTGAAAAGTCCGTCTCCGGCCTTGCCGGCGGTGACCGGCAGCGGGTTGCGCTCGGCCGCGCGATCGTGCGCCGGCCGAAATGCTTCCTGATGGACGAGCCGCTCGGAACGCTCGATGCTGAATTCCGCGAGGTCATGGTTCATGAGCTGAGGGAGCTGCACAATCGTATCCATGCGACGACCGTCTACGTTACCCATGATCAACATGAGGCAATGGCGATGGCCGATAAGATCGCCGTGATGAATCATGGCATCATCGAACAGTTCGGAACGCCGCAGGAAATCTACAATCTGCCAGCCTCTATGTATGTCGCCGATTTCATCGGTTCGCCACCGATGAATTTCCTGAAGTTCACGGCCGGTGTGCAGAAAGGCTCCCGTTCCGTTTCCGTCGAGGGTATCGATATCGCCCTTCCGGAAGTGCATCAGGATCTCGCTGTTGGCGAACTGGCGCTGGGCGTACGGCCGGAGCATATCCGCTTCAACGACAGTTCCGCCCTGCGCGGGTCGGTCTACGGTGCGGAATATCTCGGGACCAACCAGATCGTCGCGGTCGAGACCGGCAAGGGGCTACTCAAGGCGCGGGTACCGGCCGATCATACATTCCGAATCGGCGAGACCGTCGGGCTCGAACTCGATAGCGCAAAACTGTCCCTGTTCGACTGCGCCTCCGGCCGGGCGGTAAAATCATCCCTCTATACGGAGGCCCGTCATGGCTGAGGTATCGCTGCAAAACATCAGCAAGTCTTTCGGTGAATCGGAGGCCGTCCGTAACCTGACGCTGACTATTCGCGACGGCGAGTTTGTCGTGTTGCTCGGCCCGACCGGTGCTGGCAAGACGACAACATTGAGGCTGATTGCCGGACTGGAAAAACCGGACACGGGGCGGGTGACGATCGGTGGGCAGGACATGGCGGGTGCCGCACCTGCCAGCCGCGACGTCGCCTTCGTCTTCCAGCAATATTCGCTCTATCCGCATCTGACGGTGTATGAAAATCTTGCATTTCCGCTGCGATCACCAGCGCGCCGTTTGGCCACCGAGGAGATCGATCGCCGCGTTCGCGACGTCGCCAGGATGGTTCGGATTGATCACAAGCTGGAAAACCGTTCAACCCGTCTGTCGGGTGGTGAGATGCAGCGTGTCGCCATCGGCAGGGCATTGGTGCGTAAACCGGCGATCTACCTGATGGACGAGCCGCTGTCCTCCCTTGATGCAAAGCTGCGTGGCGAACTGCGGTTGGAGCTGAAGCGCATCCAGCGCGAACTCGGCTCGACCTTGCTCTATGTTACCCATGACCAGATCGAGGCGATGACGATGGCCGACCGGATCGGCATTCTCAACGACGGGGAGCTGGTGCAGCTTGGAACGCCACGGGAAATTTACAGCAATCCCGTCAATCTGCATGTGGCAGCACGTCTCGGCCAACCGCATATCAACCTCATTCCGATGGGCCTTGTGCCTGGCGGACGCGCGCCCCACGGCACGAGGACCGTCGGTGCCCGGACTGAGCATCTGGAAATACATACGGGCAATGGCTCCGCCAATGCGGAGATCGACTGGATTGAGCATCTTGGCGACCAAAGCCATCTGCATTTGCGTATCGCCGGTCATAAGCTGGTTACGCTTGCCAATCCGTATGTGCCGGTACGGCCGGGAGACAAGATTACCTTGACGTTGAAGGACCCGCTCTATTTTGGATCGGACGGACAACGGCTTGTATAAACGACATGGGAGGTTGCATCGCTTCCGCCATGGCGGAAGGATGCAGATCAGTAAGAACTGGATGAGTAAGGCCATGAAACATTTCTTCAACCGCCGGGAAAATATCGTCACCGAAGCGCTGGATGGTCTGTTGCGAACCGCGCAGCCAGGGACGCTTGCGCGCCTCGATAGCTATCCCGACATCAAGGTGATCGTGCGGGCCGATTGGGACAAGTCCAAGGTTGCCGTCATTTCCGGCGGCGGTGCGGGGCACGAGCCGTCACACGCCGGGTTCGTCGGCCGAGGCATGTTGACGGCGGCCGTCTCCGGCGAAATTTTTGCTTCTCCCAGCGTCGATGCCGTGCTGACTGCGATCCGTGCCGTCACCGGCGCGCCAGGTTGCCTGCTGGTGGTCAAGAACTATACGGGTGACCGGCTGAATTTTGGCCTGGCGGCGGAAAAGGCGCGGGCCGAAGGCTTCGCCGTCGAGATGGTCATTGTTGCCGACGACATCGCGTTGCCGGAAATCAACCAGCCACGGGGCGTTGCCGGAACGTTGTTTGTCCACAAGATCGCCGGGTATCTGGCCGAAAGTGGCAAGAGCCTTGCAGTGGTGGCGGCAGCCGCGAAGGCGGTCGCAGCCGATATCGTTTCGCTCGGAGTTTCCTATTCGTCCTGCTCCATCCCCGGCCAGCCCTATGAAGAGCGTCTTGGAGAAAATCAGGGCGAACTCGGGCTCGGTATCCATGGTGAGCCTGGCGTCGAAAAGATAACCGTCCAGGTCGCTGATAGCATCGTTTCGCTCATGACCGAGCGATTGTCGGCCGCAATGCCACCGGAGGGGAAGTATGCGCTGCTGATCAATAATCTCGGTGCCGTTCCGCCGGTGGAGATGACCTTGATCGCCAATGCGGTCCTCTCGTCGTCCTTTGCCACGCGGGTGGCGCTGACGATTGGACCGGGGCCGATGATGACCGCGCTGAACATGAACGGCTTTTCGCTGTCTCTGGTCCGGCTCGACACTGAGCGTGAGACGGCGCTGCGCTCTGTCGTCGCGCCGCATGCGTGGCTGCCGGCGGTGGTGCCGCATGCCGTCGATATTCTGCCTGCCCCAAAGGTAGCGGCGGCTGGAAAATCTGCCGCGGCTAGCCGTGATGCAGGAGCGGAGCGGGTGCTTGCCGCCATTTGCGAACGGCTGGTGGCGCTCGAGCCGGAATTGAACCGGCTGGATGCCAAGGCGGGAGATGGCGATACCGGATCGACGGTGGCGACCGGCGCCCGCAGTATTCTTGCCCAATCGAAAAGCCTGCCCTTTGCCGACCGGGCAGCTCTTTTCGCCGTGATCGGCGATACGCTGGCGACGGCGATGGGTGGGTCCAGCGGTGTTCTCCTGTCGATCTTCTTCACAGCCGCGAGCAAGGCGAGTGGCGATGGCGCAAGCCTGGCTGCCTCTCTTCTGGCCGGCCTCGACCGCATGACCTTTTATGGTGGGGCCCATCCGGGCGACCGCACCATGGTCGATGCGCTTTCCCCGGCGCTGCATGCGCTGTCCGTCTCCGGTATTGGCGCAGCCGCCGATGAGGCGCGCAAGGGCGCTGATGCCACCAAGGCGATGCGAAAGGCCAAGGCCGGCCGGTCGGCCTATATTGGCGAAAGTGATCTTGATGGTGTCATGGATCCCGGCGCCCATGCCGTGGCCGAAGTATTCGCTGTGGCTGCCGGCGTTCTGGAGACCGCATGAACCTTGTCCACGAACCGGGGCTTTCCTTCGATACCGTGGCATTGGTCTGCCGCGTGATCGAAGCGTGCCGGGATGCCGCCGTTTCCCAGGAGGCCTATCTGTGTGATCTCGACCGCGCCATTGGTGACGGTGATCACGGCACCAATATGCGCCGCGGACTGGAAGCTCTGGCCGCCGAACGCCAGCTGCTTTCGGCGATGCCACTTTCAGACGCGATGATTGCCGCCGGTACGATCCTGGTGATGAACATTGGCGGCGCCGCCGGACCTCTCTACGGCACGCTGCTGCTGGAAACAGGCAAAGGGCTTTCTGCCGGGCAGATACCGTTTCCTCAGGCATTCTTGCAAGCCGTCGGGGCAGTCGCGCAACGGGGCAGATCATCTCCGGGGGACAAGACGTTGCTGGACGTGCTTGTTCCACTGAGCGAAGCGCTGGTAAAGCAGACGGACATGCGCTGTCTCGCTGAGGAAATTCAGGGTTTTGCCGACATGACAATTGATATGAAGGCCGTGCGTGGACGCGCCTCTTTCCTCGGAGAGCGTTCCATCGGGCATATGGATCCGGGGGCGGCCAGTTGCGCGCTGTTTGCAACGACGGTTTGCCACGAATTGATGGAGACAGCACGCTCATGAGCGATAGACGGGAGAATGTCGGCATCGTCATCGTCTCGCACTCGCCTCTTGTGGCGAAGGGCGCTGCCGATATGGTGCGCCAGATGGTCGGCGACAGCGTGCCGCTTGCCTGGTGCGGCGGCAACCCGGCGGGCGGGCTTGGAACCGACATGGAAGCGATCCTGAGAGCGATCGAAGATGCGTGGTCCGAGGCGGGCGTTGCCATCTTCGTCGATCTCGGCGGCGCGGAAACCAACAGCGAAATGGCGATTGAAATGATCGGCAAGGGCCGGGCGGCGCGCATTGTCGTCTGTAATGCGCCGATCGTCGAAGGCGCGGTCATCGCCGCCGCCGAGGCTTCCGGCGGTGCATCGCTGGCCAAGGTGGTGGCAACGGCACAGGAGTTGTCTCCATCATGACCGGCAAGGGGCACGATGTTCTGGGCGTGGCCAGCGCGGCGGTGGGCAATGCATCCGTCGAGTTGCTCATCACCCATGGTGTCGGCTTGCATGCGCGACCGTCGGTAGTTTTCACCCGCCTGGCAAAGTCGTTTCCCTGCACCATCGAGATCGAGGTCAATCGCTCCGGGCTGTGGCTGAATGCAAAAAGCATCGTCAAGGTGATGGGAGCCCGCATACGCCAGGGCTCGACACTCAAGATCAGGGCGCAGGGCCTCAGAGCAGAGGAAGCGATTGCCGTACTCGAGGCCCTGTTTGTCAATGATTTCGTCGAGGAAAGACCACATGTCCGGGGCGCTTAGGCTGCAGGGGCAGGGCAATGGCTGCGGTTGCGTGATCGGGCCTGTCTACCTGGCAGCTGAACCCTTGAGCCCTCACGGCGGCCAGGCTTCTCCATCACAGGAGTTCGAAAGCCTCGACCGGGCGATTGCCGGATCTGTTGCGGCGCTGGAGGCGCTGATGGTGGCAACGGATCAGGCCAGCGCCGACATCCTCGAGTTCCAGATCGAAATGCTGCGCGATCCGGTGATCGGTGAAATGGCGGCCGAGCAGATCGGCAAGGGACAGAACGCCGCCTTTGCCTGGGTCACAGCGCTGGAAGAGTATATTGCCGGCTTCGAGCAGTCGGAGGACGAAGACATCAGGGCGCGCGCGGTCGATATGATCGACATCCGCGACCGCGTCCTTCGCGCACTCGAAGGTGCACCTGCCGATGCCGATGGCTTTCCTGCGGGATCGATTTTCGTCGGGCGGGACATGGCGCCCAGTCTTTTTCTTGCCCATGACTGGATGCAAGGTGGTGGCATTGCTCTGGAAGCAGGCAGCACCGCCAGCCATGTGGCGCTGCTCGCGCGCGCCAGGGGCGTGCCGATGGCGGTGGGTATCGGCAGGTTTGCAGTCGACGCCGCGACGCTGGTTCTGGTTGATGGAGACAGCGGTCTTGTCATGGTTCATCCGTCTGATGCAGACATTGCAGCCTTGGCGAAGCCTGCGCTGGTGATTGCCGAAGATGCCCCTGCTCTTGGACCTGCGGATGCTACGGCTCTGTCCGTTGGTGGTGTCGAGCTTCTGGTCAATATCAGTGGTATCGCCGATATCCGCGATCGCGATCCGGGCACGTGCGATGGCATCGGCCTCTTGCGGACGGAATTTCTGATTTCGTCGGTTGCTGATCTCGCCAATGAGGAAAAGCAGTTTCAGCTTTATAGCGAGATCGTGCGCTGGGCGGCCGGCCGGCCGGTGACCATCCGGCTGTTCGATCTGGGGGGAGACAAACCACTCGGCGGTTTCAGTGCCGAGGAACGTAATCCATTTCTCGGTCTACGTGGTATACGGCTGCTTCTCTCCATGCCGGTCATGCTGAAAATTCAGGCGCGGGCGCTTTTGCGGGCCGGTGCGCTCGGAACGATCAAGGTTTTGCTGCCGATGGTCACCGTCGCCAGCGAGGTCGAGGAAACCCGGCGTCTGTTCGAGGAGGAAGCCGCAGGTCTCGCGCAGCGGCATGTGGCAATCAGTATGCCCGCTATCGGAATGATGGTCGAAGTGCCGGCGGCGGCGATCATGCTCGAGACGTTCGAACGGGCCGATTTCTTTTCGCTTGGAACCAATGATCTGGCCCATTATCTCAGTGCCACCGCACGCGACAATCCCCGGGTCGCGGACCTTCATCGGCAGGCGGCACCTGCCCTGTTGCGGTTGATCGCGCAGGCGGTGGCGGTGGCGCGGGAGATGGGGAAGCCGATCGGCATCTGCGGCGATATGGCTGGTCAACCGGAGTGTCTTGCGTTGCTGATCGCCAGTGGGATTCGGCAGATTTCCGTTGCCCCTTCACAGCTTGCGGCCGTAAAGACCGCACTTGCGCAGGCAGGAGTGGACGGCTGAGATGGCACGCGATGCAAATGAAGATGCCATTGTGGCTTACAAGACCATTCTTGCCTCGATCATCGACAACCGGCCCTCCGGAACGCGGCAACGTCTCGCCGTGGCGCTTGGCAAACACCGCAGTTTCGTTACGCAGATCACCAGCCCTGGCTATGCAACCCCCTTGCCCGCCCGGCACCTCGCAACGATTTTCCAGGTCTGCCATGTCAGCAAGGCTGAGCAGGATCGCTTCTTGCAGGCCTATCAACTGGCGCATCCGGGAAAGCTGCCTGATCTCGGCAATGCCGGAGGCTTGCGGCAGTTGACAGTAATGGTCGCCGATTTCGGTGACGAGAAAAAGAACCGGCTGCTTGACGAGGCGATTCAGGATTTCATTCAGAAGATCGTGCTCCTTTCCGGCGAGGCAGATTGAATGGACTGCGCCGCCGATCCGCCAGCCATTGCACTGGAAAATTCGTCCGGCTCGGATACGATTGCTGCTGGGAGCCGGAGATGAAGAAGTTCATGAACAGTGCCGGAACGCTGGCGCAGGACAGCCTGGAGGGGTTCGTCGCGGCGCATGACGATATCGTCATGTTCGGCGCGGGGCGAAAATACGTCCGGCGCCGGATTCTGAGCCCTGGAAAGGTTGCGATCATCTCAGGTGGTGGGGCAGGCCATGAGCCGATGCATACCGGTTTCGTCGGCTATGGTATGCTGGATGCGGCATGTACAGGCCATGTCTTCACCTCGCCGACACCCGATCACATCCAGGCAGCCATTCGCGAAACGGACGGCGGTGCCGGAACACTGCTGATCGTCAAGAATTACGACGGCGACGTGATGAATTTCGAGATGGCCGCCGAGATGGCGATGGCCGAAGGAACGCACCGTGTCGAGACCGTAATCGTCAATGACGATATCGCCGTTGAGCGCTCTGCAAGGGGAACGGGCCGTCGCGGGGTGGCTGGCACGCTCGTGGTTGAGAAGATTGTCGGTGCGGCTGCGCAGGCTGGTGCCACCCTGGACGACCTGAGGGTTCTGGGAGACGCCGCTGTTGCTGCAACTCGCACGATGGGCGTCGCCCTAAAAGGCACGACGGTTCCGCAGACAACGCGCGAGACATTCTTGCTTGGGCCGGATGAAATGGAGGTCGGTATCGGCATACACGGGGAGCCGGGCCGCTCACGCGAGAAGGTCGCGGATGCGTCGGCGATTGTTGCCTTGATCTGCACGCATATTCTCGATGATTTCGGCTCGCTGGACGGGCAACCGGTGTTGCTGTTCGTCAATGGTCTCGGCGGTACGCCGCAGTCGGAACTCTATCTCGTCTTCGGTCTCGCACGCGCCTTTCTCCAGGCGCGCGGTGTCATAATCGCCCGCAGCCTTGTCGGCACCTATGTCACATCGCTCGATATGGCCGGGATTTCAATCACCGTTACGCATCTGGATCAGCGCCTGATCGGCCTCTGGGACGCGCCGGTCCTAACGGCAGCGCTGCGCTGGTAATCAGACCGGCGGCGCGATCTCGATCGGCGTTCCATCTGAAAAACGGTTGAAGCGGAATGGTGCGGGATCAACGATCGGGGTGGTTCCCATGACCAGATCGGCGGTGAGATGGCCGGCGCCTGGGCCGATGCCGAAGCCGTGGCCTGAAAATCCTGTCGCGATGGTCAGTCCGGGGATGGCTTCCAGTGTCGAAATGATCGGCACGGCGTCCGGCGTCACATCGATCAGGCCAGCCCAGATCTGCTCCACCCTCGCATCGCGCAGCACCGGCAACGCTTCCGTGGCGGCTTGGAGCGCGCGCAAGACGGCCTTGCCATCCGGTTTCGGATCGAGAATCCTGTGGCGCTCGAATGCGCCCGCCCGGTCGAGGGGGACTGCGGAGATTTCGAAGAGTTCATTCCAGCTCTGGGCACTCAGGCCCAGTTGTACCGCGTCCCCTTCGGCTTTTCTGGCAGGCTGGAAATCCCGGAAGAAGGCAAAACTGTCCGGCACCAGCGCATGCATGTTGATGCCGCCGTTGGCGATGGTGTAGCCGCCGTCGAGGCGTTTGCGGTAGGCATAGGAGGCGGTGGCGCCCGCACCGCCCGGTCCACGGTTGACTGCGCTGGTGCGCAGCACCGAGTTGCGCACTTTCAGTTGTGGCAGCCGGATGCCAAGTCCCTTGCAGAACAGCCGTGACCATGCACCACCGGCAAGCACGACGGCGGAGGTTTCGATGCGGCCTCTTTCGGTGATCACGGCGCTGATGCGGCCGGCACTTTTTTCGATGCCGCGCACGGCGCAGCCGGTCAGGATGCGGGCACCGGCCCGGCGCGCGCCTGCCGCAATCGCCGGAACTGCCTTTTGCGGTTCGGCGCGGCCATCGCTTGGCGTGTAGAGTGCGCCTTTGTATCGTTGCCCGGCTCCGAGCATCACGGCCGCCGTCTCGTCTGGGCCGATCTGGCGTGTGTCGAGCCCATGGGCTTGCGCCAGTTTCAGCCAGGCATCGCGATTGGCGATATCCGTTTCGGTCTCGGAGATATAGGCAATCCCGGAACGGTGAAATCCGGTCTGTCCACTGACGCGTACATCCAGCTCGTCCCAGATTTTCAAGGCTTCGATCGCCAGCGGAATTTCGCGCCGGTCACGGCCCATGACGCGAACCCAGCCCCAGTTGCGGCTCGACTGTTCGCCCCCAAGCACGCCCTTTTCGCAGAGCACGACATCGACACCGCGTTCGGCCAGGAACAGCGCCGTGCTCACCCCGATAATGCCGCCGCCGATGATGACGACGCCTGCTTTCTTTGGCACGGCGTGGTCGGTTTCAATGCGATCGAGAATGGGGCCGGGCATGGGCGAAGGTTCCGTGCGTCGAAGGAAGTTATCTCCGATGTGCACGGTATCTTGCCGTTGTTCAAGTCGCAAAGACTGGCCGGTTATCGGGTCTGCGTCCTGCCGTCAGGTGGGCAGTGAAAAAGCATCGCTTTCGCCTTCGACAAGGTCTTCAGGCCAGACTTTGCGAGGCTCTACATCCGGGTAGAAATGGCTGAAGGCCGGCATGGTCGCGAGCAATGCTTCCGCGAGCGCGATGCCAAGATCACGCCGCGACAGCGTGAAGCCGGTCAGGCTTGGCGACAGGAAATGCGATTGCGGGCTCTGGCGGCCAATGACGGCGATGTCGCGCCCGGGCTTGAGACCCGCTTCGCTCAGCCCACGATAGAAGCCGATGGCGATCGTCTCGTTGACCAAAAGGATGGCGGTTGGCCGGTCCTTCATAGTGAGCAGCTGCTGGGCGACATGATAACCACCCGCTTCGTTCGGCTTCGAACTGAAGATGAGACCGGGGTCCAGCGCCAGCCCATGCGCCGCCAGCGCCTTGGCGCTTTGATCGACGAAGAGGTGGCCAAGGTTGACGTCATCGTGCGGCCGCGTCACGGCAATCCGTCGATGACCCTTGGCCACCAGCCGGTCGATCGAGGTTTGCGCCATGCCTTCGAAATCGAGATCGAGCCAGGGCTGGCCGACATCGGTCAGGCTGCGCCCCAGAGTGACGAATGGAATCTTGCGCGTGGCGAGAAACTCGAAACGCGGATCGTGCCGTTGCGTCGCCGACAGGATGAGACCGTCGGCAAAACCACGGGCGACGACGCGGCGGAGATAGTCGTCGGGATCTTCTTCCGACGAGCAGAGCAGGGCGACGAGATCGAGGTGATGGCGGGCAAACACTGTCTGCACGCCGTCGAACACGCTCATGAAGAACGTATCGCCCTGACCGGTAATCTCCGTGCCGGTCTGCATCATGAAGCCGATGATGTTGGTGGTGCCCTGACGCAGGCTGCGGCCGGATTGATTGGGCACATAGCCGAGTTCTGTGGCGGCTTCGAGAACCTTGCGGCGCGTTTCCTCGTTGACGTCGGGGCGTCCGTTCAAGGCCCGCGATACGGTGCCGATGGAAATATCCAGATGTTGCGCAAGCCTGCGTATGCCCGTCATTCCAGCCGCTTCCAACGTGTGATTTCGGTTGCCCAATGCTTCTCTATTGACACGTTTCAAAAATCGTTCATAGTCCCGTAAACGTTTACGGTGGCCGAAAAGGAGCGAAAACCGTAGACTTTGAGGAGGAGAATCCCATTTTGCGTGCAGTTCTGTGCGGGTGCGGAGCCATGGCCAAAGGCTGGCTCAAGGCGATCGCTGAAACCCCTGAAATTCGCTCGGCAGTCGTGATCGCCGGGCTCGTCGATGTCAATCCGGCAGCGGCAAAAGCGCTGGCCGATGAGTTCGGATTGGCGAATGCCGTTATTGGTTCCGACCTTGCCGACGTGTTGGAAAAGACCTCAGCCGAAATCGTCTTCGATGTTGTCATTCCGTCTGCCCGCCACGATGTGGTGGGAACGGCGCTCGTCCATGGCTGCCACGTGCTCAGCGAAAAGCCGATGGCGGCGTCGATCGAGGCCGGCCGTTCGCTGATTGCGCAAGCCGAGGCCGCCGGGAAAGTTCACGCCATCGTTCAGAATCGCCGGTTCATCTCAGGCATTCGCCGCATCCGCCGTCTGGTGGAAAGCGGTGCGCTCGGCGAATTGACGGCGATCCATTGCGACTTCTTCATCGGTGCGCATTTCGGCGGGTTCCGCGAAGAGATGGATAATGTGCTGCTGCTCGACATGGCGATCCACACATTCGATGCCGCCCGCTTCGTGGCGGACAAGGTGCCTGTGGCGGTCTATTGCCACGAAAGCAATCCGCGCGGCTCCCGGTATGCGCATGGCGCCGCTGCCAATGCGATCTTCGAATTTTCCGACGACGTGACGTTTACCTATCGCGGCTCCTGGTGTGCCGAAGGGGCCAATACCAGCTGGGAAAGCCAGTGGCGGATCATTGGCACCAAGGGCACGCTGCTTTGGGATGGTGCGGACGAATTCAAGGCGGGCGTGATCGCAGGCTCTGAAGGCTTCTTCCGTCCAATCGAGGCTATCGACGTGCCGCAAGCGGCAAACGAGGCGCAGACCCATGGCCATGCCAGCGTGATCGCCGACTTCCTCGCCGCCATCCGGACCGGCGCCAAGCCGGAGACGGTCAGCAGCGACAATATCAATAGCCTTGCCATGGTGTTTGCGGCGATCGAGAGCGCCCGCACTCGGCAGCGCGTGACCCTATGAAGAACAGGACAGTTTGATGAGCAATCCGGCAAAAGCCATCCGCATCGGTACCATGATCAGTGCATCCGCAGGCAAGGCGGCGGAGCGCATCGGCAAGGTGGCCGACATGGGCTTCGAAAGCTTCGAACCCTTCTTCTGGCAGACAACCAATGGTCAGAACCTTGCCGAACTCGGCAAGCGTTGCGCCGACGCGATCGGCGATCGCGATATCACCATCTCAACGCTTGGAATGTTCGGCAATCCGCTGGAAACGACCGACATCGACCGCGATACGCTGCAGGGCTGGAAGGATTGCATCGACAACGCCCATCATTTCGGCGCCACCTGCGTTGCCGGCTTCACCGGCCGTATCCGCAACAAGCCGCTGACCGACAGCCTGCCGCGCTACAAGGAAATCTGGAGCGAACTTGCCAAGCGCGCCGCCGACAAGGGCGTGAAGATCGCGTTTGAGAATTGCGCCATGGATGGCAACTGGGCGACCGGCGACTGGAATATCGCCCACAATCCGGATGCCTGGGAGCTGATGTTCAACGAGACACCGGACGATAATATCGGGCTCGAATGGGAGCCCTGCCACCAGATGGTCTATCTCATCGACCCGCTGCCGCAGATCCGCAAATGGGCGAAAAAGATCTTCCACGTGCATGGCAAGGACGCGACGATCCGCTGGGATGTCATTCGTGAGCACGGTATTTTCGGCAAGGAAAAGTTCGTCTTCATGCGCACGCCGGGCTTTGGCGATACCAACTGGACGGACGTGATTTCCGAACTGCGGCTTGCCGGCTGGTCCGGCTCGGTCGACATCGAAGGCTGGCATGATCCGGTCTATCGCGATGCGCTCGAAATGACCGGCCAGGTGCATGGCCTCAATTATCTGAAGGCGTGCCGAGGTGGCGATTTCGTCACCGATCCCGCCTGATTGATCGGGCAAGCTTGAGAGACTGGAATGGACTGAAGAAGGCCGGCATGGAGGATGTCGGCCGACAGGATAACCACAAGGAGGAAATCATGGGTATCCGCAAATATGCAGTCATTGGTGCAATGGCGCTGGCAGGCGTCTCTATGTTCGGCCTTTCGGCAAAGGCGGAAGACGTGAAGCTCACCGTCTGGTCGCTTGACCGGGACATCCAGCCGGCACCGCATCTGGTGGCCGATTTCAACAAGCTCAACAACGGCATCCAGATCGAGTACCGCCAGATCCAGTTCGATGACGTGGTGAGCGAGGCGATGCGCGCTTATTCGACCGGCCAGGCGCCGGATATCATTGCTATCGACAACCCCGAGCACGCCCTATTTTCGTCGCGCGGCGCTTTCCTCGATCTGACCGACATGATTTCGAAATCGACGGTGATCAAGCCGGAAAATTACTTCCCCGGCCCGCTGAAATCGGTTGAATGGGACGGCAAATATTACGGCGTGCCGAAAGCGACGAACACGATCGCGCTCTACTACAATAAGGACATGTTCAAGGCGAAGGGGCTTGACCCGAACAAGCCGCCGCAGACCTGGGACGAGCTTGTCGAGGATGCGCGGAAGCTGACCGACCCGGCGGCAAACGTCTATGGTCTGGCTTTCTCGGCCAAGGCCAATGAAGAAGGCACCTTTCAGTTCCTGCCCTGGGCGCAGATGGGTGGCGGCAGCTATGAAAACATCAATTCCGAGGGTGCCGTGAAGGCACTGACCGTCTGGAAGACGATTATGGACGAGAAGCTGGCTTCGCCGGATAGCCTGACCCGTGGCCAGTGGGATTCGACCGGCACGTTCAACTCCGGCAATGCCGCCATGGCAATCTCCGGTCCGTGGGAACTTGACCGCATGTCGCAGGAAGCGAAATTCGACTGGGGCGTGGCGCTTTTGCCGGTTCCGCAGGAAGGCGCAGAACGTTCGTCGGCCATGGGCGATTTCAACTGGGCGATCTTCGCCTCGACCAAGCATCCGGAGGAAGCCTTCAAGGCGCTCGAATATTTCGCCTCGCAGGATGACAAGATGTTCAAGAACTACGGCCAGCTTCCGGCCCGCTCCGACATCTCGATCCCGGAAACCGGTCATGCGCTGAAGGATGCCGGTCTCAAGGTGTTTCTCGAGCAGCTGAAATACGCCAAGCCGCGCGGCCCGCATCCGGAATGGCCAAAAATCTCCAAGGCGATCCAGGATGCCATTCAGGCAGCGCTGACCGGCCAGTCGAGCCCGAAGGACGCGCTTGATCAGGCGGCTGAGAAGATCAAGGCTGTGCTGGGCTGATTTCTGCTCCTCTTCTCCCCAGCGGGGAGAAGATGCCCAACGGGCAGATGAGGGGGACGAGGAGCGGCAGCGACGAACGCTTTCGTGAAAGCCATAAGCGATTGGCAGTGCGCACCGCCCCCTCATCCGACCCTTCGGGCCACCTTCTCCCCGCTGGGGAGAAGAGGCTTCGCCGATGGCCGGTCGCCATCATCATTTCCTCCCGGAAGGGGTTGTCTCTCGCGCGAATGCGCCGGGCAGCCCCGTTCGGAGCATCGGAGGCCCCATGAAGAGGCTGCTTTCCAGCATCCGGGATGGCAACGGTTTCGATATCGTGCTCGTCGCCTTTCCGCTCGGTTTTCTGTTCCTGATGGCGGGTCTGCCGCTGCTCTACAATATCCTGATGAGCTTTCAGGAAGTCGATATGTTCAGCCTCGGCACGTTCCTGCGGCCCTTCGTCGGCTTCAAGAACTATCAGGACCTGTTTGCCCAGCCGGAGACATGGCCGATCCTTGGCAATACGGCGATCTTCGTCATCGGGTCTATTGCCGGCCAATTCCTGATCGGCTTTGGGCTCGCCCTGTTCTTCTGGGTGAATTTCCCTGGGGCTTCCTGGCTGCGTGGCCTGTTTCTCGTGTCCTGGGTGATGCCCGGTCTCGTCGTCGGTGCCATCTGGAACTGGATCCTGTCGGGCGATTTCGGCGTGTTGAATTTCATGCTGCGGGAAACCGGCATCATCTCGGGCAACATCTTCTGGCGCTCCGATCCGAACTATTCGCTCTATGCCGTCATCATCGCCAATGTCTGGCTGGGCACAGCCTTCAACATGATCCTTTTGTCGGTTGGTCTGGCCAGCATTCCCGGCGATCTTTATGAAGCCGCCGAACTTGACGGTGCCAATGCCTGGCAGCGGTTCTGGACGATCACCCTGCCGATGATGCGCTCGACCATCGGCGCGATCATATCGCTCGGCCTGATCTTCACGCTGCAGCAATTTGACCTTTTTGCCGCCATCACCTCCGGCGGGCCGAACAATTCGTCCAACGTTACGCAATACTGGGCCTGGGACCTGTCGTTCAGGCAGTATGACTTTGCCAAGGGCGCGACGATCTCGGTCATCATGATCGTCTTCGTGATGTTTGCCTCGGTCGTCTATGTTCGCTCCACACGGCATGAGGTGCGCGGATGAGTGACACCAACCGCAATCGGCTGATGCTCGTCATCGCCCTCATCATGGCGGCGATCTATCTGTTTCCGCTCTACTGGATGTACATCACCGCACTCAAAAGCGGCTCGGAGATGTTTGCCACGCCGCCGAGCTTCTGGCCGTCGGAGCCGCAATGGGCCACCTATGCCTTTGTCTGGGAAAGCCGGGGCATGGGCCGCTATCTGTGGAACTCGCTGGTCATCGCCTTCGGCTCGGTCACCCTGATCACCGTGCTCGGTGTCGGCTGTGCCTATGTACTGGCGCGGTACCGCAATGTCTGGGTCGATATCGGCCTGTTCCTGATCCTGATGCTGCAGGTCCTACCGGCATCGCTGATGATCACGCCGATCTTCGTCGGTTTCTCGCAGTTGGGAATGCTGAATTATCCGCGCCTGGCGGTGATCATCGCCATTGCCGCCAAAAGCATGCCGTTCTTCGTCGTGCTGGTGCGCGCCACCTTCATGGCGGTGCCGCAGGAACTGGAAGAAGCAGCCCTTGTTGACGGCAATTCGCGGGTCGGTGCGTTCTTCAATATCGTCCTGCCGCTGGCCCGCAACGGCATTCTCGTCAGCGCCATCCTGATCTTCATGCAGGCCTTCGGCGAGTTCGTCTATTCGAAATCGATCATCCAGGCGGTGGAACTGCAGCCCGCCAGTGTTGGCCTCAACTCGTTCATGGGGCCGAACACCAATGAATGGAACAACATCATGGCCTATGCCACGATCTATGTGACCCCCATTCTCGCCATCTTCGTGCTGCTGCAGCGGCGCATCGTCTCCGGCCTTACTTCGGGAGCCATCAAATGACCAAGCAGATCGAGCTCTCGGGCGTCAACAAATATTACGGCGCTTTCCATGCCCTGAAGAACATCGAACTCAGCATTGAAAAGGGCAGCTTCGTCGCGCTTGTCGGTCCGTCCGGCTGCGGCAAGTCCACGCTGCTGCGCTCACTCGCCGGGCTGGAAAGCATCTCGACGGGCGATCTGAAAATCGCCGGTGAGCTGATGAACAACGTGCCGCCGCGCAAGCGCGATATTGCCATGGTGTTCCAGTCCTACGCGCTTTATCCGCATATGACGGTGGAGCAGAACCTCACCTACAGCCTGCGTATCCGTGGAGTTCCAAAAGCTGAAGCCAAGAAGGCGGCGGAAGAGGTTGCGGCCACAACCGGGCTTTCTCAGCTTCTCGGCCGCTATCCGCGCGAGCTTTCCGGCGGCCAGCGCCAGCGTGTCGCCATGAGCCGCGCGATCATCCGCCACCCCAAGGCGTTTCTCTTCGACGAGCCGCTTTCCAACCTCGATGCGGCGCTGCGTGTTCATATGCGCAAGGAAATCCGCACTCTGCATGACCGGCTCGGTGCAACGTCCGTCTACGTGACGCATGACCAGATCGAGGCGATGACCATGGCCGATCATGTCGTGGTGATGAAGGATGGCGTCATTGAGCAACAGGGCGCGCCACTCGAACTTTACGACCGGCCAGCCAACAAGTTTGTTGCCGGTTTCATCGGTTCACCGGCGATGAATTTCGTGCCTGCTGTTGTCGGCGAGGATGGCCGTTCGCTGGCGGTCGATGTCGGCGAGAAGCAGACCATCACGCTCGACCAGCAGCTACAGCCGGGGCGCAGGGTGACGGCGGGGCTGAGGCCTGAACATCTGCATTTCGTTGAGCCGGGGCAGGGTGTTTTCCGCCTGCCGGTCGGCATTGTCGAAAGCACCGGCTCGGCGACTTACATCACGACAGCCACTGCGGCGGAGGTGACGATTGTTGAAACGGCGCGCAGACCGGTGAAGACCGGCGATATCATCGATGTGTCGATCCGTCCCGCCGACGTACATGTGTTTGATGGCGAGACCGGATTGCGGGTGTGAGGGCAGCCATTCCAAAGTGACGGCAACGCTATACATCGGCAGGCCGGCGCGATAATCTCTCGCCGATCAGCCAAGGTATGCAGAACCGCATGACACAGACAAAATCCAGCAGTCTCCACCCTGTTTTGCGGGTCGATTTTCCACATGCCGAACGGCTGGGGCGGGGCAAGATCGAACTGCTCGAGCATATCCGCGAGACCGGCTCGATCTCCGCTGCGAGCCGGGCCATGGATATGTCCTACCGGCGGGCCTGGCTTTTGGTGAGCGCGCTCAACAGCATGTTCAGGCAAGAGGCGGTGGAATCGCAGCGCGGTGGAAAACAGGGCGGCGGCGCGGTTTTGACGCCTTTCGGTGAGGAACTGATCCGTCAGTTCCGCGCGATGGAGGAGAAGGCACAGGCGGCGCTGGCATCGGAACTGGCCTGGCTGCAGGACAATCTCAGCGCCAGCGCGCCGGCGGTCAGAGATCCAGAGCCACGCTCTTGATGATCGCGTAAACCGGCTTGCCGGGATTGAGCCCGAGCATGTCGCGGGACAGCACCGTCACACGCGAGATGATCGTCACACCATCGCAATCCAGCCGTACATCGACCATGCCCTGCGCCGGTTCGCCGATCTCGATGATCATGGCATGCAGAATGTTGAGCGCACTCAGCCCTTCTGGCCGGCTGGTTGCCAGCATGACGTCGCGGGCGGCAATCTGCAGCCGGACGTGTTTGCCAATGGGGACATTCAACTGCGGCACGCGGATTTCGACATTTTCGGCCTTGATGACCGTGATCTGGTGTTCCATGTCCGTCGTCTCGACGGTGCCGTCGATGACGGCACGGGCCTCGCGGCGGTCGATGGTCGAGGAGGGCTGGCTGAGAATGGTTGCCGCATCGCCGGACGCGCTGATGCGGCCGTTTTCCAGGATGATGACCTTTGTCGCCAGCCGGGCGACCTCGGCGACCGAGTGGCTGACATAGATGATCGGAATATCCGCTTCATCCCGCAGCCGCTCCAGATAGGGCAGGATTTCGGCCTTGCGCTCCTCGTCGAGCGCGGCCATGGGCTCGTCCATCAGCAACAGCCGTGGGTTAGATAACAACGCCCGGCCGATGGCGATACGCTGCTTTTCGCCGCCGGAGAGATTGGCAGGTGCGCGGTCCAGCAGGGCACCAACGCCGAGCAGGTCGACGACCCGGTTGAAATCTGCTGCCCCCTGGCTATGACGGGCAAACCACCGGCCATAGCCGAGATTACGCCGCACGCTCAGGTGCGGAAACAGTCGTGCCTCCTGAAAGACGTAACCGAAGCGGCGTTTATGCGCGGGCACGAAAACCCGCTTGTCATCGTCGAAAAGAACGTCCCCGTTAAAGGAAAGACGCCCGCCGCCCGGCCGCATCAGCCCAGCAATGATATTGATCAGCGATGTCTTGCCGGAACCCGAGCGGCCGAAGAGGGCGGTGACGCCCTTGTCTGCTGTGAAGGCGGCTTCAACGGAAAATGCGCCGAGCTGATGGCGGATATCGACCTTGAGGCTCATGCGGTATACATTTTCTTCGCGGCAAGATTTGCCAGGATTTCGGACACGATCAGCGCGGCCATCGAAATGACAATGGAAATAAGGGTCAGACGAAACGCACCGGCGTCGCCACCGGGGACCTGGGTGAACGTGTAGATCGCCGCTGAAAGGGTCTGGGTTTCACCGGGAATATTGGAGACGAACGTAATTGTCGCGCCGAATTCGCCCATCGCCTTGGCAAAGGCGAGCACCATGCCTGCGATGATGCCCGGCAGCACCAGTGGCAGGGTAACGGTCAGGAACACCCAGAAGGGTCCGGCGCCCAGCGTCGATGCGGCCTGTTCCAACCGTCGGTCAACGGCTTCGATCGACAGCCGAATGCTGCGCACCATCAGCGGGAAGGCCATCACGCCGCAGGCAAGGGCAGCGCCTGTCCAGCGGAAGGAAAAGACGATGCCGGTGTATTCGGCGAGAAATGCGCCGATCGGGCCACGTTTGCCGAATAGGACGAGAAGGAGAAAGCCGGTAACGACCGGCGGCAGGATTAGCGGAAGATGGACCACGCCGTTGAGGATGGATTTACCCCAGAAACGCCGGCGCGCCAGAAGCATGGCAATGGCAATGGCGAAGGGCAGGCTGACGATCATTGCGACCAGGGATACGCGCAGGCTGAGGCGGATCGCCGTCCATTCCGCCTCGCTTAAAGTCAACCAATCCAAATGCGCGTGCTCCGTCCCTGACGGTCAGACGATATGCGCTCCGTCCATTCGCGAATAGAGCGCATTGAAGTCTTATTTCCTGTCTGTCTTACTTTAGAACCGTAAAGCCTTGGGCCTCGAACAGTGCGGCGGCCTTGGCAGACTTGACGAAGTCGACATAGGCGGCTGCGTCCGGGTTCTTGCTGTCGGTAGTGATCGCGATCGGATAAACGACCGGCGGATGGCTATCTTCCGGGAAAGTGCCGGCGATCGTCACATCTTTGTCGGCAGCGGCATCCGTCTGGTAGACGATGCCGTAGGGTGCTTCACCCTTGGAGACGAGCAGAAGGGCTGCGCGGACGTTTTCAGCACCAGCCACATTCTTTTCGACGGAAGACCAGATGCCGAGCTTCTCAAGTGCTGCCTTGCCGTACTTGCCGGCCGGAACGGAATCGACAGCGCCCATGGCAAGCTTTTCGTCGCCGAGAAGAGCCTTCAAATCCAGTCCCTGCTTGATATCCACCGGAGCCGCGTCCTTCTTGCCGGTGACCAGAACGATGCGGTTGCCGAGCAGGTTGGCGCGAGTATCGTCCTTGATCAGCTTCTTTTCGGCGACGTAATCCATCCAGGCAAGATCGGCAGAGATGAAGACGTCGGCCGGTGCGCCGGATTCGATCTGCTTGGCGAGCGCCGAGCTTGCCGCATAGGAAACGGTGGTTTCCTTGCCTGATTCCTTCTTCCATTCGGCATCGATGGCATCGAGTGCGTTCTTGAGGCTTGCTGCGGCAAAAACGGTGACCTTTTCGGCTGCACGTGCAGGCTGGGCAAGCGCCGCGCCACCGATCCAGAGTGCGACGGCTGCAGTTCCGAGAAATTTCAGCAAGGTACGACGTTCAGTGCGCATGCGGTTCCCCATTTGGTTTCGAGATATCCATTTAGATATAACGGTATAATCTGCTTGGCCAGCGTTATGTTTGTCAAAATATATTGAAACTCATTCGCACAGGCCTGCAGCGCGCGGCTTGCTATCGATGCGGCGGAAGTTAAATTCGGCGACACAAGATTGACCGGAATGGAACAGGGCGGGGATGCGATGGAATCGAGTGTGAAGATCGAGGAGAGCTGGAAGGCAGCTCTGAGCGCGGAATTTTCCAGCCCCTACATGGCCAGCCTGAAGACATTTCTGCTGGAGGAGAAAAACAGCGGCAAGCAGATTTTTCCCAGAGGGTCGGAGTATTTTCGCGCACTGGACCTGACGCCGCTCGACAAGGTGCGCGTCGTCATTCTCGGGCAGGACCCCTATCATGGCGAAGGGCAGGCGCATGGGCTGTCGTTCAGCGTCAAGCCGGGCGTGCGCTCGCCGCCGTCACTGGTGAACATCTACAAGGAACTGCTCGGCGATCTCGGCATTCCTCCGGCCCGCCACGGCTTTCTCGAAAGCTGGGCGCGGCAGGGCGTGCTGCTGCTCAACAGCGTGCTGACGGTCGAGCGGGCGATGGCGGCATCGCATCAGGGCAAGGGTTGGGAGAAGTTCACCGATGCAATCATCCGGGCGGTCAACGATCAGGAGCACCCCGTGGTCTTCATCCTCTGGGGGGCCTATGCGCAGAAAAAGGCAGCCTTCGTCGACCAGTCGCGCCATCTGGTGATCCGCTCGACACATCCGTCGCCGCTTTCGGCCCATAATGGCTTTTTCGGCACAAAGCCTTTTTCCAGAGCCAATGATTTTCTGGTCTCGAAAGGCCGCCAGCCGATCGAGTGGGCTCTGCCGGAAAATCCGGACGTTCCGGCTTAGGTCAGTGTCTGGGAGGAGGGTGGTTCGGGATTCTTGGCATTGCGGCGGGCAACGATGCTTTCGCGCCAGACGGTGAAAATGCCAGCGCAGACGACGATCACCGACCCGAGGATCATGTTGAGGTTCAGCGTTTCGCCGAAGATGGAAACACCGATGATCGAGGCGAAAACCAGCTGCAGATAGGTTAGCGGTTGGACCTCGGACGCGTCGAGCAACTCATAGGCCTTGATCAGGAAGAAATGGCTGGTCGTTCCGGTGATGCACAAGAGCAGCATCCAGGCCCAGTCCTGCGGCGCAAGTGTCGTCCAGTAGAATGGTCCGATCAGCGTAATCGCAACGGCACCGGCGATGCCGGTATAGAAAAAGCTGGTGATCGAGCTATCGTCGCGGCTGACCAGCCGGGTCGAAATCACATAGATCGCAAAGATCAGCGCCGATGAGATCGGGATCAGGAAGTTGATGTCGAAGCTGCTGTCGTCCGGTTTCAGGATCAGCAGAACGCCAAGCAGCCCGACGATGATTGCCGTCCAGCGCCGCCAGCCGACGCGTTCGCCCAGGAGCGGCATGGAAAGCAGTGCCACGAAAAGCGGGCCGGACGAAAAGATTGCCTGCGAATGGGCAAGGCCGACCCGCGAGAACGAGATGATGACGATGACGATCTGTCCGACCAGCAGGATGCCGCGCAGGATCTGCAGCACCGGGCGTTTTGTCCTTGCGGTGACCGCAAGGCCGCCGCGCGAACGGGCTGCCAGCGCGATCGCAAACGCAGCAAAGGCCCAATAGCGGATCATGGTGATGAAAACGGGAGGGTAGAGACTGCCCAGATGCTTGGAAATCGCGTCCTGTATCGAGAAGATAACAAGGGCAAGCAGGACGAAAATATAGCCGGTGCGCTTCGAGGTCATGCCAACGGTCATACACCGGCGGTGCCGGAAGCAGCCACGCGATTTTCGCGGTGCAGCAATGTTTGTTTGAAACCGGCACTTTCCGGCAACACGGCGATAATCGGCACCGCCGTGTTGCCTGTCTGAATCAGTCCTCGCGGAATGTATGCTGGATCTGTTCGGTCAGCGGTTTCGCGAGATAGGAGATTACCGTGCGATCGGCGATCTTGATGAAGACTTCGGCCGGCATGCCGGGATAAAGGGTCAGCCCCTTCAGACCCTTCAGGCTCTCGGCCGTCGGCTTGATGCGCAACGGATAGTAGGTCATGCCGGTGCGCTGGTCAGTTACAAGGTCGGGCGCAACGGTGACAACTTCCGCTTCAACGATCGGCGTCGTGCGCTGATTGAAGGCGCTGAACCGAACCTCAACCGGCTGGCCGACACGAATCTGGTCGATATCGTGCGTGGCGATCTTGGCTTCGACCGTCAGGCCATCAGCGCCGGGAACGACAAGCATCAGGACTTCGCCGGGGTTGATAACGCCGTTTACGCTATGGACTGCCAGCTGATAGATCCTGCCGTCCAGCGGCGCGCGAATGTCGATACGCTTCAACTGGTCCATCGCAGCGATGCGGCGGTCCTCGTATTCGGCAATCTTGCCTTCGACATCCGTCAGTTCCTTGGCGTTCTCGGTGCGGCGGTCCTCATCCAGCTGCAGGATCTGCAGGTCGATCTCGCTCGATTTTCCGGCTGCCTGCGCCCGCGCCGCAATGCGGGCACCGCGGTCACCTTCAAGCTGGGCGCGGTCACGCTTCAGCTCGGTCAGGCGCTGCATCGAGACGAGACCCTTGCCATAGAGCTTGTCGAGACCGGTCAGTTCTTCTCCGATCAGTTTCAGCGCGTCTTCGATGGCGGCCAACTGAACCGTCAGCCCCTTGGTTTCATCGACAAGCTGGCTTTTGCGTGATGCAAGCTGGCTTTTCATGCCAACGAGTGCATTCTTTCGGCTGATGAACAGCTTGCGCTCGCTCTGCTCCAGGACCTCACCCGGCGTACTGGTGTCGGATATCAGCTGGCTCAGGTCTTCGGGGATGGTAAAGTCGTCTGATCCGAGCTGCTCCGCCAGCAGACGGGCGCGGCGGGCATAAAGCTGTGCCAGGGTGTTTTGCACGATCGACAGGTTGGCGCGCACGGTCGTGCCGTCGAGCTTGATCAGGACTTGCCCTGCCTTGACGGCATCGCCTTCCTTGACCAGCACTTCCTGAACGATGCCACCGGTCAGGTGCTGGATCTTCTTGACGTTGTTCTCGACCACAACGGTGCCGCTTGCGACGATCGCACTCGAGAGTTCGGTTGTCATGGCCCAGCCGCCGACGCCGAAGACGAGTGCGATGCCGAGGACAGTTACGGCGGTGATGTGCCGGCCGAGCGAACGGTGGGAGCTTACTGGTTTTGCTGTATTGGTCACGATGCGGACTCCTGTCCTTCACCCACGACTTTCAGCGATGCGTGGCTTGCAATTTGCGGCGTGCGGTTTTCCTTGCGCAGGATTTGCGCAAGCACTTCGTCCTTCGGCCCAAAGGCCTGCATCCGTCCCTCGTTCATCATCAACACCATATCCGCCGCAGCGAGCGCACTTGGCCTGTGGGCAATGACGACGACAATGCCGCCACGTGCCCGCACGCTCATGATGGCTTCGCTGAGCGCTTGCTCGCCCTCTGCATCCAGATTGGAGTTGGGTTCATCGAGGACAACGAGGAAGGGCTCGCCATACAGGGCGCGGGCAAGAGCCACGCGCTGGCGCTGACCGGCGGACAGGGCTGCACCACCTTCGCCGATCTCGGTCTCGTAGCCGTTCGGCAGCTTGAGAATGAGGTCATGCACACGGGCTGCCTTGGCGGCGGAAACAATGGCATCCGGCGTTGCATTCTCGGCTAGGCGGGCAATGTTCTGCGCCACGGTCCCGGCGAAAAGTTCAACATCCTGCGGCAGATAGCCAATGTACTGGCCGAGCCTGTCGGTATCCCATTGATCGAGCGCTGCCCCATCGAGGCGCACCGAACCGCGGAAGGCGGGCCAGATGCCGATCAGGGCGCGCGCAAGCGAGGACTTGCCGGAGGCACTGGGGCCGATGACGCCAAGCGCACTGCCTGCTTTTACGGTGAAGTTCACTTCGGCAAAGGTCAACCGCTGTGCGCCGGGAGGGCCGCCTGCAAGGCCTTCTGCGCTCAGTCTTTCCCTCGGTACCGGCAGTTCCAATGGTGTGTCGCGCTCCGGCAGGGCCTTGAGCAACTCTTTCAGCCGGGCCCAGCTCTGACGGCAGGACACATAGCCGCGCCAGTTGCCGATCGCCAGTTCCACTGGTGCCAGCGCCCGTGCGGTCAGGATCGAGCCGGCGATGATGATGCCCGGCGAAGCCATGCCCTCGATGACGAGAACCGCACCTGTTGCGAGCACCGCGGATTGCAGCGCCATACGGAACACCTTCGACAGCGCGCCGTAACCGTTACCGACGTCTGATGTTTCGCGGTTCTGTTCACGGTAGGTGTTGTTGCGCTGTTCCCAGAGCTGCGACATCCGGCCCAGCATGCCCATGGCCTGCATGACTTCGGCATTGCGCTGCGATGCCTGGGCAAAGGCGTTGCGCTGATTGCCGGCCTCCGATGCCTTCTTCGACGGTCCCTGCGTCCCGCGGTTGGTCAGGAACGTCAGGGCAATAAGGATGATCGAGCCGACGATCGCGACAATGCCGATCAGCGGATGGAACAGGAAGCAGATGCCGATATAGAACGGTAGCCAAGGCAGATCGAAGAATGCGGCGGGGCCAGTGCCGGACAGGAAGGAGCGCACCTGATCGAAATCGCGCAAGGCCTGCAGGCCGTCCCCCTGGGTGCGCAGCTTCAAGGGCGCCTGAACCACGGCGCGATAGATCCGGGCGCTCATGGCTTCGTCAAGTGCGCCCGCAATGCGTACCAGCATGCGGCCGCGCACCATTTCGAAGGCGCCCTGGAATGCATAGAGCAGCAGTGCAAGCAGGCAGAGCGCGATCAGAGTGGGGATGCTCCGGCTCGGCAGGACGCGGTCATAAACCTCCAGCATGAAGAAGGAGCCGGTCAGATAGAGGATGTTGACAAGCGCGCTGGCGATAAAGATGCCGATGAAGCCCGCCTTGCAGTTCCACAAGGCTTCGGCCGGATCGGACGCGCTGACTTTGGTCTTCGATGGATTCGTCACTGTTGAGGTCCTCGCGAGACGTCCGCCGTCTCAAATGGAGTGCACAATGTGCCACAATTTCTCTAAGGCCGCATTACCTGGGATTCTGTCACCGGGGGAACATGCGAACTGCAACGGCGTATCGCATCGCCGGTTGCCGGATTTGCGCGTCTATGTAAATGATTTCTCGCTAATGTAAACGAATTTGTCGGTTTTATAGTGGAACTATCGGACTGTTGCCATGGCGGTTGTAGTGTTTTGGTAAAGTATTTTTTCTGTTTTACCAGATGCTTAGACTTGATGATAGATGCTTCTGCCTTGCGCTCCTTTCATCAATCGGCCAAACACCCCGATAAGTTGGAAAAGGTTGCGACATGAAAAACATCCTGGTCGTCGGGATTGGTGCCGGAAACCCTGAACATATGACGGTTCAGGCGATCAATGCGCTCAACAAAGCCGATATTCTGTTCATTCCTACCAAGGGCGATGCGAAGGTGCAGCTCGCCGATGTCCGCCGCGATATCGTGTCCCGATATGTCACCAATCCGCACAGCCGCGTGGTGGAATTCGAGGTTCCAGTGCGCAAGGTGGCGGATCGGTCCTATCATCGCAGTGTCGACGACTGGCATGCCGCGATCGCGACGGCTTACGAACGTTTGCTGATCGAGGAACTGGCTGAAGGTCAGACCGGCGCCTTCCTCGTCTGGGGCGATCCGATGCTCTATGACAGCACGCTGCGTATTATTGAACGGGTTCGCGCGCTGCAGACGGTTGCGTTCGATTATGCGGTCATTCCCGGCATTACCAGCATTCAGGCGCTTGCCGCCAGCCACAGGATACCGCTCAATCTTGTCGGCAAGCCGGTCGAAATCACCACCGGCCGTCGTCTGGCCGAGAGCTTTCCACACAAAAGCGAGACGGCCGTCGTCATGCTCGACGGCGAGCAGGCCTTCATGAAGATCGACGATCCGGAAGCGCGGATCTATTGGGGTGCCTATCTGGGCACGGAACAGGAGATCATCATTTCCGGCCGGCTCGCCGACGTAAGGGACAATATCCTCGCAACCAGAGCGGCGGCGCGGGCGCAGCACGGCTGGATCATGGATATCTACCTGCTGCAGAAAGGCGAGGATTTCGAGGAGTAACGGCGAAGGCGGCGCTTCACTTTGACCTGTAACACGGCATGGCGGCCGGTTTGCCGGTGTTGTAGAGTGCCGTACCGGCGGGCTACCATAGGCCGCACTTTGGACCACCCTTTTGAAGACTGGAAATGGCCAGCTGCCTGTCATGACGTTTAGTGCCGCACCATCCGAGAAACCAGTGGAACCCGCGCAGCTATCGCCGATGCGGCGCGGCGCCTGCCCATCCCTGTCTGCGCCGATGATGACGGGCGATGGCCTTTTGGCGCGGCTGCGGCCTGTAAAAGCGGGATTTGCGCTTGGCGAAATGACGGCGATCGCGAATGCGGCGGCGGTGTGCGGCAACGGCATCCTCGAAATCACCGCGCGGGGAAACCTGCAAATCCGTGGGTTGGCGGCGCAAACGGTCCCGCTCCTGGCTGAAAAAATCGCCGAGGCCGGCATAGATATTGCGCAAGGGCTGGCGATTGAAACGCCGCCGCTGGCCGGGCTGGACCCGGCCGAGATTACTGACGCTGTTTCCGCTGCCGACCGGCTGCGTCTGGCGGTGACCGCGCATCAGCCGCAAATGATCCTGGCCCCGAAGCTGTCGGTTGTCGTCGATGGCGGCGGACAGCTGAATCTGGGCGCGGTTACGGCCGATATCCGGCTGCGTGCCGTGCGCTTCAACGGAGAAGTGCGCTGGCTGCTGGCTCTGGCTGGCACGGAAATGACGGCAAGACGGATTGCCGTGTTGGAGGAAGCAGCTGTCGTCCCGGCGGTGATGGATATCCTGAAGAACCTTGCCGCCATCGGCAGGGATGCGCGGGCGCGCGATATCGTCGGGGCTGTTTCGACCTGCTGGGCGGTGGCGCCCGATCTTGATCGGGTCGCGCCCATGCCGCTGGCGCCAAATGCCGCTGGCATTCATGTCATTAATGAGCGGCACTGCGTTTTGGGTATCGGTCTTCCGTTTGGACAAATTCGCGCGCAGGATCTGTGCGCATTGCTTGAAGCGCTGGAAATTCTGGGGGCCAGGGAAATCCGGCTTTCCCCCGGCCAGGCGATGATGGTGCTGGGAATTGCACCTGACCGGATAGGCGCAGCGCAGGCTCTGGCCCTCGGCCATGGATTGCGGGCCTTTCCGCGCGATCCCCGCAATCATATTGCCGCTTGCGCCGGTATCGGCGCTTGCCGCTCGGCGGGGATCGATACGAGATCCATCGCGCAAATGGTTGTCGATACGGCACCGGCGTTGCTTGACGGATCGCTGACGGTCCATGTTTCCGGCTGTGCCAAGGGCTGTGCGAAGCCATCCGCCTCGGCGCTGACGATCACGGCTGCGCCAATAGGCTACGGGCTTGTCGTAAATGGCCCAGCGTCAGCGCCGCCAACCGCTTACATCAAGGAAAACAACATAAGAACCGCGTTGGGACACCTCGACAAGCTGGTGTCCGAGCGGAAACAGGGTGGCGAATCGGCCCGGTCCTGCCTTACACGGCTCGGAGCGGACGCGATCACAGCCGCGGTTCAACAGGGATAGAGATGCCTGATTACGATTATATCCGGGATGGCGATGCCATCTACGAACGCTCGTTTGCCATCATTCGCAACGAAACCGATCTGTCCCGCTTTTCCGAGGAAGAGGCCGATCTCGCCGTCCGCATGGTGCATGCCTGCGGATTGGTCGAGGCCGCGCAATATTTCGAGTTTTCTCCCGGTTTTGTTCCGGCTGCCCGTCAAGCCCTGAAGAGCGGCGCGCCGATTTTTTGCGATGCCTTCATGGTTTCCCATGGCATTACCCGCGCACGCCTGCCGGCCGACAATGACGTGATCTGCACCTTGCGCGAACCGCAGACGGCCGATATCGCCCGTGAGGTCGGCAACACCCGTTCTGCCGCCGCGCTGAAACTGTGGGTCGAGCGTCTGGCCGGTTCCGTGGTTGCCATCGGAAATGCGCCGACAGCACTTTTCTTCCTGTTGGAACTGCTGCGCGACGGGGCGCCAAAACCAGCAGCGATCATCGGCATGCCGGTCGGCTTCGTCGGTGCAGCGGAATCGAAGGATGCGCTGGGGGAAAATTCCTATGGCGTACCCTATGCCATCGTGCGCGGCCGTCTCGGCGGTAGCGCCATGACGGCGGCGGCCGTCAATTCGCTGGCGAGGCCGGGCCTTTGAGCGGCGCTTCGATCGGCAGGCTGATTGGTGTCGGTACAGGCCCGGGTGATCCGGAGCTTTTGACCCTCAAGGCCATCAAGGCGCTGGCGGCAGCCGACGTGCTTGCCTATTTCGCCAAGGAAGGCCGCCGCGGCAACGGACGCGCGGTTGTCGACGGGCTGTTGAAGCCCGGTCTTGTCGAGTTGCCACTCTACTATCCGGTGACCGTCGAGATCGACAAGGATCACGACGACTACAAGAGCCAGATCACCGAGTTCTACGATGCCTCGGCAGCCGCTGTTGCCGAACATTTGAACGCGGGCAAGACCGTCGCGATCCTCAGCGAAGGCGACCCGATGTTTTATGGCTCCTACATGCATCTGCATGTGCGGCTGGCCGGGCGTTTTCCGGTCGAGGTCATCCCCGGGATCACCGCCATGTCCGGCTGCTGGTCGTTGGCGGGATTGCCGATCGTACAGGGCGACGACGTACTCTCCGTGCTTCCGGGCACGATGGGTGAGGACCAGTTGACCCGCCGTCTCGGCGATACCGAAGCCGCTGTCATCATGAAGGTCGGCCGCAACCTGCCGAAGATCCGGCGGGCGTTGGTTGCTGCGGGAAAGATCGATCAGGCCGTTTATGTCGAGCGCGGCACGATGGCGAACTCCGCTATGATCCCGCTGGCTGAAAAAGCCGATGATATCGCGCCATATTTTTCGCTGGTGCTGGTTCCCGGTTGGAGTGGCAGGCCATGAGCGGCACGCTTTATGTGATCGGCACAGGCCCCGGCGGTCTGCAGCAGATGACGCCCGAGGCGCTTGATGCGGTCTCGAAGTCCACCGATTTTCTCGGGTATGGCCCCTATCTCGACCGGCTGTCGCTGCGTCCCGATCAGAACCGGATCGCCTCGGACAACCGCGAAGAACTCGACCGAGCGCAGGCTGCGATCGTTCGCACTGTAGCCGGCTCCAATGTCTGCGTCGTCTCCGGCGGCGATCCCGGCGTCTTCGCCATGGCGGCCGCTGTCTGCGAGGCGATCGACAATGGCCCGGACGAATGGCGCGGGATCGACCTCGTCATCGTGCCGGGTGTCACCGCCATGCTAGCGGTTGCCGCCCGCATTGGCGCCCCGCTCGGACACGATTTCTGTGCCATCTCGCTGTCGGATAATCTGAAGCCGTGGGATGTGATCACCCGCCGCCTGAAGCTGGTGGCAGAGGCCGGTCTGGTGATCGCGCTCTACAATCCGATCAGCAAGGCGCGGCCCTGGCAGCTCGGCGAAGCATTCGAAATCCTGCGCACCGTTTTGCCTGCGGAAACACCGGTCATCTTCGGCCGTGCGGCTGGCCGCCCGGATGAACGCATGCTGGTCATGTCGCTTGGAGAGGCGGACGCCCAGAAAGCGGATATGGCGACCTGCGTAATCATTGGCTCGCCGGAAACCCGGATCATTGCGCGTCCGGGCAAGCCCGATCTCGTTTACACGCCGCGGTTCATTTCCGGGGAGAAAAGGTGATCGATAAGGCCGAGCGCGTCTTTGACAGTCTCAACCGTGCGGACATCGGCCGGTTGCTGGCGCTCGACCATGATCACCGCGATATCGAGCGCGCGCGCGGCGGCGATCTTGCCATAGGTGGCGGTGCCGCCGCTGTTCTTGGCGACGATCGCGTCGATCCGGTTTTCAATCAGCAATTCCCGTTCGTCGCTCTCTTTGAACGGACCGGTCGCGAGAATGTAATGCGCTTCAGGAATTTCGAGCCGGGGCGTGACGGGATCGACGCTACGGATCAGGTAGTTGTGCTGCGGCGCGCTTTCGAAATGGAACGCTTCCTGCCTGCCGATGGCGAGGAAGACGCGTTTCGGGCTCTTGCCGAGAGCCTCGACCGCGTCTGCGACGGAGCGAACGTTGGTCCAGTGATCGCCGGCTTCGGGCTTCCACGCAGAGCGCCGCAGCGCAAAAAACGGAATTCCGGTTTGACCCGCCGCGATGGCGGCGTTGTGCGAGATCCGCGCCGCATAGGGATGCGTGGCATCGATCATAAGGTCGAATTTTTCAGCTGCCAGGAAACCGGCAAGTCCGTCGCTGCCACCGAAGCCGCCGCTGCGGGTTGCGACCGGCTGGGTCATCGGTTCTGCCGTTCGTCCGGCCAGCGAAAGCAGGCTGTCGCAATCGGTGCGCACGACCAACGCGGCCGCCAGTTGACGCGCTTCGGTCGTGCCGCCAAGGATCAGGATGCGGTGTTTGCCCATGGGTGACAATCAGACCTTTACTCGTGGTGACACAGCGCCATGGCTGACGATTGTCGGCCTTGGCGAAGACGGTTTAACCGGTCTCGGAGACGAGGCCAAGCGCTGCATCGCCGCTGCCTCGGTCGTTTTCGGCGGTGTCCGCCATCTGGAACTCGCCGCGCCGCTGATATCCGGTGAGCAACAGAGTTGGCTGAGCCCGTTCGAGCGCTCCGTCGAGGCTGTGGTTGCGCGGCGCGGAACACCTGTCGTGGTGCTCGCTTCCGGCGATCCCTTCTTCTTCGGCGTTGGTGTGACGCTGTCGCGACAGATCGATCGTTCGGAAATGTGCGTTCTTCCCGCACCGTCCTCGTTCAGCCTTGCCGCCTCCCGTCTCGGCTGGGCGTTGCAGGATACTGTAATCATCTCGCTGCATGGCCGCCCGCTCGATCTGGTCCGGCCGCATCTGCAGCCGGGGTCGCGGATTCTGGCGCTGACATCGGATGAGTATGGTCCGGCAGAACTTGCCCGGCTGCTTTCGGCAAGCGGGTTCGGGCAATCCCGCATGACGGTGCTCGAAGCGCTTGGTGGCGGACGGGAACGCATCACCGTGCAGATCGCAGCGGAGTTTTCGCTGACGGAGATCAACCCGCTCAACATCTGCGCCGTCGAGGTTGTGGCGGAACCAAGCGCCCGCATCCTGCCATTGGTATGTGGCCTTGATGATGGGCTGTTCGAACATGATGGCCAGATCACCAAACGCGAAGTGCGCGCGCTGACACTGTCGGCACTTGCGCCGCGGCGCGGTGAATTGCTCTGGGATATCGGTGGCGGATCCGGTTCGATCGGCATCGAGTGGATGCTGTCTGATCCGGCCATGCGCGCAATTGCCATCGAAGGCTCTGCCGAGCGGGCAGAGCGTATCAAGCGGAACGCGGCGAATTTCGGCGTGCCGGGTTTGACCGTCGTGCATGGTACCGCACCGGATGCTCTTGCAGGATTGCCATCTCCGGATGCGATCTTTGTCGGCGGTGGCGGCAGTGAAGAGGGCGTGATGGCAGCGACCATCGCTGCCCTGAAGACTGGCGGCCGGTTGGTCGCCAATGCGGTCACGACACAGATGGAGATGGTGCTTCTCGATCATCACGCGCGTCTCGGCGGTTCGCTGATCCGTATTGATATCGCCCGCGCGTCTCCTGTCGGCGCCATGACCGGCTGGCGGCCTGCGATGCCGGTGACGCAATGGTCATGGGTAAAACCGTGATTTCGGAATTTCAAAAGGAAAGAGCATGACCGTTCATTTCATCGGAGCAGGCCCGGGCGCCGCAGACCTGATCACCGTGCGCGGCCGCGATCTGATCGCCCGCTGCCCAGTCTGCCTCTATGCCGGTTCGATCGTCTCGCCGGAATTGCTGCAGTACTGCCCGGACGGTGCGCGCATCGTCGATACGGCGCCGATGTCACTTGACGAGATCGAGGCGGAATATGTGAAAGCCGCCGCCGCTGGTCACGATGTGGCGCGGCTGCATTCGGGCGATCTGTCGGTCTGGAGTGCGGTCGCCGAGCAGATCCGCCGGTTGGAAAAACATGGGCTGGACTACACGATGACACCCGGCGTGCCGGCATTTGCGGCCGCTGCTGCAACGCTTGGCCGGGAACTCACCATTCCTGCCGTTGCCCAGAGCCTTGTTTTGACCCGTGTCTCCGGCCGTGCATCGCCAATGCCGAATGCCGAGACCTTGGCCGGGTTTGGTGCCACCGGTGCGACGCTCGCCATCCATCTGGCCATTCATGCGCTTGCACAGGTGGTCGAGGAGCTGACACCGCTTTACGGTGCGGATTGCCCGGTCGCCATCGTCGTCAAGGCTTCCTGGCCGGATGAGCGGGTGATCCGCGGTACGCTGGCCGATATCGAGGCCAGAGTGGCGGCCGATCCGATCGAGCGGACGGCGCTGATCTTTGTCGGCCGCACGCTTGGGGCCACTGACTTCCGTGAGAGCTCGCTTTATGATGCGGCCTATCAGCGGCGGTTTCGCGGTCGCGACGGGCTGTAGAAAGCCTCAGATATCCATGCCTGTCGTGTCTGGCTGCTCGCCTGCTGCCTTGCGGGGAACGTCGTTCTGTCCCTCGATCCGGTCGCGGTAAAGTGCGGATTGCCCGAGCAGCATCAAGGTCACCGGCGTCGTCAGGATGACGAAAACGATGATCAGGATCTCATGAAGGATCCAGCGATTCTGCAAGACGGCGAAGGTGATCATCGATGCGATGCAGATCAGGATTGTGCCGGCGCTGGCGCCGAGCGTTGGCGCGTGCAGACGGCCATAGAAGGTCTTCAGGCGGATCAGCCCCATCGAACCGATAAGGGTAATGGCGGAGCCGGCGAGAAGAAGAATGCAGACCGGAATTGCAGCCCAGGTTGGAAGATCAGTCAGATGGCTCATTCGATCACCTCGCCCCGCATCAGGAATTTGGCAAAGGCGATCGATGAAACGAAGCCGAGTATGGCGATGATCAGCGCCGCTTCGAAATAGATCGAATTGGCGGTGCGGATGCCGAATGTCAGCAACAGCAACATGGCGACGATATAAAGCGCATCGAGACCAAGAATGCGGTCCTGCGCCCGCGGGCCGCGAACCATGCGGAACAATGCACATCCCATTGCCAGCCCGAGCAGAACCTGGGACGCAAGGATAGACCAGATGATGAAGAGCTCGTTCATTCGAATATCTCCTTCAACGGGGTTTCATATCGGCGTTTGATCAGGTCGGACCAAACCGCGCCGTTTTCCAGGTCCAGCACATGGATCATCAGCACGCCGGTTTGGCGGTCGAATTCGAGCCAGGCGGTACCGGGCGTCGCCGTCAGGATACAGGCAAGCAGTGCCAGTGCATTCTCGTCGCGCAGGCTGATGTCGATAGCGACGAAGCCGGAATTCACCGGCCGCTTTCCTGCGCGCAAGATGACACCCATCACGGCGATGTTGGAGCGAATAACATCGACGGCGACGTGTCCGGCCAGGACGGCAATACGGCGGTAATTCTTCAGCCGCGTCTTGTCGGGCTGGAGATTGACCATGGCCCAGGCGAACGCGATGCCGAGCATGGATCCCAGCACGATCTGCCCGGGCGACACCGACTGGTTGATCAGCAGCCACAGCATCAAAAGGGCTAGCGAAAGCAGCGGATAGGGGAACCAGTAGCGCATGGCCTATTCCCCCGCTGCCGGGCCGGCGCGCGGTGCCGACATCACGCGTCCGATATAATTCTGCGGTTCGCCAAGTGATTTAGCGGTCGCGTCCATGTAGCGCATGGCGGGGCCAGCCTGGAAGCTCAGGAACACACACGCTGCAAGAAGCAGCAGAACCGGCGTGATTTCGATCAGGAAGACGCGCGGAATAGTGCCTTCGATCGATGTCCAGAAGGTGCGGATGCCGACGCGGTTCATGGCGATCATGGCTGCAAGACCAGACAGGATAAGCAGGGCAGTATAGGTCCATTCGGCGCCGGAAACCGGAGCATCGCCGCCAAAGCTGCCGGGATTGAACACCCCGTGCAGCATGGCGAATTTGGCGAGAAACCCTGACAGCGGCGGCAGGCCGGACAAGAGGATGGCGCAGGTGCAGAAGCACAGGCCGAGCACGGCCATGGTACCGGGCACGGCGACGCCGCCCTCCTTTTCGTCCTCATTCTCGTCGACGTCGCCATAAGCTTCCATCGTCACGGCCAGAACGTCGGCACCGGCGTCGCGGGCGCGTTCCACCAGTTCGATCAGAAGGAAGAAGGCGCAGATCGTCAACGTCGAGCTGACCAGATAAAACAGCGCGCCGCCGATGACGGCGCCATTGCCAAGGCCGATTGCCGCCATCAGCGTGCCGGAGGAGACCAGCACGCAATAACCGGCAAGCCTGCCCATCGCCTGCGAAGCGAGAACGCCGATGGCGCCGAACCCGATGGTCAACAGCCCGCCGTAGAGCAGGACAGATTGCCCGAAGCCGAAGGAGGCGCCGGCATCGCTGCCAAACAGCAACATGGAGAGCCTGAGAAGAATATAGACGCCGACCTTGGTGAGGATGGCAAAGATTGCAGCGACTGGCGGGGTTGCGGCCGAATAGGTGGCTGGCAGCCAGAAGCCGAGCGGCCACATGCCGGCCTTGACGAGGAACGCGATGCCAAGAAGGGCTGCACCCGCCTCCATCAGCATCCGGCTTTCCGGACCGACCGTGGAGATGCGCATGGCAAGATCGGCCATGTTCAACGTGCCGGTCGCGCCGTAGATCAGGCTGACGCCGATCAGGAACAGCGACGAGGCTGCAAGATTGACCGCGATATAGTGCAGGCCCGCCTTGACCCGCATCGGCCCCGAGCCATGCAGCAGCAGTCCATAGGACGCGGCCAGCATCATTTCGAAGAAGACGAACAGGTTGAACAGGTCGCCGGTCAGGAAGGCGCCATTCAGACCGGCCAGCATCAGCTGGAACAATGAGTGGAAGTGATAGCCGGCCCGATGCCATTTCGCCATCGAGAACACTTGCGTCGCCATCGCCAATACGCCCGTCAGCACCAGCATCAGGGCCGACAGCCGGTCGAGCACCAGAACGATGCCGAAAGGCGCAGGCCAGTTTCCCAGCAGGTAGACGCTGGCGCCCGTTTCGCCTTCTCCCGAGGAAGCAGCCATCCGCATCAGCAGAAGGCTGATGATGAAAACCACGACGGTTGAGGTGAAGGCGATCACGCCCTTCAGCGTCCGGTTTCGCTCATCAACGGGAATGAGCGCAGCAGCCGTGATGATCGGCAACAGGATCGGCAGGATGATCAGGTGGTGAAGCCAGTTCATGTCGCGCTACTCCCTGCCATCGACATGGTCGGTGCCGGTAAAGCCGCGAGAGGCGAGAAGGACGACGAGAAACAGCGCCGTCATGGCGAAACCGATGACGATGGCTGTGAGCACCAGTGCCTGGGGGATGGGATCGGTATGGGTCAAAAGCCCACCCACACCACCGGGCTCAAGCACCGGCGGCGCGTTGACCCTCAAACGGCCCATGCCAAAGATGAAGAGATTGACGGCGTAGGAGAGCAGTGACAGGCCGATGATGACCTGATAGGTGCGCGGCCGGAACAGAAGCCAGACGCCGGAGGCTGTCAGGACGCCGATGCCGGCGGAGAGAACGAGTTCCATTATGTGTTCTCCTTCGCAGCCAGTTTCGCGGCCCTGATCTGAGCGCGGGGAGCACGCACCGACTGGTGGGCGAGAGCGATCAGGATCAGCACGGTGGCGCCGAGCACCAGCGAGAATACGCCAAGATCGAACAGGATCGCGCTTGCCAGCGGAATCTTGCCGAGGATCGGCAGGCTTGCGTATTGTGCGTGCGATGTCAGGAACGGATAGCCGAACACCCAGGACCCAAGGCCGGTCGCGGTGGCGACGATGAGGCCGATCGCCATCCAGCGTAGCGGATGGATCCGCAGCCGTTCCTCGACCCAGCGGGTGCCGCCCGCCATGTATTGCAGGATGAACGCGATCGACATAGCGATGCCGGCTGCAAAGCCGCCGCCTGGCAGGTCGTGGCCGCGGAAGAACAGGAAAGCTGCCAGCATGCCGATGACGGGGAACATCCAGCGCATGATGACCGAAGGGACGAGCAGGTATTCGGCGATGCTGTCGCCTTTCTTTCGATCCGGGTGATCGTCGTCGAACGCGTTCTGGACGCGCTGCTGCTCCGGCGCTTCGAGGCTTTCGGTGGCGGGGCGGAAACGCAGCAGAAGTGCGAACACGGTCAGGGCGACGATGCACAGGACGGCAATCTCGCCCAGTGTATCGAAACCGCGGAAATCGACGAGGATGACGTTGACGACATTGGTGCCGCCGCCTTCGCTATAGGCGCGTTCGAGGAAATAGCTGGAGATGGTCTCCGGCATTTCCCGGCTCATGATTGTGTAGGAGATGAGCATCATGCCGAGGCCGGCAAACACGGCAAAGCCAAGGTCACGCAGGCGCCGCAGGCGCGTGGAGATGGTCATCAGCTGGTCGTCCGGATCCTCGATCCGCTTTGGCAGCCAGCGCAGGCCGAGCAGGATGAGAACCGTCGTGACGATTTCGACCAGCAATTGCGTCGCTGCGAGGTCCGGTGCTGAAAGCCAGACGAAGGTAATGCAGGTGACGAGGCCGGCGCCACCGAGCAATACGAGCGCTGCGAGCCGGTGGAATTTCGCCTGATAGGCAGCGCCGACGGCGCAGACCATGCCAACCAGCCAGAGCAGCGCGAAGGCCGGATCGATGTTGCGCAGGATGATATTTGCCGGCTTGAAGCCCTGCGAGAGAAGCGTGACTGCGCCGGCGAGCAGCGCGACCCCGACAAGGAGCCGCATCTGTGGCTGCAGGCGCCGGGTACCAGCACGCATCTCGATCGAGCGTGCCCATTTCCACGACAGGGTTACCAGCACGCGCTCGAAGATGCGTTGGCCCTCCAGGCGGCGGAAGAAGGGTGGTCCCTCGATGCTGGTGGCAAGATAGGGCCGCATGATGAAAAACAGCCCGATGCCGCCGACAAGCGCGATCAGGCTCATGAACAGCGGCAGGTTCCAGCCGTGCCAGACCGCAAGGCTGTAGACCGGCGTTGCCTCGCCCAGTACCGACTGGACGGCGGTATGAAGGAAGGGGCCGATGGTCAGGGCCGGGATGACGCCGACGACGAGGCAGGAGAACACCAGGAAATAGATCGGCGCCAGCATCCAGTGCGGCGGCTCGTGCGGTGTCTTGAGCAGGTCCTGCGGTGGCGGGCCGAAGAAGACGCTGTAAATGAAACGCAGCGAATAGGTAACGGCGAACATGCTGGCGAGCGTCGCGACATAGGGTGTGAGCGTGTCGAGCAGATTGTATTTGTGGGTTTCGATCGCCTCGGCAAAGAACATTTCCTTCGACAGGAAGCCGTTCAACAGTGGCACGCCAGCCATTGAGGCGCTGGCGACCATGGCCAGCGTTGCGGTGATCGGCATGTATTTGAACAGCCCGCTCAGCTTGCGCATGTCGCGCGTGCCGGTTTCATGGTCGATGATCCCCGCTGCCATGAACAGCGAAGCCTTGAAGGTGGCGTGGTTCATGGTGTGGAAGATCGCGGCCACGGCCGCCAATGGGCTTCCGAGGCTGAGCAGGACGGTGATCAGGCCGAGATGACTGATCGTCGAATAGGCGAGCAGCCCCTTCAGGTCCTGCTGGAAGATGGCGAAATAGGCGCCGAGCAAGAGTGTGCTGAGCCCGGCCAAGCCGACGAGCCAGAACCACTGGTCGGTGCCTGCCATGACAGGCCACAGCCGGATCAGCAGGAACACACCGGCTTTGACGAGGGTGGCCGAGTGCAGGTAGGCCGACACTGGCGTTGGCGCTGCCATGGCGTGCGGTAGCCAGAAATGGAATGGAAACTGCGCGCTCTTGGTGAGTACACCCAGCAGGATGAGGACCAGCACGGGGGTATAAAGTGGGTCGTTGCGGATCAAATTGCCCGACGAGAGTACGACATCGAGATCGTAGCTGCCGACGATATGGCCGATCAGCATCAGCCCGACGAACATGCACAAGCCGCCGGTGCCGGTGACCGTCAGCGCCATGCGGGCGCCGTCACGGGCATTGGCATTGTGATGCCAATAGCCGATCAGAAGGAAGGAGATGATGCTGGTCAGCTCCCAGAAGATCACCAGGAGAATGAGATTGCCTGATAGAACCATGCCGAGCATGGCGCCCATGAAGGCAAGAAAAAGTGCGAAGAAGCGCGGCACGGGGTCATTGGCCGACATGTAATAGCGCGCGTAGATAACGACGAGCAGGCCGATCGCGGTGATCAGGCTTGCAAACATCCAGGCGAAGCCGTCCATGCGCAACGAGAAGTTCAGGCCCAGTTCTGGAAGCCAGTTGATATCGTAGCGAAGCACTTTGTTCGCAGCGACGATCGGGTAGAGGCCGGCCGATATGGCGAGGCAAAACAGGGCGATCGAGCCTGAAAGCCATGCGCTGGCGGTACCCTTGTGCGCCGGAATGCAGATTGCAACAAGGCTCCCCGCGAAAGGCGCAAGAACCAGAATCAGAAGCAATGTCGCTGCGATCTCTATGTGCCCGTTTCCCTTAATCTTTCCGAAATGACAGGACCGCGGAGGTCCGTGAATGCTGCAGCATTTGTGCGCTGCGGCCGGTGCCAGAAGCGCGCCGCGAAACGGCACGAAAGCACCTTGTTTTTATGTCTGCTTTCGACCGCCGTGCCAACCCGCAACAGCGATAAAATTGACTGCCTGCGGCAATTCGTTGCCCGGTGTACCGCGAAACCACAGTTTGATGGTTGATCGATGCTAGCGCTTGCCGGTCCGTGTTTGGAAACATCAGGCTGTGTTTTTTGTAACGAATTGTAGGATCGATGTGGCCGGAAATATTTCGACACTGAAAGCGGCTGATAGGAGTGAGTACGGCCCGTGCGTTTTTCCCTGCTGCTGCTATAGATACGGCATGGATACGATACCGCACATTCTGGTCGTCGATGACGATCCCGAGATTCGCCGCCTGCTTGGAAAGTATCTCGACGGGCAGGGCTTCCGCATCAGCCTGGCCGGCAGCAAGGGCGAGTGCGAGGCAAAGCTCGCCGAACTGAAGATCGATCTTCTGGTTCTCGATGTCATGCTGCCGGATGGTTCCGGGCTCGATCTCTGCCGTTCGTTGCGGGGAAGAATGCCGCAACTGTCGATCATCCTTTTGACGGCGCTCAAGGAAGATGTCGACAGGATTATCGGTCTTGAATTCGGCGCCGACGATTATCTTGGGAAACCGTTCAATCCGCGCGAACTGTCTGCCCGTATCCGTGCGGTGTTGCGCCGTGGGCGTGCCGAACCGCAACCCTCCGGCAGCCGTCAGTATGTCTTCGCTAATTATATTGCCGATATCGAAAGCCGCACGTTGCTGGCGCCCGATGGCAGTACCGTCGACCTGACCGGCGGCGAGTTCGAGCTGCTGGTGGTCTTTCTCCAGCGTCCGGGCCGGGTTCTGTCGCGCGATTCGCTGCTTGACCTGACACAGGGGCGTACGGCCGATCCCTTCGACCGGTCGATCGATATTCTTGTCAGCCGCCTGCGCCGCAAGCTGGGCGATGCCAGCGTGTTTGCCATGCTGAAGACCGTGCGCAACAAGGGGTATCAGCTCGCGGTTCCGGTTGAGCGGAGCAACTAGATGCTGTCGCTTCGCACGCGCTTTACCGCCCTGCTGATCATTTCGGTCGTTCTGGTGCTGGTAATCGCCGCCGTCATCACGGCCTGGCTTCTGCGCAAGCCGCCGGAAGTGATGTACGATCGTGTTCTTGCTGAAAAGGCCGAACTTGCCCAGCTGCTGCTTCGCGCCGATCCCTTGGCGGCACGGACGCTGCATATTGAAATTCAAGCCAAGCCCGCAAAAGATCGGATCGATCATGAGCGGACCGAGAACATTCTGGCAGAAGGGCGCCGCAAAGGTTACTCGGCCGATGTAGTCGTGTTGAAAAGCTTCAATCCGCATCGCTGGGATATGGCTGTTGAACTGGACGATGGCCGCTGGGCCTATCTGGACTTCCCTGATCCCGCGCCTTTCCCCTATCTGCCGCTGGCGGCCTATCTGGGGCTGGTTGCAATCGGGATGGCGGGTATTTCGATCTACGCCAGCAATGTGATGATGCGGCCATTGCGCATCCTTGAGGAGACGATCACCAAGATCCGTCCGGATGGCATTATTCCCGAGCTGCCGGAGACCGGACCGATGGAAGTCCGCACCACCGCCAAGACCATCAACCGGCTGGCAACGCGCCTCAATGCGGCGGTCTCCAGCCGCATGCGGATGATTGCGGCCGCCGGGCACGACATGCGCACGCCGATGACGCGGATGCGGTTGCGTGCCGAATTCGTCGGTGATGGCGATGACCGGCAGTCCTGGCTGAAGGATCTCGACGAACTCGATCATATCGCCGACAGTGCGATCCGGCTGGTGCGTGAGGAAATCAGCCCGGCTGCGCAGGAACAGGTATCGCTGGACGCCGTTCTGCGGTCCGTGGCCGAGGAAATTCGCGAGACGGATCTGCCCGTCGAGCAGGGGGCGATCAGACCGGCTCTGGTCAAGGGCGCGCCGTTTGCGCTCAAACGTGCGCTGCGCAATCTGGTGGTCAATGCGGCAACGCATGGCCTCGGTGCCAGGGTTTCGCTTTCCAGCTATGGTGGAGAGGCGGTCCTGACCGTTCTGGACAGTGGCCCCGGTATTCCGCAGAACCTGCTCGATCGCGTGTTCGAGCCGTTCTTCCGTGTCGATCAGGCTCGGCGGCAGCTTGTGCCTGGCGCCGGTCTCGGCCTCGCCATCTCACAGGAAATCATCGAAAACCACGGCGGCACGATCACCATCGTCAATCGCCGGGAGGGCGGTCTGCTGCAGACGGTACGCCTGCCTTTGTGCAAGCCGGAGCGGGGTTGATCGGCACACCGCTTTCGTAAGCCGATGCCGAAAGCCAATGTGGCACGGTGAAATGGACTGGGGCCTGCTTTTTTGCGCTGATACAGACGTTACCGCAACCGGCAGGCAGCGGCTGGTGTGCATTGTGCCGGGCGCATTCCGGTGAGTGCGCCGCCAGGTTAATGGCATTCAGCCGCTGCCTTCCCCCGTTCACCAACTGCTACCAGAACGAAAAAAAGCGCAGCCGATTGACATCGGCCGCGCTTGATTTGGATATCGATATCCCAGCTCACCCTGATGGGGGCTGGAATCTTTCGTCTTATTGTCCGACAGCCTGGATGCCTGCGCCGCCACCGATGGCGACGTTCAGAGCAACGTAGTTGTTGGACAGGTTGCGGATGCTGGCTGCAAGCGCGATGCGTGAGTTCGCAAGGTTACGTTCCGCATCCAGTACGTCGAGCAGCGAGGTTGCGCCGCCCTTGTAGCTTTCGCGCGCCAGGCCCAATGCCTCTTCGTAGGAATCGACGACCTTACGCAGGGCTGCCACGGTCTGGTAGTTGTTGCGCAGCCCGACGAGTGCGTTTTCGACTTCCTCGATCCCGTTCAGGACCGTTTGCTTCCAGGCGAGATATTGCTGCTGTGCGCCGGACTTGGCGATATCGACATTGGCCTTCAAACGGCCGCCGTTGAAGATCGGAATGTTCAGGCTTGGGCCGAAGGACCAGGAGCCAAGCCCGCCTGCAACCGACGAGACGATGCGCGAACCGTCGATCGTGCCGCTGAGGCTGAGGCTCGGATAGAGCTGAGCTTCGGCAACGCCGATCTGGGCCGTGGCCGCAGCGAGCAGGCGCTCCGCCTTGCGGATGTCGGGGCGGTTACGCACGAGATCGGCCGGAACCCCGATCTTCGTGTTGTAGCGCGGGGTAGGCTGCGATGCACCGTTGCGCAGGCTTGCCGTAACGGTCGTCGCGGGCAACCCGAGCAAGGTGGCGATGTGGTTTGCCGCCTGGTTGAAGCCAGTCTGGTAGCCAGGCAATTCGGCAAGCGTGGTGTTGACCAGGCCTTCAGCCTGAACAACGTCGAGGCTGGACGCTGCGCCGGCTGCCTTGATGTCATTGGTCAGCTTCAGGGTTTCGCGCCGCGAAGCCAGGCTCTTCTGCTGCAGGGCATAAGCTTCCTGATTGTAACGCGCCTCGATGTAGGAGGTGGTCAGATCGGATAGGTAGGCGAGGCGGGCAACATTGATGTCGGCATAGGCAGCATCAAGCGAGGCGTTGGCCGATTCCTTGGCGCGGGCATACTGGCCGAACAGATCGATCAGCCAGGAAGCATCGCCGCCGCCGCCGATTGTTTTGGTCTGGCTGTGGTCGCGGCCGGTGTTCTTTCGCGGATAGGAACCGTCCTGGCCTGCGACGCTACCGGAGCCGCTCGCATTGATCTGTGGCAGGCCGCCGGACGCTGCGACGACGACATTGGCGCGGGCTTCGACGATGCGTTCGATCGCCTGCTGGACATCAAGGTTTTCGCCCATGCCCTGGGCGACGAGGCCGTTCAGCTTCTTGTCGCGGAAGGCTTCCCACCATGGCTTCAGCGTTACGTCTGCTGCTTCGGCTTGGCCCCCCTCCGAGAATTTTGCCGGCACAGCCGCGTTCGGAGATTGATAGTTAGGACCGACAACGCAGCCCGAAAGAAGAACGAGGCTCAAGGGAAAGAGCACTTTAGCAATTTTCATCTGGGTCCCCATCCGGCCCGTATGGGCCGGTAACAAACGATTCACTTTTTTCGTCTTTAACATTTTCCGCGTCGCTTGCGAGGGAACAATTGCAAAGTTGCCCCCGAAAAGGGCTATCCCCAGCTTTGGTGTTCCCCAAGTGCCACGGCTTGGACGTTTTGGCGGCGATTTCAAGAGCGGTTTGAAAAATATCCGCGCAGAAATTGACTTTTGTTCAACTGCCACGCTGGCCTGAGATTGGCAGCCATCTCAACCCATTAACGAGTGCACGTGTCCGGCGTTTGTCGGCATGGTGTCGAATTGTTTCCGGAATGCGGAAAGGTTTTCGGCACAATGGACGCGAATGCACGCGCGGCCGGCTGTTGCGGAGCCGGACTGGAAATCAGGCTGCGAGCCAACGGCGCTCGCGGGCAAAATTTGCCAGGTCGGTGCCGCTCATTGGTCTGGCGAACGCATAGCCTTGCAGCCCGTGGCAACCCAGTTCCTTCAGAATTCGGGCATGTTCCATGGTTTCGACGCCTTCGGCGATGACGTCGATGCCGAGCGATATGCCGATGTCGATGATGGAGGCGACCAGCCGGCGCTGTTTGGTGGAGGTCAGGATCGGGATCACCAATTGTCTATCGATCTTGAGGCGCTGCGGAGTGAGCTTCAAGAGGCTGACGATTGAGGCATATCCGGTGCCGAAGTCGTCGATTTCGATATCGATGCCAAGGTTCTTGATCTGCTCGATATTGGAAAGAACGGTCATGTCGCTTTCGTCGAACGAAATCGACTCCAGCAGTTCGAACGAGATCTTACCACGTGGAATGGACATCTGATTGAGGCGATCGATCAGCTTTTCATCGTGCAGGCGGTGATAGGAAAGATTGACCGAAACCTTGGGGATATCTATCCCGCTTGCCTCCCAGCGCGTCGACTGGAACAGAGCCTGTTGCAGAATCCGCTGGTCGATTTCCGAAAGAACATTGATGTCTTCGGCCGTCTTCAGAAACGCGTAAGGAGCAAGTAATCCCTTGGTCGGATGGTCCCAGCGGGCCAGGGCCTCGACACCGATGATATCGAGAGTGTTGGGACAAAACTGCGGCTGGAAATGGGCGATGAACTCGTTCTGTTCGAGCCCACGCAGGATTTCGTCGGCCGTCTGCTTTGTCTTGAAAACTGCAGTCTTCAAGGAATGCGTGAAGAATTCGCAGCGATTGCGGCCACGGCGTTTTGCTTCATAAAGCGCGATATCGGAATTGACCAGAACCTGGCTGAGCTCTTCCTCTTGTCCCGTCTGATGGGCAATGCCGATGCTGACGCCGATGCGGCATTCCTGTTCCTTGTATCGGACAGGTATGCTCATGGCGTCGATGATCCGTTGCGCCAGCGCCGTTTCATGGCCCTCGATCTCGCTCGTCCGTGAAATGATGACAAACTCGTCTCCGCCGATGCGGCCAACGAAATCGTCATCGCCGGTATTGGCGCGAAGGATCTGGGCGGCATGCCTGAGGATTTCGTCGCCGGCCGCGTGGCCGAGCGTGTCGTTGATTTCCTTGAACCGGTCGAGATCGATATGGAAAATACTGGCAAGGCCCGGCTTCAGGCCGCTGGCATGTTTTCTCGCAAGAATTTCATCGAGGTACCGCCGGTTTGGCAGTGCGGTCAGCGGGTCATGCAGAGCATTGAATTCCATCCGGTGCCGGGCGGCTTCCAGTTCGGCATTGTGGGCTTCGGCCTGCCCCTTGGCGGCTTCAAGCCGTTCGTTCTTTTCAACATCGGCGGTCACGTCCCAGTTGACGCCGACGATTTTCTCGGTGCCGCCTGCGCCGGTATATGTCGAGCCGACCGTGCGGATATGCCGGATGCGGCTGCCGGGAAGGCGGATGCGAAATTGCGAGACGTAATTTTCGCCGTGGTGCAGGGCATTGCTGAATTCCTGCTCGGCGCGCTGCAGGTCGTCCGGGTGCAGAGCGTCGCGCCAGTCCTCATAGACTTCGCGGGTGTTCTGCCGCAATCCGTACAATTCCTTCATGCGCTCGTCCCACAAGAGCTTGCCCGAGGCGATGTCGAGTTCCCAGATGCCGATCTGCGAGGCATCCAGCGCGATCTTCAGCCGGTGAGACAGTTCCTGGAGCTGGTCCTTGTTACTTTGCAGAACCTGGATATTGCGTTTGCGTTCCTCGACCAGCCGCCCGCTGATGAACATTGGCACGAGGATGAAAAGACCGCCGATCAGGATGAGAGTGCGGATCAGTCCGGCGTTTGGCGGAGTGTCGTCCCAGCCACCTTTCGGCACCGCGCTGATGACCCAGGACCCACCCGGCAAAAAGAGGCTCACCTCGACGGGGTCGGCCGCCTTGACGCGGCTATCGCCATAAAACAATGCGCCGTCTTCGCCCAGGCCATCACGGCCGGAGATCGCCACGTCGATATCGAGCGCCGGGGAGAGAAGGCCGCTGTCCTGATAGAGCCGCTCCACGTCGATGACCGCGGAAACGACACCCCAATACCGGTTCGATTCGCCACCATCGGAGATCGTGACAGGAAAGCGGCCGATAAGGCCTTGGCCGCCCTGGACCAGATCCAGAGGACCGGCAAGAATCATCTTGCCGAGTTCACGAACCTTGAGCGCTGCCGCGCGCTGATTGCTGTTCTTGCGGTAGTCGAGGCCCAAAATCGTCTTGTTGCCTTCCAGCGGGTAGACGAGCGAGACGATCAGGTTGGGGGCGGCCGCGATGTTGCGCAGACGAGACCGCTCATTGAAGATGTTGCGCGCCAGATCGGAGAACCGCTTCTGGTTCATGCCGGGTTCCGTGGCGATCGCAGCGATCAATCCGCGCACGAGTTGGACGTCGCCGTTGATATTGGCTTCGAGCTTGGAGCGGATCGGATTAAGCTCGGCGATAACAGCTGCACGCATTTTCGCTGCGTGAACCGCTCGGTTCTGCTGCTCGGCAAACAGGCCAGCAGCGATCACCACGATCAGTGCAACATAGGTCGGCAGATAGTTCGGCTTGATGAACCGGACTATTGTTGATTTTTTGAGTGCACTCGACAGTCCGGAAAACACGTTATCCCCCATGCTGCTCACTATTCGACAGCAATTGGACCGGATTGTCGCAAGGGCGCCTTAACAAGATGTGCTTGAGAGCCCTGTCAATTCTGATGGTTTATTCGGATTTCTTCTTGACCGGCAGTTTCTTGCCGCCGGTTTCCGCGAGATCCTTCAACTCTTTTTCGGACATGGATCTTTCCATGCTCTTCGATGCGCCCTTGAGCTCGGATTTTTTCGTGTCGCCGCGTTTGGCGGATAGTGCCGCGCCGGCGGCTTTTTGCTGGGCTTGGGATTTTGCAGGCATCGTCTTTCTCCTTTGATCGGATGCCTCTTCAACCGTAATTTTCTAGATTGGTTCCGCAGGTGGCGCCAAATTGCCTTCTGCGGTGCCGATCATTGCCAGCAATGTCTCCAGCCGATCGGCATCGCTTGGCAGCTTGTCGGTTCGCAGCCGCGATATGCGTGGAAAGCGCATGGCAACGCCGGACTTGTGACGGCTGGAAAAGTTGATGCCCTCGAATGCCACCTCGACGACGAACCCGTGACCGGCTTCGGCCCGGATCGAACGGACGGGGCCAAAACGCTCGATGGTATTGTTGCGCACGTAGCGGTCCAGCACCTCAAGCTCTGCGTCGGTAAATCCGAAATAGGCCTTGCCGACGGGCACCAGAACATCCTTGCCGTCAATTTCCGTCCAGACCCCGAAGGTGAAGTCGGAATAGTAGCTCGATCGCTTGCCGTGGCCGCGCTGGGCATACATCAGCACCGCATCGACATTGTAGGGCTCGCGCTTCCACTTGAACCACGGCCCCTTCGAGCGCCCGGAGGTATAGGGCGAATCCAGGCGTTTCAGCATGATGCCCTCGATCACCGGATCCGGTGGCTCCTTGCGCAGCCGGTCGAGTTCCTCCCAGCTGGAAAAGGGGACGAGTGGCGAGAGATCGAAATGTGAAGGCACAGCCTTTTCGATCAACGCGGAAAGTGCAGCGCGCCGGGTCAGGAAGCTTTCGGGGCGCATGTCGCGCTCGCCGGAAAACAACAGGTCGTAGCCACGGATGAAGGCGGGATACTCTTCCAGCATCTTTCGCGTCACGGTCTTGCGGTTTAGCCGCTGCTGCAGATCGGAAAATGTCCGCGTCGCCCGGTTGGTTCGCATGGTGCCACCGACGAGAAGCTCGCCGTCGACAATGCCCTCGAAATCGGCCGCTTCGAGGATATCCGGAAAGGCGCCGGAAATATCGTCACCGCTGCGTGAATAAAGCCGCCGCGTGCCGGCCAGATTGGCAAGCTGCACACGAATGCCGTCCCATTTCCACTCGGCGGCAAAATCCTTCGGGTCGAGCGAAGCAAGATCATTGTCACCCACTGGTGTGGCCAGCATCACGGCGTGGAAAACCGCGGGCATATCCAGTTTGGGCTTGCCGGCCTTTCCGTCAAGCCATTGGAACAGGGAAACATAGGGCGGCGAAAGGCCGTGCCAGAGTGTCTCGATCTCGGTGACATCGACATTACCCATGTCTGCCAACGCCTGTTTCACCAACCGCGCCGAGACGCCGATGCGCAGGCCGCCGGTAATCAGCTTCAGAAAGGCAAATCGGCTTGAGCCTTCGAGTTGATCGAGGAGATCGCGCACAAGGCCATGAACATTGGCCCGTCCTGCCGTTTCCAGCTGGTGCATGACGGCACCGAGCGACAGATCGGCGGACGCTGGTTTCCCTGTGGCTGCAGGCTCCCAGACGAGCGAGATCGTCTCGGCAAGGTCGCCGACGTAGTCGTATGAGTAGCGGAACAGCACCTCGTCCATTCGTTCCAGCACCAGTTGCCTGAGCACATTCGGCTTCACGGTCTTGAGCGTCAGCGTGCCGGCAATGGCGGCGAGCGCGTAGCCGCGATCCGGGTCGGGGGCTGCGCGAAAGTAATCCGTCATCAGCTTGATCTTGGCATTGCGCTGCGGGGTGAGGACCAGACGGTCGAGCAGGTCGGCGAAGGGGCGCATCGGCTATTCTCCCTCGTCGTCATAGCCGACCAGATGCAGCGGCCGGGCGGCGATACCCTGCAACTCGCACCAACGGACGAGGGCTTCTTCGCGGCCATGCGTGACCCAGACCTCGGCTGGCTTGATCTCGTTGATTGTCGCGGTCAGTTCCGGCCAGTCGCAGTGATCCGAAATGATCATTGGCAGTTCGACGCCGCGCTGCTTGGCGCGTTGGCGCACCAGCATCCAGCCGGAGGCGAAGATGGGCATGGGGTCGGGAAAGCGCCTGGCCCATTTGTCGGCGAAAGCCGAAGGCGGGCCGACGACCACGGCACCGGCGAAGGACTGTTTGTCCTTTGCATCGATCGTGGCCGGGCGAAGATCGCCCAATGCGATACCTTCACTTTCGTAATAGTCGCAAAGCCTGGCCATCGCGCCGTGGATGAAGATCGGCGCGTCGTAGCCCGCTTCACGCATCAAGGCGATGATGCGCTGGGCTTTGCCAAGGGAATAGGCGCCGACCAGATGAGCGCGCTCGGGAAATTGTTTGAGCGAGGTCAACAGCTTGGCGATTTCGCCGCGGTCGTCCGGGTGATGAAATACCGGTAGGCCAAAGGTTGCCTCGGTGATGAAGACATCGCAACGCACGGGCTCGAAGGAGAGGCAGGTTGGATCGCGGCGGCGCTTGTAATCACCCGAGACGACGATGCGGGTACTGTTGGCTTCCACCGCAATCTGGGCGGAGCCGAGAACATGGCCGGCTGGGTGAAAGCTGGCTGTCACATCGCCGATCGTCGTGCGGGTACCGAGGATGGCTTCCTGCGTACTCACGCAGAATGCGTCGCCATAACGGCTACGCATGATATCCAGCGTCTCGCGCGTCGCCATCACATGTGTGTGGCCGGCGCGCGCATGATCGGCGTGCCCGTGAGTGATCAACGCCCGTTCGACAGGCTGAACTGGATCGATATAAAAGCCGCCCTTCTCACAAAAGAGACCCTTGGGCGTCGGATAGAGCAGCGTTTCCGGTTTCATGCAGGTGAAGATAGCTGGCAAATGCACGACTGCCAGCTATCGCAGCGAATTTTTCGAGATCAGGCTGCCGGGTTGTGGCCGAGCGTCTTGGAAATCAGCTCAAGTACGCCCTCGGCATTCACGTCGACGCAGATGTTCTGGCTTGGCAAGTTGTCCCAGGCGCTCGGCGGGAAAATATGGTCGTCGGCTTTCTGGATGGTCTGGCCGTCGGCAATGCCGCCGCAAACGACGCGGATCGCACCACTACGGAGGGTGAAGAGTTCTGGCGCCACGACATAGACGCAGGCGCAGCTGTCATGCACGACCATGCCATCATCGACATGCTGCTCGTAGAAATCGATGTAGAACTGCGAAATGTCCGACAGGAGCTTGGCGCGCTTGCCGCCGGCCGCAACGATGGCTTCCAGCCTGGTGCGTGTCATCACCGTCTTTTCCGTCACGTCGAGACCGACAACGACGACCGGCCATGGCGCGGTCATCACCACGTCCGCGGCTTCCGGATCGCCATGAATATTGGCTTCGGCCGCGGGCGTGATGTTGCCGCGCATATCAAACGCGCCGCCCATGATGACGACGTCCTTGACGAGGACCGCAATGTCCGGATCGTCGCGTAGTGCAAGCGCCAGATTGGTCATGCGGCCGACGGCGACGATGGTCACTTCGCCGGGGTTTTCACGGACGGTGTCGATGATGAAACGATGGGCCGGACGCGGGTCGCAGGCCAGATCGACTGTTTCCGGAACGCCGATATTGCCGAGACCGTCATCGCCATGGATGAAGGTCGGCCAGCCGACATGGGCGCGTGACGGATCGAGTGTTTCGCCGAGCCCCTTGGCAACAGGCGCTGCAATATCCCATTGCTGCTTCAGATAGAGCGCGTTGCGCGTCGTCGTTTCGATCGAGGCATTGCCGAAGACGGACGTGATGCCGATCAGGTCGATATCCGGATGATTGTGCAGGAATAACAGGGCCATCGCATCATCGACGCCGGGGTCCGTATCAAAAATTACCTTATGCATAATGTGTTCTTTTCTTTGTTTTGAAAGCCAGCCGCAGCTTGCTGAAGGGGCGACGTCCAGCGTTGCGTCACTTTTAGCGGCGCGGCGGCCAAGAGCAACCCATTTTCCGGAGCCATTGAGGGCAGAGTGCCAAAACAAGGCAAATCCTTCTTCGGACCCGAAAAAGCGCCGTCAAGCTTAAACTTTCCGAAACATGGCCGCGATAGGGTGGACGCTTAATCGATAGGCGGGGCCGTTCCCTGCATCCGCGCAGACGCGCGGTGACAGGCGAGGGAGTTCAAGCTGATGACGGAGCAGTGCACGTGAAGTCGGTCCTTAAAAAGATACGTCTCCCCCGCAAGGTGATGTTCCTTATTACAGGTATTCTTGTGCTGTCTGGCGCGTCCGGCGCCTATGCCGTCTATTCCGGCAAGGAAACCTTTCTTGGCATGACCGGGCCGCAAAGGCCGTCGATCTCGGGACTTGCCTGCACCACGATCGAAACGCTGAAGATGCGTCGCAATGGCCAGCGCTGGATTCGCAAATATGTGAGCACGGAATCTGCTGGCGGTGTCGATCGTGTCCGCACTGCGTTGCGCATTACCGGGTTGCTCGCCAAGGAAGAGCAGGCCGATCTCTATCAGGTCGTCGTGCTTGATTCCGCCGGGCCGTCGGATCGTGCCGGCCGGCGCGGTGCGGCCATCGGCGCCCAGGTTCTGTTTGCCCCCGATCCATCCAAGCTATCTGGAATGAGCACGCCATTTACGGCCCGTTATACGGACGCAAAGGCAAACACCGTCGGTCTGTTCTATGGTGCCGAAGTGGCTCTCTCGACCGATGACATCAAGACCACGCTGACGGCGATGGACGACAAGTCGGATTGTTTCGATCCGGTCGCGGCCGCTGCTGCGGCCGAGCCTGGGGCCACCGGATCAAAAAGCGGTGGTCATGGTGAAGCGCCGGCTGCTGCACATGGAGAAGACGCCGCTGCGCCGGAACATGACGCTGAGATAGCGTCAGAACAGAGCGCGGCAAAGCCTGAAGAAAAGGGATTCTTGGGCTCCATGCTGGCCATGGTGCTGGGCAGTGATACCGAAAAACCGTCGAGCCCGAGCGCTGAGCCCGCGACGGAAAATCCGGCCGAGAGCCCGCTGGAAAAGCCAGCGGGATATTGACACGGCCAATCCGCCTGCCGGTCTTCCGTGTCAGACGATGGCGTTGCCGGCGATGACGGCGAGAACAACGAAAATCAGGAAGATGATCACGGCGATGGCAAACAGCACACGCGCGATCGTCGCGCTTGCGGCTGAAACGCCGGAAAACCCGAGAAAACCGGTAATCAGCGAGATAACCAGGAAGATGAGCGCCCATTTCAGCATGGAGGGTTCCTTTCAGATCTGCGGGAGTAGACGCGCAGGAGCCTGAAAAGTTCCGTCGGCTGATGGGGAACGCGCCATCCGTTTAACAGAATGGCGCGTTCATAACTGACCCGGTCAGTCCGCCTTGTTGCGGCGGGCCGGGAAGAGGATGATGTCGCGGATCGATGGGGCGTTGGTGAGCAGCATGATCAGGCGATCGACGCCGATGCCGAGGCCACCGGCCGGCGGCATGCCCTGGTCGATGGCATCGAGGAATTCGTCGTCCAGCTGCTTGTCCTTTTCGCCGCGGGCGTGGGCCTGCTCGAGCTGCTCAACCATGCGCTTGCGCTGCTCTTCCGGATCGTTCAGTTCCGAAAATGCGTTGCCCAGTTCCCAGGCATTGCAATAGGTCTCGAAACGCTCGACCAGGCGCGGCTCACCCGGCACTTCCTTGGCAAAGGGCGAGATGTCCTTCGGGAAATGCGTGACGTGTGACGGCTGGATCAGCGTGCTCTCGACCTTTTCTTCAAAGATGAAGGCCAGGCATTCGCCCCAGGTCGCGTCCTTCTCGACTTCGAAACCGGCAGCCTTGGCGGCAGCGCGTGCTTCTTCGTCGGTCTTCATCGCCAGGAAGTCGATACCGGTCGCCTCCTTGACGGCGTCGGGCATCGGCACGCGCTTGAACGGACCCTTGAAGGAGATTTCCTTGTCGCCGAACATGAATTCGGTCGTGCCGTGGATCGACATCGCGAGCTTGGAAAACAGCCGCTCGACGAGATCCATGATGTCCTCGTAGTCGGCATAGGCCCAGTAGCATTCCATCATGGTGAATTCAGGATTGTGCCGGGTGGAAACGCCTTCGTTGCGGAAGTTGCGGTTGATCTCGAACACTTTATCGGTGAGACCGGAAACCAGCGTACGCTTCAAAAACAGTTCCGGCGCGATGCGCAGATACATATCGAGCTTCAGCGTATTGTGATGCGTCTTGAAGGGCTCGGCGGTTGCGCCGCCATAGACCGAATGCAGCATCGGCGTTTCGACTTCCATGAAGCCATCGTCTTCCATGAAACGGCGGATGCCGGAGACGATCTTCGAGCGCTGCTGGAAGCGGAGCTTGGATTCCTCGTTGGTCATGATGTCGAGGTGGCGCTTGCGGTAGCGCTGCTCGATGTCGGACAGGCCATGCCACTTTTCCGGCATCGGCAGCAGCGACTTGGTCAGCATGGTGATTTCTTGCGCGTTGATCGACAGTTCGCCGCGCTTGGTGCGGCGCACCACGCCGGTAACACCGATGATGTCGCCGATATCGATCATCGGCAGCAGCGCGCGGGCGTCTTCCGGGGTCGTGTCCTTGTGAGAGAAAATCTGGATCTTGCCGCCGGCGTCATGGATATCCATGAACATGCCGGAATTGCGCGAGGAATAGACGCGGCCGGCCACCGTCACGGTATCTTCGGTGACGACGTCCGCTTCCAGGGTCTCGTATTTCGCTGCCAGTTCCGCATTGGTGATCGTGCGGTGGAAATGCGCCGGATAGACGTCGCCGATCTTTTCGCGCAGCATTTTCAGCTTCTGGGCGCGCACTTCGGTGACGTCGGAGGAGAGGGCGGTTTCGGTCTTGTCGGTCATTATATTTCGCCTTTTTGGGCAGGTTGTTTTCTGTCGCTGGGGCCAATGAGACTTAGCTCTTTTTGGGGACATCCAATAGCCACAGCCGTTCTTTCGCTTCAGCGATTGCGGTCATGAAATCATCAAGGTCGGTAAGCTGCGGATCATCACTCAATTCACCACTATTGCTATGGTGGGCGTAGAAACTCACTTCGAAGAGGCTGCGGCTGCGCTCCTGGCTTATGACGACTATTGAGCCATCGCCAAAAACAATCTCAGCAATGAGTTCCTCATAAGCAGTGTCGGAGGTGATGTTTAGTTCGTAACTCATCAGCTAACCAAGCGTGTTCTCACAAGCCGTTATTTCCCGCCACCCGCCATGGACGCCGCCACCTGACCCGCAACCTTTAGGCGCTGGCGCACGACGGAGCGGCCAAGGATGGCCATCGAGTCGAACAGCGGCAGCGAACGGGTCGATCCGGAGACCGCAACGAACAGCGGTGCCACGATGACTTTCAGCTTCTTGCCCATGCGTTCGGAAATCGCACGCAGTTCGGCTTCGATCGACTCGACATTCCATTCGAGGATCTTTTCCAGGTCCGGCTGGACCGTGTTGAAGATCTCGACCAGTTCTTCCGGGCTCGATTTGACCTTGGCGAAGGATGCGGCGTCAAGCGCGAGATCGGATTTGAACAGGAAGCCCGCCAGGTCCGGCAGTTCGCCCAGCTTGGAAATGCGCGACTGCGAGAGCTTGAGGCCCTGCTTGATGCGGTCGTTTTCCATCGCCCAGCTGAGAACGCGGGCGGAGAACTCGTCTTCGCTCAAGCCTTCGCGTAGCCAGCGGCCGTTCAGCCAGTCCAGCTTCTGCACGTCGAAAATCGCGCCGGCCTTGGACAGGTTGGCCGGATCGAATTTCTCCGCCAGCTGTTCCATGGTCAGCATTTCCTCGCCTTCGGCAATCTGCACGAAGAACAGACCGAGGAAGTTCATCAGCGCTTCCGGCAGGTAGCCGAGTGCTGTGTAATAGGAAATCGAGGTCGGGTTCTTGCGCTTCGACAGCTTCGACTTGTCATGGTTGCGCATCAGCGACAGGTGCATGAACACCGGCGGCTCGAGGCCAAGATACTGGTAGATCAGGATGTGCTTCGGCACCGAGGACAGCCATTCCTCGCCGCGCGCCACATGGGTGATCTTCATCAGATGATCGTCGACGACATTGGCCATATGATAGGTCGGCATGCCGTCGGCCTTGAGCAGAACCTGCATATCGACCGCATCCCACGGGATATCGACTTCGCCATAGACGCCATCGACGAACTTGCAGGAGCCTTCCGTCGGGATTTTCATGCGCACGACATGCGGTTCGCCGCTGGCGACCCGGGTGGTGACTTCTTCCGCCGAGATATGCAGGCAGAGACCATCATATTTTGGTGGCTTGCCGGCGGCGCGCTGGGCTTCGCGCATTTCCGTCAGGCGCTCGGGCGTGCAGAAGCAGCGGAAACCGTGGCCGTTGGCAACGATCTTTTCGACGTAGGGCTTGTAGAGATCCTTGCGGTCGCTCTGGCGGTAGGGGCCGTAGGGGCCGCCGATATCCGGGCCTTCCGACCATTTCAGGCCGCACCATTTCAGCGCGTCGAGAACCTTGGTTTCGAACTCGGGGGTCGAGCGGGTCGCGTCGGTGTCCTCGATTCGCAGGATGAACTCGCCACCCATCTTCTGTGCGAAGAGATAGTTGAACAACGCGATATAGGCGGTGCCGACATGGGGTTCGCCGGTGGGGGAAGGTGCGATGCGCACCCGGACTGGTCTGTCTGTCATGATCCTGGCCCGTGCTTTTACGTGCTTTCGGCCTTCCGCCGGAAAGGAGACGTCCGGATGTGAAGGCGCATGCTTTTAAGGGAAGGAAATGCCCGATCGATGCCTGAAACGGCGGAAAATACCGGAAATTCCATATGGCTGGCGTGAGACCATATTCAAAAGGGCGCGTCAAGGAAAACTGCGTTTCCAGCATTGGCCGGGAACTTTTCAAACAGCCGTTGACATCCGCGTGAAATCGATTTATTTAACCGTTAAGTTAATTAACTTACCGGCTAAATAAAATGACCCAGGATCAACTCAGTACAACCCTTTCGGCGCTCGCCGATCCGACACGCCGGGCGATTCTGGCGCGGCTGGTCTTGGGAGAGGCGTCGGTCAACGAACTGGCCGAGCCTTTTGCGATGAGCCTGCCTGCCGTGTCCAAGCATCTGAAGGTGCTGGAGAAGGCGGGGCTGATCAGCCGTGGGCGGGAGGCGCAGTGGCGTCCCTGCAAGCTGGAGGCTGGGCCATTGAAAGATCTGAACGCCTGGCTCGATAACTATCGGCAATTTTGGGAGGAGAGTTTCGACAAGCTGGACCTCTACCTGCAAAAACTTCAAAAGGGAGATGGAAATGAACGCAAGAGCTGACGTGGTCCCGGCCGACAAAGCCAATCTTGTCCTTGCCCGGACATTCAATGCCCCTGCGGCGCTGGTCTACAAGGTCTGGACCGATCCGTATCATCTGGCGCAATGGTGGGGGCCGCACCACTTTACCAATCCGGTCTGCGAGGTCGATCTGCGGCCTGGCGGCGTCATCCGCATCCACATGAAGGGGCCGGACGGCCAGATGTATCCGTCCAACGGCGTCTTCAAGGAAATCGTCGAGAACCAGCGCCTGGTCTTTACCAGCACCTATGACAATGAAGACGGCATCACCATGCTCGAAGCGCTCAATACGGTGACGTTTACGGAGAAAGACGGCAAAACCGAGATGACCCTGCATGCGCAGGTGCTGAGGGCAACCGAAGCTGTTCTGCCCGCGCTCGATGGCATGGAGGAAGGCTGGAGCCAGAGCCTCGAAAAGCTCGCAGCGGTCATCGCCACCGTCTCGGCTGCCTGAAATCCTTACTACCCAACATGCCCCTGACGTCCGCAACGGGCGCTTCAGGGGCACTTATTCCCTTACGCAACAGGAACCTGAATATGCTGAAAATTCTACTGATTATTCTTGCCGTCATCGTCGTGCTTCTGCTTGCCGTGGTCGTCTTCGCATCCACCAAACCAGACACATTCCATGTCGAGCGCAGTGTCACCATCAATGCCCCGCCGGAAAAGATCTTCCCGCTGATCAATGACTTCAAGCAGTGGCAGGCCTGGTCGCCCTACGAAATGAAGGACCCGGCGATGAAGCGTACCTACGATGGTGCGACAGGTGGTCAGGGTGCCGTCTACAGCTGGGACGGCAACAAGGATGTCGGCGCTGGCCGGATGGAAGTCACTGAAGCGACGCCGTCCTCGAAGGTTGCGATCAAGCTCGACTTCATCCGTCCCTTCGAAGGCCATAACGTCGCCACGTTCACGCTTTCGCCCGCGACACAAGGTACGGCGGTCACTTGGGCGATGGATGGACCGAGCCCGCTCATTGCCAAGATCATGGGCCTGTTCTTTAACATGGACACGATGATCGGTGGCGATTTTGCCCAGGGACTGCAAAACCTCAAAGCCATTGCCGAAAAGTAAGCGGCACATAAAACGGGAACCAATGTTGGCCTGAGCCGTTTCCGTCATGAGGAGTGCGGGCCGTGCCAACCGGACCTGAGGGAGATGGAGAACGCGGAGATTTTTCCGGTTTCTCTTCGCGGCCAACGAAATGGCAGGCGAGCTTCTTACCCCTTCGGCCTCGTTCCTCGAATGCCCATGTGGAATTGCCCCGGGACAACAGTCCCGGGGCTTTTTTGATGCTCATTTCGTGGTCGCCCAATGATTGCAATCCGGGCTTCTTTCAATTAGGAGAAAGGCGTCGAAAAAGGCAGGACCGGATATGGTAAGCCCGGTCCCTTGAGGGATACCCCAAGCTCTGCTCGAACATCTGTTCGAACCCGCGGCGTAGTCCCGGTGCATCCGCACCGGTCTGCGGCGGGCTGTGCCTTTGGATTCGTGCAATCCGCCGTTTGTTTTTTGAAAAACGGAGATTGCACATGCGATTGAATCATATCGACCTTTATAGCGCCGACGTTGCTGCGACGGCGACTTTCTTCCTCGATCATCTCGATTTTCTGCTGGTTGAGAAGCGCGGCAACGATCAGTTCTACCGTCTGACGGACGGTTTCGGAATGGTCTTCGTCGTCAGCCCGCCGATCGAAAAGCTCGGTGGCGCCGATCAGGTGGCGCTGGACGCCCAGACCTACCATATCGGTTTTCTTCTGGGGAGTTCCGCTGAGGTGGATGGCATATTCGGAAAGCTTGCAACGGCTGGCTTTTCTATGGCAGCGCCGCGAACCATGCACGGCGCCTATGCGTTCTATGCCGTCATTCCCGGCAATATCCTAGTGGAATTTGCCCATCGCGCGGATGCCTGACGTCAGCACAAAAAAGCGGGAGCGCAGCCAAACGGATGCGCTCCCTCTCTCACATCGAAATCGGGACGGTAGCCCCGATCCTGATCCATGATCAGTGTTTTGCGGCCTTGTCCTTTTGCCGCTTGTTGCGCGACAGCATGTTGAGCACCTCGACAAGCGCCGAGAAGGCCATGGCGGCGTAGACATAACCCTTCGGCACATGCAGGCCCATGCCTTCGGCGATCAGTGTCGTGCCGATCATCAACAGGAAGGCCAGCGCCAGCATGACGATGGTCGGGTTCTTCTCGATGAAGCGGGCAAGCGGACCGGAAGCGACGAGCATGACGGTAACGGCAAAAATGACGGCGATGACCATGATCGGCAGGTGCGGCGTCATGCCGACGGCAGTGATGATGCTGTCGACCGAGAAGACCAGGTCGAGCAGCAGGATCTGGCCGATGGCGGCGCCAAAGCCGGTTGTCACCGAGCTGGCGATGAAATCCTGCTCATGATCGGCCGGATCGACATTGTGGTGGATTTCCTTGGTGGCCTTCCAGACGAGGAACAGGCCGCCGGCAATCAGGATCATGTCCTTCCACGAGAATGGATGGTCGAACACGGTAAAGACCGGCGTCGTCAGCTGGACGATCCAGGCGATGGTGCCAAGCAGCCCCAGCCGCATCAGCAGCGCAAGGCCGATGCCGATCTTGCGCGCCTTTTCCCGGTGTTCGGGCGGCAATTTGTTGGTCAGGATCGAGATGAAGATCAGGTTGTCGATGCCAAGCACGACTTCCATGACGATCAGGGTGATCAGGGCAATCCAGGCAGTCGGATCTTGCATCAGGAGCAAAATATCCTGCATCGGGGGTGGTTCCTTCCTCGGCAATCAGCGTGCATATGCGGGAACCCGCGCCGCCGGATGGCAACGCGGGTGTAATTGATGTTTCTTATGTATGTGGAAACGGCAGCAAGGCAAGCGTCGAGGGGGGCACAAACCGGCCGCGATACCGTTAACTCTTTACCGGAAGCCAGATTTCGGTCAGGCCCATCCCTGTTCTCGGGTCAAATCGTTCGTCATAGCGTTCCATCAGATCGGGAAGCCCGGAATGCGTATAGCCGGATGTGGGCAGCCATTCGGTAAAGATCGCGTTGCAGGTTGCCTGGATGCCGGAAATATGGCCGCGATGGGCAAAGATCGCATAGGTCTGGGCGGGAAGTTTCAGAATTTCAAAGCCTTCGGGCAGTTCGTCGGTGTCGCGAACCTCGACGGCGGTCATATATTGAAAGCTGCTGTCCTGTCCTTCTTCCTGCGTGCAGATGCCGTAGGCGGCATGCCCGGCCTGGCCGGTAATGCTGCCATCATGGGCGTTGAACCGCTGCCATTGCGAGGGGATACCGGCATTGGCGCCGTAATTGTAGGTCTGCTGCAGGCCGGCCATCAGCATGGCTGGCGTGGTTTCAAATCGCGGTTCGTCCAGTCTTGGAAGGGGTGCGGTGTTCATGCGGAGAGGCTCCATAAGATCGAGATCGCCAATATGCCCTCTGTTGCGAACCTCTTCCGGTGTTACGCCGAAATGCTCGCGAAAGGCACGGGTGAAGGCTTCATGCGAGCTGTAACCCGCATCAAGGGCGACTGCGAGAATGCTGGATGCGCCACCGGCAAGGGACAGAGCCGCGGTGCTCAAGCGCTGCGCCCTGATATAACCACTGATCGAAAAGCCCGTCGTCAGGCCAAAGACACGCGACAGGTGATAGCGGGAAAGTCCCGCCGTCTCCGCGATATCCTCCAGCGAGATATCCCCGGCGTAATGGCTTTCGATAAACCAGAGGGCCTTGCCGATTGCATTCATTCAACCTCCCGCAGCAAACCGGATATGATCTTAGTGCCGATCAGTCGGCTTCATTTGATCGTGGTTGCGCGATTGCTGACGGCTCTCAGGCCGTTGCCCGGGTTCCATACGCGGCCATGAAGACGCGAACGGCGCCGCTAATGACCCGGTCGATTTCGTCCGGCGACGGCGGGGCCTCCATGGTTCCGAACAGGCGAAACTTGAAAAAGCCGCCACTGGCGAGGTCAAGAAACTGACCTGCGGCCAGATCGAGGTCATCGATCTCGACGCTGCCGATGTCGACCTGGTGCGCCAGGAACTCCTGGAGGACTGTTCGCAGGTTTTCCGGCCCCTTGAAGAACCGCTGACACAGAACCGGCATGCGATCGCGGACACCCAGAACGGTGCGCATCGCGCTGATCACCTTTTCATCGGTCACGTGGGTAACGAAGCTGACGCCGAATTTGTAAAGCCCGGCTTCGACATCCTCGTGAGCGGCCAGCACCGTGCGGACAGCTGCCAGAAAAAGCGCGCGCTCGTTTTCGATGATCGCCGAAAACAGATCTTCCTTGTTCTGGAAGTAAACGTAGATCGTGCCTTTGGAAACGCCGGCTTCCCGCGTGATGTCGTTCATGCTGGCGGCGTCGAAACCGACGCCCATGAAAACGCGTTTTGCACCCTCGATGATCTGTTCGCGCTTCGCCGGGTCCTCGCCCGCGGCACGGCGGCCGGAAAGGACCTCGCCCGGACAGTCTAAGGTCTCCGTTGCTTCTGCCAATTTTTCATTACCTTCGGACATTTTTGTCTCATTGTTAACTTTTCGAACCGACCGGTTCGATTTGACTTGATATGTGAGTGATTTCGCATTAAGTCAATCGAACTGAACGGTTCGGTTCGAATTTCTCATATCATGGCTGGTTGCGCAATATGTCAGTTTCAAGCAAATCCGGTGTTGCCCATGTCCGCCCCGTCGGCGATGATTTCAAGGCGCCAGGCGAACAGATCGAGGCTCCTGAAGCCAAGAACGTGACGGAGCCTGCTGCCGAACAGCAGGCAGCCCCGCAGGTTGCCGCCGTCGCCGAAACGCCCGCCCCGAAGCGCCGCAAGATGGTGTTTCCGGTCATCGTGATTGCTGCTTTGGCAGCCGGTGGCTGGTACGGCTACGAGTGGTGGACCAACGGCCGTTTCATGATCTCGACCGACGACGCCTATATCGAAGGCGATATCGCGTCGATTTCGCCGAAGGTGTCCGGCTATATCGAGAAGGTCAATGTTATCGCCAACCAGCACGTCAAGGCTGGCGATCCGCTGATCACGCTCGACAAGGAAGACTACCGCATTGCCGCCGACCAGGCGCAGGCGCAGATCGATACGGAAAAACTGTCGCTGCAGCGTTTCGATGCGCAGATCGCCGGTGCCAAGGCCAGCGTCCAGCAGGCAGAAGCTCAGAAAACCGCCCTTGAGGCGACCGTCCGGGGTGCCGAAACCACGCTCAAGCGTGCCAGTGACCTCCAGTCAAAGGCAGTCGGTACGGTCGCCTCCCTCGATGATGCCACGGTGGCGCTCGATCAGGCCAAGGCAAATCTCATTGGCGGTGATGCGCAGATCGCCACGGCGAACGCCAACATCGCCGTGCTGGTTGCTCAGCGCGCCGAGGCCGAAAGCACCATCCGGACGCTCGAACTGGCCCGCGACAAGGCTCAGCGCGATCTCGGCTTCACGGTTCTGAAGGCGCCTTATGATGGTGTCATCGGCAATCTGGCCGTTCAGGACGGCGACCTCGTTTCCGCGGGGCAGCGTCTGGCAGCCCTGGTGCCGACCGAACAGCTCTATATCGACGCCAACTTCAAGGAAACGCAGATCGCCCACATGGTTCCGGGCTCGAAGGTCAACATCCATGTGGATGCCTTCGACGAAGCGCCGATCGTCGGTACCGTGCAGTCGATCTCGCCGGCTTCCGGTTCGGTGTTCTCGCTGCTGCCGGCTGAAAATGCCACGGGCAATTTCACCAAAGTGATCCAGCGTGTTCCGGTCCGCATCGTCTTTCCGAAAGAGGTGCTCGACAGCGGCCGTCTTCGTGCCGGCTTGAGCGTGGTTGTCGATGTCGATACCCGCACCGCGCCGAAGCAGGAAACCGCTGCGGCCAAGTGATCCGTATGCCGCGCCGTCAAGGCGCGGCCTCAACGGTTGAGATAAATGTCCCGGGCCGGTGTGCCGGGACCCTGTGATGCACCAGTTTTCATGATCATGATGGCTCCCACGTTCGTCTGAACGCGGTCACGCCAGGAGCAATGCCGATGGCTGCCACTGCAACAGCGGGTACGATGCCGCTTCCTGCCGCTCGCGCGGAAGAGAAGATGGATCCGAAACGGCTGATCGCCTTTTTCGCGATGGTCTTCGGCATGTTCATGTCGATCCTCGACATCCAGATCGTTTCGGCCTCGCTGGCCGAAATCCAGGCTGGACTGTCGGCTGGTTCCGATGAAGTCGCCTGGGTGCAGACGGCCTATCTGATCGCCGAGGTCATCATGATCCCGCTGTCCGGCACCTTGGCCCGGATCGTCTCGACGCGTGTGCTGTTCTCTGTGTCGGCTGCAGGTTTTACCATCGCCAGCGCCCTTGCCGCGACGGCCACCAATATCGACCAGATGATCGTCTACCGGGTGCTGCAGGGTTTCATCGGCGGTGGCATGATCCCGTCGGTGTTCGCGGCTGCATTCACGATCTTCCCGCCGTCCAAGCGCAGTATCGTCTCGCCGATCATCGGCCTGGTCGCAACGCTGGCGCCAACCATTGGACCGACCGTCGGCGGTTATCTCAGCCATGCCTTTTCCTGGCACTGGCTGTTCCTCGTCAATATTATCCCGGGCATCATCGTTACCATCGTGACCTGGAATTTCATCGATTTCGACAAGCCGGAGTGGAGCCTGTTCAAGAAGTTCGACTGGTGGGGCCTGTTGTCGATGGCGGTCTTCCTCGGCGCACTGGAATATGTGCTGGAAGAAGGCAACAAGAACGACTGGTTCAGCGACGAGTACATCTTTATCGGCGCGGTTGCATCCGCGCTTGGCGCTGCGGTCTTCTTCTATCGAGCGTTCAAGGTCGAATTCCCGATCGTGGATTTAAGGGCCTTCTCCAATCGAAACTTTGCCTTCGGCTCACTGTTCTCCTTTGTCATGGGTATCGGGCTCTATGGCCTCACCTATATCTATCCACTCTATCTCGGCCGGATCCGTGGCTACGATTCGCTGATGATCGGCGAGACGATGTTCGTGTCAGGCCTGGCGATGTTCTGCACCGCGCCGATTGCGGGCAGGCTGTCTACCAAGGTCGATCCACGCGTCATGATGGCGATCGGTTTTGCCAGCTTCGCGTCCGGCACCTGGCTGATGAGCTCAATGACGGCGGATTGGGATTTCTATGAGCTTCTGCTGCCGCAGATCCTGCGCGGTTTCGGCTTGATGATGTGCATGGTGCCGATCAACAACGTCGCGCTCGGTACTTTGTCACCCGCGCGTATTCGCGGCGCATCCGGCCTGTTCAACCTGACGCGTAACCTCGGCGGTGCCGTTGGTCTTGCCGCCATCAACACCATTCTGACGCAGCGCCAGGAAGAGCACTACGCCCGCCTGCAGGAACATGTGCAATGGGGCAATCCAGAAGCCATGGACCAGCTGAACAACATGATCGCCAAGTACAATTCGCATGGCCTCGACGGCGCAACCATCGCCATCCAGAAGCTGTCCGGGATGGTGACGCAGCAGGCGATGGTCATGTCATTCATCGATGTGTTCCTGATCCTTACCGGCCTGTTCGGTGCCCTGGTTTTCTGCGCCTTCCTGATCCAGAAGCCCGCGCCCGTGCCGACCGGGGCCGGCGGTGGCGGACATTAATTTAAGTCCCAGCGCTGCCGCGAACTGGTTCAATTAAATCCGCTTCTGTTGCGGTGAAAATAGCCAAAGAAAAGCCGGGAGAAAAATAGCCTCCCGGCAAATTGTTGACTACAAAGGCATGCGGCCTAAATAAACCGCCTAGGCCCGATTAACGGCTACGAAAATGTCCGCAGACAAATTCAAGCTTGCCGAAGCGGATACGGTTGTACGGATTAACCCAAACCATATCATTCTCCTTTCGCAAAGCGATGGGCCTTGAAAGAAGTCGGCAGACGTGCGAATCTCTGAAGTGGAGTGGTCAAAGGATCGCTAGGCGTCTCTGCCTCTTTCGATTACTTGGTCATCTGAGCCGTCCTTCCTGGTGCAAACAGGTCGGGCGGCTTTTAATTAGTCTCCCCTCTGGCGCCAATGCCCAGAGCGCGAGGGGCTGTCACGACCTTGCTTTCACTGCTTTGACCTCAAAATTTGTTGGCGGGAATCACTCAACGATCACCGCGACTCGAATATTGCGCTTAAATACTCTGTCGTCAATACTCTTGAGTAATCTTGGTTTCTCCAGTACTCTAGCAACACTGAGTTAGCGAGTCGGAGATGCAATGAGCGACGCAACAGCCAAGGCAATTCGAAGCCCTAGTTATCCAAGCATGTCTTTGCGAGATGCTTTGCATGCGATCGGAAAAATTGAATCGGTCTATCGATCAATACCAATTGACCGAGAGACTGCAGCCAAATTGATAGGGTACAGTTCCCTCAGCGGTCCAGCGGCAAAAGCTCTTGCTGCATTGGCTGCTTACGGATTGTTTGATCGAGCCGGTAAGGGAGAGGCGCGCGTAACGCCCCGCGCTATCGCCATCTTGCATGCCGGAAACGAAGACGAGCGACGCATGCACTTACTTGAGGCGGCATCCGAGCCGCCGCTCTTTAGTGAGTTGCGAGATCGCTTTTCGGGTATTGCCATTCCTCCAGAAAGCGGCGTCATAACATATCTTAATCGTCAGGGGTTCAATCCCAATGCGGTTCGCCCAGCCGCAAATGCGTTCTTGGAAACAATGCGATTTGTCGAGGAATTGAAAGCAAACGAAAGTCATGGCTCCAAGGTGACTGACGACATAGAATCTTCTGGGTCGAAGGCTGCTTCGAATGAAGCGACCTTCGGTGGAGCGGTCATCGGTGATCTTGTTCAATGGGAATCCCAAGGCGTACTCCAGTTCCCAAAGCCTCTACGCGTCCGTTTCGTATCCGATGACGGGGAATGGATTGTGGTAGAGGGAAGCCAGACAGGTGTTCCTATGAGTGAAGTTATCGTTGAATCTAAGACACCAATTCAAAGGACAGCCCCCACATTCCATTTCTCTCAAGAGGAGGAATCCTTGGGCCCCGCACAGGGCGAAGTTGAGTGGATCAGGAGCAGGTTGGGTGGCGATACCAACGTTCGACTTCTTGTGAAGGGTGACATGGGGCCTAAGGAAATTGGAAAGCTAATTAGATTGCTAGAGGCCCAGAAACTTGTCCTCGAGGAAGACTGATTTCCAGACGGAAATCGGCAAGTTCTGTGAAGCCGCTCAACAACGGGATACGGACAACGACGAGCGATCTTAAGGTGGTAAGCAAGATTGCCAAATCACCGGCGCTAAAGACGAGAACTATGAAAGAAAAAGCCCGCTGGTGACTAGGTTTTTTAAACTGTGATTGACCTTTATCAGAAAGCGCTGAATAGGCCGGTTACCACTAACCGGCTGTACCTGAAAGCAATCATCGTCCAGAATGCCCTGAAGTCAGAAACTTCAAGGCATTTGCATGAATGGCACCCCGTTTCCACCGCTGTCGCGGCGCTCGATTCTCCTCCAGATACTGGGGCTTGGCCTCGCCTCGTCCGTTCAGCCAGGATTCTCGACTGCTTCGGCGAAGATAGCGGTGCCATCCATTGACGCGACGTTCCTGTTTGCTGCCGATGTGCATACCTGCCTCATCTCCGGCGGTACGCTCAGCCCCAATTGCGCAGCAGAGGGCAAGACCGACGCCAATCTTTTGCGGCACGTGGCGGCGCTGAACCGCATCACGGAGTTTAACTGGCCAACGGAGATTGGCGGCGTGGCAACGGGTCTCGCCGGGGCAGGCAAGAAGATCGCTCCGCCACTTGGCCTCGTGATCGGCGGTGACATGACGGATGATGGTGGCGGGCAGGTCAAGGTTCCGGGCGAGGGGCATCAGTTGCTGCAATTCTCCAGCCGCTATCAGCAGGGCACCGGCCCGGACCGGGTGCATTTCCCGGTCTATAACGGGCTTGGCAATCATGATCTCGATCAGGACGGAGGGCCGCCGCATATCGACTGGTACCGCCGCGAACTGCGCGACTATGTCGAGCTCAATCATCGCCAGACGGTGTTCTACAAACCGCCGGTGGCCGTGGCCAATTACGATATCGATTCCGACAATTACTCCTGGGATTGGGGTGGGCTGCATCTGGTGCAGTTGCAGCGTTTCGGCGGCGATACCAATAAGGGCGCGATTAGCGGTCTGGACTGGCTGAAACAGGATCTGGCAAATTCGGCTGCCGATGGCCGGCCGGTCGTCGTGTTTCAGCATTACGGCTGGGATTCGTTTTCACTGGAGAAGTGGGATCCGGAGAAGATGACCTTTGATGACGCCGGCCCGGGCCATGCCCACTGGTGGGATGACGGCGACCGGGCGGCATTACTTGCAGCACTGAAAGGCTACAATGTCGCTGGCCTGTTTCACGGCCACGAACACGATACGCCGATGATCTACAATCAGGAAGGCCTCGATCTGTTCAAGCCGGTGGCCACCTTCAAGGGCGGTTTTGCCGTCGCTCATATTACCAATCAATACATGGATGTGGTTCTCGCGCAGTCCCAAGGGGCCGATGGCGATGTGACGTTTCTCAAGGCGTTCAGCAAGCGTTTTGGCTGATGCCTTTCGGCTGTGATTGCATGGAAATCACGCGGCGATAATTTTCTGATTTACGTACATCAAATTTTCCTCTAAGGCTCGTTGCCGGAGGAAACATGCGCCCGACAGTTCACGATATTGCCGCTGCGGCAGGGGTCAGTCTTGCGACCGTCGACCGCGTTTTGAACCAGCGCGCCGGTGTCCGTACCGTCACGCGCGAAAAGGTCGAGCAGGCCATCGAACGCATCGGTTATGTCCGCGATGTCGCGGCAGCGAACCTTGCCAAGAGCCGCGTCTATCCCCTCGTCTTCATTCTGCCGTCTGGCGACAATTCGTTCATGCGTGGGCTTGAGGAGCAGGTGCGTGCGGCGATCGGCCGTTCGGCTGTTGAGCGTACCGATATCACCGTTGTCACCGTCCCGGCGTTCAACGTCGAAGCCTTGGTTGCCGCGCTGGATGAGGCGCGTGCGGGATCTCCAGCGGGAGTCGCGGTTGTGGCGATCGATTCTCCCGATGTCATCGCTGCCGTCGACCGCCTGCGGGCTGATCGCATTCCCGTCGTGACGCTTGTTTCCGATCTGGCCGGTTCGAAGCGCGATCATTTCGCTGGCGTTGACAACATCGCCGCAGGGCGCACGGCAGCCAGCCTGATGGGGCGGTTTCTCGGCGGCCGTTCCGGACCGGTGGCGGTGCTGGCCGGTTCGATGCTGGTGCGTGACCATCGCGAACGCCTCGACGGCTTTCGTACTGTCATGGCGGAACATTTCAGCGGCCATGCGCTCTTGCCTGTCATCGAAGGGCAGGACGATCCTGCCTTGGTCGAGAGGCTTGTCGGTCAGGCGCTTGCCGCATCGCCGGAAATTGCCGGTATCTACAGCCTCGGCGCCGGTAATCGCGGCCTGATCGCCGCCTTGAAGCGTCGAGTGAACGCCGCCCCGGTCTGTGTGATCGCCCATGAACTGACACAGCATACGCGGGCAGCATTGAACGACGGATTGATCGATGTGGTCCTCAATCAGGACGCGGGGCACGAGGTGCGTAGCGCCATTCGCGTATTGAAAGCCAAGGCCGATGGCGTCGCCGTCATCGGTGCGCAGGAGCGCATCCGTCTCGACATTTTCCTCAAGGATAACCTGCCGTTCGAGCAGGATAGCAACCAGATGCCCGCTGAGGGCAGGCAAGACTAGGGAGATCATCATGTATCTTGGCATCGACCTCGGTACGTCCGGGGTGAAGGCATTGCTGATCGACGGCGGCCAGCGGATCATTGGTTCCGCATCCGGCGCCATGGACGTGTCACGGCCGCATCCGGGCTGGTCGGAACAGGACCCTGCCGATTGGATCCGCGCCACGGAAGAGGCAATTGCCGGGTTGAAAGCCGCTCATCCCAAGGAATTGGCCGCCGTCAAGGGCATCGGGCTCTCCGGTCACATGCACGGTGCGACGCTGCTGGATGACAACGACAAGGTGCTGCGCCCCTGCATTCTCTGGAACGATACGCGCAGCCACAAGCAGGCGCTGGCGCTGGACGCCGATCCGCAGTTCCGGGCGCTGACCGGCAACATCGTTTTCCCCGGCTTTACGGCGCCGAAACTTGCCTGGGTGGCGGAAAATGAACCCGATATTTTCGAAAAGGTCGATTGGGTCCTGCTGCCCAAGGATTACCTTCGCCTCTGGCTGACTGGTGAGCATATTTCCGAAATGTCGGATTCGGCCGGGACCTCTTGGCTCGATACCGGCAAGCGCGCATGGTCGGAAAGCCTGCTCGATGCGACAGGGCTCACCGAAAGCCATATGCCGTCCTTGATCGAGGGCACGGAGCAGGGCGGCACGCTCAAGGCCGACCTCGCGGCCAAATGGGGTATGGGCGCCGGCGTTATCGTTGCCGGTGGGGCAGGCGACAATGCCGCATCCGCCTGTGGCATGGGCACTGTTGGCGAGGGCCATGCCTTCGTCTCGCTCGGCACCTCCGGCGTGCTGTTTGCCGCCAATGCCAGCTACCTGCCTAATCCCGCCAGCGCGGTCCATGCGTTCTGCCATGCACTGCCCAACACCTGGCATCAGATGGGGGTCATCCTGTCGGCAACCGACGCGCTCAACTGGCATTCGGAGATCACGGGCAAGAGCGCCGCCGATCTCACTGCCGAGCTGGGCGACAGCCTCAATGCGCCGTCCGGGGTGACTTTCCTGCCTTATCTCTCCGGGGAGCGGACGCCGTACAATGACGCGTCTATCCGTGGTGTCTTTGCCGGGCTTGGCCATGAAAGCAGCCGGGTGGTTCTGACCCAGGCCGTTCTCGAAGGCGTGTCCTTCGCGCTTCGCGATAGCCTCGAGGCTCTGCGTGTTGCCGGGACAACGCTTTCGCGCGTCACGGCCATCGGTGGCGGTTCGCGCTCGCGCTACTGGCTGAAATCAATCGCAACGGCCCTCAACCTGCCGGTTGATGTGCCTGCCGACGGCGATTTTGGCGCCGCTTTCGGCGCCGCCCGTCTGGGCCTCGTCGCAGCGACAAAGGCCAACCCGCTGTCCGTCTTCACCGCCCCGGCAACGGCCGAAACTATCCAGCCCGATGCGGCGCTGCACGGCGCCTATGCGGAAGCCTATCAGCGTTATCGCCGCCTCTATCCTGCGATCCGCTCCGCCTACTGATTCCAACCAGCATTTCGAACCCCAAGAGGAAACACCCATGAGCACAGGTTTTTTCGGCGATATCGCCAAGATCAAATATGAAGGCCCCGACAGCACCAATCCGCTGGCTTTCCGTCATTACAACCCAGACGAAATCGTCATGGGCAAGCGCATGGAAGATCACCTGCGCTTTGCGGTTGCCTATTGGCACACCTTCGTTTGGCCGGGCGGCGACCCCTTTGGTGGCCAGACGTTCGAGCGCCCATGGTTCGAAGACAGCATGAAGGCTGCCAAATTGAAGGCCGATGTCGCCTTCGAATTCTTCACGCTGCTCGGGACACCCTTCTATTGCTTCCATGACGCCGACGTGCGCCCGGAAGGCAAGAATTTTGCCGAGAACACCAAGAACCTCAACGAAATCGTCGATTATTTCGCGAAGAAGCAGTCCGACACCGGCGTCAGGCTGCTCTGGGGCACGGCAAACCTGTTCTCCAATCGCCGCTATATGTCGGGTGCTGCCACCAATCCGGATCCGGACGTCTTTGCGTTTGCTGCGGCAACGGTGAAAACCTGCATGGATGCGACGCTGAAGCTCGGCGGCGACAACTACGTTCTGTGGGGCGGCCGCGAAGGCTATGAAACCCTGCTCAACACCAACCTGAAGCAGGAACTCGACCAGCTTGGCCGTTTCGTCAACATGGTTGTCGAATACAAGCACAAGATCGGCTTCAAGGGCGCGATCCTGATCGAGCCGAAGCCGCAGGAGCCGACCAAGCACCAGTACGACTACGACGTCGCGACGGTCTACGGTTTCCTCAAGTCCTACGGTCTCGAAAACGAGGTCAAGGTCAATATCGAGCAGGGCCACGCGATCCTCGCCGGCCATTCGTTCGAGCACGAACTAGCGCTTGCCAACGCCTATGGCATTTTCGGTTCGATCGACATGAACCGCAACGACTATCAGTCCGGCTGGGATACCGACCAGTTCCCCAACAACGTTCCGGAAATGGCGCTTGCCTATTACCAGGTCCTATCCGGCGGCGGCTTCAAGACCGGCGGTACCAACTTCGATTCGAAGCTGCGCCGTCAGTCGATCGATCCGGAAGACCTGCTGATCGGCCACATCGGCGGTATGGATTGCTGCGCCCGGGGCCTGCGCGCCGCCGCCAAGATGGTCGAGGACAAGGCACTTTCCGGCCCGCTCGACGCCCGTTATGCCGGCTGGAAATCGGCCGAGGGCCAGAAGCGCCTGACCAGCATGTCGCTGGAGGAAATCGCGGCCTATGTCGAAAAGACCGATCTCAACCCGCAGCCGAAATCCGGCAAGCAGGAACTGCTGGAGAACGTCGTCAACCGTTACGTCTGATGATCGCTTCGAGCCAATTTCATCGTTAACCAAAGGGGCGCCCACCGGCGCCCCTTTTTTATATGAGATGCTGACCTGGGCGTTCGAAACAAACTCCGGTCACTTTGTCGCATTTTTGAGAAAATCTGCCTGAATACAGGATCTTAGCCTGTTCAGCATTGATGCAAGCGAATGTTCCTAAAGACATCCTTAACCATGCGCGGCCTAGTTCTGGGCGGACGCCTTGGACCACCCTGCCGGCATGATGCCGATCGCGCAGCGCGCATGCCTTTCCCCGTTTTGATTTTAGGATGCTCCATTATGCCTGCGCCCGTTTCCGCGACCAAACACCTGAATGAACGTCTCGATTTTGTCGGGCTCGATGGCGAACAACGCGCTGCCCTGGTTCGGGCAAGGCCAACTATTTCCGCCTCCCTTGATGGTGCGCTCGACAAGTTTTACGCCAAGGCGATGGCGGTTCCGGAAACGGCGAAATTCTTTGCCAGCGACGCGCATGTGAAAAGCGCTAAGTCGCGGCAGGTTCGTCACTGGGACCAGATCGCCTCCGGCGAATTCGATGATAAATATGTCGAGGCAGTCACTACGATCGGCAAGACCCATGCCCGTCTCGGGCTGGAGCCGCGCTGGTATATCGGCGGTTACGCGTTGATCATGGAATCGATCATCAAGGCTGTGGTCGAGAAGCACCTGGAAGGCTTTCTCTACAAGAAGAAGGCCAAGGATATCAGCCTTGAAGTGACCGCCATCATGAAAGCGGCGTTCGTCGATATGGACTATGCCATCTCGGTCTATCTCGATGCCCTGCAGGAGCAGCGGGCCATCGGCGATGCCGAACGGAAAACACACTCGGTACAGCAGGACGAGGCCCTCTCGGCGCTCGACCGCTCGCTGACCGGACTTGCCAATGGCGATCTGACTGCCAAGCTCAGCGCGGCGCTTGCGCCGCAATTCGATGGCCTGAAAACCAATTTCAACTCGGCGCTCGGTACGCTCGACAAGGCTCTTGGCTCGATCGTGCTTGCGGCCGACGAAACATCCGGCAATGCCGGCGAACTTGTGACTGCCGTCGATGACATGGCCCGCCGTACAGAACAGCAGGCGGCGTCGCTGGAACAGACCGCCGCAGCGCTGGAACAAATCACCACGATCTCCAAGGAGGCGGCGATCCGGACCGAGGAAGCCCGCCGTGTCGTCGGTCATGCGACCGAAGAGGCGCGCAAATCGGGCGAAGTGGTCCAGCAGGCCGTGTCGGCGATGAGCGCAATCGAGGAATCATCGCAGAAGATCACCCAGATCATCGGCGTCATCGACCAGATTTCGTTCCAGACCAATTTGCTTGCATTGAACGCCGGCGTTGAAGCGGCCCGCGCCGGGGATGCGGGCAAGGGGTTCGCTGTCGTGGCACAGGAAGTGCGCGAACTCGCGCAGAAATCCACGGATGCGGCCAAGCAGATCAAGGGTCTGATCGACAAGTCGTTCGAGGACGTGCTGACCGGCGTTTCCCTCGTCAACCGGACCGGCGAGGCGCTGCGCACGATCGGCGAGCAGGTGATGCATATCAACGGCCATATCGATGCCATCGCCGGTTCGGCGCGTGAACAGGCGATCGGTATTACTGAAATCAATACGGCGGTGACGGGTATGGATCAGATGACCCAGCAGAATGCCGCCATGGTCGAGCAGACCAATGCCGCAACCCATAACCTGATGCGTGTCAGCACGACGCTGAAGGATCTGGCCAATCAGTTCACGGTGTCAAACCGGCGGCATATTGAAGTCGTGTCGCGCCGGGCGCCCGAGCGGCGCTACGCCTGATCGCCGGACAGATCGATGGAATGAATGATGGAGCGCTCTGCCGGAAGGCTTAGCGCTTCGTCCATTTCGGCGAAGGGGCTGCAACAGAGTTGCGCACCACCAGATCTGGGCGGAGCAGGATTTCCGTTTCCGGCGGCCGGCCGTCGGACAACAGATCGAGCAGCAGCGCCATCGCATGTTTGCCGATCGCCGTTCTTGGCTGGCGGATGGTGGTCAGCGCCGGTGACATAAAGCTTGCCTGCGGCACGTCGTCAAAACCGGTCACGGAAAAATCGCGTGGAATATCGTAGCCGCGCGCGCCGAGGCCAATCATCACACCGATTGCCGTCTGGTCATTGACGCACATGAAGGCCGTCGGCAGCGTATCGCGCATGAACAATTGTTCGACGGCCAGCCGCCCGCTTTCGATCGTGCCGTCGCCTTCAAAAACGATACGCTGATCGGCGCTGACATTGGCGGCATCCAGCCCGGCCTCATATCCGATGCGGCGCCGGCTATAGGCCAGCCGGGTGCGGGAATCGCCGATAAAGGCCACCTTGCGATGGCCTTCGGCGATCAGCAGGTCGATTACCTTGCGGGCGCCCTCGGTATCGTCGACACCGACATAGGGAATGCCGCCATTGAAAACCGGTTCGAAAACACCGACGCTGGGCGGCAGCCGTGCTGTCATCGATTGATGGCCAAACGGCAGGATGCCGGTGAACAGGATCAATCCGGCGGCTTGGTTGGAATTCAGGAACTTCAGATATTCCAGTCCACGCTGGGCATCGTTTTGCGTATGGCCGATCAGGACGCCATAGCCGTGCGAACGCGCTTCGTTTTCCAGCCCGACGAGAATGTTGGAAAAATTGGGGTCGCCGATATCGGGCGCCACCACGAGAATCATGTTGGAACGCCCAAGCCGCAGGCTGCGCGCCATGGCGTTGGTCGTGTAGCCTGTGATGGCAATGGCCTGGCTGACCTTCAGCCGCGTCGAGTTGGCGACTTTCTCCGGCATATGGATGGCGCGCGACACGGTCGCAATCGACACTTCCGCGATCCGGGCGACGTCTTCGATGGTTGCCGGCGTGGAATTCGACACTGCGCTCTGCCTTGGTTTTAGTCTCGGCGGGACACTACACAGACTTGCCCGGAGGTCAAAGCCTGCACGAAGAATTTCTCGGTTATGCCCTGATGTAAACCTTTACATGATCTATGTAAAGGTTTACATCAGGCTCAAGCGGATGGGAGCCGCAGGGAGGATTTCATGAGTTCGCAGATCAGCGGCGCCGGTGATGGCGCGGTCGTGTTGTCAGCACGGCGCATCAGCAAGTCGTTTAACGGCGTGCAGGTCCTGTTTGGCGTCGACTTCGATCTCCGTGCTGGCGAAATCCATGCCTTGATGGGCGAAAATGGCGCCGGCAAATCCACGCTCGTCAAGATTCTTTCCGGTTTCGAACAGCCAACCTCCGGCGACATCATCCTCGATGGGCATCCCGTCAAGCTGCCGCCGAACGGTGCCGCCGAAGCGCTCGGCATTGTCATCATTCACCAGGAATTCAATCTCGCCGAACATCTGACCGTCACCGAGAGCCTGTTTCTCGGCCGCGAAGTCACGCGTTTCGGCGTGCTCGACCGCAAATTCATGCGGGCCGAAACGCGCCGCGTACTCGACCTGCTCGGATCGCATGTCGATGAAAATGCGATGATCAGCTCGCTGTCGATCGCAGACAAGCAGATGGTCGAGATCGCCAAGGCGATCAGCCGCGATGCCCGCGTCGTCTTTATGGACGAGCCGACTGCTGTTCTTTCCCGTGAAGAAACCAACTTCCTGTTCAAGCAGGTGCGCAAGCTACGCGATCAGGGCACGAGCTTTGTCTTCGTTTCGCACAAGCTCGATGAGGTCATGGAGCTGACCGACCGGGTAACGGTGTTGCGCGATGGTCAGTGGATCAAGACTTCGCCGACATCCATCCTTGATGGGGAATCGATCGCGCAGCTGATGGTGGGGCGCGAGTTGTCGAAACTCTATCCGGCCAAGCGCGAGCCTGATGTCGATGAAGAGATTGTGTTGAGTGTCGATGCCGTGTCGACCGGTTACGTCAAGGATGTGAGTTTCGAGGTTCGCAAGGGCGAGATCCTCGGGTTTTCCGGCATGATCGGCTCCGGCCGCACGGAATTGATGGAGGCGATTGCGGGCTTGAGGTCGCGCGCCTCGGGTGAGGTGATTATCCACGGCGAAGCGGTTCCATCAGGCGATGTGCATGCCGCCAACCGGCGCGGCCTTGCCTATATGACCAAGGACCGCAAGTCGAAGGGATTGCTGCTCAATTCGCGCATGACCGCCAACCTGACGCTGCAGTCGCTCGAAAATCACGGCAAGCTCGGTTATCTCAGCCCCGCCAGCGAGGCGCAGGCGCTGGAGCGCGCCCGCCGCCGCTTCGATATCCGGGTGCGTGATGGCAATGTGGTGGCCGGCCGCATGTCCGGCGGCAACCAGCAGAAGCTGTTGCTGGCCAAGGTCATGGAGACCGAGCCCGAGATCATCATCATCGACGAGCCCACCCGCGGCATCGATGTCGGCACCAAGCAGCAGATCTATCATTTCATCTCGGCGCTGGCGCGAGACGGCCGCTCGATCATCGTCGTTTCATCGGAAATGCCGGAGGTGATCGGCCTTTGCACGCGCGTCGCGGTGATGCGGGAAGGGCGGATCGTCGGCATGCTGGAAGGTGATGAAATTTCCGAGCAGGAGATCATGCGCTACGCGGCCGGACTGAAGAAAAAGGCCGCGGCCTGAACCGTTCGGGCGAAAGCGGCGCACTGAAAAACAAACCCCAGGGATAATGGGACGGGAGGTTGGAGTGGATACGAGCGTGAATGAGGAAACCCGGGACGTGCGGCGCCGGAACTGGCGGGATATCGACCTTCGGGCGGTCGCCCCCTTTGCGGCCTTGATACTGCTTCTCATCCTTGGGGCACTCGTCAATCCGAACTTCATCGGTTTGAATAACCTGGCCAATGTCGCGACCCGCAGCGCCTTCATCGCCATCATCGCGATTGGCGCGACGTTCGTCATCTCCTCCGGCGATCTCGATCTGTCCGTCGGCGCGATGGTTGCCTTCGTCGCCAGTCTGATGATCCTGTTCATGAATTCCGGCGTCATTGCCGACCCGGCCTTGATGTTGACGGCTGCTGTGCTGTTCGCGGTTGTCGCGGGGTCTCTGTGCGGCCTCGCAAACGGCCTGATCACCACGGTCGGCCGGATCGAGCCGTTCATCGCAACGCTTGGCACCATGGGTATCTATCGTGGCCTCACCACCTGGCTGTCGCAGGGTGGGGCGATCACGTTGAAGGATCCGGCCCTCCAGGAAATATACCGCCCCGCCTATTTCGGCTCGATCCTCGGTGTCCCGGTGCCGATTGTGGTGATCCTGGCAGTGACCTGCATTGCGGCGTTCATTCTCTATCGCACCCGCTATGGCCGGCACGTCGTTGCCGTTGGCTCGAACGCCGATGTTGCCCGCTATTCCGGCATTCCGGTCAACCGGGTTCGCACCATCGCGTTCGTCATTCAGGGACTGTGCGTTGCAATTGCCGTTCTCCTCTACGTGCCGCGTCTCGGCTCGACCTCGGCCACTACCGGCATTCTGTGGGAACTCCAGGCGATCACGGCCGTCGTTGTTGGTGGAACAGCGCTGAAGGGCGGGGCAGGCCGGGTCTGGGGGACGATCTGCGGTGCCTTCATTCTGGAACTCGTCGGCAACATCATGCTGCTTTCCAATTTCATCAGCGAATATCTGATCGGCGCCATCCAAGGCACGATCATCATCGTTGCGATGCTCGTCCAGCGTTCGCTGGTTCGGAAATCGTGAAGGACCGGGTTCAGGGGGTCGCCCGGCAAGGACTGTTAGACCCGCATTCACTAGGGAGAGAGAAACATGCGTAAAGGACTATTGGGCGCTGCAGCCGTCGCCATGATGGCGCTGACCGGCGTGGCCCACGCGGAAGACAAGAAGGTCACGATCGGCGTTTCGATCCCGGCCGCCGACCATGGCTGGACCTCGGGCGTCGTGTTCCACGCCGAACGCGTCGCCAAGCTTCTGATGTCGCAGCATCCGGGCCTCAACGTCATCGTCAAGACGTCGCCGGATCCGGCAAGCCAGGCCAATGCCGTGCAGGACCTTGAGACCCAGGGTATCGACGCGCTGGTCATCCTGCCGTCCGACCCGGATCCGCTGGTCAACGCCATCAAGGAAGTCAAGAGCAAGGGCACGTTCGTCGCCATCGTCGACCGTGCGCCGTCGGTCAACGACAACACGGTTCGCGACCTCTATGTGGCCGGCAACAACCCGGCACTGGGCCAGACGGCCGGCGAATACATCAAGGCAACGACGCCGGACGCTGAAGTCGTCATCATCCGCGGCCTGCCGATCCCGATCGACCAGCAGCGCCAGGACGGCTTCGACAAGGGCATCGAAGGTTCCAACGTCAAGGTTCTCGACCGCCAGTTCGGCAACTGGAACCGCGACGACGCCTTCAAGGTCATGCAGGACTACCTGACCAAGTATCCGAAGATCGACGTGGTCTGGTGCCAGGACGACGACATGGCTGTCGGCGTGCTGCAGGCCATCGACCAGGCCAAGCGCACTGACATTCAGTATGTCGTGGCCGGTGCCGGTTCAAAGGACATGATCAAGAAGGTCATGGACGGCGACAAGATGATCCCGGTCGACGTGCTCTATCCGCCGGCAATGGTTGGTACCGCGCTCGAAATGACCGTTGCCAACTTCTATGGCCAGGTTCCAGTTCGCGGCGTCTACACGATCGACGCAACGCTCGTGACCAAGGGCAATGCCAAGGATTTCTACTTCCCCGATTCACCGTTCTGATCGGTTAAGCCAACGACCGGGCGCCCGCGAAAACGGGCGCCCCTTTTTTATTGCCTGCAACCGCCTCGGCCTTCGCGTTCAGTTTTTTGCGGCACGTACCTCTTGCTGCCACGCAAAGTCCGTGATTAGGTTCCGGCGCATCGGAATTCTGGCCATCCCCGCCAGCTGCCTTTATCGGAAAGAGGCGCCTTGCCCTCGATGGATGGCGTGTTAAAACACTATGGAAACGTTTACGGTCGATAATCAGGGAGGAATCTGACATGAAGACCATCAAGGGCCCCGCGCTTTTCCTGGGACAATTTGCGGGTGATGCCGCTCCCTTTAATTCATGGGATTCGATCACCAAATGGGCGGCCGATTGCGGCTATATCGGCGTTCAGGTTCCGACCTGGGCCAGCCAGCTGATCGACCTTAAGAAGGCAGCTTCGTCGAAGGATTATTGTGACGAGTTCGCTGGCAAGGCGCGCGAGAACGGCATCGAGGTGACCGAGCTTTCGACCCACCTCCAGGGCCAGCTGGTCGCGGTCAATCCGGTTTATGACGAAGCCTTTGACGGTTTTGCTGTCCCTGAAGTGCGCGGAAACCCGAAGGCCCGGCAGGCATGGGCCGTCGAACAGGTCAAGATGGCGCTGACAGCGTCGAAGCATCTCGGCATCAAGGCGCATGCGACCTTCTCCGGCGCGCTTGCCTGGCCGTTCATGTATCCGTGGCCGCAGCGCCCGGCCGGTCTGGTCGAAACCGCTTTCGATGAGCTGGCCCGTCGCTGGAAGCCGATCCTCGACCACGCCGAAGACTGCGGCGTCGATATCGCCTATGAGATTCACCCGGGTGAAGACCTGCATGACGGCATCACGTTCGAGATGTTCCTCGAGCGCGTCGGCAACCATCCCCGCGCCAACATGCTCTATGATCCCTCGCACTATGTTCTTCAGTGCCTGGATTATCTCGACAACATCGATATTTACCACGAGCGCATCAAGATGTTCCACGTCAAGGATGCCGAGTTCAATCCGACAGGGCGCCAGGGCGTCTATGGCGGCTATCAGGGCTGGGTCAACCGGGCCGGGCGCTTCCGCTCGCCGGGTGATGGCCAGGTCGATTTCGGCGCCGTGTTCTCGAAGCTGACGGCCAATGATTTTGATGGCTGGGCCGTGGTCGAATGGGAATGCGCGCTGAAGCATCCGGAAGACGGTGCCCGCGAAGGTGCGGAATTCGTCAAGCACCACATCATCCGCGTCACCGAAAAAGCATTCGATGATTTTGCTGACAGCGGGGCGGACGACGCGGCCAACCGGCGTATGCTGGGGCTTTAGCGCCTCTTCTCCCCATCGGGGAGAAGGTGGCCCGAAGGGCCGGATGAGGGGGCCAAACGCTCAGAATTTGCCGAGCCTCCCCCTCATCGCCTCACTGCGTTCGGCACTTCTCCCCGCTGGGGAGAAGTGGTTGCCACCGCCGGTAGGGAAGAGAAAAATTCCCCACGAACACAAATCCAATTAAGGGAGACACTCTATGGCAATCGAAGGAACCACCGAGGTTCGGGAAAAGCGCATTCGTCTCGGCATGGTCGGCGGCGGGTCAGGGGCGTTTATCGGCGCCGTCCACCGCATGGCTGCGCGGCTTGACGATCAATTCGAGCTGGTCGCCGGCGCGTTGTCGTCGACACCGGAAAAGGCGAAGAATTCGGGCGCCGAACTTGGTCTTGACCCGGCGCGCAGCTATTCCGATTTCAAGGAAATGGCGATCCGTGAGGCCAAGCTGAAGAATGGCATCGAGGCCGTCGCTATCGTTACGCCGAACCACGTGCATTACGAGGCCGCCCGCGAATTCCTCAAGCGCGGTATCCACGTGATCTGCGACAAGCCGCTGACCTCGACGCTTGCGGATGCGAAGAAGCTGAAGAAGCTGGCCGACGAGAGCGATGCGCTGTTCGTGCTCACCCATAATTACACCGGCTATCCGATGGTCCGTGAGGCCCGCGAGATGATCGAGAATGGCGATATCGGCGCCGTCCGCTTGGTGCAGATGGAATATCCGCAGGATTGGCTGACCGAGAATATTGAGCAGTCCGGCCAGAAGCAGGCCGCATGGCGCACCGATCCGTCGAAGTCGGGGGCGGGCGGTTCTACCGGAGATATCGGCACCCACGCCTATAATCTCGGCGCTTTCGTTTCCGGCCTTGAACTGGAAGAGCTTGCCGCCGATCTCGACAGTTTCGTCGAGGGCCGGGCGCTGGATGACAACGCGCATGTGATGATGCGTTTCAAGGCAAAGAACGGCCAGCGCGCCAAGGGCATGCTTTGGTGCAGCCAGGTTGCTCCCGGCCATGAGAACGGCCTGATGGTTCGCGTCTATGGTACCAAGGGCGGCCTGGAATGGACGCAGAAGGACCCGAACTATCTCTGGTACACGCCGTTCGGCGAGCCCAAGCGCCTGATTACCCGTGCGGGTGCCGGCTCCGGCCCGGCCGCCGGCCGTGTGTCCCGCATCCCGTCCGGCCATCCGGAAGGCTATCTCGAAGGCTTCGCCAATATCTACACCGAAGCCGCCCGCGCCATCTTTGCCAAGCGCAAGGGTGTGGCGGTCGATCCGGCCGTTGTCTATCCGACGATCGATGATGGTATGAAAGGCATGGTGTTTGTCGATGCCTGCGTGCAGTCGTCGAAGCGCAACGGGGCCTGGATCAAGGTCTGATCGTTTCGGACCTCATCAGGCGCTATCGTGATTTTTTCGCGGTAGCGCCTGCTTTTTTGGGCCTCGTTTCGGCTTGAGCGCGGCCGCATAGGCGCGGCCTGCCCACAGGGCGAGCGTGTCGGATTCATCGATAATTTGCGCCGGAACTTCATAGTAGCTTGTGACCGTCACCGTTTCCGAACGGCTTGAATACTGGAATGGCAGTGCGCCCAATGCTTCGAAAGCCGCGCGTCCCTCGCCGTCCATTTTCAAATAAAGCGAGCCCTTCATGACGAAGCCAAACTGGACGCCGTTGGCCTTCAGCGCGGCGCCGCCAAAAAAACGCGCGACCGAAATCAACCCGACGCCGTGGATCCGCTCGGCAAAATCGAGAGCGAGATCAAGGGCCGATGTAGGCTCATGCCTGGATATCTTGCTGTGCAGGACGGGCGTCATGATAGGTCTCCAATTCATGAAATTCCGCAGCAACGAGCCGCTCCAGTGCCTGTGTGTCTCTTCCTGCGCGAACAAGGACCAGAAGACCCTGATAGAGCGCAAGCAGCTTGGTTGCTGCCAAGACGGGATCCGTGCCGGCGCGCAGGCTGCCATCCTGTTGCGCCGCTGCCAACCGGTTTAGAAATACCTCGAAAAGTATGTCCATGCCTGTGCACACGTGACGATATGTCTGTTCATCACGATCAAGTTCGATTGCGGAATTCGTGATCAGGCAGCCATGGCTTTCGCCGTTCGGTTCGTGCATCAGCGAGATGAAGAGGTCGCGCAAACCCGAAATTCCAGCGGCAGCCGGGGCAAAACGGTCGACCCGTCCGCCAAGAACCACCTTGTTGTAGTGCTCGAAGGCTGCATCGAACAATCCTGCCTTGTCGCCGAAGCTGTTGTAGATACTACCCGCCTTCAGACCTGTGGCGTCCTCAAGGTCCCGGATCGAAACCCCTCGATATCCATCGCGTCGGAAAGCCTGCATGGCGCCGGAAAGAACGGACGGTTCGTCATAGGATCGGGGTCGGGACACAACAAATCTCTTTTTTGAATCGTCATTCTAAAATGCACATTCAAAAACAGAGGTCAATCCGGCCTCTCTTCCTCATTTCTAGGGGCTGAGGTCTGTGACACAAATCTGTAACGTTACAGTTTTGCTCTAGACGCTCTGTACAAGGCTGGCTCGCTTGGCTAAACCCGTTGCCGAACTCGAGCGCCGCTGTCTCAACGAGTGCTGATCGGAGATTTTATGATTGATCCCAAGACCCTCGCCGATCGCCTCCCCGGCGATTTCATTTTCGGTGTGGCAACTGCCTCGTTCCAGATCGAGGGTGCAACCAAGACCGATGGCCGCAAGCCGTCGATCTGGGATGCGTTTTCCAACATGCCGGGCCGGGTCTATCAGGGTCACAATGGCGATATCGCCTGCGATCACTACAACCGGCTGGATGAGGACCTTGACCTGATCCAGAGCCTCGGTGTCGAGGCCTATCGTTTCTCGATTGCCTGGCCGCGGATCATTCCGGAGGGCACCGGGCCGATCAACGAGAAGGGGCTGGATTTTTACGATCGCCTTGTCGATGGCCTGAAGCAGCGCAACATCAAGGCCTTTGCGACGTTGTATCACTGGGACCTGCCACTGGCGCTGATGGGCGATGGCGGCTGGACGGCGCGCACGACCGCCTATGCCTACCAGCGTTATGCCAAGACGGTCATTGCCCGGCTGGGTGACCGGCTGGATGCGGTGGCGACCTTCAACGAACCCTGGTGCTCCGTCTGGCTCAGCCATCTCTACGGCATCCACGCCCCGGGCGAGCGCAATATGGATGCGGCTCTGCATGCGCTGCATTTCACCAATCTGGCCCACGGTCTTGGCGTTTCCACCGTTCGCGAGTTACAGCCGAACCTGCCGGTCGGCATCGTTATCAACCCGATGCATGTCTACCCCGGTAGTGACAGCGTTGAGGACAAGGCGGCGGCTGAGCGGGCCTTCGATTTCCACAACGGCGTCTTCTTCGGCCCGGTCTTCAAGGGCGAATATCCGCAAAGCTTCCTGTCGGCGCTCGGCCATCGTATGCCCACCATCGAGGATGGCGATATGGCAACGATCAGCCAGAAGACCGACTGGTGGGGTGTCAATTACTACACGCCGATGCGCGTTTCGCATGATCCGGCCGAAGGTGCCGAATTCCCGGCGACGGTGAACGCCAAGCCGGTTAGTGATGTGAAGACCGATATCGGCTGGGAGATCTTTCCGCAGGCGCTGGGTGACCTCATCCGCACGGTCAATGACCGCTACGCGCTGCCGGATTGCTACATCACCGAGAACGGTGCGGCCTACAACATGGGCGTCGAAAACGGCGTCGTCGATGACCAACCGCGGCTCGATTACGTTGCCGAGCATCTTGCCGTCACGGCAGATTTGATCCGGGAAGGTTATCCGATGAAGGGCTATTTCGCCTGGAGCCTGATGGATAATTTCGAATGGGCCGAAGGCTACAAGATGCGCTTCGGCATCGTCCATGTCGATTACGATACCCAGGTCCGCACCATCAAGAAGAGCGGTCATTGGTACAAGGAACTGGCCGAGCAGTTCCCCAAAGGCAATCACAAGGCCGGTTAAGGCGAAACAGCCACCGTGTAACGACGGCGATGCAGCAAAGGGCCGTCAGCTTCCCAGGTGCCGCTCGCCGCGTTTCTTGGCGAGGTCCATCTGGCGCTGCCGCTGGCGATAGCGCTGGCGGTCTTCCTCTGTGCGGGTGTCGTGACAGTGGACGCAGGTGACGCCATGTTCGTGATGGGGTGACAGAAGGTCCTGCGGCGTCAGCGGCTGGCGGCAGGCATGGCAGAGTGTGTGTTCGCCTTCCTTCAGGCCATGCGTCACCGAGACCCGGTCGTCAAAGACGAAGCATGCGCCGTCCCAGAGGCTTTCCTCTTCCGGCATATCCTCCAGATATTTCAGGATGCCGCCCTTGAGGTGGTAGACTTCGTCGAAACCCTGCTCTTTCATGAAGGCTGTCGCCTTCTCGCAGCGGATGCCGCCGGTGCAGTACATGGCGATCTTCGGCTTGGCGGCGAGATCCGCGTTGTTCTTCACCCAGTCGGGAAATTCGCGAAAGCTCTTGGTGTTCGGATCGACCGCACCACGGAACATGCCGATCGCGGTCTCGTAATCGTTGCGGGTATCGATCACGATCGTATCTGGGTCGGAAATCAGCGCGTTCCAGTCCTTCGGTGCCACATAGGTACCGACGATCTTGTTGGGGTCGATATCCTCGACGCCCATGGTGACGATTTCCTTTTTCAGCCGGGCTTTCATGCGCAGGAACGGCATGGATGACGCCCAGCTTTCCTTGTGTTCGAGGCCTACGAATTCCGGCTGGGCGCGCAGGAAGGCGAGCACGGTCCGGATGCCGTCCTCAGGCCCGGCAATCGTGCCGTTGATGCCCTCATGCGCCAGCAGCAGCGTGCCCTTGACGCCGTTGTCATCACAAATCGCCTGCAACGGCTCGCGGAAATCGGCGAAGCGCGCGAATGCGGCGAAATGATAAAGCGCCGCCACCAGAAACTGGCCGCTGGCTTCCGGGCGAGGGGTGTGGGTCGTGTCTGTCATGCGGCGTGAAATACAGCTTTCCGGCCGCGCACGCAATCGTGGTGTGCGGCCGGTATGGAAGGTGGTCAGGCGGCTTGCGGTGTGAACACCCGCAGGCGATGGCCGTCCGGATCGGCGCAGGTGAACGTATAATCGCTGTCTGACGCGATCGGCTCCTGAAGGATCGTCACACCTTTCCGGCGCCATTCCTCGTGAAGCGCATCGACGCCCTCACGGCCGGCAACGAAGATCGGCAGCTCGGCGTCGTTGGTATTCACGGCGGCCGGCAGCCTCTTCCTCTTTGCCAGACCGAGTTTCAAGGCGTCGTTCATCAGGACGACCGCATAGGTCGGTGACAGCTCCAGCGGCAGCGCACCGAACATCGCCATGTAGAAAACGGCGCTCTCGGCCGGGCTGTCGACGGACAGAACAAAGTCGGTTTTCATGGCAGTCTCCTCTCGGTGGGTCCGGAGACGTTTCTATTCCGTTCTGCTGTCAATTTATGGCAGTAGGCTCACATGTCCTGGGGGACCTTGTGGGTGTTTCGCCATTCCGCCAGCAGCCGGTCGCGCCGGCGAGGAATGCGGATGCCGGTCACGGTCATGGTGGTAAAGCGGTCGGTGCGGAAATGACGGAAGTCACTACGCAGCTCGCACCAGGCTGCCAGCACGCGGGTTTCCTCGAAATAAGCCAGCGCAAAAGGCCAGATACGCCGCGTCGTCGGTTGTCCGTTGACATCGGCATAGTCGATGTCGATCTTCATGCCCAAGCGGATGGCCTCGCGAATGGCTGGAAAATCGATGGTTCCGAGCCGCAGATCGCGCGTGTTGTAGACGAGCAGCGAATTCGTCTCCAGTTCATGACGCAGATCGGCGGGCAGCACGGCGGCGATCTTTGTCAGGGCGTTGCGGGCGGCGTCCTTCAATTCGTCGTCGGTCCGCGCCGCCACCCAGCGTGCGCCGAGCACCAGTGCCTCGATCTCCTGCTCGCTGAGCATCATCGGCGGCATCAGGAAGCCGGGCTTGAGCACGTAACCGAAGCCGGGCGCGCCTTGGATGTCGGCACCCTGCGCCTGCAACGTGGCGATGTCGCGGTAGAGCGTGCGGATGCTGATGCCCATGCGCTGCGCCAGCGCACTGCCGCTGACCGGCCGGCGATAGGTGCGCAGAAGTTGGATGAGATCGAGAAGGCGGGTGGAACGGGACATGGCCGATCATACTGCCAGCGATTGGCAGTATCAATGCCAGCGAAGGCCGCGTCTGACGGCGTCCTGCCATAGGCGCCGGATTCTGCGGCTTTCGTCCTTCGGGTCATCGCGAAAGGCGGAAGCGGCGATTTCCAGCGCGGTTTCCCGCAGGGCTTTCTGCCGGGCAATCACGGCTGCGAGAAGGTAGGCGATATCCTCGCTGCTTCCGAAAAGGTGCGGCTGTTCATCAACCAGCGAGGCAAGCAGCGCCAGATCATTGTGATGGCCGAGCAGATCGACAAGCTGTGTTATCTCGGCCCTCTTCGCATGCATCGCCGAAGGCCAAAGCGGTTGCATCAGGTTCAGGTAGAACCGGTAGTCCTGGCTGCGTTTGCGCAATTCGTGAAAGACCTGCGCATCGGTGGTGTCGGTGCAGGCGGCCCGGGCTGCCGCAGCGCGGTTCAGAACCTTTCGCCACCCCTTCGCGATGCGCTTGGCGTTCTTCTTGCTGCCCTCCTGGAAAGTGATCGGGGAGAGGGCGTCGAGCGCCCGGCCGCAGGTCTTGATGGCGGCTGTAACACTCTCTTCAAGTTGGTCGCCGCCGGCTGTCCGCTGGTCACGCCGGGCGATCAGCACTTTGCCGATCCTCTTCAGGGCAGCGCGTTCGTCGCTGCTTTCCGCGTGGTCCAGCAGGTGACGGCTGACTTCGACCAGGGCTGTCGCATCGCGGGCGGATGAAAGCGTCCTTGCCATGTTGCGGATGCGCGCATTTTCAGAGTGCTGGAAAGCCGGCAGGTCGGCGGCGACGAGGCGATAGAGCGAGCGCAGCCGTTTGAAATTCTTGCGGGCATCGTGGATAGCCTCGGTCAGCCCGTGCGGGCGTTCCGTCAAGCCTTTCATGGCGATTGTCAATTGCTCGGCCGCGACGGACTTGAATTCCGATGTGAAATTCTCAGAAGGGCGAATACGATAGCTCATGATCTGTGGCCGATACCAAGGGACTGGTTGAGAGATACTGATTCGAGTAATGCGGATCGCCGGTTATCTCAGTTCCCAACCATGCGGGCAGGTCGGGTCTGTCGCTTTCGGCATCAAGTTCGACTTCAGCGACGACAAGGCCTTCATGTGCGCCGGCATAGACATCGACTTCCCAAATGAAGCCGCGATGGTGAACCTCGTACCGGGTCTTGTCGATGATGAGACCGATGGCCTTCGCCATCATGTCCCTGGCGTCCTCCACGGGGATCTCATACTCGAATTCATCGCGGGTCATCGAGCCGGTGCCGATCTTGATCGTCAGTTTTGCCCGCGTGTCATCCATCAGCCGCACACGTGCGGAACGGTCGTCCATGGTGACGATATAGGCCTGAAGAAAGCGCGTACCGCCATCTGCCGCTTTGCGCCAGGCGTCGGATGCCACCAGAAACTTGCGTTCAATTTCCTTGGCCATTGATAAGCCTGTCATTTTTGCCTTCAATCAAGCCCAGACTACAGGATTGTGACGTGGGGACAAGCGAGCATTCAGCCTCTACCGCGCGCTGCGCCGGAGCCGTTGTCAAGCATGCGTCACCATGTCCGAATAGGTTCGGCTGCTCCCGTTTGGTATCGACAAAAGCCGATGGGAAGAGTATTCGAACCTCACTTCAATCGTTTTAAAAAGGCTGCCCGGCATGAGCGAGAAAACCGAGAGACTTCTTTCCGTCCTGAAATTGCAGCCGGTCGTTCCGGTGCTGGTCATTGATGACCTCGCGACCGCCGTGCCTCTGGCGCGTGCCCTTGTTGCCGGTGGTTTGAAGGCAATCGAAATTACCCTGCGCACGACTGCGGCGCTCGAAGCGATCCGGGCTGTTGCCAACGAAGTGGAAGGTGCCGTTGCCGGTGCCGGAACCATCCTCAATGCCGCGCAATACGAGGCGGCTGTCGAGGCAGGCTCGCAGTTCATCGTCAGCCCCGGCACAACGCAGGAGCTGATCGACGCTGCCAATGATTCCGATATTCCGCTTCTGCCGGGCGCTGCCACGGCAAGCGAAGTCATGGGCCTGCGCGAAGAAGGCTACAAGGTGATGAAGTTCTTCCCGGCCGAACAGGCTGGCGGCGCTGCCTACCTGAAGTCGCTGTCGTCGCCGCTGGCCGGCACGCTGTTTTGCCCGACCGGTGGCATTTCGCTGTCGAACGCCAGGGACTATCTGTCACTGCCCAACGTCGTCTGCGTCGGCGGATCCTGGGTGGCTCCGAAGGAACTGGTTGCCAAGGGCGATTGGGCAGGCATTACCAAGCTTGCGGCCGAGGCGTTCGCGCTCAGAGGTTGATCGATCGATCGTCATGACTGTTTGTGAAAGGCCGGAGCATATGCATCCGGCCTTTTTCATGCCAGGTGCCTTTCATTTGTATTCCTTTCGTCGCATTCCTATGTCTCAATCCGACTTCAACCGGCCTCAAGGGAGTGGACCGAATGTTTGACGCGAAGAAATTGCTGGATCAGTTTTTAGGTTCGCAGATCCCGGGTGCTGGCGGCACGGTGCGCGACCGGGCGGGGCAGGCGACGCAATTAGCCAAGGACAACCCGCTCGCGGCCGGTGCGATTGCCGCCGTCCTGCTTGGCACCGGTACCGGCCGCCAAGTGGCTGGTTCGGCCCTCAAGCTCGGCGGTCTCGCCGCCATCGCCGGTCTTGGTTATCAGGCCTACAAGAATTATCAGGCTGGCAAGGAGCCCGCCGCTGCCCAGCCGGAAGTCCAAGCCCAGCCCGAGCTTCTGCCGCCGCCGGCCGATTCAGGCTTCAGCACTGAGCCTGCCGCCATCCGCAACGACTTTGTCCTCGTTCTCGTTCGCGCCATGATCGCTGCTGCCCGCGCCGATGGCCATATCGACGATATCGAGCGCGCCCGCATTATGGACAAGGTCAAGGTTTCCGGCCTCGATTCGGAAGCCGAACAGTTCCTGCACGAGGAACTGAGCCAGCCGGTCGATCTCGACGCCATTGTTGCCGCAGCCGTAACGGAGGAAGAGCGTGTCGAGCTCTATACTGCCTCCCGCCTTGCCATCGATGCCGATAGCCGCGCCGAGCGCGGATATCTCGATCAGCTCGCCGGGCGCCTTGGCCTTGCCGATGCCCTGATCGACCATATCGAGGCGACGGTCTCTTCGGCCAAGACCCCGGTTATCGAGGCGCAGGCCAACCCGCAGCAGACCTCGGTGCCGCAGACTGGCCAGCCGCCGATCAAGTCACCGTGGTGATTGATCCATCATTACTTTGCATTTGTGCGGATGCCTGAGCTGTCCTATGCCAGCGTCAAAGCCTTTGTTATGACCGGTACGGTTTCCGCGCCGGTTTAAGGGCTGCTGGTGTAGTCTCTTCAGGAGTTTGCAAATGCGCGATTTGACCAATTGGACTGGCTGCCCGGCGCCAAAGCCGGTGACGCTGGAAGGCCGCTATGTCCGGATCGTGCCCTATGATCGCGCGGCGCATCTGGAGGCGTTGTGGCAGGCTTTTGGTGGGCTGGAGATCAACGCGCGCCTGCAGTATTTCGCCCAGGATGACTTTCGCAGCATCGAGGATTTCGATGCCTGGCTGACCGCCGTGCAGAAGGGCGGCTGGATCACCGAAGTGTTCTACGACAAGGCCAGTGGTGACGTCGTCGGCATGGCCAATTACATGCGGCCCGATCCTGCCAATGGCGTGGTCGAGGTTGGCGGCGTGGCGCATTCCTTCTCGATGGCCCGCTCGCCGCTTTCGACCGAAGTGCATTACCTGATGGCCAAGCACGCTTTCGAGGATTTGGGCTACCGCCGTTACGAATGGAAATGCGACAACCGCAACGAAGCCAGCAAGAAGACGGCAAATCGTCTCGGCTTCAGTTTCGAAGGTATTTTCCGTCAACACATGCTGTCCAAGCGCGCCAATCGTGATACCGCATGGTTCTCGATCATCGATGGCGAATGGCCGTTGCTGGACGCTTCCTTTGAAGCCTGGCTGTCGCCTGAAAATTTCGCCGCAGACGGCACGCAGAAGCGCAAGCTTGAAGATATTCGCGCCGCATTGGCGCAAAAGGAGACCGCATGAATACCCCGGAAAAGAAGGAACGCTCGCCGGCGATTGCCGCGGCTGTCATCCTGGTTGTCGTCGGGGTAGGCTTCTTCATCCTGCCGAAAATCATGCTCTGGCTCGGCACATACTCGCCCTGGCTGGCCGCAGCGTTCGGTGCGGTTTTCGTGCTCGGCTTCTTCCTGATCTTCTGGCTGCGCGCCCGCTACCAGCGTGGCCGCGGGCTCTAACGCCTTAGCCCTGCAGCGATGCCCCAAGCAGGACGATACCCAGTACAAGCACCAGCAAGGCCCCGGAGATCTCGATGCCATTGCTGATGCGCATGGCCGATGATCCGTTAGACGCGTAGCGCACGGCAAGGTCCTTGGCGGTGACGGCGAGCGTTGCCAGCACCGAGACGGTGATAGCCGTGCCGATCGACATGGCAAAGACCGAAAGCACGCCACCGAGATAAAGCCCGTTCAACAACGCGAAGCTCAGCACGATCAGCGCGCCGGAGCAGGGACGCAAGCCCACGGCAACAATCGCGGACCAGGCCTCGCGGAGCGCGAAGCGATCGCCCTTGAGCATCGACGGATCGGGCGCATGCGCGTGGCCGCAGGTGTCGCAGACCTCGCCCGGTCCATGGCTGTGGCCATGATCGTGGGAATGGTCGTGATGTGCGTGGCTATGGCTATGGCCGTGGTCATGCGCAACCGCTGGAGCCAGGCGTCGCGCCCGCATGCCTCGCAGCTTGCGAAACAGCAGCCAGCCGCCGAAGGCCGCAATCAGCGCGTAGCTGACCACTTCGAGGAAATGGGTCGCCTGCGTCATCGAGATCGATGATCCACGCAGCACCAGATAGGCAGCGCCGACGAGCAGGATGGCGACGCCTCCCTGCATCATCGACGACAGGAACGACAGGAGCACGCCGCGCTTCAGTTCGGTCTCGTTGGCGATCATGTAGGAGGAAATGACCGCCTTGCCGTGACCGGGACCGGCGGCGTGGAAGACGCCATAGGCAAAGGACAGGCCGATCAGTGACCAGAGGTGCCACGGGTCGTCCCGCATGGCTTTGATCGCTTCCGTCAGCGTGTGGTAGAAACGCTGCTGCTCCATGTTGATCCAGGCGAAGAATCCGCCGAAAATGCCGCTGGTATTGAAGGATGGCTCGGCCGTGCCGATACCGAGCGGCGACTGTGCGTGGGCGATGCTGATACTGGCGGCGGCCAGGATCAGCGCCAGACCCAGCAGGCGCCCGGGATGCCGCACCATCAGCATTTGAACTCGATTCGCGTGGCAAACATCTTCGACATGTCGGTTCCTGTCGGATCGTTGAAGAAGGCATCGGTGAGGCTTGCCTGGTTCTGGGCAAGCACTTCATCCGGATCTGGGCGAACCACCTTGTGCTCGCAGGCGTTCAGCTGGTCACCAACCGCGACGAGATCGCCGTCGGTCGGGAAATCCATCGCCGTGTACATGGTGGGGTCATAGACGCCGAACGACATGTTGCCCTTGAGCGGCATCGGCTCGGCAGGCTTGACGGCGAACATCAAAAGCAGCTGGCCATCCTTGTAGTCGGCGGTGATTTCGTTCGGCTTGCTCACCTTGATGGTTTTGCCGTTGTCGGTGATCGTCGTGTAGTAATTGTATTCCTGCAGGGAATCGAGAACCGTCTGGCCGACCTCCTGCAACTCGTCAGGATCGAGCTGCGCATTGGAATTCTTGTCGAAATCCATCACCACGCTGGCGGAAAACAGCTCGTCGAAACGCCAGACATTGCGCAGTTCGGTGATCTGGTTCGTTGCATCCGCAACGATTTCCAGCCGGGCCTCGGCGAAAATATGCGGATGGGCTAGCGCCACGCTGGGCGCAAGCACGGTTGCTACCGTCAGGATCAAGGACGATCGTTTCATTCTGTCATGATTCCTTTGGCTGTTTTGGCGCAACGCAGCATTCATGCAATGTGGGGTAAATGGGACGGAATTGGGACTTTTGCCCGTTATGGCCCCGTCAATTTTCCGCGTTCTTGCGAAACCACTGATGCAGGAAGTCGACGAATGTGCGCACTTTGGTCGGCAGATAGCGCCGGTGCGGATAGATCGCGTAGATGCCGCGATCCTTCGGTATATAGTCTTCAAAGATGGAAACCAGCGTACCGGCGGCCACCTTCGGGCGGGCGATGAAATCAGGAATGCTGGCAACACCCATGCCGGATTCCGCCGCGCGCGCAGCTGCAAGCGGACTGTTGACCTCGATCGGGCCGCCAACAGGAACACTGAACCCTGTGCCGTCAGGCTCGGTGAAGCGCCAATTGCTGTAGGAACGGCCGTTGGTATCGATGATACAGGCGTGCCGCGACAGCTCGGATGGGTGGTTAATCGGTCCGAATTCTTCGAGGAATGCCGGTGTTGCGCAGTATAGAACCTGGAAATCATCAAGCTTGCGGGCGATGAGCGTCGAATCCTCCAGCTTGGTGATGCGGATCGCCACGTCGAAACCTTCCTCGACCAGATCGACAAAGCGGTCGTCGGAGATGATCTCCAGTGACAGTTCCGGATGTGCCTTGCCGAAATCGATCAAGGACTGGCCGATCTCCGCGTCGACGAAGGTGCGCGGTGCGGAAATGCGCAACCGGCCTTTCAGGTCGGAATTGCTGGCGCGGACGAGATCGGCGAGATTGTCGATCTCCTTCAGGATTTCCGATGCCGTCCGGTAATAGGTATGGCCGGCCTCCGTCAGCGAAAACTGCCGGGTCGTGCGGTTGAGCAAAAGGGCGCCCAGTTCGTCTTCCAGTTCCCGCACATATTTGGACAGGAGCGCCTTTGAGCGCCCGACACGCCGGGCGGCTGCGGAAAATCCCTCGGCATCGACGACATCGATGAAAGCGCGGATGCGGGTCAGTGTATCCATCGGGCTGCGTTATCCTGCCTGCTCGGGCTGCTGCCCTGTTTCTGATTCGCGGTTTTGGGTCGTTGCAACGATAGACCGGCGTTGTGCAAAGACGAAGAACTGTTACGGCCGTTAACGTTTGTCATGTTTGCCGGACGCCGCCGCACCGTTCCAAAAACGATCTTAAAACAAGGCGTTGGTTTCTGCGACGGGGTCGCTGAGATTGTTCGGAAAATCTGATCAAATTAACGGGTTTTCTCGCGCATGAAAAATCGGCGCCCAATTTGAAAAAAGTCTTGATTACGACAAGGTTTTTTCTTATCTCCGCTTCAGCCCAAAGTCGCACGTGCCCATGGCTGTCCGCCGACCCTCGAATTGGTGAGGAAATCGGTAAGGTACCTGGAATTAACCCCTCCAGTCGCTATTCCGGCCAACCGGAAAATGCGAGGACATCCGAAGCAACGACGGTGCGGGCCTTTTTGTTCTCTCCCTGCTTTCCATCAGCGGGGGTTACTGAAGAGGCACACCTTCATTGCCGGAAGTGCGGTAGGTCATCCTTCCAATCAATGGCAGACAAAGCGGATCAAAGCTCTTGGCGGAGCGTTGTTCCATCATTCGCGCATCGTGCGCATGTCTGGATCCGGGGTCTCCACCGGCTGGTTCCAGGGCATGTTCGCGTATGTCCTTTGTCCTCCACGTCTTCGTGGAGCGTACCTGATTGGGGATAGAACCATGACGACTGCACGTATCATCGACTTCCTGAACACCCGACGTCCCGAAGGTCCTTGCCTTGTGGTTGACCTCGATGTCGTGCGCGACAATTTCAAGGCTTTCCGTCACGCCCTGCCGGACAGCTCGATCTACTATGCCGTCAAGGCAAACCCGTCGCCGGAAATCCTGCGCCTGCTCGCCTCCATGGGCTCCAACTTCGATTGCGCCTCCGTCGCTGAAATCGAAATGGCGCTCGATGCCGGTGCGACCGCGTCGCGCGTTTCCTTCGGCAACACCATCAAGAAGGAACGCGATGTCGCCAAGGCGCATGCGCTCGGCGTTTCGCTGTTTGCTGTCGATAGCCACGAGGAAGTCGAAAAGATTTCCCGTGCGGCTCCCGGCGCCCGCGTGTTCTGCCGCGTCCTGACCGATGGCGAAGGTGCCGAATGGCCGCTGTCGCGCAAGTTCGGCTGCGTTCCGCAGATGGCTGTCGACGTTCTCGTCTACGCCCATCAGCTGGGCCTCGTTTCGCATGGCGTCTCGTTCCATGTCGGCTCGCAGATGACCAAGGTCGATGCCTGGGATTCGGCCCTTTCCGATGCCAAGCGCGTCTTCGTCCAGCTGGCCAAGCAGGGCATCGAGCTGAAGATGGTCAACATGGGCGGCGGTTTTCCGACCAAGTACCTGCGCGACGTGCCGTCGGCTGAAGCCTACGGCAAGGCGATCTTCGGTTCGCTGCGCAAGCACTTCGGCAACAACCTGCCGGAAACCATCATCGAGCCGGGCCGTGGCATGGTTGGCAATGCCGGCGTGATCAAGGCGGAAGTCGTTCTGATCTCGAAGAAGTCGGACAATGACAACCACCGCTGGGTGTTCCTCGACATCGGCAAGTTCGGCGGTCTCGCCGAAACCATGGACGAAGCGATCCGTTACCCGATCCGCACGATCCATGATGCCGACGAAATGGAGCCTTGCGTTCTGGCCGGCCCGACCTGCGATTCGGCCGACGTGATGTACGAGAAGAACATGTATCCGCTGCCGATCACGCTTTCGATCGGTGACGAGGTTCTGATCGAGGGCACCGGCGCCTATACGACGACCTACTCGGCCGTTGCCTTCAATGGCTTCGACCCGCTGAAGGCTTACGTTATCTGATCCGTCTGCTCCGGTTCACGCCGGAGCAGCACCTTCACAATTTGTTTTCGACACCGTTTGAATCGGTTTTGAGTGCGGGAGGCCCCGATGGCCGCTGTTCTTGATTCTGTCCGCGCCTTCTTTGCGCAGAATGCCTTCACCATCGATGCTGAAAATCCGGGCGACGTCGTCGCGCGCGAAAACCTGCTGGACCATGCCATGGGGCCAAACCGCCGCCGCAAGTCGTCCGAGACGCTGCGCCGTGGCCGCGTTCCTGCCGAAGGCCTGGCGCTGGTTGCCCGCGATCCGGATGGCCATGTCATCGGTACCGTGCGTCTGTGGAACGTCGAAGCCGGCGTCAGCCGCGAGGGCGTGCCGGTCGATGCCCTGATGCTTGGCCCGCTGGCAGTTGATGCCGCCCATGAAGGCAAGGGTATCGGCGGCGCCCTGATGCGGGCTGCCATCGGCGAAGCAAAGACCCATGGCCACGGTGCCATCCTGCTGGTCGGTGACGCGCCCTACTATGAGCGCTTCGGCTTCTTCGCCACCAAGGCCCAGCATCTCGTCATGCCGGGACCGTTCGAGCGCAATCGTTTCCTGGCGCTGGAACTGAAGGACGGCTGGCTGGAGGGTGCTGCCGGCATGCTGGTCGCCAGCGGCCGCAAGCTCGCGCTGCCACGCCTGCGCCGCGCAGCCTGATGAATGCGGATGCCATGCTTTCCAAGGCGTGGCATCCTTCGCATTATAAACAGCCTAGAATGAGCCGCTGACGCGCGCTGTGACCTCGTTGCCCTTGTAATTATTGCCAGGGTCGGCCTCCGTCTGTCTGACATAGGCATAGCCGAGTTCGAATTTGGGCTTCTTTTCCTCGCCCAGGATCAGTTTGGCCGAAACGTTCCGCGTCGTCCGGTCATAGAGGTAGTAGACGTATTCACTCTCACTCCGATCGTAGGCGAGCGTCACCCTTGCCCATGGATTGAGTTGGCGGGAGACCGAAATCTTGTAGCTGTCGACGATCTCCGCCAGCGCGTCGTCGATATCGCCAATGATAATGTCATGCTTGTAGGCGGCGGCAAACTCGAGATCGGCTGGCGCTTTCCATTTTGCCTCGCCGCGCAGATAGGGGCGGCTTTGCCGCCCGCCATGGCTGAGGTTGTCGCTTGACAGCACGATGATGCCGGCTTCGGCGATCAGCGACAGGCTACCGGCGAATTCGCGGCCGTAGGCGAGGGAGCCGCGCAAGGTCGAGGCCGGGAAGCGGGCGTAGATGGCCTGCTCGTCCTTGTCGATCATCGAATGATTATACTCGAGACAGAGGCAGAGCTCGCCGCCTTTGGCCGCGATGAAACGGCTGACGCCGAGTGTCAGCAATCCGACATCGGGATCCAGCTTGGCGGGCCGCAGCAGGTTGGTGGTGAAGTGCGCGTCACCTTTGAGAAGCTGGCTCATCTTCGCTGTGAAGGCCGTTTTGTCTCCAAACGCGGTGGTTGTAATTTTCCCGCCCGCCTGAAAGGCCCGATCCACGGCACGGTATCCGATCACGTTTCCCGGAAGTTGTAGAAAGACGTCTCCGGAGCTGTTTCGAATGTAGGAGCCTTCGAGCTCGATGACTGTATCTTTTCCCAGCTGATGTGCGTATCCAAGGTTGAATCCGGTTTCATGTGTATCACCGAACCGGTAGGCGCCGGTGCGCAGTTCTTCCTGGTAGATTGCATAGCTGAGTTTCGCGTCGTCCTCTCCGATCGTTCCTCTCAATTTGAGAGAGCCTTGCCAGAATGGGCCAGAAAGCGGTTCCGGGCTTTCCAGAAGATTACTGGAATAGCCTTGTCTGGTCCAATATTCGACAGTTGTCTCACTCTGCGCCACCGTTGCCAACGGCAGGAATGCCATGGTCATCACGGTAATCAGCAAGGCGCGCATTCATGAATTCCTCAACGCAAGGTTTCTTAAGCACAGTCTGCAGTTAGATGGTTAAATAACTCCTATGGTTGCTGGTATGCAGGGAGTTGAGGGGCATATCCGGGAAGTAGATCTATGAAATTTACGATTTGATAATAAATGTTAAAGTTGTATTTATTATGGTTAACAATTTATTATGAATTCCATATCCGCTTGAGTGTTTCGATTTCAAGAATATCCTCCTGGTTGTGCAGAAGAGATGCACGAACAACGGAGGTAAAGACCATGAACTTCAAGTCCGCATTCATCGCATTCGCCTCTCTCGCAGCTGTTGCCGCGACTGTTTCCCCCGCTTCGGCCGGTGGCCTCTCGCTCAATCTGTTCAATGGCAAGGGCAACGGTATCGCCAATGGCGGCATCGTCATTGCGCCTGCTGTTGGCGTTGGTGACGTCCTGTCCGGCAACAACGTCCTCAACGATGTTTTGAACGGCAGCGGCAATGGCATTCTCAGCGGCATCCTGTCGGGCAACAACACCGGGATCCTTGGCATCGGTGTCCTCTCCGGTGACGGCGGCAAAAAGCGCCGCTGACACTCGAGGCGCAGGGAGAGGGGCCAGCCCCGCCTCTCCCTGTGGCTAATCGGGGTTGAATGACAACGGCAGGCGATACCGGATGGTAGCGCCTGCCGTTTCACGTTGGACCTGGTGTTTGACAGGGCCTGTGCAATGGATTACATGCCCCGGCAACGGGTGAGAGCCCCGGCCGTCCGCAAGCTTCGTGCTTTTGGTGAAGTCTCTTATTCCTCTTCGGTCGTCCATGATTGTGGCGTGCGAACGGTGGCAAGGCGGGCTCCCTCCGAATGATTGCACGCTCCTTTTTGGAGACTGAACGATGCGTGGATCGATCCCGCTTCCCTCACTGGATGCCCTGAAAGACCAGGCAAAGCGGCTGCGTGCCGGCCTTGCGGCTGACGGTCAGGATATTACCCATTCGAAATCGCTGGAGCTTCTGGCCGCGCAATACGGTTTTCGCGATTGGAACACGCTGCATGCCGTGGTCGGCAACCGGCCGCCGCTCAATCCATGGATGCTCGGTTCACGGGTCAAAGGTCATTATCTTGGCCAGCCGTTCGAGGCGACCATTCTCGGCGTGCAGGCCGTGACCGCGCAGCCGGGCCGCTACCGGCTAACGCTGGATTTTGACGAGCCTGTGGATGTCGTCACCTTCGATAGCTTTTCGGCCTTCCGCAAGCGCGTCCACTGTACGATCGACGAAACCGGGCGAACGGTGGAGAAAATCTCGAACGGCCGTCCGCAGGTGGAACTGGCTTGGTGATGGGGCTGTTCAGGTCGCCGTGAGGAAGGCGCGTCCGCGCGACGAGATGCGATAGCCGCTCTGCAGACTTTCCGTTAGGCCGAGTTCTTTCAGCTTGCGGATTTTCTGCTTGAGGGCGGCTTTTTCAACGCCGATGCTGACGGCAAGCTCGCCGGCGGTAATCCCGTCATGCGCTGCGATCAGTTGCAGCGTTTTGAATGCCCAGGGGGTATCGGCATCAAAGGCTGTCAGGCGGCACTGGAGTGCGTTGTGCTCGCCCGGATCAAAGCTGGTCATGTCGCGCAGGGCCACCCTCGGATCCGCACCGGCAACATGGAAAGCGATGCGATAAAGAGGACCGGTGCGTTGCCCCGCGATATCGGCAAGCAGGGCGTTCAGCGACGAATGGCCGGATCGAGTGGCATCTTCGTTGCTCAGGCCGGCCGCATCAACGATCTCGATCGCGTCGATGGCAAGGATACCTGCGGCGGTTCGCAATGTGCCGGCGGCCTGCACGGCCGGCTTTTGCCAGCGCCGAAACGCCAACGTCACGTCACCTTTCGCGATGCCTTCGAGCACGTCCTTTTTGAACAGCATTCAGAGGTTTTCGCGCGGCAGGCCCGTGCCGTCAAGCCCGCCGCGGGTGCTTCCAGTCTGTGTCAGCCGGCGATATCGACCACGCCGCAATCGCCTGCCTCCGAACCGAAAGCGAGCTGCCTTCCGTTCTTGTTCCAGGCCATGGCTGATATGGCGCCCTTGCCCGGACGGCGAAGCAGCACTTCCTTGCTGTCGGCGAAACGCACCACCATGATCATGCCGTCGGCATAGCCGATCGCCGCGATCTCCTCGATTGGATGGCATGCGACCTGCGTCACCATGATGTTGGCCCGGGTCCCGAGTTCCCGCGGCGCCTTGCCCATCGGGCCATCCTTGGCCTGGAAGGGCCAGACGATGGCGGCCGGTGCGCCGGAAGACGCAAGCCATTTTCCCTTGGCGGACCAGGAGACGGATTTGATCTTGGCCGGATAACCGGTCATGCGCATATGCCGGGTTTCGGCGCCGGGCTTGGTATCGAGCTTCCAGCCATGCAGCGCGTTTTCCTGCATGGAGGTGACGACGAAACGGCCGTCAGGCGAGAAGGTGACGCCGGTATGGGCGCCTTTCCATTCCAGATCGACCGGCTGGCCCGCGATCGCCACCCAATGCAGCGAGACGCCATTATAGCGGGCAAGCGCAATGCGCAGGCCCTTGGGCGCAAAGGCGATACCTTCGACTGTGCGTTCCTCGGTGAAATCCTTGACGGTACCATCCGCCAGCCGCACATGCGCCGTCTTGCCGTAAGCATAGGCAACGGCACCTTGAGGCCCGGCCGCGACCTGCGAAATCCATTTGCGCGGAACATTGGCAAGCTCGCTCATACTGCCATCCGCCTGAATGCGCAGCACCTTGCCATCTTCGCCACCGGTCAGCAGCGTGTCGGTTGCTTCGTCGCGGATGGAGGAGAGCAGGCCTTCGTGCGCCTCGATGGTTTTGTGGCCATGATCGAGGCGGTGGATGAGGCCAGAGGATTCGGCAAAGAACGGAATGTCACCGAGAAAGGCCACGCCGGCGACGTGACCCTGGAGATCGAGAGGAGCGACTGTCGGCATCAGTGAGCTGCAGCTCCGGCGGGAACAGCCTCGCAGGCCTTGAACGTGCGTTCGAGTTTTTCCCGGTCGAGTTCGCGGCCGATGAAGACCAGGCGGCTTTCGTGCTTTTCGCCGTCCTTCCAGGCGCGCTGATGGTCGCCTTCGATGATCATGTGTACGCCCTGCACGACATAGCGTTCCGGATCGTCCTTGAAGGCGATGATGCCCTTGAGGCGCAGGATGTTGGGGCCTTCCGTCTGGGTGATCTTCTGGATCCACGGGAAGAAGCGGTCAGCGTTCATTTCACCGCCGCGCAGCGAAACCGACTGCACCGTCACGTCATGGATCGGCGACGGGGCATGATCGTGGTGATGGTGGTCATGGCCGTGATGATCATGATCGTGGTGGTCGTGATCATGGTGATGGTGATCATGACCACAATCCGGGCCGCAGGCATGGTCGTGGTGGTGATCGTCCTGGTCGAGGAAGTGCGGTTCGTTTTCCAGCGCCCGTTCGAGGCTGAAGGCGCCCTGGTCGAGCACCTTGGTCAGGTCGATATTCGATCGTTCGGTGCGATGGATGCGCGCCGACGGATTGATCGCCCGCACCGTCGCTTCGATCTTGGCCAGCTCTTCCGGGGTGACGAGATCGGTCTTGTTGAGCAGCACGACATCGGCAAAGGCGATCTGGTCTTCGGCTTCGCGTGAATCCTTCAGGCGCAGCGGCAGGTGCTTGGCATCGACCAGGGCCACAACGGCGTCGAGTTCGGTCTTGGCGCGCACATCGTCGTCCATGAAGAAGGTTTGGGCAACGGGGACCGGGTCGGCAAGGCCGGTGGTCTCGACGATGATCGCATCAAAGCGGCCCGGGCGGCGCATCAGGCCTTCGACGACGCGGATCAGGTCGCCGCGTACCGTGCAGCAGACACAGCCATTGTTCATTTCATAGATCTCTTCGTCGGATTCGACGATCAGGTCGTTGTCGATGCCGATCTCGCCGAATTCGTTGACGATAACCGCATATTTCTTGCCGTGGTTTTCAGACAGGATGCGGTTCAGGAGCGTCGTCTTGCCGGCGCCGAGATAGCCGGTGAGCACGGTGACGGGAATGGGCTTGGCGGCAGCTGTGGTTGCTTCGGTCATGGGAACCTCGGAAAAATTCGGGATGCCTTCGGGCACGGGGGTGTTGCTGATATAGGAGATGGTGAGCCCCAGCGCAAATGCGGGCGCGATCTTCACGCCGTTTTTCTGCGCATGGGATGAGGCAGCTGCCGCCGCCAGCCGCTGCTTAGCGCAAGCTGGACAGATCGAACGCAGCCACGTCCTCCAGCAGCTCGATGATGCCGGATACTGCGTGATCGATCAGCTGCTCGCCGCGCTCTGCCGTTGCCGCCGATGCGTCACCGGCAACGCCCTGTTCGTTCAGGTCCGCCATCTTCCAGCCGAAAGCATGCGGGCCATAGGCGCGCAGATGTTTGAAGCGCTGGGCGTAGCCGGATTGGCGCGAGGTGAAGCGCTGGGCCTTCGCCATATCCACCCTGTCCGGATACATTGCCAGCATCACCGAGGTCTCGATATCGCCGCCATGAATGTCGGTTGCCTTGTCCTGCGGCGTGATCCAGTCCTGCGGTTGGCCAAAGCGCGTCCAGCTTGTCGCCACCGCCAGCATGTTGAACCGCACCCGCGCTTCCATCGCGACAATGGTCATCAGCGGTGAATTGCCGCCATGGGCGTTCAGCATGACGAATTTGCGGATACCTTTGTCGTTCAGATCCTGCGCGATGCCCAGCCAGCGCTGCACCGCCTCATCGTATCCCAGAGAACGCGTACCTTCGACATCCAGATGCTCGATCGAGTAGCCAACGGGTTCCGTTGGCAGAAACGTGACGGGCAGGGCCGGCGGCAAGCGGCCGATAAGCCGTTCGACAAATCCTTCGGCAATCAGCGTGTCGGTTTCGAACGGCAGGTGCGGTCCGTGCTGTTCATGGGCGCCAAGCGGCAGCACAGCGATCCAGCCGGCTCGCTCTGTGGCCTGCAGATCGGAAACATTGTCTTTCCAACGCGGTGCGGGGACTGTCATGCTCCTGAGAGCCTTTCGGTTGTACTTGCGGTATGAAGGTCATTCGAGTCATACAGGTGACGGATGGCCGTGCAAGAAATTTGGTGGAGGACCGATGGGAAAGAAGAGCAAGGCCGAAAAGAAAGCCAAGGGTGGCAAGAAAAAACATCACGACGTCGAAGTCCACGCGCAGGACCTCGCATCGGTCCTGGTGCAGGCGGCGCGTTCGATGCGCACGGTGCTGTCACGCAATCTCCTCGATAGTGGTCTCTACGCCGGTCAGGATGGCGTCATGCTGGCGCTTGCCGAAACAGACGGGCTGACCGCCGGTGTTCTGGCAATGAAGCTCGGTGTCAAGGCGCCGACCATGACGCGCACCATCGGCCGCATGGAAGCGCAGGGGTTTCTGGAGCGCCGGGCCGACGACGAGGACGCGCGGTTGACCAAGGTCTATCTCACAACCCTTGGCCGGGATCGGCTGCAGATCATTGCTGATGCTGGCAAGACGTCGGAAGACGCGGCAACCAAGGGCCTGACCGAAAAGCAGATCAAGACCCTGATGAAGCTTTTGCGCGCGGTCGATGGCAACCTTCAAGGTACGGCCGCCGAATAGGTCTCCCTCCAATCGTGCCTTAATTGGAGATTGCGGTTGCAATTTAAACAGTTTAAAGAGGATTTAAAAATCGCGGTATTTAGCCGGTTCATCTAGGGGGAATCGTGGCGCAGAAGATCAAGCTCTCCACCATTGCGGAAACGCTTGGTGTGTCCACTGCGACCGTTTCACTGGCATTGCGCGATAGTCCGCTTGTTGCGGCCATGACCCGCGACAAGATCAAGGATCAGGCCCGGGCGCTCGGCTATATCTACAATCGCCGCGCCGCCAGTCTTCGAACATCCCGCTCCGGCATCATCGGCGTCGTCGTGCACGACATCATGAACCCGTTCTACGGCGAAATCCTGAAAGCCATCGAGGCCGAACTCGACCGCGACCGGCAGACTTTCATCCTGTCCAACCATTACGATTCCGTCGAAAAGCAGCGCGCCTTCATCGAAACCCTGCTGCAGCTCGGCGGCGACGGTGTCATCATGTCGCCGGCCATCGGTACACCGCCGGAGGATATCCAGCTGGCAGAAGACAACGGCATGCCGGCCATCCTGATCGCCCGTTCGATCGAGGGTGTCGATGTGCCGATCTTCCGGGGGGATGATTCCTATGGCATCTCGCTCGCCACCAATCATCTGATCAGCCTTGGTCATCGTGTCATCGCCATGGTCGGTGGCACGGACCAGACTTCGACGGGCCGTGATCGCTATCAGGGTTACGTCAACGCGCTGCGCAAGGCCAATATCGATGTTGATCCGGATCTGCGCATTCCCGGCCCTCGCTCGATGCAGGGCGGGTTCGAGGCGGCGGTCCATCTTCTGTCTCTGCCGCAGAAGCCGACGGCCGTCGTCTGCTGGAATGATCTTGTCGCCATCGGCATGATGAACGGCATCGCCCGCGCCGGCCTGGTGCCTGGCCGCGATGTGTCGGTCACCGGCTACGACGACCTTGAGGATGCCTCGATCTCGACGCCTGCGCTGACCACCGTCTGGAACGGTCAGTCCGATGTCGGCCGCAGTGCCGCCCGTGCGCTGCTCGACAAGCTGAACGGCAGCCATGAGCCGGATGGTATCCACCTGATCAAGCCCGAGATGCGGATCCGCCAGTCGACCGGTCCGCTTCGCGCCAATCCCACCGAATAATCCGATCCGCAAGGAGCACATCATGTCCAACGGCCGCCCGCGTATTCTTGTGCCCGGAAGGATGAGCCAGCGTGTACTCGACCGTTTGCCGAAGACGTTCGAGCCGGTCTTCATTGCTGCAGCCGATCCTGAACTGGTGACAGCTGACCTTGCGTCCAGTGTTTCCGGTATTGCCGTCCAGGGAAAAATACCGGCCGGGTTCATCGACGCGTTTCCAAAACTCGAAATCATCGCCAGCTTCGGCGTCGGTTATGACGGCGTCGATGCCGGGCATGCGGCAAAGCGCGGCGTTGCCGTGACCAACACGCCGGATGTGCTGACGGACGAGGTGGCCGATACGGCGATCGCCTTGCTGCTCAACACGGTGCGCCGTTTTCCCGTTGCCGAACAGTGGTTGCGCCAGGGCCGGTGGGTCAAGGACGGCGCCTTCGCGTTGTCGCCGCTGACGCTGCGCGGCCGCACCGTCGGCCTTTATGGGCTTGGGCGTATCGGTCTGGCGATTGCCAAACGGCTGGAAGCCTTCGGTGTCTCCATCGCCTACCATACCCGCACGCCGCGAGAGGGGCTGGCCTATACGCACTACCCGACGCTCAAGGGGATGGCAGAGGCGGTTGATACGATGATCGTCATCGTGCCCGGTACCGATAGCACCCGCAAGACGGTCAATGCCGAGGTTCTGGAAGCCTTGGGTCCTCAAGGTGTGCTGATCAATGTCGGACGCGGCACCACCGTCGACGAGGCAGCCCTTACCGACGCCCTCCAGCGCGGCGTCATCGCTGCCGCAGGTCTCGACGTCTTCGAGAATGAACCACATGTGCCGGAGGCCTTGCTGGTTCTGCCGAACACCTCGCTGTTGCCGCATGTCGGCTCGGCCTCGCAGGCGACGCGCAATGCCATGGCGGATCTGGTCGTGGATAATCTTGTCGCATGGTTCGAGACCGGCGCGGCGTTGACGCCGGTGCCGGAAACGCCGTTCAAGCGGAAGACGGCCTAAACAGCCGTCAAAGCCTTCTTCTTTGCTTCGGCATAGGCGCGAACCGCATCACCGAAGGCCTGAAACAGGGTCGAAGACGGAGCGTCCTTGCCGACCCAATATTCCGGGTGCCATTGCACGCCGACGGCAAAGGCCTTTGCGTCGATGACGGAGACCGCCTCAATCGTGCCGTCTTCGGCGATGGCCTCGACGGCCAGACGGGGCGCGGCCTTCGAGATTGCCTGCCGGTGCAGCGAATTCACCTGCACTTCGCCAGCGCCGAGAACTGAGGCAAGACAGCTGCCTTCCTTGATAATGACGTTCTGGCGGATGCCATAGGCGATATCGAGTTCCGGCACATCCGGCTTGCGGTGATCCGAAATGCCGGGCATGTCCTGGATTTCACTTGCCAGCGTGCCGCCCAGTACAACGTTCAGCTCCTGGATGCCGCGGCAGATGGCAAGCAGAGGCACGCCGCGTTCAAGCGCGCGCCGGATCAGCGGTAGGCTTGTTGCATCGCGGCCCGGATCAAACGGCCCGTCCGCCTCGGTCGCTTCCTGACCATAGAGCGAGGGGTGCACATTGGTGCGCGATCCGCTGACAAGAACACCGTCCACCCGGTCGAGGATCTCGTCCGCATCATTGCCGCTTTCAAGGGCTGGCACCAGAAATGTCATCACGCCGGAGCCTTCGACGGCGGCGCGAACATATTGATGCGGCGTGGCATGCCAGACATTGCCGTCGAATGACCTGAAATCGGCGGGTATGGCAACAACGGGTTTCGGCACTGCTGGATCTCCACCTGCGGCTGATCGCTTCGCCCGAAGCCCAGCCTCATATCACGTTATAAAGCCATTGCGCTCAGGGGCAGGAGAAGTCAATTCCGATGCTGGCAGCACTGTGCGTAAACCGGCTGCCTGCGACTGGCAAGATCTGGCTTTTTGCCTTAGAACTGCAGTAACCATTGCGGCAGATAAATCCTTGGGCACAGTTTTGAAGAAGGCTTCGCTTTGGCGTGCTCGAATAACCGGTTTGCAGTTGAAACCATGCAAGGTTGCAGAAAGGCATTACTCCGTGGAGCTTGCTGCAATACTGGGTTGAATATCTGCAATGTCCGCGCATTTGAACCAATATGCCTAATATATGGGACTGATTTTTCCGGTAAGCGTGCGAAATCTTTCGTTAAACCCTCGGGAATAACACTTCGCCAAACCGGAGCAGGGGGTTCATGAAGTCAAATGAACAGAGCGCTCTTCCGACCGATGTGTATCTTTCGTTCGTAAGCTCGCTCTACGATTACCGCCAGACATTGTTGATCGGCATGCTGTCGCATGTCGTGACATTCCTGCTCGTCTTTGCAAAAACCAGTGATCCCTTTTTCATCGGCTGCACGATCGCGATTGTGCTGATCTGGCTCGTGCGCGGCATCGATATGCGGCGGTTTGATCACGAGAACCTGGCCTCTCTGGATTTCGAGGGCATTCGCCGCTGGGAAAACCGCTATAATACCGGTGGTATCTGCGCCACCCTGACGCTCGGCGTAGCCTGTGGTTATGCCATTCTCGTCAGCCGCGATCCATTTGCCGAACTCGCCTGCATTTCCGTAACGCTTGCCACCATGGTGTCGCTCGTCGGCCGCAATTATGGTTCGGCCCGTGCGGTTGTGGTGATGTCCCTGTCGGCCTGCGGCCCAATCATCCTCGGTCTGCTTGGCCTGATGGACTGGTTCATGGCGTTGCTGGCCGTCTTGATCGTGCCGTTCGTTCTGACGACCTGGGCGATGGCGCGGGGTGTGCGCGAAACCCTGCACAAGAACGTTCTGGGCGCGCGGGAGATTTCAACGATCGCCGGCCGGTTCGACCTTGCGCTCAACAATATGCCGCATGGCCTGTTCATGCTCGATGCCGAGAACCGCATCCAGGTTGCCAACCGGCGGGCTTGTGAACTTCTCAATCTCGGCGACCGGGAGCGCCTCAAGGATTGCCATCTCGACGCCGTGCTACGCTACGGTGTGCGCCATACGTTTCTGGAACAGGATCAGGCCAAGCAGGTCTTGAAGCAGCTGGACCAGTTGATGCAGGGCATGCAGTCGCGGGCCCTCATTGCTTTTTCCGACGATCTGTTCCTCGAATTTTCGGCAAGCCGGCGCGCCAGCGGCGGTGTCGTGCTGATCTTTGAAGACGTGACAGCGCGTGTGCGGGCGGAAAAGAAGATCCTGCAGATGGTGCGGTTCGATACGCTGACCGGCCTGCCCAATCGCGATTATTTCGGCGAACTGGTGAGCAATGCGCTTGTCGATCAAAACCGGACCGGCCTGACCGGTTTCATGGTTCTCGATGTGGCCGAGTTCAAGCATGTCAACGACACGCGCGGCCATGTCGTCGGTGACAGATTGTTATGCGCGATCTCGGAACGGCTGAAGAAGGTATCGGGAGACAAGGCGATCGCGGCGCGGCTGATGGGCGACGAATTCGTTTTGTTCTTTTCCAGCCAAGGTAACCGGCGCGTTCTGGAGGAGAGCATGCGGGCGGTGCACGCCCAGATGCGCGGCGCCTATCTTGCCAGCGGTTTTACCTTCAATATTTCGATGAGCGCTGGTTATGTGATCGTCGATAGCTCCGATTTCCGGCTGGAAGACATGCAGATCAAGGCCGACCTTGCGCTGTTTGAAAGCAAGAGTCGCGAGAAGGGGAGCTGCACCGCGTTCGAAGCGGAGATGGACGCGAACTATCTCGACCGGCAGAAACTCAAGACCGATCTGCGCGAGGCGATTGAAACGGGTGGGCTATCGGTTGCCTATCAGCCGATGTTCCTCGCCGATGGCTCGCGCATCGAATGCTGCGAAGCGCTGGCGCGCTGGATCCATCCGGAGCTTGGCCCGGTCCCGCCGGACGTCTTCATTCAGCTGGCCGAGGAAATCGGCGTGGTTTCCAGCATTACCAAATTCATGCTGCGCCAGGCCTGCCTTGACTGCCTGAAATGGCCTGGTCACATCGCCGTTTCCGTCAACCTTTCCGTCCTTGACCTGCGCAATGGCGAAATCATTCCGGTCGTCGCGGATATTCTGTCCGAAACCGGACTGGATCCATCGCGGCTTCATTTGGAAGTGACCGAAAGCTGCCTGATGGAAGAGGCGGCAAAGGTGCAGACGATCCTTCAGGAGCTGCGCGCCCGTGGCATTACCATCGCCATCGATGATTTCGGAACGGGGTATTCGAGCCTCAGTTATCTCGATGCGTTGCCGCTCGATATCATCAAGATCGACCGTTCCTTCGTGCGCAATATCCGCGAGGATGCGCGACGCTTCAAACTTCTGCGCGGTATGGTCAACCTGTCACGCGAGCTTGGGTTGAAAATCGTCATCGAAGGCGTCGAGACCAACGATCAGCTGGGGCTGATAAACCAGTACAAATGTGCCGACCTGATCCAGGGATATGTCTTCGCGGCGCCCATGCCGTCTCTAGCGATCGAGAGCCTGTCCGACACGCTGGCAAAGAAGCTTTCCGTGCCAAAACGGCGCAATCGGCGCACGGCGTAAACCTCCAGTCTGTATCTGTCCACGTTTGCCACCTGATCGCGTGATCGTTCCGGGATACCGGAGTGCCGCCTGTTTCAGGGCGTTACGCCGTCAGAAAATGCAATGATAATTTAGCGTTAACCATTTGTTAACCTTAACAAATGGTTTACGCTTAATAATCTATTAAAGCATTGTGAGGTGCCTCCGTTTGGAAGATGAATGCCCCCTTCAATGGGGGCGTTTGATGAAATGAAAGCGGAGCAGCAGAACAGATTTTCAGAGCGACTGCTGGAACTGTTGGACCATGTCGAATATCGCCGGGTGGAAACGGGGGAGGACATGGAAGATGTCGCCCGCATTCGTTTCAAGGCCTACAAGATGGCCGATATACTGCCCTTGTCCGGCACGATGCTGATCGATGACATTGATTTCGATAGCCACGCCTATGTTTTCGGGATCTATTTCCAGGAGCGGTTGATCAGCACAGTGCGGGTGCATCATGTGACGCCCGAGCACCGGATCAGTGCATCCGGCTCGGTTTTCGGCGCGGAGATCGACGGCTTTCTGGATGCAGGTCTGTCGTTGATCGATCCCGTCCGGCTTGCCGCCGATCCGGAAATCCTGCGGGAAATGCCGGCCATTCCGTATCTGACCCTGCGCGTCGCGACGATGGCGTCCGAGCATTTCGACGTCGACCGGTGCCTGTCGCTGGTCAAGCCGCAGCATGCGGCCTTCTACAAGCGGGTTTTCGATGCCGACACGATCGTCTCGCCACAAAAGAACTGCGGCAATTACAATATCGACCTGACGCTGCTCGCTGCCCGTGTCCGCGAAATCCGCCCCTGGCTCTATACGCGGTTTCCGTTCTTCGATTCGGAACCGTTCGAGCGGCGCATGATGTTCGGCGACGATCGCGAGACGCAGTATGCGCCGCTGACGGTGCTGCCGACTGCGCGCCTGGCATTGGCGATGCAGAGCCGGGCCCGCAACCAGGCCTGATCAGGTTTTACATAACCGCCACGGTCGCTTGCCGAACTGTTATGCCGCATGTTGTGCCAGCAGTTTTCGTTGCGTTTGACCGTGGCTTTGTGTAAGGCCACCTATGTGCAATCGCTGCTTTCGGGCAGTCTGGATGCGCATAGAATGGAATAGAGACGGGATGCCGCGCTCGCCGCCAGGGGCAGAGTAGGGTGCGGCTGAATTTCAGGGAGACATGGACGATGGCTGAACATCATTCCGGGCCGGCCGAATTGGGCGCACCGATGGATTATGCCGAGCACGAGAAGACCTACAACATCTTCCTCGAAGGTACGAAAATCGTGACGATCTTCTGCGTCGCGCTGCTGATTGCCATGGCCGCCGGATTCTTTACCAGCGCTGGTTTCTTCACCGCCCTCGTTCTTTTCATTCTCCTCAATGTCGCCGGTTTCGTGCTTCTGCGCTAACTGGTTTTCCAGAGTTTTGACGAAAGCGGCACTTGGGAGTGAGGTGCCGGCTTGACTGTGGCCCGATGATTTCCGGGCCATGAGGAATATGCGCGCGGGCTGCCGGAGGGCGGCTTCGTGCGTGATTTTTGAGTGTGCGGGAGAGTGGAAATCGCGGTCCGCCGCGTGTTCCCGCCCGCGTCAGGGAGGAACCTGTGGCAGAAACCGTATTCATACCGTTGGAAACATTTCCGGGCGAGGGGCGTGTTGCCAGTTCTCCCGAGAGCATCAAGAAGCTCAAGACCCTCGGTTTCGAGGTTGTTGTTCAGGCCGGTGCCGGCACTCTGTCACGTATTCCCGACAGCGAGTTCGAGAAAGCCGGTGCGCGGATAGGCTCCGCCGCCGACGCCGCGAACGCCGATGTGGTGCTCAAGGTGCGCCGCCCGTCCTCTGCCGAAGTTGCCGGGTACAAGTCTGGCGCCATCGTGCTGGCGATCATGGATCCCTATGGCAATGACCAGGCATTGGCGGACATGGCGAAAGCTGGAGTGTCGGCCTTTGCGATGGAGTTGATGCCGCGCATCACCCGTGCCCAGTCGATGGACGTGCTGTCGTCGCAGGCCAACCTTGCCGGCTATCAGGCTGTGATCGAAGCGGCATCCGAATATGACCGGGCCATGCCGATGATGATGACGGCTGCAGGCACTGTTCCTGCAGCAAAGGTCTTTGTCATGGGCGCCGGCGTTGCCGGCCTGCAGGCAATCGCCACCGCCCGGCGTCTCGGTGCTGTGGTCTCCGCCACCGACGTCCGGCCGGCCTCCAAGGAACAGGTTGCCTCGCTTGGCGCCAAGTTTATCGCGGTCGAGGACGAGGAATTCAAGGCGGCCGAAACCGCGGGCGGTTACGCCAAGGAAATGTCAGCGGACTACAAGGCCAAGCAGGCGGTGCTGACCGCCGAGCACCTCGCCAAGCAGGACATCGTCATTACTACGGCTTTGATCCCGGGCCGTCCGGCCCCACGGCTGATTACCCGCGATATGCTGAAGGCCATGAAGCCCGGCTCCATCGCCGTCGATCTCGCCGTCGAGCGTGGTGGCAATGTCGAGGGCGCGGTGGCCGACCAGGTGGTCGAGGTCGAGGGCGTCAAAGTCGTCGGTTACATCAATATGCCCGGCCGTATCGCCGCCTCTTCATCGGCGCTTTACGCAAAGAACCTCGTGACCTTCCTCGAAACCATGGTTTCCAAGGAGACCAAGGCACTTGCGCTCAATGCCGAGGACGAACTCGTCAAGGCGACGATGCTGACGCATGGCGGTGCCGTGGTGCATCCAAATTTTGCCGCAGCGCCGGCCGTGGCCGCAGCAACAGCTTGAAAATTGGAGAGGGCAGCGTGTGTGCTTCGGGGAGAAGTGCGGCTGCCTAAGGGAGAAATATGATGGCCAATGAGATGCTCGACAAGGCGATCGGCGACCTCGACCGGGCGGTCGAAGCGGTCCGTACCGCCGCCGAATATGTGCCGGATGCCGCCGGTAATGTTGTCCACGGACTGTCAGGCGGGGCGATCGATCCGTTCGTGTTCCAGCTGGCAATCTTCGTTCTGTCGATCTTCGTCGGTTATTATGTCGTCTGGTCGGTAACGCCAGCCCTGCATACGCCCCTGATGGCGGTCACCAACGCGATTTCCTCGGTCATCGTCGTCGGCGCGCTGCTTGCCGTCGGCATCTCGGCGTCCGGCCTTGCCACCGGCTTCGGCTTCGTGGCGCTGATCCTTGCTTCGGTCAACATCTTCGGCGGCTTCCTGGTGACCCAGCGCATGCTCGCCATGTACAAGAAAAAAGAGAAGTGAGGCTGCCGTCATGAGTGCCAATATCGCAGCCTTCCTCTATCTGGTTTCCGGTGTCCTGTTCATCATGGCGCTGCGCGGCCTGTCGCATCCAACCACCTCGCGCCGCGGCAATATCCTCGGCATGGTGGGCATGGGCATCGCCATCGTCACTACGCTGCTGCTCGCCACCCCGTCGTTTGGCGGCCTGGTGCTGATCGTGCTCGGCCTTGCCATTGGTGGTGGTGCCGGTGCCTATATCGCCCGTTCCATCCCGATGACCTCGATGCCGCAGCTGGTTGCCGGCTTCCATTCACTGGTTGGCCTTGCGGCCGTTCTGGTCGCGGCTTCGGCGCTGTATACACCGTCGTCCTTCGGTATCGGCGAGATTGGTTCGATCCACGCGCAGGCGCTGGTCGAAATGGCGCTCGGTGTCGCCATTGGCGCCATCACCTTTACCGGCTCGATCATCGCCTTCCTGAAGCTTGATGGACGCATGTCCGGCAAGCCGATCATGTTGCCGTTCCGCCATGTCATCAACTCGGTTCTTCTGCTGCTGATCATCTTCTTCATCGTCGGTCTTGCAGCGTCGGAAAGCCATTTCGATTTCTGGGCGATTGTCGTTCTGTCGCTGGCGCTCGGCGTTCTCCTGATCGTGCCGATCGGCGGCGCCGACATGCCGGTGGTCGTTTCCATGCTGAATTCCTATTCCGGCTGGGCCGCTGCCGGCATCGGCTTCACGCTCGGCAATCTGGCGCTGATCATCACCGGTGCGCTGGTCGGCTCGTCCGGTGCGATCCTGTCCTACATCATGTGTAAGGGCATGAACCGGTCCTTCATCTCGGTCATCCTCGGCGGTTTCGGCGGCGATGCCGCAGCCGCAACCGGCGACGATGGCGTCCAGCGCACGGTCAAGCAGGGTTCGGCCGACGATGCCGCCTTCCTGATGGCCAACGCTTCGAAAGTGATCATCGTGCCTGGCTACGGCATGGCTGTTGCCCAGGCACAGCACGCCGTGCGCGAGCTTGCCGATGCGCTGAAGGCCAATGGCGTCGAAGTGAAATATGCCATCCATCCTGTTGCCGGCCGTATGCCCGGCCATATGAACGTGCTGCTCGCCGAAGCCAACGTGCCTTATGACGAAGTATTCGAGCTGGAGGATATCAACTCCGAGTTCGCCCAGGCCGATGTCGCCTATGTCATCGGCGCCAACGACGTTACCAACCCGGCGGCGCGCGACGACAAGACGTCGCCGATCTACGGTATGCCGATCCTCGATGTCGACAAGGCCAAGACCTGCCTGTTCGTCAAGCGCTCTCTCGGCTCCGGTTATGCCGGCATCGACAATACGCTGTTCTACAAGGACGGCACCATGATGTTGCTCGGCGACGCCAAGAAGATGACCGACGATATCGTCAAGGCCATGAACCACTAAACGATGAGCCACTGAATCTGGAGTGCCGCCCGTAAAGGCGGCACTCCATCATGTCAGTATCCGGACTTTCTTCCCGCTCGGCATTTTAATCGAAATTCAATTGTCCTCGCCTATCGTCGGGTGCCAGCTGCAATGGTTGGCACCGGTACGAAAGAGGATCATGAGTTCATCTTCGCAATTCGGTCACGCCCGGATCGGGCGCTACGCCCGGCAGCTTGACGCGGGCATCGGGTGGTTGCGCTTCCCGGACGAGATGGAGCGCGAATACGCGCTTCAGATCGACAAGGACGAGCGCCGGCCTGCAATGGTCAGTGCGGTTTTCTCCCTGGCATTCATCATTCTCTTCGGGGTTTCCGATTTTGTGCGGCTCCCGTTGATGGAGCAGTTTCCGGATCTCACCGCCGATATGTGGGGCATTCTGGCAAGCCGGGTGGTGGCCGTTTTGTTCCTGCTTGTCTGCCTGTATCTTTGCCATCGCCAGGGTGGGGCGTCGCGGGCAGCACCTCTGTCGATCGCTACCGTGCTGGCGCTTGCGGTGTGTGGTGCGGTGTCGGTCTGCCTCTACAAGCGCAACGGTCTGGGGCACGCCGAATTCGCCCAGCTTCTGTTTGTCATGGGAGCGTTCTCGCCACTGGGGCTGCGTTTCCGTCACAGCCTCGAGCTGGCGATAGGGGTTGTCGTCCTGACTTTCGCGTTGCGATACTGGCTGCTGCCGCTGGAACTGCAGGGGCTGCAATTCAACGCCATGCTGCTTCTGACGCTGGTCTTCTCTGCAGTTGGCGGTTACCTGCGGGAGCGTGCGCACCGGGAACAATTTCTCCTGCGCGGCATTCTCAAGGAACAGGCGTCGCACGATCCGCTGACCGGGCTTGCCAACCGGCGTGGTCTTGATGAGCAGCTTGAGACGGTACGCCAGCAGGCCCGGCGCGAAAACGTACCCGTCGGCTTGCTGTTGCTCGATGTCGATTTTTTCAAGCGTTACAATGATCGCTACGGGCATCAGGCCGGTGATCTGGCCTTGCAGCGCGTGGCGGCGTGCCTGGACGCCTTTGCGCGCCGTCCGCTCGACATGGCCTGCCGGATGGGGGGAGAGGAATTCGCGCTTGTTCTCTACGATTGCGGAGAGGGGGCGCTGAAGGCCCGCATGGATGAGCTTTGCGCCGCGGTGCGGGGGCTCCGTATCGATCACGCCACTTCGGACGTTTGCGCTTTCGTGACGATCAGTATCGGAGGTGTGCTGCTGCAGCCGCAGGAAACGGCCTGGACCGCTCTCGATCGGGCGGACCAGCTGCTTTACGAGGCCAAACGGGAGGGGCGCAATCGTACGTCTGTCGGGCGCCCGCTTCCCGTGGCTGCGGTCGCGTGACCGGCGCGCGGCGTTGACGCCGCGCCTTTTCTCGTCAGCCGGCGGCTTTGACGCGGGCAAGACCGGCGCGAGCCGGTTCGTATTTCGGATCCAGCGACAGCGCGTGACCGTAGGACTTCGCCGCTTTCGCCTTGTCGCCGCGCCGCTCATAGACCAGCGCCTGGTTGGCCCAGGATTCGGCGATCTTGCCGTTCAGGTTGATTGCGGTGTTGAAATCCGCAAACGCATTGTCGTCGTCATTGGTGGCGACGTAGGAAATGCCACGGCCGTTATAGGGCTCCGGCGCGCTTGGCGACAGCGAGATCGCGGTGGAGAAATCCTCGATCGCCTGCGCATGCTGCTTGCGGGCCTGATAGATCAAGCCGCGATTGTGATAGGCGCGCGGATCCGTCGTGTCGAGTTCGATCGCCTTGTTGAAATCGGCAAAAGCCTGATCCAGCTGTCCGGCCTGACGGTAAAGATTGCCGCGGCCGATGAAGGCGACGTCATAACGCGGGTTGAGCTGCAAGGCCCTGTTGTAGTCGGACTGTGCTGCCGACTGATCGCCCATGTTGCGCTGGACAAGAGCGCGGTTGGCATAGGCCTGATAGAACTGCGGATTGAGTTCGATCGCCTTGTTGAAGTCCGCCAGCGCCCGGCGGAATTCACCGGCGCGGCCGTAGGCGGAGCCGCGGACATTGTAGCCTTCCGGGTCGCTCGGATTGGCGGCGATCACGGCAGACAGCGACGCAATGTTCTCGTTGCTTCCCTGTGCCCGCTCGACCCGCATCATGTTGCTTGGCGTATCTGCGGTCGTGCAGCCGGAAAGGACAAGTGCGCCTGTCACAGCCAGCATGGAGGCGAGGGCAAAACCGCGCCGATTGGAGCGCCCGGCAAGGCCGGTATGGTCGGAAAAATCCGCAGTCCTGGCAGTCGATGTCAAGATTGATTCCCTCGTTAAGCGAAGCGTCTCGGCATGTCCCGGGCCTGAAGCGGCAGACCGGGCCAGCATGCACAGTTTCAATGTTCTGGAGCGTCAGATGCACCGTCATCGATGCCGCTCCGTGTCCGAAGACAGTGTAGCACGCTCTACGCGCCCGTCGCCTGTGTCAGGAATTATATCCGGCAGCATGCGATTGAAACAGAAAGAGCGGTGGCGATCATATCGCCCCCGCCCAATTTACGCGTCAAATACGCTGCAAACGCTGATCAGCGTGCTGCGGCCGCCGAAGGGCGGGGGGTAACGATACCCATTTCGCGCTGCAAACGCTTGCGGGCCAGCTTGCGAATGCGACGAACGCCTTCAGCCTTTTCGCGGGCGCGCTTCTGGGATGGCTTTTCGTAGGCCTCACGCATCTTCATTTCGCGGAAAACGCCTTCGCGCTGCAGCTTCTTCTTGAGTGCGCGAAGCGCTTGATCGACATTGTTGTCGCGGACTAGTACCTGCACGTGAATCCCGTTCCTTCAGTTTGGAGTGATCGCCTCATGAAATCAGGTCAACGAGGCAAAAAAATATAGTTCGCGGAGCCCGGAAGCTTTACGATTGAGAGAGCGGATACCAGATCGGTTGCTCAAAGTCCAGCTTCGAGTTGCTTTTGGCGGCCGAAAGTGCCGGAAAACCGTGGTTTCGCGGCTCCGGTGACGGTCGCCGCAATGAAGCAGGCCCGGTGTGCTGCAGCTTCTAATATAGGCGCTGCCTTATATTGTACCTGGAAAGCGGCATGTCGCAACTCGTGCGACAAGCGCCGTCTCGCGTCGCAAAAGAAACGTTGCGGAAGCCCGGGATTTGCGATTTCTAGGGTCGACCATAAGAAATTCACCGGCCTTCTGGCAGGACTACGGAGTGTGAAAGCGGATGCGCAAATATTCGGTTTTTGCTGTCGCTCGCGAAGCGATGCGCGGCCACAGGGGATGGGAGGCTCAGTGGACCTCGCCCGAGCCGCGCAAGGAATATGATGTGATCATCATCGGCGCCGGTGGCCATGGCCTGGGCACTGCCTACTACCTCGCCAAGGAACACGGCATCACCAATATCGCCGTGCTCGAAAAGGGCTGGCTCGGTGGCGGCAATACCGGCCGTAACACCACCATCATCCGCTCCAACTATCTCTATGACGAAAGTGCGGGGATCTACGATCACGCCTTGAAGCTCTGGGACGGCCTTAGCCAGGACCTGAATTACAACGTCATGTATTCGGCCCGCGGCGTGATGATGCTGTCGCACAACATCCATGACCAGCAGGTGTTCAAGCGCCACATCCATGCCAACCGTCTGAACGGCATCGACAACGAGTGGCTGACGCCCGAGCAGGCGCAGGAATTTTGTCCGCCGCTCGATATTTCCCGCACGGCCCGCTACCCGATCAACGGTGCTGCCTTGCAGCGCCGCGGCGGCACGGCGCGCCATGACGCTGTTGCCTGGGGTTATGCCCGTGCGGCGGCCGATCGCGGCGTTCATATCATCCAGAACTGCGAAGTCACCGGCATCCGCCGCAATCCGGACGGTTCCGTCGCCGGCGTCGATACCAACCGTGGCCAGATCAATGCCAAGAAGGTCGGCGTCGTGGCTGCCGGTCATACGTCGGTGCTGATGGAGATGGCTGGTGTGCGCATGCCGCTGGTCAGCTATCCGCTGCAGGCGCTGGTTTCCGAGCCGGTCAAGCCGATCTTCCCTTGCGTCGTCATGTCCAACACGGTTCATGCCTACATCTCGCAGTCAGACAAGGGCGAGCTCGTCATCGGCGCCGGGACAGACCAGTATTCGTCCTATTCCCAGACCGGTGGCCTGCAGATCATCACCCACACGCTGGATGCCATCTGCGAACTCTTCCCGATCTTCCGCCGCATGAAGATGATGCGCTCCTGGGGTGGTATTGTCGACGTGACGCCGGACCGCTCGCCGATCCTGGCTAAAACTCCGGTTTCCGGACTTTACGTCAACTGTGGCTGGGGTACCGGTGGCTTCAAGGCAACGCCGGGTTCGGCCAATGTCTTTGCCCATACCATCGCCAACGACGCGCCGCACAAGATCAATGCGCCGTTCACGCTGGAACGCTTCCGTTCGGGCCGCCTGATCGACGAAGCGGCCGCGGCCGCCGTTGCGCATTAAGGGGAAACACCATGCTTCTGATCTATTGCCCCTATTGCGAGGAAGAGCGTTCCGAGCTCGAATTTCGCCAGGCCGGTGACGCGCATATCGCCCGTCCCACCAACATGACCGAGATGACCGATGAGGACTTCGAGGCCTTCTTCTTCCTGCGCGACAACGTCAAGGGTCTGACTTTCGAGCGCTGGCGGCATCTGAACGGCTGTGGCCGTTTCTTCAATGCGGCCCGTGATACCGTCAGCGACAAGTTCCTGACCACCTACAAGGCCGGCTTGCCGCGCCCGGACCTCAGCACGCTGCGTCCGGCAACGGAAGCGACAGTCGAAACCTATGAAGCCACGGAGTCGAATGCTAAATGAGCGGCGCCAATCGTATCCCCGGTGCAGGCCGTCTCACTCCTGCAAAAACCGCCCGTTTCTTCTTCGACGGCAAGAGCTATGCCGCCCTTGAAGGCGATACCGTCGCCTCGGCGCTGCTGGCCAACGGCGTTCATCTCGTCGGCCGCTCGTTCAAGTATCACCGTCCACGCGGCATCGTTTCGGCCGGTGCCGAAGAGCCGAATGCGCTGATCGGCGTTGAGCGCGATGCTGCCCGCAAGCAACCGAACGTGCGTGCCACCGTGCAGGACGTCTTTGATGGCATGAAGGTGATCTCGCAGAACCGCTGGCCGTCGCTCGCCTTCGACGTTGGCGCGGTTAACAACCTGCTGGCACCGTTTTTTGCTGCTGGTTTCTACTACAAGACCTTCATGTGGCCGAAACAGGCCTGGAAGCATGTCTATGAGCCACAGATCCGCGCTGCCGCCGGTCTCGGTGTTTCGCCGACCGAAGACGACACTGACCATTATTCCAGCCGCTACGCCCATTGCGACGTGCTGGTGATCGGCGCCGGTGTGGCTGGCCTTTCGGCAGCGCTTGCCGCCGCCAAGACTGGCGCCCGCGTCATCATCTGTGACGAGCAGCCGGAAGTTGGCGGTGCACTGCATTACGACAAGAGCGTCACGATCGATGGACAGGACGGTTATTCCTGGGCTCAGGCCACCGCCGCCAATCTGGCGAAGATGGACAACGTCACCGTCCTGCCGCGCACGACGGCGTTCGGCTATTACGCCCAGAATTTCGTCGGCCTCAACGAGCGTGTGACGGAACATCTGGCCAAGCCGGATAAAAAACTGCCGCGCGAACGCCTTTGGCAGGTCCGCGCCAAGCGCGTCATTATCGCCACCGGTGCCATCGAGCGCCACATGGTGTTCGCCAACAACGACCGTCCCGGCATCATGCTGGCGTCGGCGGCGCGTACCTTCCTCAACCATTTCGGCGTTGCCGTCGGTAAGAAGGTCGGCGTCTACACCGCCAATGATTCCGCCTATGAAGCCGCTTTCGATCTGAAGCGTGCCGGCATCACGATTGCCGCGATTGTCGATAGCCGCGAACAGCCCGGCGAAGCCGTGCTTGCAGAAGCCCGTTCTCTCGGCATCGAGGTTATGGTCGGGTACGGCGTCGTCGATACCGGTGGCAAGCTTCGCGTTTCCTCCATGTCGGTCGCCCGCAATGGTGGCGGCAGTTCCCGCAAGATCGCTATCGATGCGCTGCTGGTATCGGCCGGCTGGACGCCCTCAGTGCATATGTTCTCGCAATCGCGCGGCAAGGTCGCCTATGACGCCGAGACGCAGCGCTTCCTGCCCGGAACCTACGCGCAGGATTGCCTTTCCATCGGCGCCTGCAACGGCACCAACGATCTGCAGGCGACCATCGAGGAATCGCTGGCGGCGGGCGAGCTGATGTCGAACGCGTCCGGCTACACCGCTCCCGAAAAGCTGGCACTTCAGGGCGTCAATGCCTTTTCATGGACCGGCGGCATGGCGGGCGCTGCGGAGGGAGCCGGACCGGATACGACGGTCAAGGCGTTCATCGATTTCCAGAACGACGTCTGCGCCAAGGATATCCGCCTTGCCGTGCGCGAAGGCATGCATTCTATCGAGCATATCAAGCGCTTCACCACCAACGGCATGGCGACCGATCAGGGCAAGCTGTCCAACATCCATGGTCTGGCGATTGCCGCCGAAACGCTTGGCCGCGAAATCCCCAAGGTCGGCCTCACGACCTTCCGCGCACCCTATACGCCGGTCACCTTCGGCACGCTGATCAACCATTCGCGTGGCGAATTGTTTGACCCGACCCGCAAGACGCCGATGCATGCGCTGGAGGAAGCTCAGGGCGCGGTGTTCGAGGATGTCGGCCAGTGGAAGCGGGCCTGGTATTATCCGCGCGCTGGCGAGGACATGCATCAGGCCGTCAACCGCGAATGCAAGACCGTGCGCGACATCGCCGGTATCTTCGATGCCTCGACGCTCGGCAAGATCGAGGTGGTCGGCCCGGATGCGGCGCAGTTCCTCAACCTTATTTACACCAACAGCTGGGACACGCTGAAGCCCGGCCGCTGCCGTTATGGCATCATGCTGCGCGAGGATGGCTTCGTCTACGACGACGGCGTCGTCGGCCGCATGGCGGAGGATCGTTTCCACGTGACGACGACGACGGGCGGTGCTGCCCGCGTCATGAACCATATGGAAGACTATCTGCAGACCGAGTTCCCGCATCTGAATGTGTGGCTGACCTCTGCCACCGAGCAATGGGCGGTCATCGCCGTTCAGGGACCGAAGGCCCGCGAGATCATCGAACCGCTGGTGGAAGGCATCGACCTGTCGAACGAAGCCTTCCCGCATATGAGCGTTCGCGAAGGCAAGGTCTGCGGCGTGCCGACCCGGCTGTTCCGCATGTCGTTCACCGGCGAAACCGGTTTCGAAGTCAACGTTCCCGCCGATTTCGGCCCGGCCGTCTGGGCGGCGATTTCCGAGCGGACCGAAGCGCTCGGCGGTTGCGCCTATGGTACCGAGGCGATGCATATCCTGCGCGCCGAGAAGGGCTACATCATCGTCGGTCAGGATACCGATGGGACCGTGACCCCGGACGATGCGTCGCTCGGCTGGGCTGTCGGCAAGAAGAAGACCGATTTTGTCGGTATCCGCGGCCTGCGCCGTCCCGATCTGGTGGCCGATGGCCGCAAGCAGTTGGTCGGTCTTTTGACCAAGGATCCGGCGGTGGTGCTGGAAGAGGGCGCACAGATCGTTGCCAATCCGAACCAACCGCTGCCGATGACGATGATCGGTCATGTGACCTCGGCCTACTGGTCGGAAAACTGCGGCCGCTCGATCGCTCTGGCGCTGGTGGCCGGTGGCAAGGGGAAGATTGGCCAGACGCTGTATGTGCCGATGCCCGACAAGACGATCGCTGTCGAGGTGAGTGACATGGTGTTCTTTGACAAGGAAGGAGGCCGCATCAATGGCTGATTTGATTGGGGCTGAATTGGCAACCCGCACCCTGCCGCTGTCCGGTTTCCATGGCGGTTCGGCTGCTGCAGCACTTTCCGTTGCAGCACCGGCCACCCGGATTTCGCTTCGGGCCAAGCCGGATGCGGTTGCGGCTCTCTCCGGCGCGCTCGGCCTTTCGCTGCCCACCAAGGCCAAGACGTCTGCATCGTCGAATGGCCGCCATGCGCTCTGGCTCGGGCCGGATGAATGGCTTGTGATTGACGAGAACGAGGCTGACCTGATAGCAGCGGTGGCATCCAGCAACATGCTGCATTCGGCGACGGACATTTCCCATCGCAACACGGCCATCATCGTCAAGGGCCGCGGTGCCGCTGTGGCGATTAATGGAGGTTGCCCGCAGGACCTGTCCTTGGCGGCCTTCCCGGTCGGCGCCTGCTCGCGCACGGTTCTGGCCAAGGCCGAGATCGTGCTCTTGCGCACCGCCGAGGACACGTTCCGGGTCGAGTGCTGGCGGTCGTTTTCGCCTTATGTCTCGACGCTTCTGGCGGAAGCTGCCGAGGATGCGGGGAACTGAGGTTGATGGGGCTGTATAGCCCCTCATCCGGCCTGCCGGCCACCTTCTCCCCGTAAACGGGGCGAAGGGATATGCGGCGACCTCTGTCATCCCCTCTCCCTGCTTGCGGGAAGAGGGTTAGGGTGAGGGGCTGTTGCCGCCCACCGTCGCCCATGAGCCTCAACGCAGGCCGGGCCAGCCAAACCATTCGACCCAGCGGCCGTGAAAATCGGCGCGGCCGATCAGGTGTTTTTCGCCGGTTGGCCAGATTTGCAGCGTCAGTGCCGCGCCGTTGTGTTTCTGCTCGTCGGCTTCCAGTTGCAGACGTGCCAGCGGCGCTGTCTCCGTCGCGCGGTTTCCGGCAGCGGTAATCAGCGCCTCGCCTTTTGCCTTGGATGATGCGGGCAGATATTGCCAGGCGATGGTGTGATAGATCACGTGCACCTGACCCTCGTGGGTCCCGCTCAGGCGCTTTTCCAGCCAGTCCACAGCGTCTGCACGATCAACCGTTTGGCGGTTGGCTGCGGCGATGGCGAGCGCAAAGCGGGTGCGTTCCAACCTGTCCTGCTGGTCGGCCCAGATGTAGGAAAGAAGCCGTTGCGCATCGCCTCCATTTGCGGGATTGAGTGGATTGAGATCGCAGCCGGCGCGGCTGGCGACATGAATGGGAACGTCGGGTGGTGGCGGCGAACCGCGCCATTCCGGGGCGATCAGCACCGGGGAGGGCTTCAAGGCCCAGGATTTGTTTCCAAATCTGTAGTCGTAGTGATCCCACTGCAGGTTGAGTCCGGCGCTGGCACCGACTTCCGATAGGATCAGCGGTTTGTGAAACAAACTGGAGATGGTCAGGAACCCGGGAAGCAGGGCGCCGGACCGGCGCACCTCGTTGGTCTGCGGCGCCGATTTCAGCCGGTCGAGGATGAAGGCGGCATGCGCGCGCAGGGCATTATCGATGGCGCTCCAGAGATCATCCGCCTCTGCTGCATGAGGTGGATAAACGGAGCCGAGTTGTTCGTCTGAGCCGGCTAGCACCAGGGCATGCAGCGCACCGGCCAGCCGAAGCGGTATGGAATCACCGCCCGGCGAGGGATCGCCCGGCCAGGACAGGATCTTTGCGCCGACTGTATTGTCAGTGGTCAGCCGTTCCGAGGCGAGGATGCAAAGCTCTGCGGTAAACGGTGAACCGAGATCGCGGCAGGCGGTTGCCTGCCTGACGAAAGCGAGACGGACAGTCTCTTCTATCGCCTTTGGATCAGGCATCCTCCGGCCTGTCCTTCGGATCGAACTGGATGATGGTCAGCCAAGTCGCCGTCAGCGCCGGTTTGCGCTCGCCTTCGATATCGACGGTGACCTCATAGGTGACCATCAGCATGCCGGCGCCGCGAAAACGGGCTTCGGCCATGGTGAAGCGGCCGCGCACCTTGGCGCCGCTTTTCACCGGCGTCATGAAGCGCACCTTGTCGAAACCGTAGTTTATGCCCATCGTCTGTTCGCGGACACGCGGCAGGCAATTGTAGTTCATCGCCGAGAGCAGCGAGAGCGACAGGAAGCCGTGCGCAATGGTGCCGCCGAAAGGGGTTTCGGCCGCGGCGCGCACCGGGTCCGTATGGATGAACTGGTGATCGTTGGTGGCATCGGCAAAACCGTCGATGGTGTCTTGCGTGACCGTGATCCAGTCGGAGATCCCGATCTCCTTGCCAACCAGATCCTTGACGTCAGACAGCGAAATTTCCTGCGGCATTCTCTTTTCCGATCAAAAACATCCCCCGTTTCTCTATATGCCGCTCTTTCGAAAAACGGCAATCGGGGGGAACCGTATAGGCTCATAAAATTTCGACGTGAAAACTGACACTTCGCGCCGTCACCATGCCGATACCGGCATCTGCCGGAGGCAGCAGGCTCTGCCAGCCCGAGCCCGGCCGGACCGGCAGATGAACCGGATGCGGCGCATGGCTGCGGTTAATGGCGACGGCAAGCCGGGTGCGCCTGTTCTGCACCGCGTCACCGGTGGAAAGCAGCATGACCAGGTGGTCGGCGGTGGCGCTTTCCCAGTTGCCGGTCGTCATTGGCTGGCCATCGAACCGCAGCCATTCGACGTCGCCGTTGCCGGTGAAGAAATTAGTCCCGCGAAAGACATCGAAGCGGCCGCGGATCTGCGACAGGGCTGCGGTGTGGGCGATCAGCGCGTCATCCAATCTGCTCCAATCGACCCAGGTGATGGCGTTGTCCTGGCAATAGGCGTTGTTGTTGCCGTGCTGGGTGCGGCCGCCTTCATCACTCGCTGTCAGCATGATGGCGCCGCGGCTGGCAAACAGGGTGGAGAGCAGGCCCATGACATCGCGGCGGCGGAAGCCCAGAACCTCGGGATCGGCCGTTGCGCCTTCGACGCCGTTGTTCCAGGATTGATTTTCGTTGTGGCCGTCGCGGTTGTCCTCGCCATTCGCCTCGTTGTGCTTACCGGCATAGGAGACGAGATCCATCAAGGTGAAGCCATCATGGGCGGCAATGAAATTGACGCTGCGGGTCTTTTCGCCGCCGTTGCGGGAGAAGATATTGGACGAGCCGGCCAGCGCCGTCGCGAGATCTCCGATCGTATGGCTATCGCCGCGCCAGGTACGGCGCAGGTCATCGCGCGCCCGGTCGTTCCATTCGAGGAAGGGAGCAGGAAAATTGCCGAGTTGATAGCCCCCCGGGCCGATATCCCAGGGTTCGGCGATCAGGATGCGGTCTTTCAGGACTGGGTCGGTGCGCATTTCGGTAAGCAGGGCGGCATCGCTGCGGAAACCATTGGCATCTCGGCCGAGGATCGAGCCGAGATCGAACCGGAAGCCGTCTATGCCTGCCGACAGAACAAAATGGCGCAGGCTGTCGAGGATCAGCTGGCGCACCACCGGATGATCACAGGCGATGGTGTTGCCGGTGCCGGTGTCGTTGACCAGTTCGCCCGGCCGGTCCGCGGCATGACGGTAATAGACGTGGTTGTCGAGGCCGCGCATGGACAGCGTTGCGCCAAAGCGGTCGCTTTCGCCGGAATGATTGAAGACAAGATCGAGAATGGTGCCGATCCCCTCGGCATGAAGTGCGGCGACGGTTTCGCGCAATTCGGTCATGCCGCCAGGCACAATGCGCGGGTCGAGCGCCATGAAGGCGACGGGATTGTAGCCCCAGCCGTTGGTAAGGCCGAGCGGCGGCAGGTGGCGCTCGTCGATCCACGCGGTGATCGGCATCAGCTCGATAGCGGAGACGCCGATGCGTTTCACATGGGCGATGACAGCAGGATGGGCGAGTGCCGCGACAGTGCCGCGTTGCTGTTCCGGCACATCGGGATGCAGCATGGTGAAGGGGCGGACGGCGACCTCGTAGATCAGGCCGCCGGTCTGGAAGACCGGGGGCTGGCGTTGTGCGCTCTGCGGCGCGGTCACGATCGCCTTTGGCACCAGATCGGCGGTGTCGTCCCCGAAGGCCGACAGGCGGGGATCGTAATGGAAGGGCCGGTCGAGTTCGCGGGCATAGGGGTCAACCAAAAGCTTGGCGGGGTCGAACCAGAGGCCGTTGTCCGGATCGTAGGTTCCTGAGGCCCGAAAACCGTAGCGGGTGCCCGCTGGCGCATCCAGGATCGTCAGGCTGTAAATATCGTCCTCGCCGCGTTGCATCGGCAGGCGGCGCAGTTCGCGGTTGCCATCTGCATCGTATAGGCAAAGATCGATACCGGATGCGGAGGAAGACCGGACCGCGAATGCCGTGTCGCTGCCGGTGAGCGTGGCGCCGAGGGGGGAAGCGGGCAGGTTCGGCATCGGGGCACCTTGGGATGATGTGGGGACTTCGGAGGTTTCGTATCAGATTGGTTTGACAGTGATTTGTCCTCGCTTTCGGCTTTGTTGCAAGCGGTATTGTTCTTACCCTCCCCTTGAGGGGGAGTAGCGTTCCCTCTTCTCCCCGATGGGGAGAAGAGGGAGATCGCGGTACTTTCCACGGGCTATAGCCACGCCCGGAAAATCCGCCGTGGTTTTCTCTGATGCTTATTCGGCCGGGGCGCTGGAAAGTGCCGGAGCTAAATAAGATTATATGACGCCTTCCGGCGCCCCGTTCGGTGTTTTCTGCCGCGCTTCTCAGGTTCTTCTGCGCTTTCCGCTCTGACAGGAAAGCCTCCAATGCCCCAGCCCGGCCGCTTATCCGCCAAGCCTTCCAATGTGGCGGGGTTCAGCCCTGGACCGTCCACAAGACGGCGTGGCTACCCGGCACGCCCGGTTCATTTGCGAACCGGAGGAGAACCGCCTTTCACGCAGCCCCGGGGATTTTGCGCGCGTTTCGCCAAATCCTTCGGGCACCGGCCCCACCTCGCCGGTAACGCAAACCGGTGTATCCAATGGCAGGACAAGATGAGTGTGCCACGGTTTTGAGGGGCGGGGATTTGCGGGGATGATCTTTGTGAGCGGTGGAGGGCGGCGATTACGGGTGAAATTTTATGTAAGTATTTGAAATTGAACGAGAGAATGCCGTTCTTTCCCGCTGAAACTGGGCGGGGGCGCCCACCCCTGAGGAGGCAGATATTTCCTCCGTCATCCCCGCTGCAAGGACTGACATGACGGAGATTTGAGGCCCCCCAAAAAATCCTTGCCGGAGATGATTACCGGAAATAGTGGGTAACAGCGCTGATCAGCCGGGCTCCCCGCGACTTTCAAGCTGTCCGCAAAGCGTTCGTTACCGGCTTGCCTCGCGCAGGAAACGGCCGGCAGCCCAGCCGCGGATGCCGTCTTCGGTGGAGACGCGGCACCAGCGCTGGCCGGCCGACATGCGGCAACCCATGTTGCGCAGCAATTCGCCGTTGACCAGTTGGGCGACGACGCGGCCCTGCGACGAGGGCAGGGTGCGGATGTTCAATGTGTCGTTCGAGGAGACGCCGGACACCTGCCACCAGTCAGGTCCGCCAGACAGGCCGTCGGCATAATCGCCAGCCGGTTGCGGTTTGGCGGCGACGGCGCCGGTGGCGCTGACCGAAAGGGTGTAACGGGCCGTCTCGTTGCGCCGGGCGGCATTGCGCATCAGGTAGACGGTGATCTTATAGTCACCGCTGGAGGGAACTCTGGCCTGGAAACGATTGCCCTCGCTGGAGCCGGCGAACATGGCTTCGGCAGCGCCGGGGGCGGTCACGTTGAAATAATTGCTGGCATTGCTGGTCTGCAGATCGACGGTCAGCCGCTGGCCGGCCGACAGGTCGACATGATACTCGACGCTTTCATAGCCGCGAACGGTATCGCGCACGACGGTGCCGGATTTGCCGCGGGGGAAGGCAAGCCGCTCGTTCGCCGTCTGGGCTGAGCTGACGGTCGGTAGGCTGACGAAGGCGAACGCTGCAAGGAAGAGGCCGACGCCAAGGACGAAAGCCGATGGTTTTCGGGCGGTTTTGGTCAACGTCATGTCAGTCTCCATCTAATCTGCCAGCGGCGGGAATCTCGCAACGGTGGCAACTTATTCCGTCTTCGCGTCTCCCGTCTATAACCCTTCGTTGTATCGGCGTTGCCGGGCCGGTATATGTTGCGGAACGGGCCGCTGCCGATCATTGTCCGTTTTTGAAACCACCGAGCGAGTGTCTCCGCATCATGTCATCCCGTATCCAGCTTCATCGCGACGGCCCTGAATTTTCCAGAATGGTCTGGGGCGCGTTTCGCATTGCCGGCAATCCGGAAACGAGCGGGATCGCCTCGATCGCTCGCACTGTCGATACGTGCCTCGATGCCGGGATCACCACGATCGACCATGCCGATATCTATGGCGGTTACCGCGTCGAAGCGCTGTTCGGCGCGATGCTGGCCACCCGCCCGGACCTGCGCAACCGGATCGAGCTGGTGACGAAATGCGGCATCGCGCTGACCGGCCCGGCGCGGCCGGAACACCGGGTCAAGCACTATAACAGCACGGCCGGGCATATCCGCCTGTCGCTGGAAAATTCGCTGCGCAACCTGAAGACCGATCATGTCGACCTGCTGCTTCTGCATCGGCCCGATCCGCTGCTGGATGCGGCCGAAGTGGCCGGCGTGCTGGAGGCGCTGGTGAAGGAAGGCAAGACGCGCTCCGTCGGCGTCTCGAACTACACGTCGTCGCAGGTCGCGCTACTGCAAGCGAAGCTCAACATTCCGCTCGTCGCCAACCAGATCGAGCTTTCGGTCAGCCATACGGTGCCGCTCACCGATGGAACGCTGGACGATTGCCAGCGCCTGGGGATCGCGCCGATGGCATGGTCGCCGCTGGGAGGTGGACGCCTGTTCGACCGGGAGAAAGGCAATCCGCGGCTTGTCGATCTCTTGACCGCTCTTGCTGCCCAATATGGCGTTCCCGGACCGGGTACGGTCGCGCTGGCATGGTTACTGCGATTGCCGTCGAAACCGTTGCCAATTATCGGCTCGACCGATCCCGAGCGGGTGAAGGGGCTGGCGCGGGCTACGGAGATCGAGTTTGATCTGCAGGATTGGTTTCAGGTGCTTGAAGTGGCGACGGGGCGGCCGGTGGCGTAGAGCCGTTTTCTTCGAGACGCGAAAGCGCTCTATCTCTTTGTTTTGGCGCAATTCCGGATGCAAAACCGTTGCGCACTTTTGCCGGGATTGCTTAGGGCAGCAGCTTTACCAGTTGCCATTCGCCGTTGGTATCTTTCTCGACGCGCTTGTTGCCGCGATAGCAGCGCAGTTTGCCGGCCTGCTTGTCCATGACGAGGCGGGTGGGCGTGGATTTGGACTTGCCGTTTTCACCAATGGCAGCAGTCAGCGCTTCCTTGAATTTACCGGCCTTGTAGAGGGCGACAAGATCGTCGTCGGTCATTGTCGCAATTCCTTGTGCGGCTGTGGTTGGAATACCGTTTGGCGGTCACCCCACCCCGGCACTGCGTGCCGACCCTCCCCCTCAAGGGGAGGGTGACGGAGGCTATGCCTCCCTTAGCGTATCCGGTCAGGTAATGACAGTCGGTTCGGTGCGGCCGGTGCGGGTCTTGATGCCGGCGATCTGGTCGGCAACAGCGATCAGATCGGCAAGGGCTTCCTGGGTTTCGGTGTCATGCCTGGAGGCGTCTGGCTCGTAGCGTTCGATATAGACGCGCAGGGTTGCGCCCGAGGTGCCGGTGCCTGACAGTCGGAAGACAACGCGGGAGCCGCCTTCGAACAGGATGCGGATGCCCTGGTTGTTCGACACCGACTTGTCGATCGGGTCGTTGTAGGAGAAGTCGTCTGCGGTTGCGACCTTGAGCTTGCCGAAGGTCTTGCCCGGCAGGGTGGCGAGTTGGTCGCGCAACGACGTCATCAGGCCGTTTGCCGCATCGGAATCAACTTCTTCATAGTCGTGGCGCGAGTAGTAGTTGCGGCCATAGGTGGTCCAATGCTGGCGGGCGATATCCTCGACGCTTTCCATGCGCACGGCGAGAATGTTCAACCAGAGCAGGACTGCCCAGAGACCGTCCTTTTCGCGGACATGGCTGGAGCCGGTGCCGGCGCTTTCCTCGCCGCAGATGGTCACGAGGCCGGCATCCATCAGGTTGCCGAAGAATTTCCAGCCGGTTGGGGTCTCGAACATGCCGATGCCGAGCTTTTCGGCAACGCGGTCAGCGGCGGCACTGGTCGGCATTGAGCGGGCGATGCCGGCAAGGCCCTTGGAATAGCCGGGTGCGAGGCTGGCATTGGCGGCGAGCATCGCGAGGCTATCGGACGGGGTTATGAAGATGCCCTTGCCGATGATCAGGTTGCGGTCGCCGTCACCATCGGAGGCGGCACCGAAGTCGGGCGCATCCTCGCTCATCATTTCCTCGTAGAGCACGCGGGCGTGGACGAGGTTGGGGTCGGGATGGTGGCCACCGAAATCAGGCAGCGGAATGAAGTTCAGTACCGAGCCCTTGGCGGCGCCCAGGCGGTTTTCGAGGATTTCCTTGGCATAGGGGCCGGTAACCGCGCTCATCGCATCGAAGAGAATGCGGAAGCCGCCGCCGATCAGGTTGCGGATGGCCGGGAAATCGAACAGCTTCTCCATCAGTTCGGCGTAGTCGGCAACCGGGTCGATGACCACGACCTCCATGCCGGCAAGGTCCTGGCTGCCTTCGCTATCGAGGTTGATGTCAGCTGCCTCGGCGATCTTGTAGCTTTCAATCGTGCGGGTGCCGGCATAGATGGCGTCGGTGACCTTTTCAGGGGCCGGGCCGCCATTGCCGATATTGTATTTGATGCCGAAATCCTCGGTCGGGCCGCCGGGATTGTGGCTGGCCGAGAGCACGATGCCGCCAAAAGCCTTGTATTTGCGGATGACGTTGGACGCAGCCGGTGTGGAGAGAATGCCGCCCCGACCGACGAGGATGCGGCCGAAACCGTTGGCAGCCGCCATCTTGATGGCGATCTGGATGACTTCGCGGTTGTAATAGCGGCCATCGCCGCCGATCACCAGCGTTTCGCCCTTGAACCCGTCGAGGCTGTTGAAGATCGACTGGATGAAATTCTCGGCGTAGTTCTTCTGCTGGAAGACCGGCACCTTCTTGCGCAGGCCGGAGGTTCCGGGCTTCTGATCCAAATAGGGCGTGGTCTGAACGGTTCTGATCATGGTCTTAGCCTTTCGCAAGAAGACTGGAATAGAGATCGGCATAGCGATGCGCACTCATATCCCAGGACACGTCTGATTTCATACCCTGGGCCTGGAGACGAGCCCAGACTTTCGGTTGCCGGTAGGCGGTAAATACACGCCGAAGCGCCTGGCGCAAGCTCGCAGCAGAAACGGGCGAGAATTGGAAGCCGGTGGCAACTTTTGCAGCCAAAGCCGCTTCGTTGGCATCGATGATCGTATCGGCAAGGCCGCCGGTATGGGCGACGACCGGCACGCAGCCGTAGCGCAGGCCGTAGAGCTGGGTGAGGCCACAGGGCTCAAAACGGGACGGAATAAGGATCGCATCGGCGCCGGCCTGCATCAGATGCGACAAAGGTTCGTTGTAACCGATGACCATACCGACCCGGCCGGGATGGCGGGCAGCGGCAGAGACGAAGGCGCTTTCGAGCGCCGGATCGCCGGAGCCGAGCACGGCAAGCTTGCCGCCATTATCGACGATATCGTCGATCACCTCGGCGAGCACGTCCATGCCCTTCTGCCAGGTCAAACGGCTGACGACGCAGAAGATCGGGCCGGGGGCATTGTCGAAACCGAACTGCGCCGACAGCGCCTTGCGGTTGGCTTCGCGCTTCTTCAGCGAAGTCGGGCCATAGGTCTCGGCGATGTTCTTGTCGGTCTGCGGATCCCAGATTTCGGTATCGATGCCGTTGACGATACCCGAGAGGCTGGACAGGCGGGCCGTCAGCAGGCCTTCAAAGCCCATGCCGAATTCCGGGGTGAGGATTTCCTGGGCATAGGACGGGCTGACGGTGGTGATGGCATTGGCCGTCTGCAAGCCACCCTTGAGGAAGCCGACATCGCCGAAATATTCGACATAGTGCATCGAAAAGGCATCCGGCGGCAGTGCCAGTTCGGCAAAGACATCCGGGCCGAACTGCCCCTGGAAGGCGATGTTGTGGATGGTCAGCACGACCGGCGTCGCATGGGCGGGGCCGAAGCGCATGTAGACGGGCGTCAGCGCCGCCTGCCAGTCATGCACGTGGACGAGATCCGGCTTCCAGCTCGGTAGCAGGCCACCGGCAATCTCGGCAGCAGCCAGAGACAGGGCCGCGAACCGGCGGAAATTGTCGGCATAATCGCGGCCGGCCTGATCGACATAGGGGCCGCCGTCGCGATCGAACAGTTCCGGCGCGTCGAGTACGAGAAGATCGAGACCGTCGTGATCGACTGCGAGGATCGAGGCCGGATATCCGAAAAGGTTGTCGAAGCCGCCGATCTTCTGCGGCTTCCTGATCTTCTGCATCACCACCGGGTAGCCTGGCATCAGCGTGCGCATGCGCACGCCGTGCGGTTTCATTGCCGCCGGCAGGGCGCCCGCCACGTCGGCGAGACCCCCTGTCTTGATCAGCGGAAAGACTTCCGATGCGACGGACAGAACTTCCATGCTCACAGATCCAGCTTGTCAATCATCGCCTGGGTGATCAGGCATATGCCGTTTTCCGAGCGGCGGAAGCGCTTGGCGTCGAATTCCGGATCCTCGCCGACGACGAGGCCTTCCGGAATGACGACGCGGCTGTCGATGACGACGTTGCTCAGCTGGGTGTGCCGGCCGATCTTGACGTTCGGCAGGATGACGGCCCCATCGAGACGGGAATAGGAATTCACCCGGACGCCGGTAAACAGCATGGAGCGGTTGAGCGACGCGCCGGAAATGATGCAATCGCCTGACACGAGTGAGGAGGTGGCGGACCCACGGCGGTTTTCGTCGTCATGGACGAATTTTGCCGGCGGCTTGATTTCGGCGAACGTCCAGATCGGCCAGGTGCCGTCGTAGATGTCGAGTTCCGGCGTGACATGGGTGAGGTCGATGTTAGCCTGCCAATAGGCATCGATCGTGCCGACATCGCGCCAATAGGCTTCGCGCTCGAAATCGGAGCGAACGCAGGACTGGTTGAAGCGGTGGGCGACGGCTTTGCCGTGCTGGACGATATAGGGGATGATGTCCTTGCCAAAATCGCGGCTCGATGTCGGATCGGCGGCGTCGCGGCGTAGCACATCCATCAGGAACTTGGTGTGGAAGACATAGATGCCCATCGAGGCCAGCGCCATCTCCGGATTGCCGGGAATGCCCGGCGGGTCGGCCGGCTTTTCAACGAAGGCGATGATCTGGTCTTTCTCATCGACATGCATGACGCCGAAGCCGGTCGCTTCCATGCGCGGCACTTCCAGGCAGCCGATGGTGACGTCGGCGCCGGAATCGACGTGCTGTTGCAGCATCAATTCGTAGTCCATCTTGTAGACATGGTCGCCGGCCAGGATGACCATGTATTCGACGCCGTGATCCTCGATGATGTCGATGTTCTGGTAGACGGCGTCGGCGGTGCCTTCATACCACTGCGTCTCGGAGACGCGCTGGGAGGCGGGCAGGATGTCGAAACTTTCGTTACGCTCCGGGCGCAGGAAGTTCCAGCCGCGCTGCAGGTGGCGGATCAGCGAATGCGCCTTGTACTGGGTCGCGACGCCGATGCGGCGGATACCGGAATTGAGCGCGTTGGAGAGCGCGAAATCGATGATGCGGGCCTTGCCGCCGAAATAGACCGCGGGCTTGGCGCGGCGATCGGTCAATTCCTTCAGGCGGCTTCCGCGTCCGCCGGCAAGGACATAGGCCATTGCATCACGGGCGAGGGGCTGGGTGCGTTTTTCCATTGAATTTCCTCCCGATAGTATGGTTCCCGGATGGTTTGATCACTCTGGGAACCCGTGTCCTCTCCAATTATTCTTGTCGCCCACGAGGTTGGCGGGTCTTGGGAGCCCGCCTTGCCGTGCGCTACTCCTGCTCCAGCATCAATGTCGCCAGAGGCGGCAAAGTGATGGTGGCTGTCATGACGCCTGCACTGTTTTTCGTTGCCTGGACGGCTCCTCTGTTGCCTTTGCCGCTACCGCCGTAAATCTCGGCGTCGCTGTTGAGAATTTCTTTCCATCGTCCCCCCACGGGGAGCGGTATCGTATAATTTTCCCGGTAGACCGGGGTGAAATTGCTGATGACGGCAATGGTCTTTTCACCGGGTGCCTTGCGCAGCCAGGCGAAGACCGAATTTTCCCGGTCGTCGGCAATCAGCCATTCGAAGCCTTCCCCCTCGCAGTCGCGGGCGTGCAGCGCGGCCTTGTTGCGATAGGTGCCGTTCAGATCCCGCACCAGACGGCGCATGCCTTCGTGCATCGGATATTCGAGCAGGTTCCAGTCGAGTGCACGGTCTTCTGCCCATTCCTGCCACTGGGCGAATTCCTGGCCCATGAACAGCAGCTTCTTGCCGGGATAGCCCCACATGAAGCCGTAATAGGCCCTGAGATTGGCGAATTTCTGCCAGTCGTCACCGGCCATCTTGGCAATCAGCGAGCCCTTGCCATGCACCACTTCGTCATGGCTGAGCGGCAGCACGAAATTTTCGCTGAAGGCGTAAAGCAGACCGAAAGTCAGGTCGTTGTGGTGGTGCTTGCGGTGGATCGGCTCGCGCTGCAGATATTGCAGCGTGTCGTGCATGAAGCCCATGTTCCACTTGAAGCCGAAGCCGAGGCCGCCGGCATGGACCGGAGCGGAAACCTTCGGCCATGAGGTAGATTCCTCGGCAATGGTGATGATGCCGGGATGGCTGCCGTAGACTTCCTTGTTCATCGTCTGCAGGAAGCGGACGGTGTCGAGGTTCTCGTTGCCGCCATATTCGTTCGGCACCCATTCGCCGTGCTTGCGCGAATAATCGAGATAGAGCATCGAGGCGACCGCATCGACGCGCAAACCGTCCAGATGGAATTTTTCGGCCCAGTAGAGCGCGTTGTTGACGAGGTAGGAAAACACTTCGGCGCGGCCGAAATTGTAAATCGCGGTGTTCCAGTCGGGATGATAGCCCTGACGCGGGTCCTCATGCTCGTAAAGGGCGGTGCCATCGAACCAGCGAAGACCGTGGGCGTCGGTCGGGAAATGCGCCGGAACCCAATCCAGGATGACGCCAAGGCCAACCTTGTGGGCGCCGTTGACGAAGCGGGCAAAGCCTTCCGGTTCGCCGAAGCGGGCGGTCGGTGAATAGAGGCCGGTGGTCTGGTATCCCCAGGAGGGATCATAGGGATATTCGGTGATCGGCAGGAACTCGATATGAGTAAAACCCATATCGACGCAGTAGGGGATCAGGCGTTCCGCTAGTTCGTCCCAGGTCAGCATGTCGCCATTGTCGCGGCGCTGCCACGATGCGGCATGAACCTCGTAGATCGAGATCGGCTGGCGGCGGGCATCGACATTGGCCCAATGCGCGCGGTGCGCCTCGTCCTGCCAGACCTGTTCGATCTCGCCTGTGGTCATCGACGCATTGTTGGGGCGCAATTCCGAGCGGCGGGCGAAGGGATCGGCCTTCAACGGCAACAGTTCGCCATTCTTGCCGACGATTTCGTATTTGTAGATGGCGCCCGGCTGGACATCGGGCACGAAGATTTCCCAGATGCCGGTGTCCTGGCGCAACCGCATCACATGGCGGCGGCCGTCCCAATCGTTGAAATCACCGACGACGGAGACACGCCTGGCATTCGGCGCCCAGACGGCGAAATGAAAGCCGTCGGCACCGTCATGCTTGATCGGATGCGCACCCATTCTGTCGAACAGCCGCAGATGCGAGCCCTCGCGGATGTAATAGTCGTCCATCGGCCCGAGCACCGGACCAAAACTGTAACAATCGGTCACGGTCCATTCGCCGCCGCTGTTGCGGGCGCGGTAGCGGATTGGCTGGGCCTTCTTGACGGCAATGATGCCCTCGAAGAAACCGGCATCGTCACGCCGTGTCAGCGTACCGATCTCCTTGCCGGTCAATGTTTCGGCGGTCGCCGTTTCGGCGCCGGGAATGAAACAGCGGGCGACGAATTCCTTGCCCGCCGGATGGACACCGAGGACGGCAAACGGATTGCTATGAGTGCCAGCGAGGATCGCCGCAATTTCTTCCGCCGACAGACTGGCTGGCGAAGCGGTAGGTGTGGCGTCTTTCGGCACTGATGTCATCCGGCTCTCCAAATTTCCCCGGCATATTGCCGGATTGTGCGGTCAGAGGAAAACCAGCCCATGCGCGCGGTGTTGCGGATGGTCTTGGAATACCAGCTGGCCGTGTCCGTCCAGATCGCGTCCACTTCGCGCTGCGCCTTGGTATAGGCATCGAAATCGGCGGCGACCATGAACCAGTCGTGATTGTAGATGCCATCGATCAGACCCGAGAAGCGATCACGATCATCAGGAGAAAAGACGCCGGACGAGATCGCGAACAGGGCCTGTGACAGCTCGCGCGATTGCTCGATGATGGCGCGGGGATTGTGGCCCTCGGCGCGCACCTTGGCGACTTCGTCTGCCGTCATCCCGAAGATCTTGATGTTCTCCTCACCGACCCAGTCGCGCATTTCGACATTGGCGCCGTCAAGCGTTCCGATCGTCAGCGCACCATTCAACGCGAACTTCATGTTGCCGGTTCCGGATGCTTCCATACCGGCAGTCGAAATCTGTTCCGACAGATCGGCGGCTGGTACCATGATCTCGGCAAGCGAGACGTTATAGTTGGGGATGAAGACGATCTTCAGCAGGCCACGCACCGACGGATCGTTGTTGATCACCTTGGCCACATCATTGGCCAGCTTGATGATCAGCTTGGCATTGTGATAGCTCGGCGCCGCCTTGCCGGCGAACAGTTTTACCCGCGGAACCCAGTCAAGCTCCGGATGCGAGCGGATCTGGTCGTAGAGCGAGATCGCCTCGATGATGTTGAGGAGCTGGCGCTTGTATTCGTGGATGCGCTTGATCTGGATGTCGAACATCGCCGACGGATCGATGCGGATGCCCATGCGGCTCTGCACCAGCTGGGCCAGCTTGACCTTGTTGGCGCGCTTGATCGCAGCGAATTTTTCCTGGAAATCCGGCTTGTCGGCGAAGGGATCGAGCGCCTGCAGAGCTTCGGTATTGTCCATGAACTCATCGCCGATCGCACCGCGGATCAGCGTGACGAGTTCGGGATTGCACTGCATCAGCCAGCGGCGCGGCGTGATGCCGTTGGTCTTGTTGTTGATCCGCTCCGGGTAGAGCCGGTGCAGATCGGCAAACACCGTTTCCTTCATCAGCTCGGTATGAAGCGCGGACACACCGTTGATCGAGTGGGAGCCGACAAAGGCGAGGTTGCCCATGCGCACGCGGCGGTCGCCGCTCTCGTCGATCAGCGAGATATTGCGCACCTCCTGATCCGTATGGCTCTTCTGCTTGCGGGCCTCGAGCAGGATCTTGGCGTTGATCGCATAGACGATCTGCATGTGGCGCGGCAGGAGCCGCTCGAACAACGGTACCGGCCAGGTTTCCAGCGCTTCCGGCAAAAGCGTGTGGTTGGTGTAGGAAAACGTGTGGCGGGCGATATCCCAGGCGGTCTCGAAATCCATGCCATGAATATCGGTCAACAGCCGGACGAGTTCAGCAACGGAAACGGCCGGATGGGTATCGTTGAGCTGGATCGCCACCTTGTCCGGCAGCGAGGTGAAATCCGGATATTGCTGCAGATGACGGCGCAGGATGTCCTGCAGCGAGGCGGACGAGAAGAAGAATTCCTGGCGCAGGCGCAGTTCCTGACCGGCAGGGGTCGCGTCTGCCGGGTAGAGCACGCGGGCAAGGCTTTCGGCCTTGTTGCTTTCTCTGAGCGCGCCGATGTGATCGCCGGCATTGAAGGCGTCGAGCAGGATCGGGTCGATCGGATGGGCGGTCCACAGGCGCAGCGTGTTGACGCGCTTGGCGCGCCAGCCGACGACGGGTGTATCGCAGGCCGTGGCGATGACGCGCTCGGCCGGTTTCCAGACGTAGCGGGTCACTTCCTCATCGACATTGACGGTTTCGACCGAACCGCCGAAGCCGATTTCGTAGGAACTTTCGCGGCGCTCGAATTCCCAGGGGTTGCCGTGGGCGAGCCAGGTTTCCGGCAGTTCCACCTGCCAGCCATCGGCCATCTGCTGGCGGAACAGGCCGTGCACGTAGCGGATGCCGTAGCCATAGGCGGGGATGTCGACGGTCGCCATGCTCTCCATGAAGCAGGCGGCGAGGCGGCCAAGGCCGCCATTGCCGAGCGCTGCGTCCGGCTCAAGCGCTGCGATCACGTCGAGATCGACGCCAAAGGAGGCCAGCGCCTCGCGCAATTCGTCCATCAGGCCGATATTGGTGACGGCATCGCGCATCAGGCGGCCGATCAGGAACTCGAGCGACAGGTAGTAAACGCGCTTGGCATCGGTGGCGTAGGTCTTGCGGGTCGATTCCATCCAGTTGTCGGTAATGCGGTCGCGCACCACCAGGATCGCGGCGGTCAACCAGTCGTGCGGCTTGGCAACTTTCGGGTCCTTGCCGATACGGTAGGTGAGGCGCTCGATGATTTCCTGGGCCAGGACTTCAGAGTTGGATTCGCGAGGCGCAGCGCTCGGAATTTTCTCGTTGGACAAACGGTCGATCATGGAAAAGGCTTACCCTCTGCGTGCGGTTTGGGAGACCGGAGGCGAACACCAACGGGGCATATAAGCGATTTATGCACCGATACGAAGCGCTTGCAATAGCGTTTTCAATAAGATGAAAATTGTCTGAGAGGGTCTGTTCGAAACGGCTTGCAAATTTTCGGATAACGCGAAAAAGCCCGCTCCGATATCTCGGAACGGGCTTTCTGCCGTAGCGGTAAAGCGGTTATTGTGTCAGGCGAACGGTCATGGCCGAGGCTTCCCTCAACTTCGAGCCGTCATTTTACTTCGTGAGGCGAACATAGCTCCCGTCGGCGCCGCAGGTCGCGGTAACGGTGTAGAAGAAGTCCTGCCGGTCCCAGCCGCCGCCGTCTTCCCAGGCATGTTCCTGCGTCTTCGTGCAGCCGAAATATTTTTCCAGCGATGCCTTCACGCCAAGCGGAACCTGCTTGCCGTCAACGAAGAGATGGTTGCTGGTGGCCGGATCGTCCGTACGCAGGACCGAGTTGAAAGACTGATCTGCCGTTTTGGTGCTCTTGTTGCATGTGACTGTGCTGTTCTTGACCGTTGCCTTGTACCCTACGTCGCACCCATCGTTCTTGATGTCCATGCGGAGTGCCAAATTGGTATACTTGCCGAGGTCGATAACTCCCGCGGGCTTGGCGACATAGGTACCTTGGCCACCATTTGCCTGTGTCGTCGGTTGGTAGGTAACCGTGCCGACAACCTCTTCTGCGCTTGCCCCTTTGCGCAAGACGAGAATGGAAATTTTCTTGTAGTACCAGCCCTGAGCCTTGGTTGGTGTAAAGGTAATCTTTTCCGGCTTCATCGGCGACAGTGCCGACGCGATGACACTCACATCGACGGAGTCTATCGATGCAATCTTCATCAGGCTTGTCGGCACCGGCTTGGTCATCGTGACGGTGAGTGTCTTATCGACCGCGCTGATCTTGTACCGAAATACGGCGAGTTTTTCGCCCTTGCTGGCATCTTCATCCAACGCGCCTGTGGAACTGGCTTCGATAAAGTCCTTGGCCATGGCCTTTGCGGTTGAAAAATTGGTGCCGTCGAAAACCCCACCGCCGGCCAAAACCGCGCCATCGGCGATCTCCTGCAGCTTGGATTTCTCCGAAACGGCGACTGTGTAATCGACAGCAGAGCCGCCCGCGACGAGAACGACGGGTACAATAAGGGCGGTCATTAATGCGAAATTGCCAGACTTGTCAGCAGCAAGATTAAAGAACGATTGAAGAAGACGGGTTCTCTTGGTCACTTTTTACCTACCTGGAATATCATTTCCCATAAAACGACCTCTATCCAGTAAATGTTACGATCCTGTTCAACTCATGGGTTGCAATTGAGTACAATTTTAATTGTGCTGGGAATGCAGGCGTTTCGCCGTGTTTAGGGCGTCTCAAAAGGGGACTTCGGGCTTTCCCGTTTTGGTTCACTGCAGCGGAATGACGTCGACGGCCTGTTCGGTCTTGTGCGATCCGTAGCTTTTCAGGACACCGATGACCGGGGCGACGTCGCTGTAGTCGCGGCCATGGCCGACGACGATGTGGTCGAGGCCGGCAAAAATATTGTTGGTCGGGTCGAGTTCGAGCCAGCCCGTGGTCGATCCGCACCAGACGCGCACCCAGGCATGCATGGCGTCGGCGCCTTCGAGGCGTTCCTTGCCCGGCGGCGGGATGGTTCTGAGGAAGCCGCTGACATAACCGGCGGGTATGCCGAGGCTGCGCAAAGCGGTGATCATCACATGGGTAAAGTCCTGGCAGACGCCGCGTTTCAGGTCGAAAGCCTCGCGCGGGGTCGTGTCGACCGTGGTCGCCTTCGGATCATAGGCGAAATCCGTATGGATTTGAGCGCACAGGGCGGTGGCGATCTGGCGGATGGTCATGCCGGGTTTGGCGACGGCCCGGGCATAGGCCGCGATCGCTGCATCTTCTGGAAGGCGCGGGCTGGCGCCGAGGAAATGATGCGGCGAATTGGCGTCGAGCGACCAGACGTTGGCGATCTCGGCCGGGAACCGCGAAAGATCCGGCGAGAAGTCTGCGGCGAGCGGCTGCTGTTCAAGCTGGACTCGCGCCTGCATGCGGATCACCAGCTTTTCGTGCTGTTTGCGAAACAGGATCGAGGTCGACGGATTGGCGAAGAAATCGACGCTGTCGCGGCGCTCTTCCGGAGACGGCGTGCAGGTGACGGTGCCAGCAACCAGGCGCTGGCGATCAGGAAGAGACAAGGGCAGGACACGCACGACATGGCGGCCGCCGGAAACCGGGACTTCGTAGGTGTAGGTGATCCGCAGATTGATGTCGTAGAGCATGGGTTCCCAAATCCGGCGCGGTGCTGCGTTCGTCGTATCTTATCCGAGATAGGTTTGCGCGAGGATGTCGGAGAAGCGGCCGAGTTCCCGTTCCAGATTGGCGTAGACCTCAGCGCTCATCGCTTCCGGGGTCATGACCGCGAGGCCTGCGTGCAGCTTCAAGGCTTCGCGGTAAAAGGGCGACATCTGGCCGTTGGAAAAGGCATTCGGCAATTGCTCGACCTCCGTCTTGATCTCGTTCAGCTGGTAGAGGATCGAACGCGGATTGAGCGGATCGAGCGCCAAAAGATCGGTAACAGTGAGGGCGGCGGTGTTGACGTTGTAGCGGCGGCGATGGGTCATGACGCTGTCGCCGATTTCGAGCAGCATGTCGTAGGCGCCATCGGGCGCATCCTCGCCGGAGAGATGGCCGAGCAGCCGCGTCATGTGCAGGCCGCGTTCGAGATAGCGGCCGATCGACAGGAAGCGCCAGCCGGTGAAGCGGTACATGTTTTCATGTACCAGACCGGCAAAGCCTGCGAGCTTGCGCAGCAGCACGGTCATCGCGTGGGTGGCGTCGTCGCCGGCCTGCACCGTCGACTGGAACTTGCGGGCGGTCTTGGCAAGATCGTTGAGCGCCAGCCAGCCATCGGCGGAGAAGCGGTCGCGGATGTTGCTGGCGGAAAACAGGGCGCTGTTGATATTGGCCATCAGGCTGTCGGGCACCGGCTGTTTCGTATCGATATCCAGTACGGCCAGATAATCGGTGATATCCTTCAGCAGCGGCATTTCGGTATTGGCGGTTTCGGCAAAGCGGCCATGCCAGGCGCGTAGGATGCGCAGCGCGCCTTCAGCCCGTTCGATGTAACGGCCAAGCCAGAACAGATTGTCGGCGGCCCGGCTCGGCAGGCTGCCGGGCATGATGCGGATGAAGCTTTCTTCAGCTGGAAGCAGTGTCATCTGCTCGACGGGTTTCTGGCTGACGATCCAAACATCGGCTGCTGAGCCGCCAGCCTGCATGGCGATGGCGGCTGCATCCGCACCGGAGCCAATGCGTGCAAAACCGCCCGGCATCACCTGCCAGCCATCACGGGTGCGGGCGACGTAGACGCGCAGGCTCATCGGCCGGGGCGTCAGCTTGCCGTTGATCCAGGCGGGCGTGGTGGAAAGCGTGACGACTTCCTGGCCGACGAGTTTCGGGCCGTCCGCCTGCAGCCAGTCTGTTACCGACGTCTTGGCGGTGTCGCGCAGTGACGAGCCGAGAACGGACTGGCCGTTATCGTCGAAGAACGGCCGGGTGGAATAGGCCGGGCCAATGACCATCTTCTCGATATTGCCCGCCACCTGATCGCGTTCCGGCTGCTGGCCGCACCACCAGGTGGCGATGCTCGGCAGGATAGGATCTTCACCAAGCAGATGGCGGCAGATGGTCGGCATGAAGGCGAGGAACGCGCGGGTCTCGAGAATGCCGGAGCCCAGAGAATTGACGATCGACAGCGATCCGGAACGCAGCGCCTCGACAATGCCGGGCGTGCCGATATGCGAGCTTTGATTCAGTTCCAGCGGATCGGCAAAGGCGGCATCGAGACGGCGCCAAAGCACGCCGACGGGTTTCAGGCCAGCCACGGTTCGAACCATGACGCGGCCGTCGAGCACTGTCAGATCCTCGCCTTCGAGCAGCATGAAGCCAAGGTAGCGGGCGATATAGGCGTGTTCGAAATAGGTCTCGTTGGCGACGCCCGGGGTCAGAACGGCGATGCGGTCGTCCGGATGTTTCTTGCGCGATTGCAGCTCGTCGCGGAACGCGCCGAAGAAGCCGGCAAGGCGGTGCACATGGGTTTCGGCATAAAGATCGGAAAAGGCGCGGGTGGTGGCGACGCGGTTTTCCAGCGCAAAACCGGCGCCCGACGGCGCCTCGGTGCGGTCTGACAGGACCCACCAGTTGCCGTCCGGACCGCGGCCGATTTCGAAGGAACAGAAATGCAGGAAATGGCCATCGGCTGGAAGCACGCCGACCATCGGGCGCAGGAATTCCGGATTTCCCGCAACCAGCGATGGCGGCAGGAATCCTTCGGCAACGAGCCGGTTTTCCCCATAGATATCGGCGGCGATCCGTTCCAGCAATTCGGCGCGCTGGATGAGCCCCTTGGAGACGGCCTGCCATTCAGTGTCGTCGATCAGCACCGGCACATGTGAGAGCGGCCAGTTGCGCTCCGAATTCTCCTTGGTGCCATAGGCACGGTAGAACACACCGGCATCGCGCAGATAGCGGTCGGCGCGGGCGAAGCGGTTGGACAGCTCGGTCTCGTCCATGCGGCCGATGGAGGCGAGAAAATGCTGCCAGACCTGACGGACATTTCCCTGCGTATCGAGCATTTCGTCGGCAATGCCGGGGAGCGCACGATAGCCGAAGACCGGATCGTCGCCGATCCGGTCCTGGTTGCGCGTCGCATTTGCCGTCTGCTTCTTTGACATCAACGTCCTACATGCCTGCCGGACGCCGCAAATCGAGCGTCAGGGGAAATTCTGCCGATGGGGCCTCCGGCGCCAGTGCATAGGCACCGGCAGTATGTCCCCACGGTTCGAAACGGGCGAGCCTTCTGGCTTCCGCCTCGTTGCCGTTCACCGGGAAAGTGTCGTAACTGCGACCGCCCGGATGGGCAACATGATAGATGCAGCCGCCGATCGAACGCTTCGACCATGTATCATAAATGTCGAATGTAAGCGGCGTGTTAACCGGCAGATTGGGGTGTAAACCCGACGATGGCTGCCAGGCCTTGTAGCGCACGCCGGCAACGGAAACGCCATTGAAGCCGGTCCTGGTCAGCGGCAGGGCACGGCCGTTGCAGGCAACGGTGTAGCGTTCGGGATTGGCGGTTTCGAGCTTGACCTGCAGGCGCTCGACGGAGCTGTCGACATAACGGACGGTGCCGCCGGGCGCGCCTTCCTCGCCCATCACATGCCATGGCTCCAGCGCCTGGCGCAGCTCCAGCTTGGCGCCCTCATATTCGACCTCACCGCAGAACGGGAAGCGGAATTCGAGCTGGGCCTCGAACCATTCCGGGCGGATGTCGAAGCCGTTGGCGTGCAAGTCGTTGAGGACGTCGAGGAAATCCTGCCAGACATAATGCGGCAGCATGAAGCGGTCATGCAGGGCCGTACCCCAGCGCACCAGCTTGCCTTCGGCCGGGTTTTGCCAGTAGCGGGCGATCAGCGCCCGCACCATCAGCTGCTGGGCAAGGCTCATGCGGGCATTCGGTGGCATTTCGAAGCCGCGGAATTCGACAAGGCCGAGACGGCCGGTCGGGCCATCCGGGGAGAACAGCTTGTCGATGCAGATTTCCGAGCGGTGGGTGTTGCCGGTGACATCGGTCAACAGATTGCGGAACAGGCGGTCAACCATCCAGGGCAGCGGCTGTTGTCCTGCGCCGGGGACCGGCACCTGCGCCATGGCGATTTCCAGCTCGTACAGCGTGTCATGCCGGGCTTCATCGACGCGCGGCGCCTGGCTGGTCGGACCGATGAACATGCCGGAAAACAGGTAGGACATTGACGGATGGCGCTGCCAGTGCAGCACCAGGCTTTTCAACAGGTCCGGGCGGCGCAGGAACGGGCTGTTGTTCGGGTTGTCGCCGCCGACCACGACATGGTTGCCACCGCCGGTGCCGGTGTGGCGGCCATCGATCATGAATTTGTCGGCGCCGAGCCGGGTGAGGCGGGCTTCCTCGTAGATCGCCGTGGTGATGGCGACACAATCGACCCAGTTGGAGGCCGGATGGATATTGACCTCGATGACGCCGGGATCGGGCGCAACGCGCATGACATTGATGCGCTCGTCCTGCGGCGGCGAATAGCCCTCGATATGGATCGGCAGACCGAGATCGGCAGCAGACTTTTCGGCGGCTGCGATCAGGTCGAGATAGTCCTCGATGCGCTCGACCGGCGGCATGAAGACACAGAGGCGGCCATCGCGCGGCTCGACGCTCATGGCCGTGCGGACCGCGCCGCGGAAGTCGCCGGCGGAGCCTGCGATATTCTGTTCGTTGCGGTCCTGCTGCGGTTCGCTCGCCTTGCGCGATGCCTGCGCCATCGTCCGGGCCGGGGCGCTGTAATCCGGCAGCGGCATGCGCGGGATCGAAGGGTCGGCCTCGTGGATATAGGGATATTGCGACGGCGGCACATAGGGCAGGGTGCCGAGCGGCATGCGGAAGCCGATCGGGCTGTCGCCGGGGATCAGGAAGATCTTGCCGCGGCGGGTTTTCCATTTCTCGCTCACCCAGCGTCGGCCGTCGGCCTTGGCGTTCCACGCCTGGACGGGCAGGATGTAGCCGGTTGCGGTCGTCAGGCCGCGTTCGAAGACCTTGGCGATACGGGCGCGTTCTTCCGGGCTTTCGAGCTTGGAATTGGAGGGGTCGACATTTTCGGGCAGGCTGCCTTCCTTGATGATCCATTCGGCCGGATCCTCGAAGGCGGGGATGATCATCTCCGGCTCGATATCCAGTTCGGCGGCAATGCCGGTGAGGAGGGCCTCTGCCTCCTTTTCCGTCACGCTGGTATCCTGGCCTTCGGCGGCGATCAGATCGGGATTGTGCCAGATCGGCAATCCGTCCTTGCGCCAGTAAAGCGAGAAGGTCCAGCGTGGCAGGCTTTCGCCGGGATACCATTTGCCTTGGCCATAATGCAGGAAACCGCCGGGCGCGAAGCGTTCGCGCAGCCTCCGGATCAGCTCGTCGGCCTTGTCCCGTTTCGTTGGGCCGACAGCGCCGGTGTTCCATTCCTCGGATTCAAAATCGTCGATCGAGACGAAGGTTGGTTCGCCACCCATGGTCAGGCGGACATCGGCGCCGTTCAGAACCGTATCAACGTGATCGCCGAGCGCGTTGAGCGCCTGCCAGCTTTCCTCGGAAAACGGCTTGGTGATGCGCGGATGTTCGGCGACGCGCGAGACAGTCATGGCGAAGTCGAAGGTGGTGTTGGCATCGCCATAGAGGCCGCCGGAGATCGGGGCGGCATTGCGGTAATGCGGGGTGGCTGCGAGCGGGATATGGCTTTCGCCGGTCAGAAGCCCGGAGGTGGGGTCGAGCCCGACCCAGCCGGCGCCGGGGATATAGACCTCGCACCAGGCATGCAGATCGGTGAAATCGACCTCGGTGCCCGAAGGGCCGTCGAGCGCCTTCAGATCGGGGGCAAGCTGGATGAGGTAACCGGAGACGAAGCGGGCGGCGAGGCCGAGATTGCGCAGGATCTGGACGAGAAGCCAGCTGGAATCGCGGCAGGAGCCGAGCGCAAGCGCAAGGGTCTCTTCCGGTGTCTGGACGCCGGGCTCCATGCGGATGACATAGTTGACCTTCTGCTGCAGGCGGGCATTGAGGCCGACGATGAAATCGATGGTGCGCATCGGTGTCAGATCGATGCCCTCGATATAGGCTTCGAGCGCCGGGCTCATCGGCTCCGGCTGCATGTAAATCTTCAGGTCGTCGCGGATATCTTCAGGATAGGTGAACGGAAATGTCTCGGCCTCTTCCTCGATGAAGAAGTCGAAGGGGTTGTAGACCGTCATGTCGGCGACGAGGTCGACCTCGATCTTGAACTCTGTTACCGGATCGGGAAAAACGTAGCGCGAGAGGTAGTTGCCGTAGGGGTCCTGCTGCAGCGTGACGAAATGGTTTTCGGGCGTGACCTTGAGCGAGTGGCTGATAACCTTGGTCTTGGAATGGGCCGCCGGTTTCAGCCGGATGATCTGGGGACCGAGCCGTACCGGCTTGTCGTACTTGTAATGCGTCAGGTGATAGATGCTTGCTTTGATCGCCATGCTGTCCCCTTGAAAGCGGGTCTATGCCGCCATTGAGGGGATTTTGTGCAATGCGAAGAGAGATTGCAAGGCGCAATTCCTGGCGGGAGAATTCATGTGCTGGAAGAATATCCGCCTGTACTTGATTAGCGCTATTCCTGCGGCTCGATATTCTGATTGAGGCGAAACAGGTTTGCCGGGTCAAGGCGGGCCTTCAACCGGGCCAGGCGCTGGTATTTTTCGGGACCATACGCATCGCGGGCGATGTTTGAGCCGGTGTCGCCTTGTTCGTTGACATAGTTTCCGATGATCGATCCGTCGGACAGCAACCGGCCGGTCGTGCGGCCCCATTCGATGCACCTGTCATCGTCTGCCATGTCGTCCCAGACCGGTTCGGACAGCCAATAGTAACCTGCGCTTCTTCCGGTGTAAGCGGTTGCGTCGTCCGGTATGTCACGGACCGCGCCGCCAAGCTGGATGGCATAAATCTCGCAATCCGGCGCGGGCGCGCGGGCGATCGCCTCGATGATATGTTCGATGGCTTGATCGCTGATATCGGGCCAGAAGCCACCCTTGGCGTAGTAGCGGCGTGACCAGGCAAAAGCCACGTCGTTGCGGCTCTGCAGGGTGAGATAGGACAGGTTTTCCAGGCCGCCGGCGGCGCCGTCTGCCAGGGCTCCGAAGGGCGACAGGACGGTTCCTGCGCGCTCGGCATCGCCGGACCAGACAGCGGTGACGTTGACGCCTGTCTGTGATGCGGTGAAGGAAATGGTAAAGTCGCGGGATTGTTCACGCGCCAGATCGCGCAATCCAGACAGGACCTTCCGGGCCTGTTCGAGCGGGTAGATCCATTGGCCGGCGACGATGCCGTCGAATGGATGCAACTGGAACCTGAAGCGGGTGACGACGCCGAAATTTCCGCCGCCACCACGAATGGCCCAGAAGAGTTCCGGGTTCCAGGTCGGGCTCGTCCAGGTGACATCGCCGCTGGCAAGCACGATCTCGGCACCCAGCAAGCTGTCGATGGTCAGGCCATATTTGCGGCTGGCCCAGCCCATGCCGCCGCCCAGCGTCAGACCAGCGACGCCCGTATGGGAAATGATACCCGCTGGGACAATGTAACCCCTTGGAACCGTTGCGCGATCGAGATCACCCAGCAAGGCCCCGCCGCCAATGTCGACGGTTTGGGCGGTGTTGTCGATGACGACGGAATGGATCAGGGATAGGTCGAGCACCAGCCCGTCATTGCAAGTGGACAGGCCGGGCAGGCTGTGGCCGCCGCCACGAACTGCGAGCAATGCGCCGGACGAGGCCGCCGCACGCACGGCTTTTTGAACATCCTCGACATCTTGCGGGCTCACGATCGCGGCGGGCCGCCGGTCGGCGATGCCATTCCAGACGCGGCGATAGCGGTCATAATCCGGGTGACCGGCGACGATCACAGGACAGTGCAGTTCTGCAGCGGTCAATGCGTCTAGCAGTGAATTGGACATGATATTTGCCCCGGCCGGTGGCAATACCTACCATATTTTAGAGGTTGCAGAAATGCCCCGTTTGGAGGTGTCTGCAGGCGATACTGCTCCCGGCGCGGATCTGCGCGCAGAAAACGCCGCGCCGCTAGCCCAGTTCCTCCGCGATCTCCCAGACATGGCCTGAAGGGTCGGCGAAGGCAGCCGTGCGGCGGCCCCAGGGGCGGTCGATGGGACCGTTCAGCAGCGTTACGCCACGGCGGCGCAGTTCGGCGCAAATAGCATCGGCGTTATCGACCTTGATGGTCAAAAGCACGCGGGAGCCGGCGTGCGGTCTTGCCACGGCCGAAGGTGCTACCAGTTCCGGTGCTTGTGTGGATACCAGCAGGTTGACCATGGTGCCTGCGAATTTCAGCACCGCAGAGACTTCGTCCTGATAGACGATCTCGGGCGCAAAGACCGTCTGGTAGAACGACCTGGCCTCGCCGATATCTTCGACGAACAAGGTGATGACCTCGATTGCGTCAAGTTTCATGGGAACTCCGTTCGCAAGACGAGGGGCACCAGTGCCTGTTACAGGATGCTCAGCGCTTCATCGCCACAAGATTGAAATAGGCGCCCTGTGGATCGACGCAATTGACCACCCAGGCGCCGCCGGGAACTTCCATCGGGCCATTGACGACCTTGCCGCCCTTGGTGGTTGCTCGTGCGATGGCGGCGTCGAGAGCACCGACGTTGAAGTAGAACCCCCAATAGGGCGGAGCGGGGATGGCTTCCGGCTTTTTCATCATGCCGCCGATTTGAGCGCCATCATGGGAGAAGAGCTGGTAGACACCCATGTCGCCCATATCCAGGCCCTCGTCCTTCTTCCAGCCGAACATTTCCTGGTAGAAGGGCAGGTCGGTGGCAAGGTCGCCGGCCATCAGTTCATGCCAGCCGATGCTGCCGGGGTCCATCTGCTTGATATCCGGCATGTCGCCATCTTCGGACCCGAACAGGGCAAAAACCGCGCCGTGCGGATCCGCGACGACGGCGAAGCGGCCAACGCCCGGAATATCGTCCGGCTGGCGATGGACCGTGCCGCCGAGCTTGGCGAGCTTCTTGGCCGCGGCATCGACGTCGTCGACGCCGACATAGCCGAGCCAGGCCGGCGGAATGTTCATGTCGAGGGCGCCCTGCGGCATGGTCATCAGGCCGGCAACGCGCAGGCCGTTGGTCTTGAACAACGTGTAATTCGCCTCCGGCATGCCGGAATCGGCAGACGTCCAGCCAACCACGTCATCGTAGAAAGCTTCGGCAGCCTTGGTGTCGGTGGTCATCAGTTCGTACCAGACGAACGCGCCATGTGGCTTTTTCATAATAATCCTCCTTCTTGATATCGATGGCCATCCGGCCGGAAATGGGGGGTGGGCTGTTCAAATGCGGGTGTAGTCGCAGGACATGATGGGCTTCCACGTGCCGTCGGCATTTTGAACGCGGGACGAGAAGTTTCGTCTGTCCACGTCCTGGATGGTCATGATGTCTTGGTAGCGGGCCGTGCGGCCGGCGTTCTCGAAGTCTGGACCTTCGGAGTCGAGTGTCAAGACCTTGCCAGACTCATCGAGCGCGCCTTCGTAAACCCAAAGGTTCGTCATGTCGGAACTTATAAAGGATCCGACATAGCATTTCCTGGATGGGTCGAAGCCGATGGACAGGATATTGGTCGCCGAACTGCCGTCCCGTATGGCGCCGATCGCCTCGCAGACGACCCAGGTTCCACCAAGCGTACGAACGGTTTCTTCCCAGGTACCGCAGGAATCGTAGTTGTCGCTTCCCGTGGGCGACTTGAACGCGAGGCGCCATCTGCCGGCCAGCTGTTCCAGCCACCGGTGTTCATCAACAAGCTCTGCAGGCATTGCTTCATACTCCTCTCGGGTGCGATTGCCGGTCAGATCAAGTCAGGCGCAGCAGGAATGCGCCTTGGGTTCGGCGTCATATTCGTCATGCCGTTTCACGAAGCTCAATGTTGACGTTTCATTGCGGCCTTTTGGTGCCCGGTCGAGGATCATCAGTGTCGTCAGGATCTCTTCGCCGCCGCGGGCATAGTCCGAATAGGTATGATAGACATTGCCATTCTCGTCGCAAACAAAGGCGCTCATGCCGGGCAGTTCGTCATTGGCATCGTCGCCGGAGGTTTCGCGGAAATTGTAGAAGACCTTGCCGCTGTTCAGTTCTTCCTTGGTGAAGGAGACATGGTAGTCGAAGTTGAAATCGCTGCCGAACGACGAGACCCAGGGAAACTTCCAGCCCATGCGCTTCTTGTAGGCTTCCAGCTTGGCCAGTGGAGCGCGGGAAACGCAGGTCAATGTTACGTCGTGGTTGTTGAGATGGGAAAGCGTGCCGTCGATATGATCGGCAAGGAACGAGCAGCCAGTGCAGCCGGCCTCCCATTCCGGACCAAACATGAAATGGTAGATCATCAGCTGGCTGCGGCCGTCGAACAGGTCGGTCAGGGTCTTTTTCCCGTCCGGCGTATCGAACGTATAGGTCTTGTCGACCTTCACCCATGGCATTTTCTGCCGTTCGGCGCGGATTTTGTCGCGCAGCTTCGTCTCTTCCTTCTCGGTGGCGAGCAGCGCCTTGCGGGCTTTCAGCCATTCTTCGCGGGATACAACCGGATTGCTCAACATCGTTCATTCCTCCTCAGAAAATCGCGTTTCGTTCCGCTTGACTAAATAGGTTGATATCAACATTATTAGCCCATGTCAAAGCCTGCTGTGATTCCTTTCGAAACCACCCTTCATGTGCGTGACACATGCCTGTGCCTTCATGTGCAGCGGGCGGCGCGGGCTTTGGCGCGTAAGTTTGACGAGGCATTGCGGCCGCTGGAACTGACCAACGGGCAGTTTTCGCTGTTGATGTCGCTCAATCGTCCGGAGCCTCCGGGCATGGGGCCGGTTGCCCATCTGCTTGCCATGGATCGTACCACGCTGACGGCGGCGCTAAAACCGCTGGAGAAACGTGGACTGCTGGTCACCATGACGGATGACAAGGATCGCCGGTTGCGGCGGATGAAACTGACGCCGGCGGGTCATGCCTTGTTGTCGCTGGCGATGCCGATCTGGAAGGCCACCCATGCCGATGTCGATGCGGCGCTGGGCGAGGGGCGGCCGGAACGATTGCGCTCCGATCTTCTGGCGCTCGTCTGAGCCTTCATTTTCTGTTCGCCTGAGGCGGCGGGCAATTTCCCATCACAAGGAGGAGACTGTTCATGAGGATGATTTTCGTAAACCTGCCGGTCAAGGATGTTGCGCGGTCGAAGGCGTTTTTCGCCGGGCTGGGATTCAGCTTCAACCCGGATTTTTCCAGCGACGATACGCTGTGCATGATCGTCGAGGAAAACATCTTCGTCATGCTGATGCACGAGGCGCGCTTCAAGGAATTCATCATCGACGAGATCAGCGATACCAGCAAGGTGACGGAAGTGCTGACCGCGCTTTCGGCGGGCAGCCGCCAGGAAGTCGACGACACGCTGGCCAAGGCATTGGCGCTGGGTGGCAAGGCGTGGCGGCCGGTGATGGACTATGGTTTCATGTATGGCTGCAGTTTTCAGGACCCGGACGGCCATGTCTGGGAGCTGGCCTATATGGAGCCGCAGACTGCCGGTTGATCGTGGGATGGTGGCTTCAGTTGCGTCCGCGTGTTCGTGGTGGTTCTGCGGCAGAAAACTCTATTCCGTCGTTCCTGTCCTCGGGCGCGACCCGAGGGTTGTCACAGGAATCCAGTGCGCCGTGTCTACGGCGCGCAAGACGCCTTTGGCATTTCTGTTGAAACAGTCCTTTCACAGCGCGGACTCGCTGTGGCTGGATCCCGGAACAAGTCCGGGATGACGGAGAAAGAGTAGGCGAGTCCAAAACCGTAGCCTTTCATTTCCGATCCTTTGCATGTTGTGCAAATTCGACCCAACAGCAATTCCTGCCACAAAAGGCTGACATGACGGGGCAGCATGGCAGTATCCGTCTCCCGACTGCGCAGAATATGGTGAAACATGACTCAGAACGTCTACGGCAATCCCGAATTCTTCGAGGGCTATAGCCAGCTTGGCCGGTCGATCGAGGGGCTGGACGGGGCGGCGGAGTGGGCGTCGATCCGGGCGCTGCTGCCGGACCTGAAGGGCAAGCGGGTCGTCGATCTCGGTTGCGGTTTCGGCTGGTTTTGCCGGTTTGCACGGGACGAGGGTGCGGCAGGCGTGCTCGGCTTCGATGTATCGGAGAACATGCTGGCGCGCGCCAGAGCGACGTCCGATCCGGCCATTCGCTATGAGCAGGCGGACCTTGAAGTGCTGCCATTGCCCAAGGCGTCCTTTGACCTTGTCTACAGTTCGCTTGCGTTTCATTACCTCAAGGATCTTGATGGCCTCTTGGCGCGTGTCCATGCCGCACTGGTGACTGGCGGCCAGCTGGTATTTTCGATCGAGCATCCGATCTACATGGCGCCGGTTCATCCCGGCTGGTCGAAGGACGCCGATGGACGCGCGACCTGGCCGGTCAACGGTTATCTCGATGAAGGTGCGCGCACGACGGACTGGTTGGCCAAGGGCGTCGTCAAGCAGCACCGGACGATAGGCACGCTCCTCAATATCCTGATCCGCCTCGGTTTTACGCTGCAGCATGTCGAGGAATGGGGACCGTCTCAGGAACAGGTTGCTGCGCATCCGGAATGGGCAGAAGAGCGCGAACGGCCGATGTTCCTGCTGGTGTCGGCGCGCAAATAGCGGCTTCCAGTTCAGCGGCGGGAAGCAAGGACTATTCCGCCCACTCCGTATCCGCCGTAAAGGCGATGGTCAGCCAGCGGTTGGGGCCTTCGCTGCCGATGCGGGCGCCGATGTCGTCGCGCAACTGGTCCCACTCCTCGATTGTCCGGGCGGGCATGCCGGCCGGGACGATGAAGTAGAGCTCCACCTGCATCAGGCGGCCGATCCGGGCCACATAGGCGCGGTGCGAGAGGAACGCCTGTTCCTGGACAACCTCCTCGGCCACCTCATCGATCCTTGCCCGCAACGGCGCCGGTGTCATCAGCAGGATATCCGACAGCGCCTGGCGCACGGTGCCGATCGGCATCGGGATGATGACGATGGACACGAGCGCCAGAACGGCCGGGTCAATATAGGGCGCGATCCAGGCGAGCGATGTGCCTTCAACGAAAAAACCACCGATGAAGGCGACGAGCAGGGCTGCCGTAATGCCGGCCGACATCATCCATGCGGTGGCATCAAGGGTGAGAAACTCGGAGCGGATGGCAGCATTTTTCTTCCGCACGATGGTTGCCATCATCAGACACGCGGCCAGCGTGATGGCCGCGTAGAGAATGGCGTAATCGAATTCGAGCGCATGGCCGCCGGACAAGATGCTGATGATCGCATTGACCAGCGCGTAGACGGCGACACTCATCAACAGGATACCGTTCAACCCCAGCACGATCGGCTCGAGATGCCAGAAACCGAGGGAAAACCGTGCCCGAAGTTTGCCCTTGCCGCGGCTCGGGTCCGCATCGATGGCAATCAGCCGCGCGACCACCAGCGCCAGCGTGCTCATGCTGGCATCGGCGAGCGAATAGACGCCGTCGAAGGCGATCGAGAAGGAACCGGTGACAATGCCGAAGAGGATACCGGAACAGGCAATCAGGATGGTCATCCCGATGGAGATTTTCAGGACAGTTTGTTCGGCTTGCATGATTTGCTCTGAGTGACGGGCTTTGGGCTGGCTTGATGCGGGAGTGTGGGCGCGTTTTGCGCATTTGCCTATATGGGAATGACGGCCGAATAGCGGCTCGAACGAAATGCACCTGCGGCCGATCGCGTGCCTGTAAACAGAAACACCCCCGAATCCACCGGATTCGAGGGTGTCAGTAGTGATCAGGTCAGACGGCTTAATTAGCCGAGGTCGCCCAGATCGCGCACGGCGCCGCGGTCGGCGGAGGTCGCGAAGGCGGCGTATGCCTTCAGCGCCGTCGTCACCTTGCGCTTACGCACTTCAACCGGCTTCCAGCCCTTGGCGTCCTGTTCGGCGCGGCGGGTGGCGATTTCGGCTTCATCGACGCGCAGCGAGATCGTCCGGTTGGGGATGTCGATATCGATCATGTCGCCTTCGCGCACGATGCCGATCAGGCCGCCATTCGCCGCTTCCGGGGAGACGTGGCCGATCGAGAGGCCGGACGTGCCGCCGGAAAACCGGCCGTCGGTGATCAGCGCGCAGGCTTTGCCGAGACCCTTCGATTTCAGGTAGCTGGTCGGATAGAGCATTTCCTGCATGCCTGGGCCGCCCTTGGGGCCTTCATAGCGGATGACGACGACGTCGCCGGCCTTGACCTCGTTGGCAAGGATCGCCTTGACCGAGGAGTCCTGGCTTTCGAAGACGCGGGCGGGGCCGGAGAATTTCAGGATCGATTCGTCTACGCCGGCCGTCTTCACGATGCAGCCGTTGATGGCGATATTGCCCTTGAGCACGGCAAGGCCGCCATCCTTGGAGAACGGATGCTGGGCATCGCGGATAACACCCTTTTCACGGTCGAGATCGAGTTCCTTCCAGCGGGCGCTCTGGCTGAAGGCAACCTGTGTCGGCACGCCGCCGGGGGCTGCGCTGAACAGTTCGAGCGCGGCGGGATTGTCGGTGACGGCAATGTCCCACTTGGACAGCGCGTCGCCCAGCGTCTTTTCATGCACGGTCGGCAGATCGGCATTGAGAAGGCCAGCGCGGTTGAGTTCGCCAAGGATCGCCATGATGCCGCCAGCACGGTGCACGTCTTCCATATGCACGTCGGCCTTGGCAGGGGCGACCTTCGACAGGCACGGAACTTTGCGCGACAGGCGGTCGATGTCGTCCATGGTGAAGTCGATTTCGCCTTCATGCGCGGCGGCGAGGATGTGCAGGACGGTGTTGGTCGAGCCGCCCATGGCGATATCGAGCGCCATGGCGTTTTCGAACGCGCCCTTCGAAGCGATGGTGCGCGGCAGGGCGGTGACGTCCTCGGCCTCGTAATAACGCTTGGCGAGGCCGACGATGCGGCGGCCGGCTTCGAGGAACAGCTTTTCGCGGTCCGAATGGGTTGCGAGCGTCGAACCGTTGCCGGGCAGGGACAGGCCGAGCGCTTCCGTCAGACAGTTCATCGAGTTGGCGGTAAACATGCCCGAGCAGGAGCCGCAGGTCGGGCAGGCGGAGCGCTCGATGACCTTGACGTCCTCATCGCTGATCTTGTCGTCGGCGGCTGCGACCATCGCGTCGACCAGGTCGAGTGCGTGGATCTTGCCGTCGGAAAGCACGACCTTGCCGGCTTCCATCGGTCCGCCGGAGACGAAGATCGTCGGGATGTTGAGGCGCAGAGAGGCCATCAGCATGCCGGGGGTGATCTTGTCGCAGTTGGAAATGCAGACCATCGCGTCGGCGCAGTGGGCGTTGACCATGTATTCGACCGAGTCGGCAATGATTTCGCGTGATGGCAGCGAATAGAGCATGCCATCATGGCCCATGGCGATGCCGTCATCGACGGCGATCGTGTTGAATTCCTTGGCGACGCCGCCATTGGCTTCGATCTCGCGGGCAACCAGCTGGCCAAGGTCCTTGAGGTGCACGTGGCCGGGCACGAACTGGGTGAACGAGTTGACCACCGCAATAATTGGCTTGCCGAAGTCGCTGTCCTTCATGCCCGTCGCGCGCCAGAGGCCGCGAGCGCCGGCCATGTTGCGGCCGTGGGTGGTGGTGCGGGAGCGATAGGCAGGCATGGACGTCTTCCTTGAGCTTGTCTGGGTGAACGGCAAATATAGGGTTCAGGGACCGCAATTGCAGCGGTTCCTAGCGCAAAACTGCGCCCCCGTCACGAATTTCGTAACAATATTTCGTGTTTTTTGGAGTGCTATAATAGCACAGGCGTCTGTGCGGCGCACGCCTGGATGGATTGCCTTGGCTCGGCATAGCTCAAAATTGTGCGTTTGGCCGAACTGGCCGCATTCGCGAGGTCCGCGGCCGAGTTTTTCGTTCAACTGATTGATTTCGAAGAATAACGGCGCTCGCCTACCTTGTTTGGGGGATGCGTTGTGCGGCGTTTCAATCTTTATTGCGGCGGCTGGACACTTTGCAACCCAGCAATTTCAGCACGTAAACCATTGTACCAATCTCCTCTCCGGCAACGGGGAGGGGATTTTTGGGCTCTATACCAGAGGGCTTTTGCGCCCGGCGAGATGATCCCTATTCAGTGTCTCCATAATGTCTTTGGCGTCGTCGCGGTCAAGGCCGGTCAGATCGCGGCCGTCGGAGGCGGCCGGCACGCGCGTGATCACATCGATGACAGTCCAGGCGCCATTCTTTTCCTGGCGGAGTTCATAACGCGGTTCGTTCACGGGTGAAAATCGTCCTTGTTCGTGGCGTGTCTTGGCGGGCGCTCCTGCGCCGGGGCATGATCGGGGCGGTCGCTGCAAAGACAGCCTGCCTGCTGACAAGATAGGAGCGGGGCGGTCGAGCGCCAAACGAAAAAGGCCTTCCGGTTTCCCGAAAGGCCTTTAGAAACTGGATGGTGGGCGTGACAGGGATTGAACCTGTGACCCCTACGATGTCAACGTAGTGCTCTCCCGCTGAGCTACACGCCCATCCGATGTCGGCGCATAGACCATAAACCTCCTGGGGCGTCAATAGGCTTTTTTCGGCTTTTTGACAGGAAGTTTTGCGGCCCTTGCGGCGCAGGCTATGCAGCCAGCATCTTGTTCACTTCGTCCACAAGATCACGCAGATGGAAGGGCTTGGACAGGACCTTTGCGTCCTTCGGAGCCTTCGAATCAGGGTTGAGCGCCACTGCGGCAAAGCCGGTGATGAACATGACCTTGAGGTCCGGGTCGAGTTCGGTCGCCCGGCGGGCGAGCTCGATGCCGTCCATTTCGGGCATGACGATGTCGGTCAGAAGAAGCGAAAACGGCTCTTCGCGCAGCCGGTCATAGGCGCTGGCGCCATTGTCGAACGACAATACCTTGTAGCCGGCCTTTTCCAGGGCTTTCACCAGGAAGCGGCGCATGTCGTTATCGTCTTCGGCGAGGAGAATTTTTGGACTCATGGATTAAAGCCGTTGCACCTTACGTGTCGATGTCGGGAATTGCGGTGACATCATGAAACCGCAGTTGAGTAAATATCCGGTGAAGACATGAGGTCAAGCCCCGTTCACCGGCAGGAAACGACTATGGACATGATTGCCGCTGACTGGCAACATACACCAAGCATCAAGATTGTGACATGGTAAAAAAGGGCTGCGATGACGCAGAACGTCAGCGAAACCGAACAGTTCGAAGTTCGCGAGCCGGAAATGCAGCGCATTCCCTTTGTCTTCAATTCCCCCCACAGCGGCAGGGTCTACAGCCGTTCCTTTCTGGAAAAATCCCGTCTGGACGAATTGTCGATCCGCCGTTCGGAAGATCATTTCGTCGACGAACTGTTCCATTCCGTAACAGATCTGGGCGCGCCATTGTTAATGGCGCATTTCCCGCGCGCTTTTCTCGACGTCAACCGGGAGCCCTACGAACTCGACCCGAAGATGTTTGACGGGCCATTGCCGCCTTTTGCCAATATCAGCTCGATGCGGGTGGCGGGCGGTCTCGGCACGGTGCCGCGGCTGGTGGCGGAAAACATGGAAATCTACCGCAGCCGCTTTCCGGTTGCCGAGGCGATCGAGCGGATCGAAACGATCTACAAGCCCTATCACGCCTGCCTGCGGCGGCTGATCGCCCGCACTCATGTGCAGTTCGGGCTGGCGGTGCTGATCGACTGCCATTCGATGCCGGGCAATATCCGGCTGGCCGGAACGGGCCAGCGGCCGGATTTCATCATCGGCGACCGCTACGGCACCAGCGCCTCGGCCGACCTTTCGCGTGCGGCGGTGTCGCTGCTGGAGGATCTCGGGTTTTCCGTCGCCCGCAACAAGCCCTATGCTGGCGGGTTCATCACCGAGCATTACGGCCGGCCGGCGCGCGGGCTGCATGCGCTGCAGATTGAGATCAATCGCGGTCTCTATGTCGATGAGGCGACGCTGCAGAAGAAGAGGGATTTCCCGATGCTGGCGCAGGCGATCGGCATGTTCCTCGGCGGGCTTGCGGCGCATGTGCAGGCGGACACGCCAAGCTCTTCGCTCGCTGCCGAGTAAGCGGCGACGCCAGACCCTGACATAAGGCAAAAAAAACCGCGCTTGTGGCGCGGCTAAGTCTAGGGAGGAAACACCCAAGGAGGGTATTTACAGTCACAAGTGACTGTAGGAAAAAGCTAATATTGCACTGCACAATTGTCAAGCGTGATTTGGCCACAATTGGTGCGCTGCGCCAAAAACAAGAACGCCGAACGGCCACGAAATGCCCGGCTTTGCCGTGTTTTGTGATTTTTGAGGCACGTTCTTCGAGAATTCAGGGCAGAACGGCTTTCGGATCTGGCGATCCACGCGATTTTCCCTGATTTTTTCGCCAAAGACTTCTTTTTCAAAAAAATGTGCCGTAAGCACAATCAGCCTTCCTTTTCCCGATTTTCGTGAGGTTTCATGCTGCCGGACCGTGAGTTTTTCGATCGCCTTGCCGATGCTGCCAAGGCGCAGACCCTGCCGCGTTTCCGCACCGGCATCAGTGTTGCCAACAAGGAAGCTGCCGGTTTCGACCCGGTGACCGAGGGTGACCGCGCTGCCGAGACGGCAATCCGGGCGCTGATCGAGGCGCATTTCCCCGAACATGGCATTCTCGGCGAAGAGTTCGGCAATGTCGGGCTCGACCGCGATTATGTCTGGGTGATCGATCCGATCGACGGAACCCGCGCCTTTATCTCAGGCCTGCCGGTCTGGGGCACGCTGATCGGCCTCTATCACAAGGGCGAGGCGGTGATGGGGCTGATGGACCAGCCGTTTACCGGCGAGCGCTATTTCGCCGACGGCAAGAATACCCATTATCGTGGACCGGGCGAAGACAAGGTGGTCTCGACACGGCCGTGCGCTGATCTTTCCCAGGCGATCCTGTTCACCACCTCGCCGCATCTCTACACCGGCGATATCAAGACCCGCTTCGAGGCGGTGCAGAGCAAGGTGCAGCTCGCCCGCTACGGCTGCGACTGCTACGCCTTCGCGCTGCTTGCGGCCGGTCATATCGATCTCGTCATCGAATGCGGTCTGAAGCCCTATGATGTCGGCGGCATCATTCCGCTGATCGAGCAGGCGGGTGGCATCATTACCGACTGGAATGGCGGTCCGGCGGAAATGGGCGGCGAAGTCATCGCAGCCGGCAGCGCCGAAATCCACGCGCAGGCTCTGGCCATCCTGAAGGGATGACTGCCGAATTAGGCTGACAGGTCCTCGCTGTCGGCCAGGGCCGTCTCCGCCGTGCTGCCGGGAATGAAGGCCTCGATGGCGGCAATCGCCTGGGCGCGATAATGGTCGGCTTCGTGCAGAAGCTCATGGCGGGCGCCGTCGATCGGAATCATGTGCCCGGCGCGAAAATTGCGGGCGAGGGTTTCCACGGCCAGGTGCGGCACCAGCCTGTCCTGCGTCGGGGCGAGCACGATGGTCGGCACCCGGATCTGCGTCAGGTGTTCGCGGGCTGAAACGCGTTTGATCGCCTTGAAGGTCTCATGCAGCCAGCGGGCGGTCGGCGGACCTAGCGCCAGCTCGGGATGGGCGTCCGTCAATGCCTTGTTGCGGGCAAAGCGCCTGGCGTCCGACGTCAGCAGGTTCTGCGAGAATGGTAGCGAACCCCTGTCGCGCAAGAGTGGCAGAAAGCCGAGGCCGCATATGCTGAAAGTGGCGGCAAGGAAACTGATCATGCCATGGCCAACCTTCTGGCCGCCAAGCGCCATGAAAGGAGCGGCGATCGCTAGCCGGTCGATGCGGCTGGCAAGCATCGGCGCCTGCGACAGGGCCACCAGCGCACCCATCGAATGGGCCAGCATGAAGAAGGGCAGCCGCGTATCGGGCAGCACGATCTTCTCGAGGAACGTGCTGAGATCGCTCTCGTAATCGGAAAAGCGGCGGACATGGCCGCGGCGCGGGTTTTTCAACAGCCGTTCGGAACCGGCCTGGCCGCGCCAGTCGAAGGTTGCCACCCATAGGCCGCGCGCCGTCAGCTCGCCGATGGTCTCGGCATATTTCTCGATCGATTCATTGCGGCCCTGCAACAGCACGACGGTGCCCTTGGCAACGGGTGTATCCGACTTGAAAATCGCATAGCGGATCTTCCGGTTACCCACGCCCTCGAAAAATCCCACGGTATGATTGCCGGGGATCGGATTGTCCGGGGTGGAGTAAAGGGTAGGCGTCATGGGCAGGTCCGTGTCCGGCGGGTTTTGCGGATGCGATAGCGGCACAGGATGCGCCAGCAATGCACCGGATTTGCGATGGCCCATCCTTGATCGATAGCGATTAAGGAAGGGTGCAGGCCAGAAAGCAGAGATACGGCAGAGGATTTGTTCCGTCAAAGAAAAGGACGGGAAAAGGGCCGGAAACGGTGGGGGACGATATACCGTTCCCGGCCAGAGACAGTCGATCGGTTGAGGACAGGCAGCATGTGGGAGAAGGGACGTTCACCGCCGCTGCCAGCCTCGTCTTCCGATATTGTGGTTTTACCGCCCTCAAGCTGAACGGTTCCGGAACCGGCCGTTCATCCTGCGTTTATCGGCGGACCGCGCTTTTCAGGCGCTGTTTTCCGCTTGTGTCGTAGGGGGCTTGAAGGCTGCAAAAACAATTCCCATCTCCTTCTCACGGGCGCCGAAGACGGGCTCGTTCACCGGTTCCGCCATCGCCGCATACGGGATGACGGAGCCAAGATCGCACACCAGTTGCTCACAAGAGGACACCATGCGTCACGTTGATTTTTCCCCCCTTTACCGTTCCACCGTCGGTTTCGACCGTCTCTTCACCATGCTCGACAGTCTCGGCCAGCCGGACCAGTCGCAGACCTATCCGCCCTACAATATCGAGCGGACCGGCGAGAGCACCTACCGGATCACCATGGCCGTTGCCGGGTTTGACGAAAGTGAACTTTCGATCGAAGCCCGCGAGCACACGCTGACCGTCAAGGGCGAGAAGAGCGAAGAAAAGGCGACTGAAAACCAGTTCCTGTATCGCGGCATTGCCAAGCGCGCCTTCGAGCGCCGCTTCCAGCTGGCTGATCACGTGGAAATCCAGTCCGCTTCGCTGAAGAACGGCCTGCTTCACATCGATCTCCTGCGCGAGATCCCGGAAGCCGCCAAGCCGCGCCGCATCGACATCGTTGCCGCCCAGTCGGCGCCGAAGCAGATCGAAGCCACGCAGCTCACCGGCAGCACCAACTAAGCTGTTGATGAAAAGATGCAGCGTCTGAGCAGGCGCTGCTGATAATAGAGAGCCGTTTGCAGCTTTGTGTTGCAGACGGCTTTTTTGTAGGAAAGTCTCGCCGCTGTAATGGCAGCGAGGCGGCGATTTTGCGCTGGAGAAAAAGAGGGTTTGATGAGCGAGTTGTCCCCCGTGCTGCCCGTTGAGGCACTGCCACCAGAGTGGCGTATTCAGCTGTCGTCCTATCATTTCGAGCGCGACGAGGTTGGTCAGTCCGCAGCTGGCGTTTTCAAGCTGGTCGGGGACGGAAAGCCGGACCTCTTTCTGAAATGCGAGCCGGCTGGCCCGTTTGGCGAATTGCCCGATGAGGCAACACGATTGCTATGGCTGGTGGGGGCGGGGATTGCCTGCCCGAACGTTGTTGCGCAGGACGTTCACGACGGCCAGAACTGGCTGCTGCTCAGCGCTATCCCGGGGCGTGATTTGTCGGTTGCGCCGATCACGCCGCAACAGTGCATCGAGATAATGGCAACCGCGCTGCGCCTGTTACATGCCGTCGACACCAGGAGCTGCCCGTTCGATCACAGGCTTTCCAACCGGCTGGCGATTGCCAGAGCGCGGATGGAGGCGGGTGAGGTCGACGAGGACGATTTCGATGACGAGCGGCTCGGCCAATCCGCTGAAGATCTTTTCCAGCTTCTCGAAACACAAAAGCTTGAGGGTGCCGATCTTGTCGTGACGCATGGTGATGCGTGTTTGCCGAACCTGTTGGCGCTTGATGGCCGGTTCAGCGGGTTTATCGATTGTGCCCGTCTGGGCGTCGCTGACCGCTATCAGGACCTGGCGCTTGCCTATTGCAGTGTTTGTGACGATTTTGGCGAGGCTTGGGGGCAAGCCTTCCTTGATCTCTACGGTGTCCCCCAGCCGGATCGGGCCAAGCTCGCTTATTATCAATTGCTGGACGAGTTTTTCTAACTCCTGCCTATTCGGCTGCGGCAACCGCCATGCGCCGGCCACGTTCGGCATATTTCTGGGCAATCACCGCGCAGGCCATCAGCTGGATCTGGTGGAACAGCATCAAGGGCAGGACGATGCTGCCGATGCCTTGGCCTGCGAAGATGACGTTGGCCATCGGCACGCCGCTGGCAAGGCTCTTTTTCGAACCGCAGAAGGTGATGGCGATCTCGTCTTCCCGCGAAAAGCCGAGCAGGCGGCTGCCGTACATCGTCACGATCAGCACGATGGCCAGAAGCAGGATGTCGAGGGCGATGACGACGGCGATGTCGCGGACGGAGAATGTGCTCCAGATATGTTCCGTCACCGCTTCGCTGAAGGCGAGATAGACGACCATCAGAATCGAGCCGCGATCGACCGGCATCAAAAGCTTTTTGCGGGCGCGGATGAAATTGCCGATCCACGGCTGGAGGATCTGGCCGAGGATGAACGGTGCGAGCAGTTGCAGCAGGATTTGCTCTAGCGCATCGAACGAGAAGCCGCCCTGGCCGCCGGAGGTAAACAGCAGGCCGACCAGCAGCGGTGTCAGAAACATGCCGAAAATATTGGAGGCGGACGCAGCGCAGATGGCGGCCGGAACATTGCCGCCGGCCATTGAGGTAAAAGCGATCGACGATTGCACCGTCGAGGGCAGGACGCAGAGGAAGAGGATGCCGGTGTAGAGGGCAGGGGGCAGAACGCTTTCCGGCAGGAAACCGATGGCCAGACCGAGCAGCGGGAAGAGCACGAAGGTTGAGGCCAAAATCACGATGTGGAGCCGCCAATGCAGTAGGCCGGCCACCACGACATCACGCGACAACCGCGCGCCATGCAGGAAGAACAGAAGGCCGATGGCGATTTTCGTCGCCAGGCCAAACCACTCTGCCGGTTCGCCGGAAATGGGCAAGAGCGATGCAAGGATCACCGTACAGACGAGCAGGATGGTGAAAGTATCGGGCAGGAAGCGGCGCATATTGATCGTCCAGGTCATCGGAAAGCAGATGGCGGCATCATTGTCATTATGATATCGAATGCAAGAAATAACGATTATCACATTTCAGGATGATCAATGCTTGATCTGGTGCAGCTTCGCAGTTTTCTCGCGGTCGAACAGATGGCGAGCTTCACGCTCGCGGCCGAGCGGCTGGGGCTCGGGCAATCGACCGTCAGCCAGCATATCCGGCGGCTGGAAGCCGATCTCGGCCGCAAATTGGTCGAACGCGACACCCATCAAGTGTCGCTGACGGCGGATGGCGAGGCGCTTTTGGGTCCAGCCAGAGCGATGCTGTCGCTCGACGGGCAGGTGAAATCGCTGTTTGCCGAGCGCAGCCTGCATGGGCGATTGCATCTCGGCGTATCCGAAGATTTCGTCATGAGCCGCCTTCCGGCGGTACTCGAGGATTTTTCCCGGGCGCATGCTTCGGTCGATCTGGAGCTGACGGTGGCTTTGAGCGGCACGCTGTATCAGATGCAGGATGAAGGTGCGCTCGATCTCGTGCTGGCGAAGCGGCGGATCGGCGATGCGCGCGGTCAGCTAGTCTACCGCGAGCCGTTGGTCTGGCTGGCGCGCGATCCGGAGCGGGTGATGCGCGGTGATGTCTTGCCGCTGATCGCCTTTCCGCCGCCGAGCATTACCCGTAGCGTGGCGCTGGAAGCGCTGGAAAAAGCAGGTGTGTCGTGGCGGATCGTCTGCACCTGCGGCAGCTTGAGCGGCCTGACGGCCGCCGCCCGCGCCGGAATGGGCGTTCTGGTGCAGCCGCGCAGCATGGCACCGGCAGGATTGCGTGAAATCACCTCGGATCGGCTGCCGCGGCTTGAGGATGTGGAATTCGTGCTGGTGGCACGGCGGGGTGCGGACAGGGCGCTGGTGGAAGCCCTGTCCGGCGAGATCCTGACCACGGTCGGCGGCCCGAAGGCTGCAGCCGTAACAGGCAAATCAATGCTCTGATCAGAGGGCTTTCAGGAACTGGTCGACATTCTCCGGTGTGGTCGCGAAGCTGGTGACCAGGCGGTAGAGGCCCTCGTTTTCGGAAACGGAGTCCGCCAATGTGTGTGGGACCGGCCAATCGTAGAAGACAGCGCCGTCTGCCTTCAGTTTTGCAGCAACCTCTTTTTTCAGGACGACGAAAAGCTCATTGGAGCCGGTCGGCCATGCAAGGTGGGCGCTGTTCGATCCCTCGATGCCCGCGGCAAGCCGGTCTGCCATGCTGTTGGCGTGGCGGGCGAGATCGAGCCAGAGATCACCTTCAAGATAGGCATCGAACTGGGCGGCGATGAAGCGCGATTTCGAGAAAAGCTGGGCGGAGCGCTTGCGCAGATAGCCCATCTCTTCGGCCTTCGACGTGTCGAACAGGATCAGCGCCTCGGCGCACCAGCAACCGTTCTTGGTGCCGCCGAAAGAGAGCAGATCGACGCCGCGTTTCCAGGTCATTTCGGCCGGTGTCGTGCCGAGTGTCACCAGCGCATTGGCGAAACGGGCGCCGTCCATGTGCAGGGGAAGCTTGGACGATTTGGCGATGGCGGCGATCGCGTCGATTTCGGCAAGGCTGTAGACGGTGCCTGCCTCCGTCGCCTGGGTCATGGTGATGGCCATCGGCTGGCCGCCGTGGACGCCACCGCCACGGGTCCGGCGGATTTCCTTCTCCAGCAGGTCCGGAATCATCTTGCCCTGTGGCCCATCAACCGGGGCAAGCTTGGCGCCATGCGAGAAGAATTCCGGTGCGCCGCATTCGTCGGCGCTTACATGCGCTTCACGGTGGCAGAGCACATGGCCGCCGGGGCGGTTGGTGCTGGCCAGCGCCAGCGAATTGGCAGCGGTGCCGGTGGCGACGAAGAACACGGCGACATCGCGCTCGAAGACCTCCGACAGTTTCTTTTCTACGCGCTTATCGAGTTCACTGGTGCCATAGGCGGAAGCGAAGCCACCGGCCGCCTTGACGAGGCTTTCGGCAATGACGGGATGGGCGCCTGCCCAGTTGTCGGAGGAGAAAATCATGATGTGATCCTGCTGTTCCGGGGAAATAGGCCCCGAATTGAATGGTCGGAAGAGACCATACGGATGCCGTAGCGGCAATCAATCCAGGCAAGGTGAGATAGGGACAATATCAGACCAGTTTGAAACCAAATTGAAGAAAATGAGGAGTTGTCGAAAGAAAATTACAAAAACACGAAATTAACCGCAATGTTCGGCAAAATTGGGTCGAATATTTTGCATTAGTGGTCTTGCGGAGGTGGGTGCTTTCTGGCATAGAGCCTATGAAATAGGACAGTATGCCTGTCCTATTTCGGTCTCAAGACCGGAAGGACGCCGGAAAGCCCGCCTGATGCGGCTTCTGGCTGACGATTGTAGACCGCGCCGGACGCTCTGTTGTCCGGGCCGGCGGGACAGTCTCGATGGTCGTGAGCACTCTGTGCCTGATGCCATCAATGGTTCATTTGCGACCGCATCAGGATCATGCAACGATAATGCCGGTGCCGGCCTCGACGGGACTCTTGCCCGCAAAAGCCTGCCTGGACTGCGGAAATATCCGGCCATGCCGGGTTAACAGGAGGGAAGACGATGACGGACTTTACGCCATCCACCGTAACTGGTCTCAACACTGTGCGCCAAACGGCGACGGTTGGGAAAAATACCGCATTTCCGGGCCTGCCGAAAAAACAGGGTCTGTATGACCCGAGCAACGAGCATGACGCCTGCGGCGTCGGCTTCGTCGCGCATATGAAGGGCCAGAAGTCCCACCAGATCGTCAAGGATGGCCTGTTCATCCTGGAAAACCTGACGCATCGCGGCGCTGTCGGCGCCGATCCGCTGATGGGCGACGGTGCTGGCATTCTGGTGCAGATTCCCGACCGCTTCTTCCGTGAGGAAATGGCGTTGCAAGGCGTCATCCTGCCGAAGGCAGGCGAATATGCCGTCGGCTACCTGTTCATGCCGCAGGATGAGGCGCAGATCGCCCATTTCAAGCAGGTGATCGCCGAGGTCGTGGCCGAGGAGGGCCAGACCCTGCTCGGTTTCCGCGAAGTGCCTGTTGATAACGCATCGCTCTCCAAGGCGGAGCACATCGCCGCGACCGAGCCGCGCCATGTGCAGGTGTTCATCGGGGCTGGCCGCGACGCTGCCACCAACGCTGAATTCGAACGCCGCCTGTTCACGCTGCGCAAGGTGATTTCCAACCGTATCTATGACGCCTTCGAAGGCGCCGAGACCGGCTTCTATCCGGTATCGCTGTCGACCAAGACCATCGTCTACAAGGGCATGTTCCTCGCCTATCAGGTCGCGGCCTATTTCAAGGACCTCGCCGACCCGCGCTTCGAATCGGCTGTCGCCCTCGTGCACCAGCGGTTTTCGACCAACACCTTCCCGTCGTGGAAGCTGGCGCATCCCTACCGCATGGTTGCCCATAACGGCGAAATCAACACTCTGCGCGCCAACGTCAACTGGATGGCCGCGCGCCAAGCGTCGGTCTCCTCGCCGCTGTTCGGCGAGGACATTTCCAAGCTCTGGCCGATTTCCTATGAAGGTCAGTCGGATACCGCCTGTTTCGATAACGCGCTCGAGTTCCTCGTGCAGGGCGGTTATCCGCTGTCGCATGCCGTCATGATGCTGATCCCGGAAGCCTGGGCCGGCAACCAGTTGATGGCGCCCGAGCGCAAGGCGTTCTACGAATATCATGCTGCACTGATGGAGCCGTGGGATGGTCCTGCTGCCGTCTGCTTTACTGATGGCAAGCAGATCGGCGCGACGCTCGATCGCAACGGCCTGCGTCCGGCCCGTTATCTCGTCACCGACGACGACCGCGTCATCCTTGCGTCCGAAGCCGGTACATTGCCGGTCAAGGAAGAAAGCATCGTCAAGAAGTGGCGTCTGCAGCCGGGCAAGATGCTCTTGATCGACATGGAAGAGGGCCGGATCATCTCCGATGAGGAGCTGAAGTCGACCCTTGCCAACCAGCATCCCTACCGCCAGTGGCTGGACAACACCCAGCTCATTCTGGAAGACCTGAAGCCGGTCGAGCCCCGGGCGCTGCGCCGCGACGTGTCGCTGCTCGATCGTCAGCAGGCATTCGGCTATACCCTGGAAGACACCAAGATCCTGATGTCGCCGATGGCAACGACCGGTCAGGAAGCCATCGGCTCGATGGGAACCGATACGCCGATCTCGGCAATGTCGGACAAGACCAAGCTGCTCTACACCTATTTCAAGCAGAACTTCGCGCAGGTCACCAACCCGCCGATCGACCCCATCCGCGAAGAGCTGGTGATGAGCCTCGTCTCGTTCATCGGCCCGCGCCCGAACCTGCTCGATCATGCCGGCATGGCGCATGCCAAGCGCATGGAAGTGCGCCAGCCGATCCTGACCAATGGCGATCTCGAAAAGATCCGCTCGATCGGTCACACGGAAGACCGCTTCGATACCAAGACGCTCGACTTCACCTATGACGTGACGCGCGGTGCCGAAGGCATGCCGGAAATTCTCGACCGGCTGTGCGAGCGGGCGGAAGCGGCCGTCAAGGGCGGCTACAACATCATCGTGCTCTCCGACCGCCAGATCGGTCCTGATCGCATGGCAATCCCGGCATTGCTGGCAACGGCGGCTGTGCACCATCACCTGATCCGCAAGGGGCTTCGCACCTCCGTCGGTCTCGTCGTTGAAACCGGCGAGCCGCGCGAAGTGCATCATTTCTGCCTGCTGGCAGGCTATGGTGCTGAGGCGATCAACCCCTATCTCGCCTTCGACACGCTGACCGACATGCACAAGCGCGGCGAGTTCCCGAAGGAAGTCGACGGCAGCGAAGTCGTCTACCGCTACATCAAGGCTGTCGGCAAGGGCATCCTCAAAGTCATGTCCAAGATGGGCATCTCGACCTACCAGTCCTATTGCGGCGGCCAGATTTTTGACGCGATCGGCCTGAACTCGGAATTGGTCGACCGTTACTTCTTCGGCACGGCAACGCAGATCGAAGGCATCGGTCTTGAAGAGATCGCCAAGGAAACCTTCAATCGCCATCAGGCGGCATTCGGCGCCGATCCGCTCCTGAAGAACACGCTCGATATTGGCGGCGAATATGCTTACCGCATGCGCGGCGAAGGCCATGCCTGGTCGCCGGACGCGGTTGCCTCGCTGCAGCATGCCGTGCGCGGCAATGCCGAGGATCGCTACCGCGAATTCGCCGAGATGGTGAACGGTGCCGCACTGCGGATGAACACCATTCGTGGCCTGTTTTCGATCAAGGGTGCCGAAGCCATCGGCCGCAAGCCGATTTCGATCGATGAGGTCGAATCGGCTGCCGATATCGTCAAGCGGTTTTCGACCGGCGCCATGTCGTTCGGATCGATTTCGCGCGAAGCCCATACGACGCTGGCGATTGCCATGAACAGCATCGGCGGCAAGTCGAACACCGGCGAGGGCGGCGAGGAAGCCGACCGTTACCTGCCGCTCTATGACGGTTCGCGCAACCCTGAGCGTTCGGCCATCAAGCAGATCGCGTCCGGCCGCTTTGGCGTGACGACCGAATACCTGGTCAATGCCGATATGCTGCAGATCAAGGTGGCGCAGGGTGCCAAGCCCGGCGAGGGTGGCCAGCTGCCCGGCCACAAGGTCGACGCGACGGTTGCCAAGACCCGGCATTCGACCCCGGGTGTCGGCCTGATTTCGCCGCCGCCGCACCATGACATCTATTCGATCGAAGATCTGGCGCAGCTGATCTACGACCTGAAGAACGTCAACCCGGAAGCAGACATCTCCGTCAAGCTGGTCTCGGAAGTCGGCGTCGGCACGGTTGCGGCCGGCGTTGCCAAGGCGCGCGCCGATCATATCACCGTCTCCGGCTATGATGGCGGCACCGGCGCTTCGCCGCTGACATCGCTGAAGCATGCCGGCTCTCCATGGGAAATCGGCCTTGCCGAAACCCATCAGACGCTGGTGCTGAACGGCCTTCGTTCGCGTATTGCTCTGCAGGTCGATGGCGGCCTGAAGACCGGCCGCGACGTCATCATCGGCGCGCTGCTCGGAGCAGACGAGTTCGGCTTCTCGACGGCGCCGCTGATTGCCGCCGGCTGCATCATGATGCGCAAATGCCACCTCAACACCTGTCCGGTGGGCGTGGCGACGCAGGACCCGGTCCTGCGCAAGCGCTTCAAGGGTGCGCCCGAGCACGTGGTCAACTACTTCTTCTTCGTCGCGGAGGAAGTGCGCGAAATCCTGGCGTCGCTCGGCTTTGCCAGATTCGACGAGGTTATCGGCCTGTCCGAACTGCTCGAAAAGGATGCGATGATCTCGCACTGGAAGGCCAATGGTCTCGACTTCTCCCGTATCTTCCACAAGGTCGATGCGCCGAAGGAAAAGACCTATTGGACGGAGCGGCAGAACCATCCGATCCACGACATTCTCGACCGCAAGCTGATTGCAGAAGCAAAGCCGGCGCTGGAATCAAAGACGCCGGTGACGATCGAGGTCGACATCAAGAACGTCGACCGGTCGGCCGGAGCGATGCTGTCGGGTGAAGTTGCCAAGCGCTACCGTCACAAGGGGCTGAAGGACGATACGATCACGGTGAAGCTCACCGGTACGGCCGGGCAGTCGTTCGGCGCGTTCCTGGCGAACGGCATCACGTTCGAGTTGATCGGCGACGGCAACGACTATGTCGGCAAGGGTCTTTCGGGCGGCCGCATCGTCGTGCGTCCGCCGGAAAATTCCAAGATCGTCGCTGCCAAGTCGATCATCGTTGGCAACACCGTGCTTTACGGTGCGATCTCTGGCGAGTGCTACTTCAACGGCGTTGCCGGTGAGCGCTTCGCCGTGCGCAACTCCGGCGCCATCGCGGTTGTCGAAGGCGTGGGCGACCACGGCTGCGAATACATGACCGGCGGCGTGGTCGTGGTGCTCGGCGAAACCGGCCGCAACTTTGCGGCCGGCATGTCGGGCGGTGTCGCCTATGTGCTTGACGAGAGCGAAGACTTCCCGATGCGTTGCAACATGGCGATGGTCGAACTCGAGCCGGTCCCGGAAGAGGACGACATGCTGGAGAAGCTGCATCATCACGGTGGAGATCTCATGCACAAGGGCATGGTCGATGTCGCCGGCGACATGACGCGCCATGATGACGAGCGGCTTTACCAGCTGATCTCCAACCATCTGCACTACACGGGCTCGCCGCGCGCCAAGGAAATCCTCGATCATTGGGTCGAGTTCCGGCCGAAATTCCGCAAGGTCATGCCGATCGAATACCGGCGCGCGCTTGAGGAAATGGAGCGCATGCGGATGGGCATCGCGGCGGAATAACCGCCGATCTGTGACAACGCACCCCGGTAGCCGAAAGGCGCGGGGGTGCATCTGGCGCGCTCACAGCGAGCGTCTACTCGGATTAGAGATATCAGGAATTCACGATGGGCAAGGTTACAGGCTTCATGGAAATCGACCGGCAGCTGGCGAAGTATCAGCCGGCATCGGATCGCATCCGGCATTTCCGCGAATTCACAATCCCGATGTCGGAACCCGAAGTGCAGAAACAGGCGGCGCGCTGCATGGACTGTGGCATCCCCTATTGCCATGGCCCGACCGGCTGCCCGGTGCACAACCAGATCCCCGACTGGAACGATCTGGTCTACACCGGCAATTGGGATGAGGCGATCCGCAACCTGCACTCGACCAATAATTTCCCGGAATTCACCGGCCGCATCTGCCCGGCACCCTGCGAGGAAGCTTGCACGCTCAACCTCGAAGATGCGCCGGTGGCGATCAAGACCGTCGAGCAGGCGATTGCCGACAAGGCCTATGAAATGGGCTACATCGTGCCGCAGCCGGCTTTTACAAAGACCGGCAAGAAGGTGGCGATCATCGGCTCGGGACCTGCCGGCATGGCGGCGGCCCAGCAGTTGGCCCGCGCTGGGCACGAGGTTCACGTCTATGAGCGCGAAACCAAGCCCGGCGGCCTGCTGCGCTACGGTATCCCGGACTTCAAGATGGAGAAGAACTTCATCGACCGCCGCGTCGACCAGATGCGCGGCGAAGGCGTCACCTTCCATTGCGGCGTCAATGTTGGGGTCGATCGCAGCGTCGACAGCCTGATCGCCGAACACGATGCCGTGCTCTATTGCGGTGGTGCCGAAACGCCGCGCGATGCCGGTATTCCGGGTGTCGAATTCACCGGCGTTCATGACGCGATGCCTTATCTCGTCCAGCAGAACCGCCGTGTCGGCCGCGAAAACATTGACAGCGTCGGCTGGCCGTCGGACCCGATCCTTGCCGGTGGCAAGCATATCGTCGTCGTCGGCGGCGGCGATACCGCGTCCGACTGCGTTGGCACGGCCTTCCGTCAGGGCGCCGTCAAGGTCACCCAGCTCGACATCCGCCCGCAGCCGCCGGAAAAGGAAGACAAGCTCGCCGTCTGGCCGTTCTGGGCCACCAAGATGCGCACCTCGTCATCGCAGGCCGAAGGTGCTGTGCGCGAGTTTCAGGTGGCGACGCTTGAGTTTGTCGGCGAAGACGGTGTGCTGACCGGCGTCAAGTGCTGTCAGGTCGATGAGCGCCGCAAGCCGATTGCTGGTACCGAATTCGTCATCAAGGCCGATCTCGCCTTCATCGCCATCGGCTTCAGCGGCCCGGGCAAGGACAGCGTGCTGAAGGATCTGGGCGAGAAGCTGGTTATCGGCAAGGACAAGCGCGGCGGCTCCTTCGTCACGGCCAATGACAAGGATTATCGCACCTCGGTCGACAAGGTCTGGGCAGCCGGCGACGTGCGCCGTGGCCAGTCGCTGGTCGTCTGGGCGATCCGCGAAGGCCGCCAGGCGGCTCGGGCGATCGATGAAGCCCTAATGGGCGCGACGACCCTGCCACGCTAACCCAATCGGTCCGCGTATAATCGACTTGGAAACGCCGCGTACCGTCTGGTGCGCGGCGTTTGCCGTTCTGCGGTTGCTGGAAATTGGGCTCAATGATGGCGGCGGGAACCGATGCAACATTAACTTGCTGCAATGAAACGGTAATAAACCTTTAATTTGTAAATATTCGCAGTGCCTATAATATTCATCTCAAGCGTAGTTCTTGGGAGTTCAGTATTTTCCGCCAATACTGACGGTCTTCTGAAGTTTCTTCTTGAAAAGAACGCTGCCGATCACCCGACGCCCACGTTCCCATGACCGGGAACCATGACGCCGCACCCCAACGAGTTCGTAAGGGACCCTTTGTCATGTCTAACATTCTCCTGACTCACCGTGCCGCAGCGCTGGTCGGAGCCGCCATCTTGGTCGGCGCGGCGGCGTTTCCCTTCACTATCCATTCAACAACCGCAATGGCAGCGTCCGCACCTGCCACCGCGCCGCTCGCCACGAACGGATCCTTCGCGGATGTCGTTTCTGTCGACAAGCCCGCGGTCGTGACCATTATCTCGACAATGAAGGCAACCGACGTGAGCGACAGCGGCAGCAATTCGCCGATGGACGAGCAGTTCCGTCAGTTCTTCGAGCAGCAGGGCATCCCGATGCCGAAGCTGGCGCCGCAGCCCCAGCAAGGTGAACGCGGCATGGCCCTCGGCTCCGGCTTCATCGTCAGCAGCGACGGCATCATCGTCACCAACAACCATGTGATCGACAATGCGATCGACATCAAGGTGACGCTTGATGACGGAACGGAACTGCCCGCCAAGCTTCTGGGCGCCGATCCGAAGTCCGATCTCGCCGTGCTGAAGATCGCCGCTGCCAAGCCGCTGGCAACGCTCGCCTGGGGCGATTCCGATACGCTGAAGCTGGGCGACCAGATCTTGGCGATCGGCAATCCGTTCGGCATCGGCACGACGGTCACCGCCGGTATCGTTTCGGCCCGCGGGCGCGATCTGCATAGCGGCCCCTATGACGACTTCATCCAGATCGACGCACCGATCAACCACGGCAATTCCGGTGGCCCGCTTGTCGATCATTCCGGCAATGTCGTTGGCATCAACACCGCGATCTACTCGCCGAATGGCGGTAGTGTTGGTGTCGGTTTCGCTATCCCCTCCGATCAGGCGCAAAAGATCGTCGCCAAGCTCGAAAAGAGCGGATCGATCGATCACGGTTATCTCGGCGTGCAGATCCAGCCGGTAACGGCAGATGTTGCCGATGCCGTTGGCCTGACCAAGGCGGAAGGCGCGCTGGTCGCTGCCGTCAACGCGGGTACCCCTGCAGCACAGGCGGGCCTGAGGACTGGCGATATCATCATGACGGTCGGCAGCGAGGCGGTAAAGTCGCCGCACGATCTGTCGCGGCTGGTTGCCGATCTGTCGCCGGGTGCAAAGGAAGCCGTGACCGTCTGGCGCGATGGCAAGACCGTGGACCTCAGCGTCACCGTCGGTGGCAATGATGGCGACCAGAAACAGGCTTCAGCCGCCAAGGATGATAGCAAGGTGCAGACCGGGCCGAGCATTGGCGTGGCGCTTGCCGACCTGACGCCGGATGTGCGCCAGGAACTGAGGCTGCCTGACAATGTCACCGGCGCCGTTGTTGCCAAGGTCAACCCGGACAAGCCGGCCGCCGCCGCCGGTATCCAGGCAGGCGATGTCATCGTCTCGGTCAACGACAAGGCCGTCGTGAGTGCCGGCGATGTGAAGACGGCGATTGCCAATGCGGTGAAGTCCGGACGCAAGTCGGTGCTGCTGCTCATCGAGCGCGGCGACCAGAAGACCTTTATCGCCGTGCCGTTCGCGGCCGCCTGACTTCGGTTGGCAGCTCTCGTCGCAAGATACGAGCTGCTGAAGATCCCGTCCTCCTGGCGGAAGGAGGACGGGGTTTCTACGTTTGTTGAAGGGTCCTTGGTATCAGTTGCGGATGACCGGATTGCTGATCACCGTTTCGGGTTTTGACAGCCGGAAATCGTCCACTCGCCCCGCCGGGGCTTCGGCGACTTCGCCCTTTTCGACGAGACGGTCGCGCGGGCTCTTGCCGTTGCTGGTCAACACGGCCCCGCCACCGAGCAGAGTGGCGCTGCCGTCAAGTTCGGGATCGGTAAGGCCGATCGGCTGGGTCTGGATGATATCTTCGTTGGCAGTGGGGGCAGCGACGACCAGATCCTTCATGCCGTCAGCACCGGGAATATCCTGGGCCGAGGCGGCTGCATCGCCCAACAGCTTGCGGATGTCCTTCTCCACGTAGAAGGCAAGCTTGCGCTTGCCGGCCTTGGTGAGGTTGATGCCGTCCGATCCGCGCAGGCGGACCTGCTGGCCGTTGATATCCGAGCCGGTCATGACGAATTTCCCATCCTCGTCGACGAAACCATCCCAGATATCGACAAACGTGCCACCGACCTTTTCGGTTTCCGTGCGGAAGATGCCGTTCAGCGTGACCATGTCGGCGGTCATCGACGTGGACTGGAAAGGCGGCATGCCGACCCAGAGCATGGGCGTCTTGTCCTTGCGGGCAAGGGCAGCGAAAGCGCCGGTCCTGCGGGTGTATTCGGCAAGCCAGTTGTCAGTCCGGAATTTTTCCTTCTCGCTGCCGATCGCCATCTGCTGGCGCTCGTTGGCGCCGAGGCTGATGATGATCAGCGCCGGCTTCGTCTCAGCGATATAGGCGGGCAGGTTTTCCGGCCAGTTGAAATAGTCTTCGCGCACGAGGCCCGACGAGCCATTGGCGCGGGTCTCGATAACGATGCCGGGGGTCGTCTCGAAGGCAGTCTTCAAGCCGTCACCGAGGCTGCCAGCCATAAAATCGCCGACGACGAGGACCTTTTTGGCGGTCTCCAGCTTTTCGACGACGACAGGAGCGGGCTCGGCCGGGGCCGGTTTTGCTTTCTGCTGTGTCTTTCTGACCTTCGGACGTTGCTGCTGTGGTTGTTTTTGCCGCGGCTCGTAGATCGGGGCGTCGTCATAAACCGGCGGTGGCTGGCGGCGGCCGAACCCGAACAGCATGTCGAGAATGGTCCGGCGCTCCTGCGCTTGCGCCGGGCGTGGCGGTTCCATGACGAATGCAGTCAAGCCGATCGCAACGACGATCAGGCCGTTGCACAACCGGTGAAGGCTGTTGCTGCTGTTTCTGCCGCTCATGCACCTGTTCCGCATCGTTATGGCCTGAAGTCTAAAGTCTCTGCGCAAGCACGCAACGCCTCTCTTTCGAAAGGCGTTGCCGTCAAGAGTGCATCCGGATTGCGCCGCAAATGAGAGCGCTCAATGCCCTCAATCGCGACTATTTCCGCAGGGCTTTCAGCAGGTGCTGCGTCGGCTCACCGTCGGGGGAGAGGCCATTGCGGTTCTGGAAGGCCTGGATGGCGGCCTTCGAACCGGAGCCGAAATTGCCATCAACTTCACCGTCGTAATAGCCGAGTTCCTTCAGGCGGGTCTGCAGCTCGAACTTCTGCTTGATATCGAGCGAACCGTCCGGGCGGCTCCAGGCCTGCTGCATGCCGCCATAGCCGGCAATCTCGTCGGCGAGGAGACCGACGCCGAGGGCATAGGAGTCGGAGGCGTTGTAGCGCTTGATGACGAAGAAGTTCTTGGTCATCAGGAAGCCCGGGCTGCCATCGCCGCCGGGCATTTTCAGCTCAGCCCGGGCGTCGCCATTACGGAAACCCTTGCCGTTCGGCCGCGTGAACCCAAGGGCTGCCCATTGGGCAACCGTTTTCGTCTGGCCGGCATACTGGCTGCCGTTTCTCGGCGGCGCGACCTCATAGCCCCAGGTCTGCCCCGATTGCCAGCCGTTCTTCTTCAACAGGTTGGCCGCGGTTGCCAAGGCGTCCGGCACCGAGTTCCAGATGTCCTTGTGGCCATTGCCGTCGGCATCGATCGCGTACAGCAGGTAGCTCGTCGGGATGAACTGCGTGTGGCCCATGGCGCCAGCCCAGGAGCCGTTCAGTTCGCGCGGGGTCACATCGCCGTTCTGCAGGATTTTCAGAGCGGCGATCAGCTGCGTCTTGGCATATTTGGCCCGTTTCGGGTCGGCGTAAGCCAGGGTAGCGAGTGCGCGCGGCACGTAATGCAGGCGATCGTCCTTTTCCAGGACGGCACCATAATTGGATTCCATCGACCAGATGGCCAGGAGCACGTTCCTGTCGACGCCGAAATGCTTCTCGAGTGCGGTCAGCGTGCGGCCATGCTTGACCGCCATCTCCTGACCGACCTTGCGGGTATATGGATTGACGCGGCTGTCGATATATTCCCAGATCTTGCTCTTGAATTCGGGCTGATAGGCAGCTTTTTGCAGCACATCGGGATCGGGCGTCTTCACGCCGGCAAAGGCCTGGCGGTAGGTCGCCTTGGTAATGCCGCTCTTGGCTGCCGTGGCATAGAAGCTGTTGATCCAGGTCTCGAAGCCCGCGTCAGCCGAGGCTGTCGACGGGGAAAACAGGGCTGCGGCGGTCATGAACGCGGCGGCAGCACAGCGAAGAAGGGTGTTTCTGGTCTTTGTCATCAGCTGTCGTTTCCGTTGGTCGGCGCTCTGCCAGGATCAAGGTTGACCGGCGGGGCGCAAATTTACAGTCTTAGAGCCAGCTTCGTGCAGAAGATTCATGCACGTGGGTCCATACTCGGGTGGTTCAGCCCTAGAGGCAACCGCCAGAACCCGGATGTTACGAAAATGAAGTCAACAAATTCTTTACCATGAATGGGTGGTGCCGTCTTCCTTCGTAAAAAAATAGCAATTTGCTGTTTATTCCCTATTGATACAAACCCTAACCGATTTAAATCACAGTGCCGTGATCCTGGAGATGTCAATGACTGACAAGCGTAAAGTTCGTAAAGCCGTTTTCCCCGTCGCTGGCCTTGGAACCCGGTTCCTGCCCGCGACCAAAGCCGTTCCCAAGGAAATGCTGACCGTCGTCGACAAGCCGGTGATCCAGTATGTGGTGGATGAGGCGCTGAATGCAGGCATCGAACACCTGATCTTCGTTACCGGCCGCAGCAAGCATGTGATCGAGGATTACTTCGACATCCAGGTCGAACTGGAACAGACCCTTCGCGAACGCAACAAGACGGCCGAACTGACGCTGCTTGAAAGCATTCTGCCGGTTGCCGGCAGCACCAGCTTTACCCGTCAGCAATCGCCGCTCGGTCTCGGCCATGCGGTCTGGTGTGCGCGCGAACTGGTTGGCGACGAGCCTTTTGCGCTGCTTTTGCCTGATATGATCATGCAGGCTGAAAAGGGCTGCCTCAAGGGCATGGTCGAGCTCTACGAACAGAGCGGCGGCAACGTCATCGCCGTCGAGGAATGTGCCCCCGACCAGACCCATAAATACGGTATCGTCGGCGCGGGCGAAAAGGTCGGCGATGGGTTCAAGATCACCAAGATGGTCGAAAAGCCGCCGCAGGGCACGGCCCCGTCCAACTTCTTCATCAACGGCCGCTACATCCTGCAGCCGGAAATCTTCTCGATCCTCGCCACCCAGGAGCGCGGCGCCGGCAACGAGATCCAGCTGACCGACGGCATGCTGAAGCTTGCCCAGACCCAGGATTTCGCAGGCTACCATTTCCGCGGCAACACCTATGACTGTGGCATGAAAGAGGGCTTCATCCTGGCCAACGTTGCGTTTGCCCTGGCGCGCGGCGATATCAGGCCGGGCGTGGAAGGCCCGTTGAAGACTTTGCTTCAGGGTCTGAAATAAGCCAGTCGATCGACAAAAGAGCCCGCTGACGAAACCGTCAGCGGGCTCTTTTTGTTTCTTACCGGTTTTCCGGATCAGCGCCGCAGTGTCAGACCGACGCCGACGCGGGCGATGTTGGTCGAAGGGCTGCTATCCCGTGTCGTATGCTCGTAGCTGACATCGCCGGTCAAGGCGAGGTAACGGTTGAGATCCCAGGTGAGGCCGGCGCCTGTCAGCCAGACTTTTTCGTCATCCGAATTGCCGCTGGGGAAATTGCGGAATGTCAGGCTGTTCGATAGCCGTGCCACGAGAGCGGTGCGCAGCTCATGGGTTGCCCGGCTGCTCAGCGTATAGACCATGGCACCGCTTTCCCCCGGGGTCGTCGATGGATCGAGACCGGTGGAGACGCCATAGGCGATGTTGGTACCGCGCTGCGGTGACCAGTTGATCGTGCCATCAACGGTGAAGCCCCTCAACTCATCGAGGCGGTCATCGTCGAACCTGTAGGTCTGATAACCGAGCGCGACCTCGCCGTTGAGCTTCTCGCCAAGATCGGCCTCGATACCAGCGCGGGCGCCGTAGCTGTCATAGGATCGCTCGTACCCGAGCATGTCTTTCCGAAGGTCGTAAATCGACTTGCCGGCCGATGCCTCGATGAAGGGAATAAGCGCGGGCGAAAGCTCGTAACCGACCCGTACGGTGATAGCGCCCGCATTGCGGTTTCGATCCTTGCGCGACAGGCTGCCGCCGTTCTCAAGTTCCACGTCGCCATAGGTGTATCGATCGAAATCGACCTTGGCGGACCCCCGCAGGATACCGAAATCGCGTTCTATCCCGGCGCCGAGCGAATACTGGTTGACGTCGGACTGGCTAGTCGCCCTACTGATGGCGTTTGGATCGGACGAATCCTCGCGCTCGAAATGATATCCGGCCTTCAGTGTCGCGGTTGTCTGCTCGGAGAGATCGAGCCGCAGGGCCGCTTCAAGGTCGGCGGTGGGTTCGGTTTCGCCGGAGCCGGAGACATTGCGCTGCCATGTACCTTCGCCGGTAACCGTCAGCTGGTGGCGGGACCAGTCGGAGGTGAGCGTGCCTTTCAGGCCGGTCTCGAGATAGCTGCGGTTTTCCTTCGAGTCGCCGGTCTTGTTGCTCTCGAAATTGTAGGTCTGGCCGAGCGTCGGCTTCAGGGTGAAGCTACCCAGGCGAATACCCTGCGCATCGTTGCGATCGATATCGAGCTGCGACCGGAGGCCATCGACGGTATTTTCGCGCAGGTTGGTGCGGGCCATGTCCTCATCGACCGTCGGGTCGTTGAGCAGCGGTTCGCCGGCATCGGTGCTGATGGAGCCGGTGGTGATCGCTGCATCCTGCGCCGGCGTGGCGCCAGGAAGCGTTACGGCATTTGGCGTGGTTGTGTTGCTTGCTGCCGTGCCGTCCGTTGCGGGAAGAAGGGCCTGAGCGGAGAGAGTTTGCGGCAAAAACAACGCACAGCCAGCCATCAACCAGGCCGCAGCAGCTGCCGGGCGCGGGAGGCTCGTCCTCTTCGTGCGTGGATAGAATGGCGTCATCTGCCGAATGCCCGGAAATCCGTTTACCAGTGTTGAGCAACCGTAAACGGATGTGGTTAACCATTCCTTTCCGAAATGGCATTCGGCTTTAATTTCAGGCGCTTTCGACGATCAGGTGGCTGCCGCTGCTGCCGGTCACCTTGATGCGGCTACCAGCCGGCAGGTCCGGTCCGTTGATGGGCCAGGTGGTCGCGTCGAGCCGGATCCGGCCACGCCCTTCGATGATCGGCTGTTCCAGCACGGCGGTGCGGCCGATGAGGCGGGCGCCGCGCTGGTTGAGCAGCGGTTCGTCCGATGTGTTGCCCGAGCGGGCAAGGATCCGGCGGCCGATGAAGACGGCGGCAACGGAGAGAACGGCGAAGAATACCAGTTGTGCCTGCCAGACCCAGAAACCGGCTTCCCACAAGAGCAGCGAGAGAGCGCCGGTCAGAATGGCGGCGATGCCGATCCAGACGAGAAAGACGCCTGGCGCGACAACTTCGGCTGCGAGCAGCAGGAGGCCGAGCACCCACCAGCTCCAGGGACCAAGTTCGAGGATGATGCGCTCGATCATCGATCAGCCTTCCTGCTTGGCCGTATCGAACGGGTTGCGGACGGGAGCCGTGCGCGGCGTCACCTGGCGCGCCGGGGCAGGTGTATCGCCGCCGCCATTGCCGAACACTTCGCGGGCAATCGCACCGATGCCGCCGAGCGAGCCGATCAGCGACGAGGCTTCCATCGGCATCAACACGATCTTCGAATTTGGCGCGGTGCCGATCGAGGCCATGGCTTCGGTGTATTTCTGGGCAACGAAGTAGTTGATTGCCTGCACGTCACCGGCGGCGATGGCTTCCGAGACCATCTTGGTGGCCTTGGCTTCGGCCTCGGCCAGACGTTCGCGGGCTTCAGCGTCGCGGAACGCGGCTTCGCGCTGACCTTCAGCCTGCAGGATGGCCGACTGCTTGGCGCCTTCGGCGCGCAGGATCTGGGCATTACGCGAACCTTCGGCTTCCAGCACCTGGGCACGCTTCTCGCGTTCGGCCTTCATCTGGCGGGCCATGGCATCGACCAGATCCTTCGGCGGCTGGATATCCTTGATCTCGACGCGGGTCACCTTGATGCCCCAGGGGCCGACGGCTTCATCGACCACATGCAGCAGCTTGTCGTTGATGATCTCGCGGTTGGACAGCAGTTCGTCGAGGTCCATCGAACCCATGACGGAACGGATGTTGGTCATTGTCAGGTTGAGGATGGCGCTTTGCAGGTCGGATACCTGGTAGGCGGCCTCTGCGGCATTCAGCACCTGGTAGAAGGCGACGGCATCGGCAGCGCAGCTGGCATTGTCGCGGGTGATGACTTCCTGCGTCGGGACGTCGAGCACCTGTTCCATGACGTTCATCCGCGCGCCGATCTTGTCGATGAACGGGATGATGATGTTGAGGCCGGGTTCAAGCGTGCGCGTGTAGCGCCCGAACCGTTCAACGGTGTAGCGGAAGCCCTGTGGCACTGTCTTGATGCCTGCGAAAAGTACAAGAATGACGAGTACGACGAAGGCAATGACGACGATATCCAGTCCGGCCAGGGGCATGGGGGTGATTCTCCCTTAAAGGTTTGTTTCGCGTACTCTACGCAACCCTCGTTCAGAAGTCAGCGGATTTTCCCATTCACAAAGCGGGTTCTTTGGCTTAAAGAGCGCCATTCGCTTACCGGTCGCAGCCTACCCGGTCAAAACAAGGACTAAGATATGAAAACCATCGTGATCTGCTCCGGCGGATTGGATTCCGTTTCGCTTGCCCACAAGGTGGCAGCCGAACATACGCTTGCAGCGCTTCTCTCCTTTGACTACGGCCAGCGCCACAAAAAGGAGCTGGATTTTGCTGCCGCCTGTGCCGAGCGGCTGAACGTGCCGCATCACATCATCGATATCAGTGCGATCGGCGCACATCTCACCGGCTCGGCGCTGACCGACGATATTGCTGTTCCCGACGGGCATTATGCCGAGGAAACGATGAAGGCGACGGTCGTGCCCAATCGCAACGCCATCATGCTGGCTGTCGCGTTTGGGGTTGCCGCCGCGCAGAAGGCCGATGCCGTCGCAACCGCCGTGCATGGCGGCGATCACTTCATCTATCCCGATTGCCGGCCGGGGTTCATCGATGCTTTCCAGGCCATGCAGAACCACGCGACGGAGGGTTATGCGGCCGTCACGCTCTATGCGCCTTATGTGAACGGATCGAAGGCCGACATCGTCGCTGATGGTGCCAAGAATGGCACGCCGTTTGCCGAAACCTGGTCCTGTTACAAGGGTGGGGCGCGTCATTGCGGACGATGCGGCACCTGCGTCGAGCGTCGCGAGGCCTTTCACCTGGCAGGCATTGCCGATCCGACGGACTATGAGGATGCCGATTTCTGGGTCTCTGTCACCGGCGGATTTTCTGCCACGGAGGTGAAGTGATGTTTCGCATCAGCAAGGAGTTTCACTTCTCCGCCTCGCACCAGCTCACCAGTCTTCCCGCCGATCATCAATGCGCGCGGCTGCATGGGCACAATTATGTAGTCGTGGTGGAACTGGCAGCCAAAGAGCTGAATGAACATGGTTTCGTGCGCGACTATCACGAATTGTCGCCGCTGAAGCGCTACATCGACGAGAGCTTCGATCATCGTCACCTTAACGACGTCTTCGGCCATGACCGGGTGACGGCGGAGTGTCTGGCGCGCCATTTCTACGACTGGTGCAAGACGCACCTGCCAGAAACGGCTTCGGTGAAGGTCAGCGAGACGCCCAAGACCTGGGCGGAGTACCGGCCGTGACGGCCAGTTCGAAAGCCGCCACCATCCGTGTGTCGGAGATGTTCGGTCCGACGATCCAGGGCGAAGGCGTGTTGATCGGCCTGCCGACCGTTTTCGTGCGCACCGGCGGCTGTGACTACCGCTGTTCGTGGTGCGATAGCCTGCACGCGGTTGACAGCCGTTACCGCGACGACTGGACGCCGATGACGCCGGAGGCGGTGTGGGATGAGGTGAAGCGGCTTTCCGGCGGCGTGCCAGTCACGGTCTCCCTGTCGGGAGGCAATCCGGCGATCCAGCCGCTCGGCGCGCTGATCAAGCTTGGACATCGCGACGGCTACCGTTTTGCGCTCGAAACGCAGGGCTCGGTGTCGAAGGATTGGTTTGCCGATCTCGATGTGCTGGTTCTCAGCCCCAAGCCGCCGTCCAGCGGCATGGAAACGGATTGGGCGCTGTTTGATGGCTGTCTCGAGGCCGCAGGCGGACCGCCGGAAACGGTGCTGAAGATCGTTGTGTTCGACGAGGCGGATTATGCCTATGCCCGCGATGCAGCGGCGCGCTATCCGCAACTGCCCGTCTATCTGCAGCCGGGCAACCACACGCCGCCGGGTGGTGACGAGGTGGATGCGGGCATCGATATGGACGGCATCGCCGAACGCATGCGCTGGCTGGTCGATCGGGTGACGCAGGATCGCTGGTTCGATGCCCGTGTGCTGCCGCAGCTGCATGTGCTCTTGTGGGGCAACAGGCGCGGGGTTTAGACCCAGCCCTGCAATTCCCGGTGCACGACATGTTTGAGCACGGTCATGCCGCCCGCGCTGTCGTTCAGGCAGGGGATATGGGCGAATTTCTCGCCGCCTGCGTGGTGGAAGGTTTCGGCGGCTTCCACCGCAATTTCCTCCAGCGTTTCCAGGCAGTCCGAGACGAAACCCGGATTGATCACGGCGATGCGCTTGACGCCTTCCTTGCCGAGCTTCTCCACCGTCTTGTCGGTATAGGGCTGCAGCCATTCTTCCGGTCCGAAGCGGGACTGGAAGGTGACCTGCAGCTTTTCCTTCGACCAGCCGAGCTTTTCGCGCAGCAGCCGTGCCGTTTTCTGACACTGACAGTAGTAGGGATCGCCCTTGTCGAAATAGGATTGCGGGATGCCGTGGAAAGACGTGAGCACCACCTCCGGCTCCCAGTCGAGCGTGGCGAGATGGCTGGTGATCGAGTTGGCCAACGCCTCGATGTAAACCGGATCGTCGTGGTAGGGCGCCACCGTACGCAGGGCCGGCTGCCAGCGCATTTTCAACAGCGCCTTGAATGCCTCGTCATTGACGGTCGCAGTCGTTGCCGCCGCATATTGCGGATAAAGCGGGAAGAGAAGGATCTTTTCGCAGCCGTCCTTCTGCAGTTCATCCATCTTCGACTGGATCGACGGCTGGCCATAGCGCATGGCCCAATCGACGCGGACATTCGGCAAATCGGCAAAGGATTTGGCCATGATCTCCGCCTGGTTGCGAGTATAGGTGCGCAGGTAGCTCTCGTTCAACTCCTTGTTCCAGATCGTCTCATAGGCCTTGCCGACCTTGGCGGGCCGCGTGTTCAGCACGATGCCGAACAGGATCGGGTACCAGAAGAACGGCGACCATTCGATCACCCGCCGGTCCATCAGGAATTGCTTGAGATAGCGCCGCATCGACACCTTGTCGGTGCCATCCGGCGTGCCGAGATTGACCAGCAGCACACCCACCTTGCCAAATTTGACGGGCGGGTGGTTGGTGGTGGTCGTTTCAGTGGCAGCGGTCATGGCATATCCTGCGGTGTACGGGGCGGCGTCTCTTATACGGCACGCGGCGCCTGCGGTTCATGCCGTTCTTAAAAAGAAAAACCGGCCCGGGGAACCCCGGACCGGCCGATTGACGAGAGACATATTGTCTTACTTGGCTGGAATCGTCAGCTCCTTGCCGATTTCCAGGTGGCGGGGGGCCGGGTTGCCGTTGGCATTGGCAATCGTCTTCCACAATTCGCCATTGCCATAAACGGCCTTGGCCAGATCCCAGAGCGTGTCGCCCTTGGCAATTACATGCTTGTTTCCGGCCGTTGCCGGTGTCGCAGTTTCGGTCGCGGCCGGCTTGGCATCGGTGGTCACAGCCGTGTCGGTGCTGGTCTGCGTCGACGGTTCTGCCGGGGTCGCAGCGGCAATCTCGGTGATGCGGCCGTCGGTCATTGGCTTGTAGGGATTGTTGGCCGTCAGATAATCGGCAAGCACCGTCTCAAGCCCCGGACCGTAGTCATAGGCATTTTCGGCCTTGGTCTTGAAGATGCTGTAGCCATCGCCGCCATTGCGCATGAAGTTGTTGGTGACGACATTGTAGGTCTTGGCCGCATCGAGCGGCACATAGGCTTCGCCCTCCTTGACCTCGACGACCGAAATCCGGCTGCCGATCGGGCGGCTTCTATCGAAGGAGAACTTCATACCTGCCACTTGCGGGAAACGGCCGCCGGCTTCCTCGATCTGGCTGAGGCCGTTTTCAAGGGCGGCAGCGATGTCAGTGCCCTTGATCTGGAAGGTCGCGACCGTGTTCTGGAACGGCAGGACGGTAATCGCCTCGCTCATCGACACGTCGCCGGCGTCGATCGAGGCACGCAAGCCGCCGCCATTGGTGATGGCGATGGTGACGCCCTGGCCCTTGACGCGGTCGAGCATGGCATCGGCGACGAGATCGCCCATCTCGCATTCCTTGGCGCGGCAGGATTCACGGGTGCCGTCGATCGCCGCTTCGGTCTTGCCGATAATCTTTGCCTTCAGGTCGTCGATCGGCTTGGCCATTTCCTTGACGCGGGCCAGCACGGTTTCATCCGGCTTGAACTTCGAGTCGATCAGGATCGGATCGCCCTTGGCGGATTTGACGACGCCACTATCGTCGAAATTGACGGTGAGATCGCCGAGATATTTGCTATAGGACCCGGCCTGGACGACCGGAACCTTGTAGCCGCCGGGGTTGTCGACCATCGTCGGATAGGGGCCTTCGGCCTTCTCGTCGGTGTTGGACAACAGGCTGTGCGAGTGGCCGCCGACGACGATATCGACATCGGGGATCTTGGCGATGACGGCGAGATCGCGCGGATAACCAACGTGCGTGAGTGCGATGATCTTGTCGACGCCCTGCTTCTTCAGGTCCTGAACGGCAGTCGTAATCGTGTCGACATCCACGCCGATCAGCACGTCGTCGCCCGGTGACGAGATTTCGGGCGTGTCATTGGCAACCGCGCCGACGATGCCGATCTTCTGGCCGCCGACGTCCAGAACCAGCGAGGGCTTGATGCGGTCGATGAGCTTGGACTTGTAGCCGGCGAGAACGTTGGAAGAGATGACCGGGAAGGTGACCTTGTCGAGGAAGGTAACCAGGCCGTCTTCGCCTTCGTCGAATTCATGGTTGCCGATGGTCATGGCGTCGAATTCCATCAGGTTGAGAAATTCGGCTTCGGCAGCACCCTTGTAGGTGGTGAAGAACAGCGAGCCTTGGAAATTGTCGCCCGCGTTGAGCAACAACACATTCTTGCCGGTCAATTCCTGGCGCTGCTGGTCGATCGCTACCTTCAGCCGCGCGACACCGCCGAAGCATTCGTTCTTGCCTTCTTCCTCGGCCGAGCAGGTGGAATCGTACTTGTTGATCGATTCGATGCGCGAGTGGAAATCGTTGATGTGCAGGATATTCAATTCATAATCGGCGAAGGCGGCACCGGACGAAAGCGCAAAAATCGAGGCTGTCATCAGCCCGGTTCGCAAATGTCTGATCATGATTGTCTCCCCTGTTGTGGCGTTTGATCCGTTCGCGGCGATTTTAGACGCTGGCTGTGCTCAGCCTGTGACACCGCGCTCGAACTGATGCTTTCATCTGGAGGCGCTGACATCAAGCGGAAATCGACGGAATTAACGGTAGCTTCCGGGCAGGGTTAAAATCACCGGCGGCAAACCGGCCCGCTTGAGCACGGGCCGGTCTCATGCGGGCATCGGCTAGACCTTGAGGATATCGGCCGCCTGATGATTGTCCTCCACGCAATCGACAAGAATTATGTCGGCCTCGGAGTTTCGGGTCCGCAGCGGCAGGATTGCCCGGTAGGCGGGTGAGGCATACCAGGCGCGGGCGGTTTGCCGGTCCGGGAAGGCGATGATGACGAGGTCTCCGGGCCAGCTGCCTTCAAGAACGTCCTTGCGGCTGCCATGGATGACGAACCGGCCTTGAAAGGGAGCCAGTGTCGCATCGATGGCGGCGAGATAGGCAACGATCTCCGGGTTCATGGCGACATTGCGCAAATGCGCGACGGCAAAGGATGTCATGTATTATCTCCGAAACTGCTCTGGAGAGGTCAGGAGCGGGATACCGCCAGCCGGCTGCGGGATGCGTCGCGCTCCAGCTTTGCCAGCAGGGCGACGATTGCGGCCTGACCAATCAGAAAGACCCAACCGAGTGCATTCGGCGCAATGAAGCCACCGGCCGGCAGGAGAACGCTGGCAAGTACCCAGAGCAGATTGCCGAGGATCACGAGGTTAACCGCCCATCGCGGCGTTGACGCGATCACGGTCAGTGCCATGAAGGCCGCGATCGGAAAAAAACTGAGGCCCGCATAATGCAGCAGCGGTTGGGGAATCTGCGTGACCGGGCTGATTGCCGTGGACCCGGCGAGAAGGACGGCCCCCATCGCGGCGCAGGTCAACGCATCGGCGCCAATCAGGGTTTTCAGGGAAAGTTCGTTGATTTTCGGCATGATCTGGCCCGTTCTCTTGAGGTGACCGGCATCCTCCTGTGATGCCTTGACCCTGATTCTGGAACAGTTCGATGCAGCCGTCGATTACGCGGAAGGTAATTGCCAGCGATACCTCGTGACGGCATAGTCGGTCCATGTTGAAGGAACCCAACTCTGCCGGAGACCTGCTGCGGGACTGGCGTCAGAGACGCCGGTTGAGCCAGCTTGCGCTCGCTATCGATACCGATATTTCGCAGCGTCATCTCAGTTTCGTGGAATCCGGCCGCTCGCTGCCAAGCCGCGACATGGTGCTGAGATTGACGGAGCAGTTGGATGTGCCGCTGCGCGAGCGCAACGTCATCCTGATGGCCGCCGGCTTTGCGCCGATCTATCGCGACCGGCCACTCGGCTCGCCGGAACTGGCCGGCGCACGTTCGGTGATCCAGCGCATTCTCGACGGCCACGATCCGCATCCGGCATTGGCCGTCGACCGGCACTGGACACTGCTTTCGGCCAACCGGGCGGTAGGTCTGCTTCTGACCGGCGTTGCCGGTCATCTGGTGGCCGGGCCGGTCAATGTGTTGCGCGTCAGCCTGCATCCAGATGGGCTTGCGAGCCGCGTGGTGAATTTCCGGGAATGGCGCAGCCATATCGTCAAGCGGCTATCGCACGAAATCGACGTTTCTGCCGATCCGCAGCTTGCCGCGCTGCTCGACGAACTGAAATCCTATCCTGTGCCGTTCGAGGCGGGGGCGCCAAGAAAGGCGGAGAGCGGCGGTCATGCGGATATCGCTGTGCCGCTGATCCTGACGAGCGATGCGGGACCACTTTCCTTTCTGAGCACGACTACGGTTTTTGGTACGGCAACCGACGTGACGCTCTCGGAAGTGACGATCGAAGCGTTCTTCCCGTCGGATGCTGCAACATCCAAGGCGATGGCAGACATGGCGGCGGGAGAAACGTCCCAACCCTGACATGAAAAACCCTCCGGACGTGGAGTCCGGAGGGTTTTGATCGTCTTTATCGAACAATGCGAGCGGGATCAGACCTTGCGGGACAGCGAGAACTGCGCGCCAGAGTCGGTGGTGCAGTTGAGCTGCGATGCCGATACCATGGCGCAATTGACCTTCGACTGGGTCTTGCGGAGCACGGAGTACATGTTGATCTCGACCAGTTGCGGGGACAGGTTGGTATAGGTACCCGAGGCAATTTCCTGGTTTGTATCCGTTGTTCGCGTGCTGAAGGTTCCGCCGGAAAAGGTGGAGACAACGCCATTCGGATCGACCCATGCGCCCTGGACGCCAACGGGCGCCGTCTGGCGGCTTGGCGGCAATTCCCGCACCGGTCCCCCGCCCTGGCAAGAGGCCAGAGCTGCGGCGGACAGAACTGTCAGGATGGCGATCGGCTTCATATGTGTCTCCCGGAGGCTGCGCGGAAAGCTGTCTTTCGATTGAAAAAACCATGCCGTGATCAGGAGTTGAATGCAAGAGTGGGGCGTGAGCAGGGCAGGTATTATTCGGTCTTCAACGAAAAACGCCCGGAGATCGTTCCCCGGGCGTTCAATATTCAAGCGTAATCAGTCAGTTCAGCGAACGAGGATGTTCTTGAACTGCCACGGATCCTTGGTGTCGAGTTCTTCCGGGAACAGGCCCGGGCGGCCGTCGAGCGGGGTCCAGTCGGTGTAATGACCTTCGACCGGGCCGAGATACGGCGTCTGCACTTCGAGGCAGCGCTTGTAGTCGATCTCGTCGGCTTCGACGATGCCAGCGGTCGGGTTTTCAAGCGCCCAGACCATGCCGGACAGAACAGCCGAGGTGACCTGCAGGCCGGTGGCGTTCTGGTACGGCGCGATGCGGCGGGTTTCTTCCAGCGACAGGCGCGAGCCATACCAGTAGGCGTTCTTGTCGTGGCCATAGAGCAGGACGCCGAGTTCGTCGATGCCTTCGACCAGTTCGTGCTCGTCGAGAACGTGGTGAACCGGCTGCGCGTTGCCACCGTTACCAAACATTTCGTGCAGCGACAGCACCGCATCGTTAGCCGGATGGTAAGCGTAATGGCAGGTCGGGCGGAACGTGACGTCGCCGTCCTTGTCCTTCACCGTGAAGTAGTCGGCGATCGAGATGGATTCGTTGTGGGTGACCAGGAAGCCATACTGCGGGCCAGGGGTCGGGCACCACGTGCGAACGCGGGTGTTGGCGCCCGGCTGTTCGAGATAGATGGCGGCCTTGTTGCCCTTCTTGTGCTTCTTGGCGTTCTTCGGCATCCAGTTTTCATGGGTGCCCCAGCCGAGTTCGGCTGGCTGCAGGCCTTCGGAAATGAAGCCTTCGACCGACCAGGTGTTCCAGAAGACGTTGAGCGGCTTCGGGTTCTTGGTCAGCTGCGTATCGCGTTCGGCGATGTGGATGCCCTTGACGCCGGTCTTCTTCATCAGCTTGGCCCAGCCTTCGCGGTCATGCTGGTCGGGCTCGTCGAACTTGATGTCGAGATCGTTGGCCAGGTTCACCAGAGCCTGCTTGACGAACCAGGATACCATGCCCGGGTTGGCGCCGCAGGTCGATACGGCGGTTGCGCCGCCCGGGTTCTTGGCCTTTTCCTTGCGCAGCGTTTCGCGCAGCGCATAGTTGGTGCGGTCGGCATTCTTCATGCTCTTGTCGAAGTAGAAGCCGAGCCAAGGCTCGATGACCGTGTCGATGTAGAGTACGTCGAGCTTGCGGCAGAGCTTCATCAGATCAACCGAGCCGGTATCGACCGACAGGTTGACGCAGAAACCCTGGCCGCCGCCTTCGGTGAGAAGCGGCTTCAAGAGGTCCTTGTAGTTGTCCTTGGTGACATATTCCTTGATGTGGCGGACGCCATGCTTGGCAAGGATTTCCATGTCGGCAGCATCTTCGCGCGGGTCGATGATAACCATCCGGCTCTTGTCGAACTTGAAGTGGCGCTCGATCAGGGGCAGGGTGCCGCGGCCGATGGAGCCAAAGCCGATCATGACGATCGGGCCGGTGATTTCGCCGTGAATCGGGTAGGTTGTTTCTGCCATTTCGCTTGTCTCCTGCGGACGGGTTCGTCTGGATATGGAGGGCATATCGTGCCTGCCCTCTGGTTGAAAGGCCCTAGAGCATAGATTTCTGTCACAATAAAGGGTGACGCGGTAACTCGGCCGGTTTGTAGCATGCTGTCGATGACAGGTTTGTGGGGATTGAATAGAACCTGTTCTCAGGCCCTGCGAGCAATCTCAGCCGACCACGACTTCACTGTCCCGGCCACGTTCTTCAGGTGGTCGGCGGTCGAGAAGCCGGAGAGCTTCTTGCGTGGCTTGAGGGCATGGTCGCCGTCTTCAAGCCAGAGAATGCGGATGTTGCTGGACAGCGCGTAGCCTGCAACCTCTTCGCGCGTTCCGAATTCGTCGCGGGTTCCCTGGCAGATGAGTGCCGGCGTTTTCAACTCTGCCAGATGCTGGGTGCGCAGGTTTTCGGGCTTGCCCGGCGGATGAAAGGGGTAGCTGAGGCATAGCAATCCGGTGATGGCTCCCCGCGACAAAAGGTCATCGGCCACCATGCTGGCAACACGGCCACCCATCGACTTGCCACCGATGATCAATGGACCGCTTGCACCGAGCCGTTCGACGGCCGCCATATATTCCGGGATCAGCAGCTCAGCCTTTGGCGGCGGTTTGCGTGTATCGGAATTGCGGCGTGCGGCCATATAGGCGAACTCGAAGCGGGCCACGCGAAACCCTGCAGCGACAAGCGCTGCCGTGGCTTCATTCATCGATGTGGAATCCATCGCCGAACCGGCGCCATGGGTAAACAGGATGGTGACGGCTGCGTCTGCTGGGCCATCGATGAGAAAGTCCTGATCCATGATGAAGCCTTTGCCGGGAGGGCCGTCACTGGCCGAAGCGATCCTTATGTCAAAAACGGCTTCCGTGGAAAAGTGGATTGATCACTGCCGGGCTTATTTTGGGGCAACTTGATCCGGATGGGCTGCTGCAAAGGCCGGCAGCGACGCACATCTGCCGGCAATCTCCACCGTGCGCGGGCAGGCCGACAGATCGGCATTCCAGCGCCGGGCATTGTAGACCTGCGGCACAAGGCAGAGATCGGCCATGCTCGGCGTGTCGCCGTGGCAGAAGCTGCCGGTTGCCGGGTTGTCGAGCAGGCGTTCGAATGCGGCCAGACCTTCGCCTATGAACTTTCGCATCCAGGCGGATCGAGCTGCATCCGGGTCTTGCGATTGCTGCATGACATAGGCGGCGACCCCGAGATTGCAGACCGGATGGATGTCCATGGCGATTGCATGGGATAGCGCGCGGACGCGGTGGCGGCCAAGCGGGCTAGTGGGCAGAAGCGTGGTGTCCGGCCGTGTTTCCGCCAGATATTCGACGATGGCAAGCGACTGCGTCAGCATATGGCCATCGATCTGCAGGGCCGGAACCAGCCCTTGCGGATTGCGGGCAAGGTGTTCCGGTTGCTTGTGTTCTCCGCGCAAAAGATCGACAGGCACTGATCTGTAAGGGATGGCCAGCATGTTGAGCGCGATCCTTACCCGGTAACTGGCAGAGGAGCGCCAATAGTCGAACAAAATCGTATCGTTCATCGGGGCAGCCTCAGCGGGGTTCATATTTCGTGACGGTCTGCTCGATCGCGCCGAAGATCGAATGCCCGGTCTTGTCCTTCATTTCGATGCGGACGGTATCACCGAAATGCATGAACGGTGTGGCGGGCACACCGTTCTCGATGGTTTCGATGGTGCGGATTTCGGCGATGCAGGAATAACCGGCACCGCCTTGCGAGATCGGCTTGCCGGGGCCGCCGTCGAGCTTGTTGGAGACAGTACCCGAGCCGATGATGGTACCGGCGCAAAGCGGTCTTGTCTTTGCAGCATGAGCGACGAGCTGGCCGAAATCGAAGGTCATGTCGATACCGGCATTGGCGCGGCCAAAGGGCTTGCCATTGAGATCGACAAGCAACGGCAGGTGCAGCTTGCTGCCGTCCCAGGCATCGCCGAGCTCTTCCGGCGTGACGGCCACAGGGGAGAAGGCTGACGATGGTTTCGACTGGAAAAATCCAAAACCCTTGGCAAGTTCGGCCGGGATCAGGCCGCGCAGCGAGACGTCGTTGACCAGCATGATCAGGCGGATCGCGGCCTTTGCCTGCTCGACAGTGGCTGCCATCGGCACGTCATCGACGATGACGGCAATCTCGGCTTCCATGTCGCTGCCATAGGCCTCGTCCGCCATGACGATCGGATCGCGGGGGCCGAGGAACGAGTCGGAACCGCCCTGGTACATCAAGGGTTCGGTCCAGAATGTTGCCGGCATCTCGGCGTTGCGGGCCTTGCGGACCAGCTCGACATGATTGACGTAGGCCGAACCATCCGCCCACTGATAGGCGCGGGGCAGGGGGGAAGCGGCCTCATGTTCGTGGAAGCGGATGGAGGGCTGCGCGCCGGTTTCCAGTCCCTCCGCCACTTCGCTAAGGCGCGGGCCTGTATAGGCCCAGTCGTCCAGTGCGGCCTGCAGCGTGCGGGCGATATGGCTAACTTCGGAACAGCGGGTCAAATCGCGTGAGACAACGACCAGACGGCCATCACGGGTGGAGTCCTTGAGGGTGGCGAGCTTCATGGTTTTGGGTTCCGTTGTTTGTTCTACAGTAGACGGCTGGCTTATGTGACTGGGGTGCCCCTCACCCTAGCCCTCTCCCCGCTGGCGGGGAGAGGGGATGACAGAGTTTGCCGCTTGGTCCTTCTCCCCGTCGTTACGGGGAGAAGGTGGCCGACAGGCCGGATGAGGGGCCGTTGCCTCTCAAAAAATCCGTCACTTAATGCCCGGCGTGCCATCGAACTTGCGCTCCAGCCCATCCCAGCATTCCAGATAATTGTCCTGCAGCGTTTCGAGTTCGGCGGCGTAGCGGGTGAGTTGCTGCGGGTAGCGGGTCTCAAACATGAAGGCCATGGTGTGGTCGAGCTTGACCGGCTTGAGTTCGGTGTTGGACGCTTTCTCGAAACCCGGCGCATCCGGCCCGTGTGGCAGCATCATATTGTGCAGGCTCATGCCGCCGGGCACGAAGCCTTCTTCCTTCGCATCATATTGGCCGTGGATCAGGCCCATGAATTCGCTCATGATGTTGCGATGATACCAAGGCGGGCGGAATGTGTGTTCGGCCACCAGCCAGCGCGGCGGGAAGATGACGAAATCGACATTGGCAGTTCCGGCCTCCTCCGTCGGTGCCGTCAGCACCGTGAAAATCGACGGATCGGGATGGTCGAACAGGATGGCGCCGACAGGCGAGAAGGTTCTGAGGTCGTATTTGAACGGTGCGTAATTGCCATGCCAGGCGACGACATCGAGGGGTGAATGGCCGATCTCGGTGACATAAAACTTGCCGCACCATTTCACGTGCACGCGGCAGGGTGTTTCCTTGTCCTCATAGGCTGCCACGGGCGTCTTGAAGTCGCGCGGGTTGGCAAGGCAGTTGGCGCCGATCGGGCCGCGATCCGGCAGGGTGAACTTGGCGCCGTAATTCTCGCAGATGTAACCGCGCCATGTGGATCCTTCGCCGAGCCGCGAGACCTTGAACATCATGCCGCGCGGGATCAGGCAGATTTCCGAGGGCTCCACGTCCATGATGCCCATTTCGGTGAACACGCGGATGGTGCCGAGTTGCGGCACGACCAGCAGTTCGCCATCGGCATTGAAGAAATAGTCATCGACCATGTCCTCGTTGAAGACATAGGCGTGGGCGGCCATGCCGACCTGGGTCATGACATCGCCGGCGGCCGTCATGGTGCGGATGCCGGAGAGGAAATTCAGCTTTTCAGCCGGTTCGGGGATCGGGTTCCAGCGCAGCTGGCCGAGCGGCAGCGAGTGATCGTCAAGGCACGGCGCGGATTTCCAGAACGGGTAGCTGGCATTTGAAAAGCGGCGGGTGTGGCGCACGCTCGGGCGGATGCGGTAGAGCCAGGAGCGCTCATTGGTGCCGCGTGGCGCGGTGAAGGGTGAGCCGGAGAGCTGCTCGGCATAAAGGCCGTAATTGCATTTCTGCGGGCTGTTCTGGCCTTGCGGCAGCGCGCCGGGGAGGGACTCGGTCTCGAAGTCGTTGCCGAAGCCGGGCATATATTGAGGGCTGTTGGCGAGTGCATCAACAGTGACCGTCCGGTTTTTTTCCAGCATGGCTTGATCCTCCTTCATCCGTATGGTTACAAATGTAACTGTCTATTTTGTAACCATCAAGGACGTCATGAGCGACGGGCAACGCGATTTCGATCTCGATCAATTCCTGCCGTTCCGGCTCAATCGCGCGGCGGAGTTCATCGCCTTGCGCTTTGCTGCCGCCTACAAGGCGGAATACGGGCTGACGCGGCCGGAATGGCGCACACTTGCGGCGTTGGGCAGCTCGGGCCGGATGACGGCGACCGAGGTCGGCGCCCATTCGACCATGCACAAGACCAAGGTCAGCCGTGCCGTGTTTGCGCTAGAGGAGCGCCGCTGGCTGAAGCGGACGCAGGACGAGGATGACCGTCGCGCCGAACACCTTGAGCTGACAGCTGCCGGGGCGAAGGCCTACCGGGACCTGACGCGGCTGGCACGCGACTATTCGCTGGAATTGTCCGAATTGGTGGGGCAGGAGGGGTTGCAGGCGCTTTCGTCGGGGCTGACCGCCGTTGAAAAGGCGATAGCGAAACGGCCGCGTTAGGACCTGCCGCGCTGGCGCACCGGCAGCCCCTCAAAGTCCTTCAGGGTGGCGAGGACGATCGATGTCTTGACGTGCTGCACGCTGTCGTGCGGCAGAAGCACGTCGTTGACGAAATGGGCAAGCCCGGCAAGGTCCGGCGTGACGACCTTCAGGTGATAATCCATCTCGCCGGTCAGCGCGTAGCATTCCAGCACTTCCGGCAGGTCGGCAATCAGTGCGGCAAAACGCTTGGCATTGTCGCGATTGTGGGTGGCGAGCGTCACGGCGATGACGATCAGCAGGTCAAGCCCCAGCCGGCCGCGATCGAGCACGGCGCGGTAGGTCTGGATAAAGCCTTCCGTCTCCAGCCTTGCCCGCCGCCTCGAACATTGCGACGGCGACAGGGCGATCCGTTCCGACAGTTCGTTGTTGGTCAGGCGGCCATCGCCCTGCAATTCGGAGAGGATCTTGAGGTCATATCCGTCCAGCTGTTCCATCCGTGCGCCAATCCTTAAAATTTCGCATGATCCGTGCGCAGACTTCGCCATGCGGCGCAAGAATGCAAGCACAATGCACGGGATTTCCGTCATCATGGCCCCAAATCGAGACGTTCAGAGGAGAGAACGATGGGCCCCTTCCCGCATGATACCGCGCCGACCGGCATTACCATTGAAAACCCGGCCGGGACCGATGGTTTCGAGTTCGTCGAATTCGCCCATCCCGAGCCGGAAAAACTGCGCGAACTCTTCACCCGCATGGGTTATTCCTGCGTTGCCAAGCATCGCACCAAGGATATCAGCGTCTGGCGCCAGGGCGATATCAATTATATTCTGAATGCCGAGCCCGGCAGCCACGCCATGCGTTTCGTCGAGGATCACGGTCCCTGTGCGCCGTCCATGGCCTGGCGTGTCTCTGACGCGAAGCACGCGTTCGATCACGCCGTCTCCAAAGGTGCCACACCGTACGAAGGTAATGACAAGGCGCTGGATGTGCCGGCTATCGTCGGCATCGGCGGCTCGCTGCTTTATTTCATCGAGACCTATGGCAAGAAGGGTTCGCCCTATGAGGCCGAGTTCGAATGGCTCGGCGCGCGCGATCCGAAGCCGGAAGGCGTCGGCTTCTATTATCTCGATCACCTCACCCATAATGTCTATCGCGGCAACATGGATACGTGGTGGGATTTCTACCGCGAGCTGTTCGGCTTCAAGCAGATCCATTTCTTCAACATCGATGGCCGCATTACCGGTCTGACGAGCCGGGCGATCACCTCGGCCTGCGGCAAGATCCGCATTCCGCTGAACGAGTCCAAGGACGATACCAGCCAGATCGAGGAATATCTGCGCAAGTATAAGGGCGAGGGCATCCAGCATATCGCCGTTGGAACCGATGGCATCTACGAGGCAACCGACAAGCTGGCCGCCAACGACCTGAAATTCATGCCGGGACCGCCGGAGACCTATTACGACCTGTCGCATGCCCGCGTGAACGGCCATGACGAGCCGATCGAAAAAATGGAGAAGCACGGCATCCTGATCGATGGTGAAGGGGTCGTCGATGGTGGCATGACCCGTATCCTGCTACAGATCTTCTCGAAAACCGTGATTGGGCCGATCTTCTTCGAGTTCATCCAGCGCAAGGGTGACGAAGGCTTTGGCGAGGGTAATTTCCGCGCCCTGTTCGAATCGATCGAGGCCGACCAGATCCGTCGCGGTGTGCTGAAACCGGCAGCCGCCGCCGAGTAAGCGCGCGCTTTCCCATCAAGGCCCCATCGGTTGCGACCCGGTGGGGCTTTTTTCGTTTTTGTCGGAGCAGAGTGATGCCGGTTGCAGATTTCACTGCTGTTTCGTCTTGAGGCAAGTGGAAAGATTTCATTAAGCATAGATACTGCCCGCCGGGGGGAAGTCTCACAATCCGCATTATTCTGGCGTGGTGAACGCTATGGCTGGTGGCATGAATGCGGTGATACGGAATCTGTGCAATGGATGACATAGCGGCGAGACTGGCGTCATTGCGGGATGATACGGCGGTCTTCATCGGGCTTTACGATCAACAGGATCGTTTGCGTTACGCTAACCGCGCTTTTCGCTCGGCTTTTGCGCTGGATGAAACGGAAACGCCGCTCTGGCCGGATCTGATGCGGCGCAACCATGCGCTGGGGCGCGGGACTGTCATCAGTATGCCGGATTTTGAGGCCTGGGTCGTCTCCGCGCAGTCGCGGCGCGGCAAGGTGCCGTTCAGGGCGTTCGAGACAGATCTGGTCGATGGCCGCTGGCTGTGGATGACGGAAACCGTCGATCGCAGCGGCTGGATGCTCTGCATCGCCAATGACATCACCCATCTGCGAGCCGACGAACGCGCGCTGCGGCAGGATCGGGATTTCGCGTTGAAGGCGTCGCAGACCGACGAACTGACGGGCATCTCCAACCGCCGCTACATGATGGCTCAGCTTGAGGCGATGATCCGCAGCCAGCCGGTGCGTGGGCCCGTCAGCGGCTGCATTTCCATCCTCGATATCGATTTCTTCAAGGGTATCAACGATCTCTACGGCCACCAGACCGGCGACGAGATTCTCCTGGATTTCGCCCGCCGGGTCCACCCGATCGTCCGAAGGCATGATTGTTTCGGCCGCATTGGCGGCGAAGAATTCATGCTGATCTTTCCGGAAACGACGCTGGCGGAAGGGGAGTGGATTATAGACCGGGTGCTGGAAACGGTGCGCACGGCTCGGCCGCTGCTATCGGTACCGCTGTTCTCCTATACCTGTTCAGCCGGGATTGCCGCTTTGGAGCCGGGTGAGACGACAAGGGAAATCTATTCGCGTGCCGACGCCGCCCTTTACGACGCCAAGCACTCCGGCCGCGACCGGATGGCGGTCGGTGCGCGGTGAATATGGTCAGCGCTGCGGCAGGAGCTCTGCACGGATCAGCCCGCGCAGCGAGTTGCCCACATAGAGCGTGCCGGTTTGCAGGTCAGCCAAAGTCAGGCGCTGGATGCGGGCGCGGCGCGCGCAGATAAGCTCGGTACGCAGCACGCCCGCCAGCAGGCCGCAGGAGATTGGCGGTGTTTTCAGGATGCCGGAGCCGTCATCGAGAAAGATCGAGGTGATCGTACCCTCGCAGGGCTCGCCCTTTTCATTGAGCAGCAGCACCTCGTCCGCCTCCGCTGCCGGATATTCGGCGCGTGCAGCTTCGTAGAGATCGCGACGGGTAGTCTTGTGCCGCAGCAGTTTGTTGGCGGAATCGAGATGGGCCTTGGCAATTGCAACGGTCCAAACGGCATTCGGCGGCAACGGGACGAACGGCGCGGTGGCGATGGCGATCTCGCCGACGGACGAAAGCGTCAGGCGGACGCGGAGGGGCAGGTTTTCGCCCTGTACGTCGGCCAGCTTCTCTGCAGCCTTGTCTGCCCCTACAAATCCAAGCCGTCCCGCCGAGCGCTTCAGCCGGGCGAGGTGCAGCCGCAGACGGACGATGCCGGTGCCGGGCTCCCATCGCATGGTTTCGATCAGCGAGAAATCGCTCATCGGTCAATCCAGGCGTCGCCGACGGCAAAGCGGGCCTTCAGCAGGCATTCGTCATATTCGGATTCAGCAGTTGAATCAAAGACGATGCCACCGCCGACATTGAAGATGGCTTCGCCGTCCGGAAACAGCGACAGCGTGCGGATGGCGACGTTGAAACGCATTGTCCCATCCGGCGCAATGAAACCGATCGAGCCGCAATAGGCGTCGCGTGGTCCGTCTTCCAGATCGTGCAGGATTTCCATCGCCCGCATTTTTGGCGCGCCGGTCACCGAGCCGCAGGGGAAAAGTGCTTCGAAAATCTGGGTGATGCCGATGTCCGGCAGCAATTTCGCCCGCACATGGCTGACCATTTGGTGCACGGTCGGATAGGTCTCGATATCGAACAGTTTTGGCACGTCGAGGGTGCCGACCTCGGTGATGCGGGAAATGTCGTTGCGCAAGAGGTCGACGATCATGCGGTTTTCGGCCTGGGATTTTGGGTCCTCGCGCATTTCGCGGATGAGCGCCTGATCTTCTGCAGGCGTTGCCCCGCGCCGGGCCGTGCCCTTCATCGGATGCGTCTCGATCCAGCCGTCCTTGTCGATCCGGAAGAACAGTTCGGGCGAGCGCGACAGAAGCGTGGGGCCATCCAGCGAAACCAGCGCGCCGTATTTCACCGGCTGCCGCTCGATCAGCGACCAGAAGGCAGCCAGTGGATCGCCATTCCAGCGGGCATTGATCCGCATGGTCAGGTTGGCCTGATAACAATCGCCCTGGCGCAGATGCTGGTGCAGCCGGTCGAAGCGCTGTTTGTAGGTCTCGAAATTCCAGCTGGCGCGCGGCTCGGTGATGAACGGCTCGTTCTCGACGCGGCGTTTCGGCTCTGCAAGTGTATGCCGTTCGGCGGGACCGTCGAACACGCCGAACGACATCAGCGGCGTGTGGCGATTTTCTTCGGCGAAGGGGGCGAGCTTCTGTTCGAACAGGTGGCCCGCTTCATAACTCATGAAACCGGCCAGCCATTTGCCGGCCTTGTGGGCGGCTTCCATGTCCTTCAGGCCGCGCCAGAACTCGGTCTTCGTATGGGCGGTGATCACGCGCGACGGTTCGGCAAAGACGGTGGTTCTGTCTTCGCTGTCATCCCGGAAAAGGACATAGGGGCCGGTGCCGGTCATGCTGCTCACGCTTGTGTCGGCGTGGATCCTCGGGTCAAGCCCGAGGATGACAGAGAATGAGGGTGTCTATGGAGTTCTGGCAACATGGTGCCAACCAGCCAAGCGCACGGAACGTCATCCTCGGGCTTGACCCGAGAATCCACGCCGGCATCCGCAAAGCACCCTGTCATCGTCAATTCCTGCTCAAGGATTATACCTGCCTATCAAGCGCCTCAAGCTCTCCGATCAGCCCTTCCAGCATCGACAGGCCCTGTGCCCAGAACGACGGATCGGTGGCGTCGAGGCCGAAGGGGGCGAGCAGTTCGGAGTGATGCTTGGTGCCGCCGGCCTTCAGGAGTTCGAAATACTTCTGCTGGAAGCCGGTTTCGGCCTTCTGGTAGACCGCGTAGAGCGAGTTCACCAGGCAATCGCCGAAGGCATAGGCGTAGACGTAGAACGGCGAATGGATGAAGTGGGGGATATAGGCCCAATAGGTCTCGTAGCCTTCCGAAATCCGGATGGCTGGCCCGAGGCTTTCCTCCTGTACTGACAGCCAGAGCTGGCCGATATCGTCGGCGGTCAGTTCGCCATTCTTGCGGGCGGTGTGAACCTTCCGTTCGAATTCATAAAAGGCGATCTGGCGCACGACCGTGTTGATCATGTCCTCGACCTTTTGGGCGAGCATGGCCTTGCGTTCGCGCTTGTCTTTGGTCTTGTCCAGAAGGGCGCGGAAAGTCAGCATTTCGCCGAAGACGGATGCGGTTTCGGCGAGCGTCAGCGGCGTTGATGCCATCAGCGCGCCCTGGCCGCCGGCCAGAACCTGATGCACGCCATGGCCAAGCTCGTGGGCGAGCGTCATCACGTCGCGCGGCTTGCCCATATAGTTGACCAGCACATAGGGATGCGCCGAAGGCACAGTCGGATGCGCAAACGCGCCCGGCGCCTTGCCCGGGCGAACCGGCGCATCGATCCAGCCGCCGTCGAAGAAGCGGCGGGCGATATCGGCCATTTCCGGCTCGAAACCGGCATAGGCCGACAGCACGGTTTCCTTGGCTTCGCTCCAGGGAATCAATGTCGTTGGGCTTTCCGGCAGCGGCGCGTTGCGGTCCCAGAATTCCATCTGCTCCATGCCGAGCCATTTTGCCTTCATCGCATAATATCGGTGCGACAGACGCGGATAGGCATCCTGCACGGCGGCGGCGAGCGCATCGACCACGTCGCGTTCGACCCGGTTTGCCAGGTGGCGGCTGTCGGCAATATCGGTAAAGCCGCGCCAGCGGTCGGAGATTTCCTTGTCCTTGGCGAGCGTATTGGTGATCAGCGTGAAGGTGCGGATATTATCCTTGAAGGTTTTCGTCAGCGCCTGTGCCGCCTTCTTGCGGATGGCCGGATCGGCTTCCTGCAACATGCTGAGCGTCACTTCGAGCGGCAATGTCTCGCCATCGACCTCGAAGGTCAGCGATGCCATGGTTTCGTCGAACAGGCGGTTGAAGGCGCTGGCGCCGGTCATCGATTTTTCGAGGAAGAGCTGCTCGATCTTGTCGTCGAGCTGATAAGGCTTGTCCATGCGCAGATCGACGATCCACGGCTTGTAATGGGCTGCGAGCGCATCGTTTTCGAGCGCTGCATCAATGACGGCGTCGTCGATCCGGTTCAGTTCCAGCGCGAAGAACAAGAGATGGCTTGCCATGTCGGTAAGCTTGGCCTGGGCATCGCCATAGAGCTTGCCATTGGCCGGATTGGACGTGTCGGAGAAATAGGTAAGTCCGGCAAAGGAGCCGATCTTGCCCATCAGATCTTCCAGCACTTCATATTCCTGCACGGCAGCGCCGATGCCGCCGTCACCGGAAAGCGTTGCGGCATTCGCCAGCTTGCCCTTCCATTTGGTCTCGAATGCCTTGGACAACGTGTCGGCCTTTTCGAGATCGCCAAGATATTCGGCCGACGTTGCCGAGGGGTAGAGATCTTCCAGCTTCCACGATGGCAGATCGCCAAGTTCGGCTGCATTTCCGCCACCGGCCGAGGCGGCGAGAGCGGTGCGCGACGATGTGTGGAGGCCTGGAAAATGATGCATGGACGGTCACTCTTTTTGTCGATGCCGGCCCGGATTCGGGCGGCGAAGCAGAGGGCGGATATGGGGCCATGACCTAACGTCGGCAATGGATAAAATGCAAGCATTTCTCAAAAGAGGATTTTCAGGCCTTTCTGACAGGAATGCTTCTCACGATACGGCACATGATGTGGCGATCGGGTTCTACGCGGAAAGCAGGAGGCCTTCATGACATCCCAAATTCTCGTCATCGATGACGATCCGGTTCAGCGCCGGCTGCTGACGAACATGATCGAACGTCTCGGTCATATCGCCCATCTCGCCGACAACGGCCGCAGCGGTCTTGAACTGCTGGAGCGCAAGCGCGGGCTGATCAGCGTCATCCTTCTCGATCTGATGATGCCGGAAATGAACGGCCACGGTTTTCTCGAAGCGATCGCCGAGCGCGGCATCGATACGCCCGTCATCGTGCAGACTGGGCAGGGCGGCATCGAGACGGTGGTTCTGGCCATGCAGGCCGGTGCCTTCGATTTCGTCGTCAAGCCGGTGTCGCCGGAGCGCCTCTCGGTTGCCATTGCCAACGCGCTGAAGATGGACCATCGCGAAGGCAAGAGCGGCCGCGCGCCAAAACGGTCGCGCAGCGGCACTGTCGGGTTCGACGATGTCGTCTCGGCAAGTCCGGCAATGATCCGGGTGCTGGATCTTGCCCGCCGCGCTGCGCAATCGAATATTCCGATCGTGCTTGAAGGAGAATCCGGCGTCGGCAAGGAAATGGTCGCCCGGGCCATCCAGCATGCCAGCGAGCGGGCCAACAAGCCGTTCATCACGGTCAATTGCGGTGCTATTCCGCATAATCTGGTCGAGAGCATTCTCTTCGGCCATGAGAAGGGCGCCTTTACCGGCGCCACCGAAAAGCATATCGGCAAGTTTGCCGATGCCGACGGTGGCACGCTGTTCCTTGACGAGATTGGCGACCTACCGCTCGATGTTCAGGTCAAGCTGCTCCGGGCTGTCCAGCAAGGCGAGATCGAAACGATCGGCGCCCGTCATCCGCAGAAGGTCAATGTCCGGCTGATTTCGGCCACCAACAAGGACCTGATCAACGAGGTGCGCGAAGGCCGCTTCCGCGAAGATCTCTATTACCGGCTGAACGTTTTCCCGATCGCCATGCCGGCGCTGCGCAAGCGAAAGGAAGATATTCCGGTTCTGGTGCGCACGTTCGTCGAGCGGTTCGCAGTGGAGCAGCGGCTGGCATCACCGCTGTCGGTATCGAGCGGAGCGATGGCGCTTCTCACGGCCTATGACTGGCCGGGCAATATCCGCCAGCTGGAAAACGCCATCTTCCGGGCCGTCGTTCTGGCCGAGGGCGCCGAGCTGACGGTGAAGGACTTTCCGCAGATCGCCACGCAGATCCCCGGCTATGTCGTCGCGGAGAAGTCGGGCTTTACCTGGGAGGAAACCGGGCCGGCAAAGGGAACGGTCAGTGAGGCAAATTATCTGCCGCCGGTCTATCCGCATTTTGGCGCCACCGAGAAGGCGGACTTGCGCAATGCAGCCCCGGATCAACATCCAGACAACGCCATTGCCAGCGTCGATGACGGCGGAAATGTCCGAAAACTGGCCGATGTGGAAGAAGAACTGATTCGGTTTGCGCTGAAATTCTACCGTGGGCAGATGAGCCAGGTGGCCCGCAAACTTGGCATCGGCCGCTCGACATTGTACCGCAAACTCAAGGACTACGGCATTAATCCGGACGATCCATTCAGCGAGGCCGCGTAAAACCAGGGATAACAACCCGTAACGATCCGTCGAATTTGGCTGTTGTCGTTTAGACCTTGTTAGTGAACCATTCACTATATTATAAGGATAACCGATGACTGTGGCATATTTGCCATGCTGTCACCGCAATTGACAGTCATCTGAGCAGCCACGGGACGCTTTGTCCGTCGGACGGGGATTGAGTTTGCAAAATTTGTTCGGATTCAAGAAGCCTAACGGCTCCGTGATAGCCCGCTTTTGCGCCGCGGCAGCCCGTAAGGCGCCGCGTGTTCTCGCATCGCTTCTGATTGCAGCCTCCATGGTCACGCCTGGCTTTGCGCCGCCCGTCGAGGCGGCCGGCCAGACGCGAACGCTCAAGCTCTATTTCATCCACACCCAGGAAAAGGCATCGATCACCTTCAAGCGCAACGGCCGCTACGACGCCAAGGGCTTGCAGGAAATCAATCGCTTCCTGCGCGACTGGCGCCGCAATGAGCCGACGAAGATGGATCCGCGTCTTCTCGATCTCGTCTGGGAAGTTTACCAGAAGAGCGGATCGCGCGATTATATCCACGTGGTTTCCGCCTACCGCTCGCCGGCCACCAACGGCATGTTGCGGTCACGCTCCAAGGGCGTTGCCAAGAAGAGCCAGCATATGCTCGGCAAGGCGATGGATTTCTATCTGCCCGACGTCAAGCTGAAGAACCTGCGTGAAATCGGCATGAAATTCCAGGTGGGTGGCGTCGGCTATTACCCGACGTCTGGTTCGCCGTTCGTGCATATGGATGTCGGCGGCGTTCGCGCCTGGCCGCGCATGAACCGCAACGAACTCGTCCGGCTGTTCCCCGATGGCAAGACCCTGCACGTTCCGGCTGACGGCAAGCCGTTGCCGGGCTATGAACTGGCCGTTGCCGATTACAAGCGCCGTGTGGGCGCCAGCGGCATCGAAGTGGCCGGTGGCGGCGCCAAGGGTGCTGGCGACAAGGATACCACCAAGCGCAAGGGCAATCTGTTTGCCATGCTGTTCGGCGGCGGCGGCGGCGACGAGGATGAAGAACCCAACGCAATCGCCAGCGCCGATCTCGAAGGCTCTGACGAACAGCCGGTTGCCAAGACAAAAGCAGCGCCGCAGACGCAGGTTGCCGCAGCAGAGCAGGCTCTGCCTGGTGTGGATAATTCCGTTGCACAGCCAGTTGCGCAACAGAAGGATGTTGCTGCTCCGGTTCCCGGTGTAAGGCCAGCCTTCAGGGATGCCGATGCCGGCATTCAGACGGCACTGGTTGCGCCGACCAGGGAAACGTCGCAGGAAGCCTGGGCAGCCGCCCTGCCGACACCTGCAGCGACGGCCGAGAGCGAATATGCCGATCTGGCCGCCTACAAGATTCCGGTGCCGCAGATGCTCGGCAAGCGTGGCTCGAACGGCGATGCAGGCAGCGATACGCTGATGGCCTCGACCGACCCGAATGCAGCGGTATTGCCTGAAGATGTCGCAGCCCTTGGCTTCGTCCCGGTTCCGGGCGCCCGGCCTGCAGGCGAAGACGCGCTGATGGCCGTGGCCGAAGCCAATGTTGCCGTTCCGTCGTTTGCCGAACGCGTACAGCCGCAGGCCGTCGCTTTGGCGCAGCAGCCGGTGGAAGCCGCTGCGCAGGCGCAGACGCGCGTTGCGCTGGCACAGCCGGCGCAGCAGGAGCAGCCGGTGGAAATGGCTGCGTTCGTGCCGCAATCGGGTGCCGCAGCGCGCGCTGCAGTGTTTGATGATGCTTTCGATGGCAATGTCGAAGCGCCTGCCAAGGGCAAGCGCCCGAAGAAGCAGGAGGCTGATGCCGCGACCCGTTCGTCCGTGCGTACCGAGCCGAAGCTGACCCAGCAGATCATTTCTTCCTGGGCGCTGACAAACGGCCGGATGGCGACCCTGTCGAAGCCGGTCAAGGCACCGCGTTTTGTCAGCAAGGCGTTGCGCGCCTCGCCGACGACGGTCTATTCCGCAGGCTTCTCGAACGAAGCGGTTGCGGCCGACACGGCCCGGTTCAGCGGCACGGCAGTCAACTTCCTCGAAGTGAAGAAATTCAGCACCAACTGAAAAAGTCGGTGAAACAACAGAAAAAGCCCGCTGGCGACAGCGGGCTTTTTGCATTTTCTCGACCCCGCTTTGATGCTCCGGCATCACACGAACGTGTGGAGGATGTGTAGGCCTGGGCGGCTTTCTACCGTCTGCACATATGGCGAAAGCATATCCACCTTCCTATATTGCCGTTATCTCTTTCGCCGGCCACGTGTTTCATCGCTCGCTGCAGTTTTCTGTGCGACGTGTTACGCAAGCAATGGAAGCCGGAAAAGACGATCCCGTAGAAGCGGACAAGGAGTGTGCGAATGCCGAAGTACAGCAAGACCCCCGAAGCGATTGCGAAATTGTCTCCGGAGCAGTATCGCGTCACGCAGGAGAATGGCACGGAACGGCCGGGTACCGGCCAATATAACGATAACAAGAGGCCGGGCATCTATGTCGATATCGTTTCCGGCGAACCGTTGTTTGCCTCATCCGACAAGTATGAATCCGGTTGCGGCTGGCCGAGCTTTACCAAGCCGATCGAGCCGGCCCATGTCGCCGAACTGCGCGATGCGTCGCATGGAATGGTTCGTATCGAGGTGCGATCGGCCCATGGCGACAGCCATCTTGGTCATGTGTTTACCGATGGTCCACGCGATCGCGGCGGACTTCGCTACTGCATCAATTCGGCCTCGCTCCGTTTTGTCCCGCGCGACGTGATGGAAGCGGAAGGTTATGGTGACTATCTCGCACAGGTGGAGGATATCCGATGACAACCGAACGCGCAGTATTGGCCGGCGGCTGCTTCTGGGGCATGCAGGACCTCATTCGCCGTTATGATGGCGTAATCGATACCCGGGTGGGTTACACCGGTGGCGACGTTAAAAATGCGACCTACCGCAACCATGGCAGCCATGCCGAAGGCATCGAAATCACCTTTGATCCCGCGCGGATCAGCTATCGCGATCTCTTGGAATTCTTCTTCCAGATCCACGATCCGTCGACGGCCAACCGGCAGGGCAATGACCGAGGCACCAGCTATCGCTCGGCGATCTATTATACCAGCGACGAGCAGAAGCGCGTCGCGGTTGAAACGATCGCCGATGTCGATGCCTCCGGGCTGTGGCCGGGCAAGGTGGTGACGGAAGTGGAGCCCGTCAGCGATTTCTGGGAAGCCGAGCCCGAGCACCAGGATTACCTGGAGCGGCTCCCGAATGGCTATACCTGCCATTTCATCCGTCCGAGCTGGAAACTGCCGCGCCGTGAAAAGAGCAGCGACGCTGCCTGAGGCAAAACCCGTTCACGGCTTGGCTTTGACGTATTTTTAAAATGAAAAAAGGCCGGTGATGAACCGGCCTTTTTGGCGTTTGATACCAACCGTATTGACGATTATTCGGCGTCCGGGGCTTCGATCATGCCCAGTGCGGCGAGATAGGTGTCGAGGATCGCTTCCTGTTCGGCGCGCTCGTCCTTGTCCTGCTTGCGGATGGCGATGACCTTTTTCAGGATCTTCGTGTCGAAGCCCGTGCCCTTTGCTTCGCCGTATACATCCTTGATGTCGTCGGCGATGGTCTTCTTTTCTTCTTCCAGCCGTTCGATGCGCTCGATGAACGAACGAAGCTGGTCGCGTGCGACGCCGTGGGCATCCGACATGGTGTTCTCCTTGTTGGGGGATATCAATGAGAGTGGGACTGAATTTGTGAGGCTGTGACCTGCCGCGAAGTGCGGCTAAGGTCAAGTGACATTGCGTAACATCGGGCGAATTTCCGGCCTGAGCGGGCGATGGGGAACGTTATTCCTTGGGCTTGCTCGCTTCAAAAGTGGCTTTTTGTTCGCCCGACGCCTCGCGCTGGTTGAGCGCCCGCCATTCCTCGTAAGGCATGCCGTAGACGATCTCGCGTGATTGTTCCTTGTCCATCGGGACGCCGGCGGCGTTGGCTGCGTCGCGATACCAGTTCGACAGGCAGTTGCGGCAAAAGCCGGCCAGGTTCATCAGGTCGATATTCTGCACATCGCTGCGTTCGCGCAAGTGGGACACCAGGCGGCGAAAGGCGGCGGCCTCGAATTCGATCTGTTGCTGTGGTGTGAGGTCGCTCATCGTCGGTCTCTTTTCAATTCTCAGAACGTGTAGGGTCCGGTGCGCGACGGATAGCGCCTGATTTCGTGCAATTCGGGGCGGGTATTCAAATTTTCAAGGATAGGCCCAAGCCGGGCATCCCATTGGGCAACGCCGCTATCGTCGCCGATCAGGTCCTGGCGCACCTCGATCAATGCGTGGGCGAGGCCGGTTTCCATGCAATGGCGGAACATCGTATCGCCGCGCAGCGCGCCGTCATAGGGTTCGTTGTCGCCGACAACGATGTCACCGGCAACCTCAAGGGCTTCGATCAACGGGGTCACCGCGCGCGGGTCGCTGTCCCAGAGGACGGCTGCATGCCAGGGACGGGCCACGCCCTTCCACGCCGGTGTATAGGAGTGGATGGAGATAACCAGCGGTGCCGTGCCAGTTGCAGCACTGACATCGGCGATCGTCTGCGAGACGGCACGGTGATAAGGCCGGTGGAAACGGTTGAGGCGGTTTTCCCATTCCTCCGGCGTTATCGGGTGATTGCCGGGAATGATGGCGCCGTCGGATATTTTCATGATCAGCGTCGGATCGTCTTCGCCGCGGTTCGGATCGATCAGCAGCCGTGAAAATCGGCTGAGCACGGCGGGAACGCCAAGCCGCGCCGCCAGCCGCCGGACCAGAGCCTCGACACCGATATCATAGGCGATATGACGGGCAAACGCACTTTCCGGAAGGCCGAGCCCGCCGTATTCGGCTGGTAGGCGGTTGGTGGCATGATCGGCAAGCAGCACAAGTCCGGCCGCATTGTTTCCTGCAATGATCTCGAAAGGCGATGTTTCCGGCATACAGTATCAACTCGTTTGGCTCTTGACGGAATTTGATGACACGCTGTGCTGGCAATCGCAAGACAATGGCGGATTTACGATATTCCCGGCGACAAAAAGCCGGATATAATCGATTAGACTTACGTTGACATTCGAGCCTCATCGTCGCAAGAAAGTGCCTCGACAAATTGCAACGGAGACCCATTGGAAACCGTGTCCAGATATCCTTTTTCCAGGCTGAATCTGCGGAGCTGGTCTTTAAGCGCTGTTCTCCTCTTCGTTCTGACCGCGTTTTCGCCGGCCCTGATCGCAAGTGAGGCCCGCGCCGAATTCCGGGTCTGCAATGGTACCCAAAATCTGGTCGGCGTCGCCATCGGCTATCGTGCCAAGGAAGGCTGGATCACCGAAGGGTGGTGGCAGGTTCCGGCGACCACATGCGCGACCCTGATCGAGGGCGAACTCCAATCACGATACTATTACCTCTATGCTGAAGATGCAGCTCGCGGTGGACGCTGGACGGGTGACGTCAATATGTGCGTCGCCGAAAACGAGTTCAAAGTGACCGGTGTGCAGGATTGCTTCGCACGCGGCTTCCAGCGGATGGGGTTCAAGGAATACGACACGGGGCGTCAGGGAAGCTGGATGGTTCAGTTGTCCGATACCCCCGGGACTCAAGAAAGCCATAACTGATGAAGCGGAATAGAAAAGTCAAAATCCTCGCAACGCTTGGACCTGCATCCAGCGAAGAAGAGATGATCCAGAAGCTGCACGAGGCGGGGGCTGATCTTTTCCGGATCAACATGAGCCATGCGAGCCATGACATGATGCGCACGCTGATCAAGCGTATCCGCAATGTCGAGGCACGTTGCGGCCGTCCGATCGGTATCCTGGCCGACCTCCAGGGACCGAAACTGCGCGTCGGCAAGTTTGCCGCCGGCAAGGTTGATCTGGTTCCCGGCCAGACCTTTACGCTCGACAACAAGGACGAGCTTGGCGACGCAACCCGTGTCTACCTGCCGCATCCGGAAATTCTGGAATCGGTCAAGGCCGGCCACCGCCTGCTGATCGACGACGGCAAGCTGCACTTGCGCGCCGACAAGTCGGACGGCAAGAGCATCGTCTGCACCGTTATCGCCGGCACCAAGATTTCCGACCGCAAGGGCGTCAGCCTGCCCGATACACTGCTCAGCGTCGGTGCCTTGACGGAAAAAGACCGTGCCGACCTCGACGCCGTGCTCGAAACTGATGATGTCGACTGGGTTGCCCTGTCGTTCATCCAGCGCCCGGAAGACCTGTCGGAAGTGCGCAAGGTCTCGCGTGGCCGCGTTGGCCTGATGTCGAAGATCGAAAAGCCGCAGGCGATCGAACGGATTGACGAGATCATCGAACTGTCCGACGCGCTGATGGTTGCGCGTGGTGACCTTGGTGTGGAAATGCCGCTCGAGGCCGTTCCCGGTCTGCAGAAGCAGCTGATCCGGGCCGCCCGCCGCGCCGGCAAGCCGGTCGTCGTCGCGACCCAGATGCTGGAATCGATGATTTCGGCTCCGGTCCCGACCCGCGCCGAAGTATCCGACGTTGCGACCGCCGTGTTCGAAGGTGCCGATGCGATCATGCTTTCGGCCGAATCAGCGTCGGGTGACTATCCGGTGGAATCCGTGGCAACGATGGCTTCGATTGCCAGCAAGATCGAAACTGATCCGCATTATCCGGGTATCATCTACGCCCAGCGTACCCCGCCGGAAGCCACCGGCGCCGACGCGATTTCGCTGGCTGCCCATCAGATTGCCGAAACCCTGAATCTTTCGGCGATCGTCTGTTACACGTCCTCCGGCACGACCGGCCTGCGTGCGGCGCGCGAGCGTCCGCAGGTGCCGATCCTGGCGCTTTCGCCGGTTATCCAGACGGCCCGCCGTCTGTCCGTCGTCTGGGGCCTGCATTGCGTCGTTACCTCCGATGCGACCGATCTGGACGACATGGTCAACCGCGCCTGCCGCATCGTTGCGACGGAAGGTTTCGGCAAGCCTGGCGACCGGGTGATCATCTCGGCCGGCGTGCCGCTTGGAACGCCTGGTGCGACCAACATGCTGCGCATCGCCTATATCGGCTCCGACGGCCTCAGCGGCGTCTGAGACCAGCCATTGCTTGATAAAAGAAACCGCCGGAGCGATCCGGCGGTTTCTTTGTTTATGGTCTCTCTGGTCAGATGGTGATGCTGACGGGGATCGCGACTGCCATGCCCGGTGTTCCGGCCGCCGAGCCGCCGCCGAGTGCGGCGCTCAATCCCTGAATGGCCTGGTCCAGGTTCGCGCCGGATTTCTGCGCTTCGCTTACGGCATTCTGATCGGCATTTTTTTGTTCACGCATGCGGCGCACGGCTTCTTCGAGCAAGGCTTTGATCTCCTGCGCCACCGCCTTGAATTCCTCAAGCGTCTTGCGATCGTCAGCCGAGGTGGTCTTCTGCTGGGTGGCGTCCTTCATCGTGTCCTGGTAGGCCTTCTGGGCAAAGGACATGTCGTCTTCTGTGCTGCCGGCAGTCCCGGCTGTTTCGGGCTGCCCACTCAGCGCCGCTGTGACCCCTGCCGTGTTGGCCGCAGCCGCTCCGGTGGTTGATCCGGCCGAAACAGCCGAAGCAAAGTCCTTGGCGGCCGCGCCGACTTCGCGGGCCAGTTGGCTTGCTTGCCGTGCGAGGGTCTCTGGATCGAAATTCCAGCGGCGCAGAAACTCCAGCTGTTTCTTGGCGTCCTCCAGTCTCTGCTTGGCTCGCGCCTTGGTGGCGTCTGCATCTGCCTCGGCCGTGCTTTTGAGCATCTCAAGCGCCCGATCCCGCAAGCTTTGAATGCCGGCTGGCGGTTCTGCAGGTGCTGTCCCTGCCGCCGTAGCGGTTGTTCGGAAAGGATAGGATGAGCTGATGCCGCCGATTTGCATGAAAGGCCTCCAGGTTGGGGCCGCACGTTGCAATCACAAGCTTGCATGGAGCTGTCTCGTTAGCGGATAAGCTGCTGAAATCAGCTAGTTTACCACTGCAATGCGGGCCTGCGCCTGCTCTGCCAGCCTATTCAGGTCGCGCTTCTTTCCGGCCAGCGATTCGATTGCGGCGATCGCGAGGTCCGTGACGATGTAATCCGGTTTATGGCCGAGATTGTGAATCCGCAGCAATGTCGAGCCGGCGATATCCTCATGCAACTGGCGTGAATGGATTTCCGGCAAGACCACGCGGTCGGCATCGCCGGTGATGATCACGGTCGGGGCCTTGATCTCCTTGTAGCGAGGCGAAACCCGCTTCACGTAATCCAGCAAGTTGGCGACATCGATGGCGTTGTTGCGAAAAGCGGCCGGTCGGATGGCCAGATAGGCGGCGGTATCCTTGATATAGCTGTCAGGGCGTGGATTGGGCGCAAAGACATATCTGGTCGCCTTGTCGATCGAGGCAAGGCCGATGGATGGCGCCACAAGCGTCGCAAACAGCCAGCCGAGCACAGGCGTTCTGGTGACGCTGTAATACCATTCGATGCCACCGGGCCAGGGGTGTGTGGCGGGGGATAGAAACAGAAGGCCCGCCACCATGTCCTTGTGGTTCAGGGCGAAGGTTGCGGCAATCGCGCAACCGAAGGAATGGCTGATGATGATGGCCTTCTTGATGCCGCGTTTTTTCATCAACGCGGCGATCGCATCGGCCTGACCGTCGGGATAGGCATTCTGCGGGCCGCCGCGGTCTGAAAAGCCGAGCCCTGGACGGTCGAGGAACAGCATGTCGGCGCGGCCCTCGAGCTTGCTGCGGAACGCGACCATCGGGTCGCGCAGATTGGCGCTTGCCCCATGGATAAACACGAGTGTGGGCAGGTCCGCGTTTTCCGGGCGCGGTACATAGACGCTGTTCATCCGATAGCCGCCGACATCGATGCGCTCGCCGGCATTGGGATTGTCGCGTTCGAAGGCCGACGCCTGATAGGCGCTGAAACCGAATCCGGTGCCGAGAGCGGCAAGGAAGAGGGAAATAATCAACAGCACGACTTTCCGGTAAACCAAATGCATCAGTCACTCTTCCGCGTGTTTGTACAATCGGCCTGTTGGGGTGGACCGATTATCGTCCGATACGAGGAAGAGGGCGCAACGGTTTCGCCGGGCAATCCGAATTATGTGCGATTGCCGGCCAGTTTTTCTTCAAGCTGGCCGAGTTGCTCCTGCGCCATGCGGTCGGCGGGATAGATGTCGAGGAATTGTTCCCAGGCGCGCAGGGCCAGTTCATCCTGTCCCGAGGATGTCAGGATCGCCGCCATGCCGGCAAGCGCGCCGAAATGACGGGGTTCGATCGCCAGCACGCGGTTGATGTCGGACATCGATTTTCGGTAGTTGCCCATCTGGTAATGCAGCGTTGCCCGCTGGTTCCAGCCTTCGACATAGTTCGGAGAGAGGGTAATGACCTGGTCGAAAATATCCAGCGCCGCGGCCTGCCGGTTGGTCTCAACGGCCTTGGCGGCCCATTGCATCAGGAGATTGATGGTGGCGCTGCCGGAATCCTGCCACTCCACGCGAATCCTGTTGGAAATCTCGCGCGCCTTGTCCTGATCGCGTTCCCGCTTCAATTCGGCAAAAAGAGTGTCGAGCCGCTGCTTGGGCGTCGTCAGTTCAGACGTTACCGAGGCCTGGGCCGTGTCAGCGGCATGCGCGGGCAGGGGGCTGGCAGCCGCTGCCGCCAGAATGCTACCGAGAATCAAAAATGAAGACATGCGTTTAACCATGGCAGATAAGGTAGTCCGCCATGGCCGAAGATCAAATCAAATTTGAGGCATCAAACTGATGTACCACCTGGACAGCCTGCCTTGTTAAAGGCAAGCGTATCCGAGCGCACTCAATCCATGCGTGGCCGTTCCGAAAGTCGACACTTCCGGCGCGCACGATGGATCAGCCCTGACGGGCCTTGAAGCGCGGGTTCAGCTTGTTGATGATGTAGACGCGACCCTTGCGGCGAACCAGACGGTTCTCGCGATGACGGGCCTTCAGCGACTTAAGCGAATTTTTGATCTTCATTTTTCTGATCCGCAGTTTCGGCGGTTTTGAGTTCGCCGGTCTTTAACAATCAAAAGCGCGCTTGCAGACCGTTAAGGCCGAGCGCGCTCTTAGGGTGGCAGGCAAATAACCCGGCATCATAAAAGTGTCAACCGCAGAGAGCCTGTTTTCGCAGCGGTTGACGGCTTTTCTGTGAGTTAAACCCTCAGACAAGCCAGGTGACATGCCCCATCTTACGTCCCGGCCGCGCTTCTGTCTTGCCGTAGAGGTGAACGAGCGTGTTGGGCTTGGCAAGCCAGGCCGGCACGTCGCCGATATCATCGCCGATCAGGTTCTGCATCACGCAATCGGAGTGACGGCTGCCATCCGACAGCGCCAATCCCGCTACGGCGCGAATGTGCTGCTCGAACTGAGAGACTACACAGCCCGCCTCCGTCCAGTGGCCGGAATTGTGAACGCGCGGGGCGATTTCGTTGGCGATCAGCGTGCCGTCCGCCAGCACGAAGAACTCGACACCGATGACGCCGACATAACCAAGCGCCGTCAGGATAGCCGTGGCTGCAAGGCGCGCAGCCTCCGCCGTTGTCTCGGTGATCGAGGCGGGAATGGTCGATGTATGCAGAATGCCGTTGCGGTGGATGTTTTCGGCCGGATCGAAACAGGCGATGGTGCCATCGGTGCCGCGGGCGGCGATGATCGAGATTTCACGCTGGAATGCAACGAAGCTCTCGAGAACCATTGGAACGCCGCCCAGCGCAGCGTAAGCGCCGGTGGCATCGTCGCTCGCATCCTTGAAGACGCGCTGGCCCTTGCCGTCATAACCGAGACGGCGAGTTTTGAGGACGCCCTGGCCGGAGAAATCGGCGAGTGCTCGTTCAAGCTGTTCCTGGCTGTCGATGGCGTGGAAACGCGCGGTCTCGATGCCGCAGCCATTGAGGAATTGCTTTTCGCTGACGCGGTCCTGGGAAACGGCCAGAGCCTTCGGCGGCGGATAGACGGGAAGCGTCTGTGCCAGCATCTCGGCGGCGCTGACGGGGACGTTCTCGAATTCGTAGGTGACAACGTCGCACTCGGCCGCAAGGCGTTCCAGCGCTGCATGGTCGTCATAGGCAGCCACAATCTGGCTGTTGGCGACCTGCGCCGCCGGGCAGTCGATCTGAGGCTCCAAGATGATGGTGCGGAAATTCAGCCGGGCCGCGGCCATGGCAAGCATGCGGGCGAGCTGGCCGCCGCCGATGATGCCGATCGTCTTCATGCCTGGTCCACAGGATATTCGGCGACGGAAGCGCTCTGCTGTTCGCGCCAGTCATCGAGACGGTCGGCGAGATCCGGGTCGCTCAATGCCAGGACTGCAGCCGCGAGAAGGGCCGCATTGATGGCGCCGGCGCGGCCGATGGCCAGGGTGCCAACGGGGATACCGGCCGGCATCTGGACGATGGACAGCAGGCTATCCTGGCCGGAGAGCGCCTTGGACTGGACGGGAACGCCGAACACCGGAAGAGGCGTCATAGCGGCCGTCATGCCCGGCAGGTGGGCGGCGCCACCGGCACCGGCGATGATCACCTTGAAGCCTTCGTCGCGGGCGCCTCTGGCGAAATTGATCAGCCTGTCGACGGTGCGATGTGCCGAAACGATGCGGGCATCGTAGGCGACATCGAGGGCATCGAGCGTGTCGGCGGCATTCTTCATGGTTTCCCAGTCGGACTGGCTACCCATGATGATGGCGACGGGCGGGGTTGCTGCTTTCGTCACGTTGTTCGTTCCGCTTTGTTACAGGGCCGAAGATCCGGCCGGAGCGTTCGCAGCGTATCCTTGCCGGACACGCAAGGCTTCAGGCGATGATGTCGGGAATGATCAGGTCTTCGATCTTGGTGATCTTGTCCTTGATGACCAGTTTCTTCTTTTTCATCCGCTGGATGCGCAGGGCATCGCAGCCCGTCTGGATCATGGCGTTGATCGCAACATCATAGTCTTCATGTTCCTGCCTCAGCCGCGCTACGCTCAGTCTGAGTTCGGCCTGATCCTGATCTGGCATGCAATGTTCCCCATAAATCGAGCGTCGCTCTAGCACAGAATTGTTGGTAACGGGAAGTTATCCTTCGCCACGATTTCGCCTTCGACAAATGAAAAATAGCATGGCACACTATCTCGGTTAATACGTGGAACATCCGGCATCTACCGATCGGGTGCAAGCAAAAGGAAGGGACTGCCACATGACCATTGAGGCTCATCTTGCAACGCTTGAGAAAAAACATGGTGTTTTGGAGCAGGAGCTCCACTCGGCTCTGACACAGCCGTCTGTCCAGGATCAGCATATTGCTGACATCAAGCGTCGGAAGCTGCGCTTGAAGGACGAAATTGAGAAGATTCGTTCTTCAACTCACTGATTACATTTATCAATCTCATTCATCGGGAGACTTGTGTTCCAGCGCATACATTCAGACCGGAAAGCCAAAGCGAACTTTGAAGGCCGGTTTCAAGCGCTGTTGATACGTGGACTTGGTTGGTGCGGACATGACGTTCGCCAAAAGCCCGCAAGTATTGAGTTTCCCGATGACTGGCCTAGGCGGCCAAAATCCCCTCACGACCAGAACTGATCCAGCCAAAGATTGACCCGGTCGAACCCCGGTTTGTTGATCGCGTAAATCCGTTTCGTGCCTGATGCGGAAACGGAGACCAGATTTGAATCCAGCAGCGCCTTCAGATGCTGCGAGACGGCTGGACGGCTGATCGGCAATCCCTCGGCCAGTTCATTCACGGTGCGTGGTGCGCGCCGCAATTCCTCCAGCAGATACCGCCGGTTGGGGTCCGAGATCGCGTCGAAGGGATCAGCGTGTGACATCGTCAAAAGCTAGGAGAAATCAGGTCTTCCGGCAAGTGAATTGTGCAGTGCGGTAGAGAAATTTTGCCTTGCGGCATGCAAGCGTTGCGTGCGGAATTTTTCCGGTTGGATTCAGTTTCCACCAGCCCCGGTAGCAGACAGGCGTTAGCCTGCGGCAAGCGCGATAATACCGTCATAGACAAGCTTGGAGCCGGCCAGAAACGCCATCGTGTACATGAACGGGTAAAACACCTGCGGCTGCATGCGCCGTACAACCCAGGCGCCGGCCATGGTTGCCAGTATCGCCAGCGGAAACAGCGTCAGCGAGGTGGTGAGGTTGCTGAGATCGAGTTGCCCGAGCGCGAAATAGGGTATGAGCTTGACGGCATTGAGGATGGCGAAGAACCGGACGATCGTGCCGGTGTATTCGCGTGGCGGCAATTTCAACGGCAGGGCGTAGATCTGGAACGGTGGGCCGCCGGCATGGGCGACGAAGCTGCCGTAACCGGCAAGGCCGCCGAAGAACGTTGCCTGCACCGGCCTTTGCGGCTTGGCCGGTGTGATGATGCCACGCCGGGTGCGCCAGATATTGTAGACATAGCGCAATACGAAAAGAACGGTGATTGCCCCAATGATCAACCTGAGCGCATCGCGCGGCACATAGGCGGCTGTGGCCCAGCCGACAGCAATGCCGACGAGCGCGCCCGGCAACAGGATCTTCAGCGTCGTCATGTCGCTATGCTTTCGCCATGTCCAGAGCGCGACCAGATCTGCGGCAATCAGGATCGGCAGAAGTAGGGCTGCGGCCTGTACCGGCGAGACGGCCAACGATAGAAGCGGGACGCCCATCAGCGAAAGTGCTTCTCCCATGCCGCCCTTGCTGAAGCCGACGAGCAGAACTGCGGGAATGGCAATGGCATAGAATTGAAAATCAGGAAGCATGGGTATCGGTTGATCCTTTTGCCGCTAGGGTCTATCGCTTTTGCAGATTGAAATCGAGTAGGGGTGATGCGCGGGTGCGCATTTCACCGGGAATAGAGAATATTATGAGCAAGACAGACAATCGCTGCCGCCTCGTCCTCATCGTGCCGGATATCGCCGATGTCGACAGCCGCGCGCAAATCCTGAGCGGCGCGCTGCGTGGCGGCGACGTGGCTTCGGTCATCGTGCCGCAATACGGGCTGGACGATCACACCTTCCAGAAGCATGCCGAAGCCCTGGTTCCGTTGATCCAGCAGGCTGGTGCTGCGGCACTGGTGGCCGGCGATACACGCGTTGCAGGCCGTGCCAAGGCGGACGGCCTGCATGTGACCGGCAATGCCGCAGAGCTGGCTGAAGCGATGGAAAAATTCTCGCCCAAGCTGATCGTTGGTGGTGGCAATGCTGCCGACCGTCACCATGCGCTGGAAATGGGGGAAATCCGCCCGGACTACGTCTTCTTCGGCAAGGTCGATGGCGATATCAAGCCGGAAGCGCATCCGAAGAATGTGGCGCTGGCCGAGTGGTGGGCCTCGATGATCGAAATCCCCTGTATCGTCATGGGCGGCACGGATCCGGAATCGGTGCTGGCCGTTGCCGAAAGCGGTGCGGAATTCGTCGCCTTGCGGCTGGCTGTGTTTGCGGAGCCCGAACAGGCTCCGGCCATCGTCGCAAGCGTCAATGCGCTTCTTGACGAAAAAGCGCCACGGTTTGAAGCTTAAGACATTTCCATGTTGATCCGTCCTTTTCCATCGCTGCGCCGAATTTCTCCCCTTTTGCTGGGAGCAGCCCTTATGGCCGCTCCGTCCGGCCTTCGGGCCGACGATGCGCTGCCGGGCGTCAACGATGCCGCACCGGCTGTTGTTCAGGACGAAAATGACGAGGGTGTGGTTGCCAAACGCGGCCGCATCACGCCGTTCAACGGGGCTGCGCTGCCGGAAGGTGAAATCCCGGCCTTGCAGTCTCCCGAGGACGCCAAGAAGGCCGATGCGAAAAAGCTGGAGCCTTCGTCCGGCGTCAATGTGCTGGAGCGGATGGGTGCTGAACTGCCGGCCCTGCCGCAGGAAAAGCCCTTCGAGGGCAAGGCCGACGATGCCTATGGTGCGTTTCAGCGCGGTTATTACTTGACGGCGATGGAAATGGCTCTGCCGCGTGCCCAGCTTGGCGATGCGGCGGCGCAGACGCTGGTGGCGGAAATCTTTTCGCAGGGGCTCGGCGTTGCCCGCAACAAGAAGGATGCGGCATTCTGGTATGGCCAGGCGGCCAATTCCGGTGATCCGGCGGCGATGTTCAAATACGCGCTGCTGTTGATGGAAGGCCGCGATGTCACCCGCGACAAGAAGAGGTCGGAAGAGCTGATGAAGAAGGCGGCGGATCTCGGCAATTCTTCGGCGCAGTTCAATTACGGCCAGTTGCTTGTCGCCGACATGCCCGGCGAAAAGGGCTTGAAGGCGGCGCTTCCTTATTATGAAAAGTCGGCTGAACAGGGCATTGCCGATGCGCAATATGCCCTGTCGCAGATCTATCTCAATGTCGACGGCATCGATGACAACAAGCGGGCGAAGGCACGCGACTGGTTGCTGCGCGCGGCCAAGGCCGGGTTTGATACCGCGCAGTTGGACCTTGCCATCTGGATGGTCGATGGCATTGGCGGCGACCGCAACCTCGAGGAAGGCTTCAGGTGGATGTCGCGGGCAGCCGGCGGCGGCAATGTCGTGGCGCAGAACAAGCTCTCGCATCTCTATATCAATGCGATCGGCACGCGGCCCGATCCGATCGAGGCCGCGAAATGGTATGTCTTGTCGCGCCGGGCGGGGCTGAAGGACGCGGCTCTCGAGGATTTCTATCTGGGGCTGACGGATGAGCAGCAGAAGGCGGCGCTGAGCGCTGCCAATAAATACCGGTCGTCCTGACCGAGTTTTTGCGGCAAGACTTGAACTTTCGGGGGTTTTGTGGTCTTGAAGCGCCGGATTGGCTGGCCGTAGGGGCGGCTTTCAGTTCTTTAGGGAATGCTCCCCATGAAAATCAACGGTAATGAAATTCGCCCCGGCAGCGTGGTCGAGCACAATGGTGGCCTCTGGGCTGCCGTCAAGTGCAACACCGTCAAGCCCGGCAAGGGTGGCGCTTTCAATCAGGTGGAACTGAAGAACCTGATCGATGGCACCAAGCTGAACGAGCGTTTTCGCTCGTCGGAAACCGTTGAACTGGTCACTCTTGAACTGAAAGACTTCCAGTTTCTCTATGAACAGGGCGATGCGCTGGTGTTCATGGACAATGAGAGCTATGAACAGCTGGAATTGCAGAAGGACTTCGTCGGCGATCGCGCCACCTTCCTGCAGGACGGCATGATGGTGACGGTGAAGCTTTACGATGAGAAGCCGATCGGGATCTCGCTGCCGGACCAGGTGGTGCTGACGATCGCGGAAGCGGATCCGGTGGTAAAAGGCCAGACGGCGGCGTCCTCCTACAAGCCGGCGATCATGGAAAATGGCGTTCGCGTCATGGTTCCGCCGTTCGTCGAGACCGGAGAGCGCATTCTGGTCGATACCAATGAAATTACCTATCTCCGCCGCGCGGACTGATCCGCAGCGGCATATCTGAATTTCTCCGGCCGTTCCTGCGGCCGGTTTTCTGTTTCGAAGGAAAGCCAAAATGGCACGCTCAGCTCTTCTCAATGTCATGGTCCAGGCCGCGTTCAAGGCCGGCAAGTCCCTGGCGCGCGATTTCGGCGAAGTGCAGAACCTGCAGGTCTCGCTGAAGGGACCCGGTGACTATGTTTCGCAGGCCGACCGCAAGGCGGAAAAGCTGCTCCGTGAAGAGCTTTTGAAGGCCCGTCCGACCTATGGCTTCCTCGGCGAGGAGAGCGAAGAGATCGCCGGCACCGATGGCGCGCATCGCTGGATTGTCGATCCGCTGGATGGAACGACCAACTTCCTGCACGGTATTCCGCATTTCGCGATTTCGGTGGCGCTTGAGCGTCAGGGTGAGATTGTTGCCGCTGTTATTCTCAATCCGGCGACCGACGAACTCTACACGGCTGAGCGTGGCGGCGGTGCCTTCCTCAACGATCGCCGTCTGCGCGTTTCTGCCCGCAAGAGCCTTTCGGATGCCGTCATCGGCACCGGTACGCCGCATCTGGGTGTTGCCAATCACGGCACCTATCTGGTCGAGCTGCGCCACGTCATGGGCGAAGTGGCAGGCGTACGCCGCATGGGTGCTGCCTCGCTTGATCTGGCCTATGTCGCGGCCGGCCGTTTCGACGGTTTCTGGGAACGCGGCCTGATGCCGTGGGGCCTTGCGGCCGGCATCCTCCTGATTCGCGAAGCCGGTGGCTGGGTTGCCGATATCGACGGTGGCAACAAGCCGATGGATGACGGCTCGATCGTTGCTGGCAACGAATATATCCGCAAGGCGCTGCATGACGTGCTGCACCGCCCCATCCCGGGCAAGTAAGCACCGGTCAGCCTGAACGGGCAGCGTTTCATCCTGTTGATGTTGCCCGTTGTTTCCCCTTCAATTTGGCGCAAAGTTCCTCTAGTCTCCGCCCCATCGTTGCCCTACCTGTTGTTGCAGGCAGGGCCGCAGCGCTGGCAAACCGGAGAGTAGAGCCCCATGGCGAAATTGGAACTGTCCGGATGGGATGCCGACGGAGGTTTGAACGAGGGGTACAATCCCAACAAGCTGTCGAGCCCGATGGTCTTCTTCTGGACGATGGTGATCTTCCTGATCATTGTCGGGTTTGTTGCAGCGATCCTGTTTCGCCAGGCACAGGCGGCTTTCCTCAGTAATCCGGGCCTGAACGGCCTGATTTTCGGCGTTCTGCTGATTGGCGTTCTGCTGGTATTCAACCATGTCTTCAGTTTGCGGCCGGAAGTGCGCTGGTTCAATTCCTTCCGCGCTGCGGGCAGCGCCGAGAAGGTCGGCCGCGATCCGGTGCTTCTGGCGCCGATGCGGGCGCTGATCGGTCAACGTCATTCGATGTCGATCTCGACGACGGCGCTCCGTTCGATTCTCGATTCGATTGCCACCCGGCTGGACGAATCACGGGACACTTCGCGATACCTGATCGGCCTTCTGGTCTTCCTCGGCCTGCTCGGTACGTTCTGGGGCCTGCTCGGCACCATCGGCTCGATCAATACCGTCATCCAGTCGCTGGATGCCGGAACCGGAAGCACCGAGGATGTTCTTGCCGCCTTGAAAACGGGCCTCTCGGCGCCGCTGACGGGCATGGGTACGGCGTTCTCGACATCGCTTTTCGGTCTGTCCGGTTCGCTGATCCTGGGCTTTCTCGACCTGCAGGCCGGCCGGGCGCAGAACCGCTTCTACACGGAACTCGAAAACTGGCTGTCATCGGTCACCGATGTCAGCTCCGACGTGATGGCAGCACCCGGCAAACCGGGCACTGCGCCGGTCGAGGAGTTGCGCCAGCTGACCGAGCAACTGGCTCGCCTCAATCAGGATGGCGGCATGAACCAGCGCACTACGGCCGCGATGGCGAGCCTTGCCGAAGGCATTCAAGGGCTGGTGAAGAACATGCGCGGCGAGCAGCAGATGCTGCGCGACTGGATCGAGGCACAGCAGGAGGAAGCAAAGTCGATGCGCAAGACGCTCGACAAGCTGTCGGCCCGCATCGGCCAGGCGGACAAGATCCCGGCGCATCCAGACAGGACGCCATCCAGGCTTGCCCGTATCGAAGATACCGGAGGGAATGACTGATGGCACTGGCGCGCAAGGGCCGCAGCCAGAGGACGGTCGATTACTGGCCGGGTTTTGTCGATGCGCTGTCGACGCTGCTCTTGTCCATCATGTTCCTGCTCTGCGTCTTCGTGCTCGGGCAGTTTCTGCTCAGCCGCGAAATCAGCGGCAAGGATGATGTGCTCAACCGGCTGAACAGCCAGATCAACGAACTGACCCAGCTTCTGGCCCTGGAAAAAGGCGGCAAGCAGGATCTCGAGGATTCGCTGGCCAATCTGCAGGCTTCGCTGGCGACCTCCGAGGGCGAGCGCTCGCGGCTACAGGCGCTGTTGCAGCAGGGGGCAGGCAGTTCCGATACCGCGAACCAGCAGATCGGCGACCTGACGGGCAAGCTCGATGCCGAAAAGCAGGTGAGCACAAGGGCGATGAGCCAGATTGATCTGCTCAATCAGCAGATTGCCGCGCTGCGCAGCCAGATCGCCGCTATCGAGGGCGCATTGCAGGCATCCGAAGCCAAGGACAATGCCTCGCAGACCAAGATCGCCGACCTCGGCCGCCGCCTGAACGTGGCGCTGGCGCAGCGTGTGCAGGAGCTCAATCGCTATCGGTCCGACTTCTTCGGGCGGCTGCGCGAAATTCTGTCCGATCGCGAGAATATCCGCATCGTCGGCGACCGGTTCGTCTTCCAGTCGGAGGTGCTGTTTCCGTCCGGCGGCAACGAGCTGAACCCGGCAGGCCAGGAAGAGATGGCCAAGCTCGCCTCGGCTTTGCTCGATCTTGCCAAGGAAATTCCCTCCGAGATCAACTGGGTGCTGCGCGTCGATGGTCATACGGACAATGTGCCGCTATCCGGCACCGGCCGCTATGTCGACAACTGGGAGCTTTCGTCTGCCCGTGCGACATCGGTGGTTAAATTCCTGATTTCCAAGGGGGTTCCCGCTAACCGTCTGGTTGCCGCCGGCTTTGGCGAATTCCAGCCGATTGCCGAGGGTGCTACTCCCGAAGCACGCTCGCAGAACCGCCGTATCGAGTTGAAGCTCACCGAAAAATAATCGCCGCCGCTGCCGTTTGACGCGGCGGCACCATCGCCGATTTTCCGGCCGGGTTCCCGTTGCTCTGACGTTTACGTGTGCGTAATATCCGGTGAGGGTGGAATTGCAGGAGGGTGCGGATGGATTGCGATGTTCTGGTGATCGGGGCGGGTCTTGCCGGTCTCGTGACAGCCGTGGAGGCTGCCGATCGTGGGCTGCGCGTCATCGTTCTTGATCAGGAGGGCGAACAGAATCTCGGCGGGCAGGCCTTCTGGTCGCTGGGCGGCCTTCTCTTTATCGATAGCCCCGAGCAACGGCGCATGCGCATCCGCGACACGCTCGATCTTGCCCGTCAGGACTGGATGGGGTCGGCGCAGTTCGATCGCCCCGAAGACTATTGGCCGCGCCGCTGGGCCGAGGCCTATCTCAATTTTGCAGCGAACGAAAAACGGTCTTGGCTGCACAGTCAGGGCATGCGCTGGTTCCCGGTGGTCGGCTGGGCGGAGCGCGGCGGAGGATTGGCCAATGGTCACGGAAATTCGGTGCCGCGCTTCCACGTGACCTGGGGGACTGGACCGGGCGTGCTGGCGCCGTTCATCGCTCGGGCGCGAGCGCTGGAGGCGCGGGGCCGCATTCGCTTTCGCTTCCGCCATCAGGTGAATGAATTAATCATGAGCAATGGCGCGGTCACCGGAGCGCGGGGCTCGGTGCTGAAAAGCGACGGCGTGCCGCGTGGCCAGCGCAGTTCGCGCGAGGTGGTTGACGAATTCTGGTTCGAGGCTGGCGCCGTCGTCGTCTCGTCCGGCGGCATCGGCGGCAATCACGATATGGTCCGCAAGCAATGGCCGGTCGATCGGTTGGGTCCGCCGCCGAGCTTCATGGTCAGTGGTGTGCCGGATTATGTCGATGGGCGGATGATTGAGATCGCCGAGCATGCGCGCGGATCGGTGATCAACAAGGACCGCATGTGGCACTATACCGAGGGTTTGAGAAATTTCGATCCGGTCTGGCCGAACCACGGAATCCGTATCCTGCCGGGACCATCCTCGTTCTGGTGCGATGCCGATGGCAACCGGTTTGCAGCGCCCGCCATGCCGGGCTTCGACACGCTCGGCACGTTGAAGGCGATCCGCAAGACTGGAGCCGACTACAGCTGGTTCATCCTGACAAAGGCGATCATCAAGAAGGAGTTCGCGCTGTCGGGTTCCGAGCAAAACCCGGATCTGACCAACAAGGATATTCCGCTGCTCCTGAAAAGGCTCGGTAAAAACCCGCCGGGGCCGGTGCAGGCTTTCATGGACAAGGGCGAGGATTTTATTGTTCGCGACCGGCTGGAGGATCTGGTCGAGGCGATGAATGCCCTGAGCGGCGAGGGGCGATTGTCGCTGGACCACCTGCGCGGGCAGATCGAAGCGCGCGACCGGGAGATCGATAACGCCTTCTCCAAGGACGCGCAGATCACCGCCATCCGGGGCGCACGCAATTACCTCGGCGACAGGCTGATGCGGACTGCCAAGCCGCACCGGCTGCTCGATCCCAAAGCCGGGCCGCTGATTGCCGTGCGGCTGAATATTCTGACGCGGAAAACGCTGGGTGGCCTGCAGACCGATCTGAATGGCCGGGTGCTGGAACTGTCGGGTGAACCGGTTCCGGGGCTCTACGCGGCCGGCGAAGTTGCCGGTTTCGGCGGCGGTGGCATGCATGGCTATAATGCGCTGGAAGGCACGTTTCTCGGCGGCTGCCTGTTCTCGGGCCGCATAGCCGGGCGCAGCGTCGGCGTCTGAGCGGACGCGGGAAGTGCTCCCCGGATTAGCCGGGGAGCGGTTTGTGCTCAATCCAGCTGGACGTTGGCGTCCTTGACGACTGGACCCCATTTCGCCAGTTCCGCCGTGACATGGGTGGCGAGTTCTTCCGGCGTCGAAGCAACGATAGTGGCGCTGAACTCTTTCATCTTCTCAGCCACTGTCGGATCGGCCAGGGCTTTCTTTGCCGCAACGTTCAGCCGGTCGATGGCTTCCTTCGGTGTGCCTGCCGGGGCAAACAGTGCGTTCCACGTATAGGTTTCGTAGCCGGGGATAGTCTCGCCGATCGTCGGCACGTCGGGGAAAGACGGTGCGCGTTCCTTGGTGGTGACGGCCAGCGCCCGCAGGGTGCCGGATTTGATATGGCCGGAGGACGAGGGCAGGTTGTCGAACATGATCGGTACCTGATTGCCGATGACGTCGTTCAGCGCCGGGCCTGATCCCTTGTAGGGAACGTGCTGCATGCTGACAGCGGCCATCTTCTTGAACAGTTCGCCGGAGAGATGCAGCGGCGTGCCGTTGCCGGACGAGGCATAGGAATATTGCTCCGGGGCTGCCTTCAGCAGAGCGACGAGTTCCGCAACATTCTTGGCGGGGAGTTCCGGATTGACCACCAGCACGTTGGGGACCAGCACCAGCAGCGAGACGGGGGCGAAATCCTTTTCCGGATCATAAGGCTTGGTCTTCAGGATCAACGGGTTGAGGGCGTGGGTCGCGACCGTTCCCATTAGGATCGTGTAACCATCGGCCTCGGATCGTGCCACCCGGTCGGCACCGAGATTGCCGCCGGCGCCCGCGACATTTTCAACCACGACCTGCTGGCCGAGATCGTCGGCCATTTTCTGGCCGATGATGCGGGCGACGACGTCGGTCGAGCCGCCGGCTGCAAACGGTACCACGAGGGTTACCGGACGATCGGGGAATTCCTGCGCCTGCGCCGCAGTGCCGAGCGCAAGCGCTGATGCCGCCACCATTGCAAGGCTAAGTGCCGTCCGCCGCTTCAACAAAGATAAAGCCATTCAAATCTCCTCCCAGAGACGTTGCTGTCCGCAAAACGGCTCAAACCGTTTCTGCCTCCAACAATAGCGCTGGAGGCCCGCAGGGCAACCTTGGGAGCGAGATTAACCGTTAAGCGTGTCAGCCGAGCGTCACGACATTGCTTGCTTCCGGCGCATCATAGTCGAATTGCAGCCGGGCAAGCTTGGCATAAAGGCCGCCTTGGCGGACGAGGGAGGCGTGGTTGCCTTCCTCGACGATCCGGCCCTGATCCATCACAAGGATGCGGTCGGCCTTAAGCACAGTCGCTAAGCGGTGGGCGATGACCAGCGTCGTGCGTTCACGCATCAGGCCATCCAGCGCCTTCTGGACGAGGGTTTCGCTCTCGGCATCGAGTGCGGAAGTCGCCTCGTCAAGCAGCAGCACCGGTGCGTTCTTGAGGATGGCGCGCGCAATGGCGATGCGCTGCCGCTGGCCGCCCGAGAGCGTAATGCCGCGTTCGCCGACCTGCGTGTCATAGCCCTGGTCGAGCCGGGCGATAAATTCATCGGCCTGCGCGGCGACGGCGGCGGCCTTCACCAGATCGCGCGATGCCGATGGCAAACCGAAGGCGATGTTATCGTGGATCGAAGCGGCAAAGATCGTCACGTCCTGGGGTACGATGGCGATGCGGCGGCGCAACGCCTCCGGATCGACGGCGCGGATATCGGCTCCATCGAGGCTGATTGCCCCCTTCACCGGATCATAGAACCTCAGAAGCAGCGAGAAGACCGTGCTTTTTCCGGCGCCGGAGGGGCCGACGATCGCAACCGTTTCGCCCGGCTTGACGGCAAAGCTCAGGCCCTTGACGCTCTTGTAGCCCGGCCGCGAGGGGTAGGCGAAATGCACGTCGTCAAAGCTTACGGCACCCTGTGCCGGTTCCGGCATGACAAGCGGATCGGCTGGCGCGATAATCTCGGGCTGCTCGGCCAGCAGTTCGCTCAGGCGCTCGGCAGCGCCCGCAGCTTGGGAGAGCTCGCCCCAGACCTCGGAAAGGGCGCCAAGGCTACCGGCGGCAAAGACCGAATAGAGCAGGAACTGACCGAGCGTACCGGCCGAAAGCGTGCCGGACAGCACGTCTTGCGCGCCGAACCACAACACCGCGACAACGCTGCCGAAGATCATCGTAATGGCAAAGGCAGTGAGGATCGAGCGGGCCTTGATGGCGGAGCGCGCGGCCTCATAGGCGCTTTCGACGGCGCTGCCGTAGCGGGCTTGAGCTGCAGCCTCGCCATTGAAGGCCTGGACGGTGCGGGCAGCGGAAATCGCTTCACCGGCATAGGCCGAGGCGGCGGCCAGCGTATCCTGCGCTTCGCGCGACCGGCGCCGGACCGAGCGGCCGAAACCGACCAGCGGGAAGACGATGACCGGGATCGCGCCAATGACCAGGCTCGACAGTTTCGGGCTGGTATAGACCATCATGCCGATGGCCCCGAGACACAGGATGATATTGCGCAGCGCGACGGACGCAGTTGCGCCGACGGCGGACTTGATCTGCGTCGTGTCGGCGGTCAGCCGCGAGACGATTTCGCCGGACTGGTTGACGTCGAAGAAGGAGGGCGAAAGCCGGGTGATATGGTCGAACACATCGCGGCGCAGATCGGACACGATGCGCTCGCCGAGCGTGATGACGAAATAATAGCGGCAGGCACTCGCCAGGGCCAGAATGATCGCCAGGATCATCAGCATCGAGAAGTAGGTGTTGATGAAGCCGGAATCGGAATTCGAGAACCCGTGGTCGATCATCCGGCGCACGGCCATCGGCAGCGTCAAGGTCGTCACGGCAGCGGTGACCAGCGAAATGCCGGCTCCTATGACGAGATTGCGATAGCGCTGGATATACGGCAGCAGCTTGACCAGCGGGCGGACTGACTTTCGTCCCACCGGTTGAACGACCTCATTCGACACATGACCTCCAATACCGGAAGAAGCTGCAAAACTCGTATGAGTCTTCTCCGGCGGTACTTGTTATCCTAATGACCATCATGTATAGGCACGGCATCAAATTGGGAAGCCGTGGTCCCTTCAGTGGTCTGAGGCTTCATTTACGTGTTCGGTCCCCATGCCGCAATGGCCCGCAAATGGCTTGCGACAATTGGACCCTGGAACTTGCAGGAAGATTGTTATGAAGGCTGATATCCATCCCGCTTACCACATGATCAAAGTCGTCATGACGGACGGCACGTCCTACGAAACCCGCTCGACCTGGGGTTCGGAAGGCCAGACCATGAATCTCGAAATCGACCCGAAGTCGCATCCGGCATGGACCGGCGGCAACCAGCAGATGCTGGACCGCGGCGGCCGCGTTTCCAAGTTCAAGAAGCGCTTCGAAGGTCTCGGCCTCTAAGCCTTTCCTGCTGGAAGACAGTTTTGAGAAAGCCCGGTTTGCCGGGCTTTTTTGCGTTCCGGATGCGCGAGCTTTCTCGCTTTTCAGGATGCCTTGCCGAACGCCTCCTTATAGGCGGCAGGCGTGGTGGACAGGTGCTTGCGGAAATGATGGCGCAATGTCGCACTGGTTCCAAAGCCGGCGATCCCAGCCACTGTTTCGATGGAAGCGTCAGACATTTCCAGCAGATCGCGGGCGCGCGTCAGCCGCTCGGCAAGCAGCCAGCGCGACGGTGTCAGGCCGGTGGTTGCCTCAAAGCGTCGAAGAAAGGTGCGGGTACTCATGCCTGCGCGCGCAGCCAGGACATCGACGGAATGGTCGCCACCCAGGTGGGCGCGCATGTGGTCCAGCAGTGGCCCCAGCCGGCTGCTCTCGTGTGGCTTGGGAACCGCCTGTGTGATGAACTGGGCCTGTCCGCCGTCCCGGTGGGGCGGAACGACAAGCCTGCGTGCGACCATGTTGGCGGCTACGATGCCGAAGTCGCGGCGGATCAGATGCAGGCAAAGATCAAGGCCCGCGGCGCTGCCCGCCGATGTCAGGACGTTTCCCTCATCGACATAAAGCACGTCGGGTGTGACCAGAATGTCGGGATATCGTTGCTTCAGGATATCCGTGTAGCGCCAGTGTGTCGTTGCGCGTTTGCCGGAGAGAAGGCCTGCGGCGGCAAGAACGAAGACGCCCGAGCAGATCGACAGAATGCGGGCGCCGCGATCATGCGCCTTGTTCAGCGCGTCGCACAGAGCGGCAGGCACCGGCGTCTCCACCCCGCGCCAGCCGGGAACGATAATCGTGTCGGCCTGTGATAAAAGCTCCAGACTGCCATCGACGACAAACCGCACGCCGCCTGTTGCACGCATTTCGCCATCGTCGATCCCGGCAACGGCAAAACGATACCAGTCCGGTCCCATCTCGGGCCGCGATAGACCGAAAACCTCAACAGCAACGCCGAACTCGAACGTGCACAGCCCATCATAGGCGATTGCAACGACGAGGGGATTGCGGCTGGGCAAGGCTTGAGATGTGTTTGGCATGATCTTGATGATATATGGCAATACTGCCATCTGCAATCCTGCCCGGATGTGGTCTAGCAATGTCTCCGTCAATAGAACGGAGATCAAAATGAGTTTCGTAACCGACTATCCCGCCGCATCATCCAGTGTCGCCATTGATCATTTTCTGAAGCGTCTTTCTATGGAGACCGATTGTGCCGATGTGGCTTCGGCACTGGCTTCCGGTGAGCCTGACTTTGTCCTTCTGCATGTTGTCGGCTCGCCCGACGCCTACGAGCGCCGGCATGTTCCAGGCGCGCTGCATCTGCCGCACCGGGAAATATCGCATGAACGCATGGCGGAGTGGCCGGAGGATACGCTGTTCGTTGCCTATTGTGCTGGTCCGCATTGCAACGGCGCGGATCAGGCTGCGCTCAAGCTTGCCCGCCTCGGGCGGCCGGTGAAGATCATGATCGGCGGCATCACCGGATGGGCCGATGAAGGATTACCCTTCGCATCAGGTTCTGAACCGGGTGTCCTTCGCAAGCCGGCGGTGTGATCGCAGCCGGTCGAGAAAACAATAGTATTGACTAATCAATTAGTGCGTACTATTTAATATTCATGATCGGGGCAACCAATATCACCACCGTCCTGCGAACGCTTGCCGATCCGACGCGGCGCGCTGTTTTCGAGCGCGTCGCCGGTGCTGACGAAATAACGGTGGTCGAGCTGACGCGCGGCAGCGGCGTGACGCAGGGTGCCATTTCACAGCACCTCAAGTCGCTGAAGCAGGCGGGTCTGGTCGCCGAGCGGCCGGAGGGGCGCAATGTCTACTATCGCGCACGGCCGGAAGGCCTCGAGCCGCTGGCCGACTGGATGGGCCACTACGGTGCCTTCTGGCGCGATCGTTTTGCCAATCTTAGAACCCTGCTCAAGGAGATCGATCCATGAACGATGCTGCATTGAAATCCGATACGCAGGACATCGTGGTTGACGAGGTGTTCCCACATGCGCCCGAAACGATCTGGAAGGCTTTGACGTCGGGCGACCTGATTGCCCGCTGGTTGATGGCCCCGACGGGGTTTGAGGCGGTCGAGGGCACGCATTTCACCTATCAGACGACACCGGCGGGTGAGTGGGATGGGGTTATTCGTTGCCAGATGCTGCAGGTGATCCCCAATCAGCGTCTGGCCTATGCTTGGAAAGGCGGACATGCGGGCAATGCCGGCTATGGTTCACCGCTCGATACTGTGGTGACCTGGGTGCTGACCAAAGTCGAAGGTGGCACCCGTATCCGGCTTGTCCATTCCGGTTTCGTGCTGCCGAGGAATGACGTTGCCTACCAGAACATGAGCAATGGCTGGAAAAAAGTTGTCCGAAACCTGGACGCGGTTGCGGCCGGGCAGGAGGGGACGAAGTCCCTGCATTGACGATGCCCGCAGCGGATCTGTCTGCCGAGGCTGTCCGGCGACTTTGAATGGCGACTCGTCGCGGGAGGCGTGGTTCTTCTTTCGCCGCCGCTGAAATCACAACACCGCGCCTGGAGCGTTGCCCACAAGCAGCGCAGGCGAACCCGTGCGCAAACAGCATTCGCTTTCAACAGCATCTTGAGGAGAAGAGAAATGAACAAGGCTTTCAAGGGTGGATGCGCCTGCGGCGCGATCCGTTACGAAATCTCCGCAGAACCGATTTTCATGAACGAGTGCCAGTGCCGGGATTGTCAGCACAGGAGCGGGACGGGACATGGCTCTTACCTGACATTCGCCGGGCGGAAGGATGTGAAGCTTGAAGGGGAGGCGAGAGAGTGGGAGGTCGCCGGTGATAGCGGCGGGATCAAGCGGCACGCCTTTTGCCCCACCTGCGGGTCGCCGGTCTATCTGACCTTTGCAGCCATGCCGGATTTTTTCACGGTGCATGCCGCGAGCCTTGACGAGCCGGACCGGTTTCAGCCGCAAGCCGTGACTTACCATGTGCGCGGCTACGGCTGGGACCATCTCGATCCGGACCTGCCGAAATTCGACAGGATGCCGCCCGCACAGGGATAACGCGCCTGCTTTGCCCCGGAAGCGTCAATGACGCTTCCCTCACGGCGCAACCGCCGCTAGAGTTCCCATCGGCGTCACCGAGCTGACGGGATGGGGTACGTATGAAAATCATGATTGCGGAGTTCGCTGCGGCGGCCTTCGTTCTGTTTGCCCGCGCGATAACCGCGGTTCGCGCCATCTGGCCGGAGCATGGACTGCCGTCGCGGCCTTGCGTCTATTTTGCCAATCATTCCAGCCATGGCGATTTCGTCCTGGTTTGGGCGGTGCTGCCACCGAGACTGCGCAAGCAGGCGCGGCCGGTGGCAGGCGCCGAGTATTGGCTGAAGTCCAAAATCAGTACCTTCATCGGCCGCGACGTCTTCAACGCGGTGCTGATCGAGCGCGAACGGGAGAAGCGGACACAGGACCCGATCGCGCTGATGACATCAGCGATCGATGACGGCTCGTCGCTGATCCTCTTTCCGGAGGGCACGCGCAACCTGACGGATGCACGGCTGCTGCCTTTCAAGAGCGGGCTTTTTCATCTGGTCTCCGCCCGTCCGGACGTCGATCTCGTGCCTGTTTGGATCAACAATCTCAATCGCGTCATGCCGAAGGGCGAGATCGTGCCGATCCCGCTGATCTGCACCGTCGCCTTCGGCGACGCCCTGCGAATTATGGCCAACGAGGACAAGGACGCCTTCCTCGAACGCATGCAGTCAGCCCTTCTGGCCCTGGCTCCAAAACCACTGGGAAGCGGCGAATGAACACGGCAAGCTCCGACCTTCTGACTTTGGTTCTCGGTATTTTCGGCGTCCTGATCTTTGCCTCGGCAATCGGCTATGTGCTGCAACGGCGTTTTTCCGCCGATGGGCCGAATGGGGCGGTCGACAATCTCAATGCCCGTATCAAGGCCTGGTGGGTGATGGTCATCCTGATCGGCGTCGCCTTCATTGCGGGCCGGGCGGGTGTCCTCATTCTCTTCGCCTTCTGCTCTTTTGCCGCCCTGCGGGAGTTCATCACACTGATCAACACCCGCCGCGCCGATCACTGGGCGCTGGCCCTGGCTTTCTTTGTCGTCCTGCCGATCCAGTATTATCTGCTCTGGGCCGAGGAATACGGCATCTTCGCCATCTTCATTCCGGTCTATGCCTTCCTGCTGATGCCGATCATTTCCGTATTGCGGGGCGATACCGAACGTTTTCTGCTCCGCATTGCCGAAGTGCAATGGGCATTGATGATCTGCGTTTTCTGCGCCTCGCATGTGCCGGCGCTATTGACGCTGACCATTCCCGGTTACGAGAGCCGCAACGTGCTTCTGATCGCCTTCCTGGTGATCGTCGTGCAATTGAGCGATGTGCTGCAATATGTGTGGGGCAAGCTGTTCGGACGCACCAAGATCGCGCCTAACCTGTCACCGTCGAAGACGGTCGAGGGTTTCGTGGGCGGCGTCATCAGCGCGACCCTGATCGGCGCATCGCTGTGGTGGATCACGCCGTTTACGCCGTTCCAGGCGGGCCTGCTGGCACTCATCATTACCCTCATGGGCTTTTTCGGCGGGCTGGTGATGTCGGCGGTCAAGCGCGATCGCGGCGTCAAAGACTGGGGCAATCTGATCGAGGGCCATGGCGGGCTGATCGACCGGCTGGATTCGGTCGTCTTCTCGGCGCCGATCTTCTTTCACATCGTGCGCTACTGGTGGTCGCTGTCGTGACGGCAACGCTCAGGCGATGGGCAGGCAGCGGCACGGTGCATGTGCTGTTCGCCTTTGTGGTCATGGGCGGCTGGGCAGTGTTTGCCAATCGCAATCACGCCATGCCGCAACCGGTTTATTCGGGACTTCTGCAGGGGGCCGTGTCTGCCTGCCTGACATTGTTCCTGAAATCCGTGATCGACGCCCTGTCCAGACGTTTTAGCGGTGTCACCCGATTCTGGGCGCCGCCACTGATCGCATGCCTGGGGTCGGCAAGCCTTTTGACGGCGCTGCATGCACTGATCGGCACGCCCGAAATCGCCAGCACCATTGCGGTGCCGCTCATGGTCTCCACGAGCTATGCGGCGATCTACAATTACTCATTATCCGGAAGAAAAGGTGCGGGATCATGACCGAGACAGGCGACCGGCGGCCCCTGGCAAGCCGAAACACCCAATGGGCCGGCGCTATTGCGCGGTGGCTGGCGGCACGGGCGATTACGCCCAACCAGATCTCGCAAGCCAGCATGCTGGCAGCAGCGTTGGCCGGTGGCGCATTCGTGCTGGCGGGGCAAAACACGGGCGGGCTGCGGATCGTCTGCCTGCTGATGGCGATCCTGTTCTGCCAGCTTCGGCTGCTCTGCAATCTGTTCGACGGCATGGTCGCGGTCGAGGGCGGCAAGGGTGCGCCGGATGGGCCGTTCTGGAACGAGTTTCCGGATCGTGTCGCCGACCTGTTGATCTTTACCGGCGTCGGCTATGGCATCGGCATGCCGGGTCTCGGCTGGGCCGCGGGTGCCTTTGCAGTCCTGACCGCCTATGTCCGCGAATTGGGCCGAGCCACCGGACAGCCGAGCGATTTCTCCGGCCCGATGGCCAAGCAGCACCGGATGGCCGCCATCACGGCGGCGGCAGCCGTCTCCATTCTGGAACCGCTGTGGGACGGCCATAATCAGGTGTTGATGGTGGCGCTATGGGTCGTTGCGGTGGGAGCGGCGTTGACAGCAATTCGCCGGGCCCGGACATTGGTGCTTCGCCTGAAACAAACCGGCAATCGATAGTATCGAGGGCATTGAAGGAACAATAAAAAACCCGGCTTAACGGCCGGGTTTGTCATGTCAGGCTGCCTGCTTGGCGTCGGTCAGTTGGTGCCGAAGGCGGTCTGCAGCAGGTTGAGCTGCGCCTTGACGCCGTTCTGGTTGTCCGGAAGGAAGTTCTGAGCTTCCTGCGGGCGGTAGATTTCGCGGTCGAGCAGGGCAACGCGGTTCTGCAGGCGCAGCGAACGGTCGATCAGATCGCGAAAACCTTCCGGCAGGTCGTTCCAGCCTGGTGCTGTACGATCGACATTGAAGCTGTCGAGGCGAACCTTGTTCTTTTCCGACAGGACCTGTTCACGGTTCATCTCGCCATTGTTGACGGCGCGCTGCAGCAAAAGCCAGGAAGCCATCTGCATCAGGCGGGTCGTCAGGCGCATCGATTCTGCAGCGTACAGCACCGATGCCATGCGCGGCAGCACCTTGGAGGCGGTGCGGCCGGGACCGTCGAGATAGCTTGCCGTTTCTTCAACCAGGCCCATGCCTTCAGCGTAAAGCACCTTGAACTGCGCCGAAGACGCAGCATGCCCCGCGAAGCTCACAGTATTCAATCCCCGTTCGGACATGGTTTGATTCCCTGGTTAAACGCATCAACTTGGTCAGGTAACGGACGGGTTAACAAAAAGTTTCCTGCCGTCTTTTGATAGCTTGAACATGATCCCATAGCGCATTCCGCGCAAGCCTATTCTTAAGAAAGGGTTAATCTCCACAATTCTCTGCAAGTTGTGGAAAAAAACACAAAAAAAGAGCCGCGGAAAGCGGCTCTCAAGGTAAAACAGGGAGAAAAATCAGACCATTCGCCAATGGTGAAATGTCTGAGTCCAGAGCGATCCGGATGCCTCAGTAATACATTATAATGCTTAATGATGTGTTTCGGCGGCCTAAACCCAGGCGAAATGTTGCCTTGTTTTCAATGGCCGGCCGTCGTGGCCGACCTTCGAAATGTAAAACTATTAACGAAAGAAGCTTTCGGCTGCCGATTTGCTGGCCGACTTTCTTGCCCGTTCGGCTTCCAGCCGCTCGATCTCCTGTTTCAGCATGTCGATGCGCAGGGAAAGCTCGTCGGCCGACAGCAACGCGAGATCCGCGCCGATCTCATGGGCGGGCTGTTTCTTCGGACGGTCATCGTCAAACAGGCTCATTGCGGTTTCCTTTCCAACCCTTCTTCACCATTCGGCTCCTCCTCGAACGGAGCAGCCCGCGGCGACAGCTGCAGGCTTTCCGGTGTTGTCAGCGTGCCAGGATTGATTGTCGAGTAGGCGTCGCGTTCGGCCGCAGGCACGGCGGCGCGCATGCGGCTGCGGAAGATTGCGTAGGCCGTAATCAGCACATGGGCGCAGGCGGTGATCATGAACAGGCCGTAGGGTCCGGTGACGGTCATGATCGGGCCGCCGATGGTTGGGCCGATGATCGTGCCGATGCCATAGAGCAAGAGCAGGCCGCCGGAGATCTTGACGAAATCCTCAGGCGTCGCAAAGTCGTTGGCGTGCGAAACGGCGATCGGATAGAGCGCGTTGGCCGTCGCGCCATAGATGCCGACAAGCGTGATCAGCATGATCACATGCGTGGGCTCGATCAGGAAAATCAACGTGCCGGCAACGGCGGCAACGGCGGCGAGGGCCGCGAGCACATAGCGGCGGTCGATCATGTCGGAGAGGCGGCCGGCCGGGAACTGCATCACCGCACCGGCAAAGATCGTCGTACTCATCATCAACGCGACATTGCTGTCGGTCAGCCCGACCTGGCGGCCGAAGACGGCGCCGAGCGTGCCATAGGCGCCGTTGGCGATGCCGACGAGCAGGATGCCGAGGAAGGAGATCGGCGAATTGCGATAGAGGCCGCGCAAGTCGAGGCTTACCTGTTTCAGCGGCTGCGGCGAGGCGGCAGTCGACAGCAGTGTCGGCAGCATGGCCAGGCAATAGACGATGCCGCAGATCATGAAGAACGTCGTCGTCCCAGTATCGCCGAACGGGATCATCAGCTGGCCACCGACAACGCCCATCAGCGTGATGGCGATATAGAGCGAGAAGATCGCGCCGCGGCTTTCATTGGTGGCGCGCTCGTTCAGCCAGCTTTCGATGATCATCGAGGTGCCGGCGGTGGAGAAACCTGTGAAGGCGCGCAAGACCACCCACCAAATCGGGTCGACCAGCAGGCCGGTCAACAGCGCGATGATGGCAAGCAGTGCCGCAAAACCGCTGAAGGCGCGGACATGGCCGGCGCGTTTGACGATGGTCGGGGCAAGCAGGCAGCCGAGCACGAAGCCGCTGGCCCAGGAGGTGCCGAGCAGACCGAGAAGCGTCGTCGAATACCCTTCCGTCGTGCCGCGCACAGGCAAAAGCAGGCTGTGCAGGCCGTTTCCGAGAAAGAGAAACAGCGTTCCAAGCAGGAGTGCGGCGACAGGAAGAAGGTTTTTTCGCATGTGAATTCCGCTGGTTCCGGGCTGCACCGAAAGGTAGGGCCATGCCGCCACAATTGCCAGCCGGAATTTTTTATTGAGTGAAACTGCAAAAGACGCTCTAACCCAGATCGCGCGCAAAAGTGACGCGCGTGTGACGGGCCGGAAGTGTCTGTAAGCTCTTTTCAACCAACGAGAAAACAATGTCGAAAGCGTTAACGGTTCTGCTGCTTTTGGCGATGTTGATCCAGGTGCTGAAGCCGCTCAACCTGCCCGGACTGCGCCATCGCCGCGATTTCTGGAAAATCGCGGTCTTTGCCATCGCAGTGATGATGGTGACGGTGCTGATCCGGCCCTAGAGAAGAATCGCGCCGCTCATGACTGCCGCGCATTGTCCGGCGATCCGGATGCTGTGGATTTGCCCTTCGGATTTCGTTGCAGTCACGCCGATCACGCTTCTGCGTCCCATCTCGACACCTTGCTCGATGATGATATCGATATTGGCGTCCATGTCGGGCAGCAGCGAGGTGAGTAGCGCGCCAAGCGCGCCCGAGGCGCTGCCGGTTGCCGGATCTTCGATGACATTGTCGAGCGGCGCAAACATCCGGGCGCGCAGAGCCCAGGGGTTTTCCGGCTGGCGCGTGTAGAGAAATAGGGCAAACTGATCGTCTTCCGGCGAGTGCCGCCTGCCGGCTTCGGCAAAGGCGGCGGTGTTCGGGCAGGCCTTGCTTAGCGTTTCGAGATCGGCCAGTTCGGCGATCGCGAAAGGCAGGCCGACAGAGGCAATAACCGGGGCGTGGGTCGTGAGTGATATCGACTGTGCGTCGATCGAGGCACAACGGGCGATGGTTTCGCTGTCGACCTGCGGCCCAAGCGACAGCGGCTGCGGTGCGAAAATGCCCGCGCCAATCACGTGTCCCTCAGCATCGCGCGTCAATGCCGCCTCGACAATTCCGGCTTTCTCCTCGAACCGGAGCACATCGCCGGCTGGTCTGCCGAATATTCCGTCCTGTCGGCCAAGAACGAAGGCCGTACCGACATTGGGGTGGCCGGCAAACGGGATTTCCATGGTCGGCGTGAATATCCGCACATGCGCTGTGTTGGCAGGGTCCTGCGGCGGCAGCACGAAGGTGACCTCCGAATAGCGGAATTCAGCGGCTATGTTCTGCATCTGCCCATCTGTGAGGCCGCGTGCGTCGGGGATGACAGCCAACTGGTTGCCGGAAAACCGTTCGCTGGTGAAGACATCGACGGTGACATAGGCAACGCTGTTCATGATGATTTTCCCTTCGCTTGGCGGAACCGCATGTGAGGGATAACGCGGGCCGGGGATCATGCGAACAAGGTTCTTGTCACCCTGACAATAGAAACGGCAGCGTGGACCGTGCGGCATAGAAAAAGCCCGGCCGCTTGCGCGAACCGGGCTTCTCCCCCTCCGTAACCGTGGTGTTACGCGGCTTTTTCGAGTTCTTTCTTCCAGCCGCCCTTGGCAGCAAGGCTGCACATCTCGGCGCGATGGCTGAAGGCGCGCTGGCCGGCGGCGATGTTTTCCGGCTTGCCGCCCCAGGCGTTGAGCGCCTCGGTCTGCAGAGCCCGGCCATAGGAGAAGGTCATGCCCCAGGGCAGGTTATAACCGGCCTTCATGGCGGAGAGATGCGCCGTTGCTTCCTCGGTCGACTGGCCACCGGAAAGGAAGGCGATGCCCGGAACGGCGGATGGAACGGTGCGCTTCAAGACCTTGACGGTGCGCTCGGCGACTTCGGCGACCGAAGCCTTGCGAGCCTTCTTGCCGTCGATGACCATGCTTGGCTTGAGGATCATGCCTTCGAGGCTGACGCGGGCATCGTTCAGTTCGTCGAACACGATGCGCAGGGTCAGTTCGATCACTTCTTCCGAACGCTCGATCGAATGGGTTCCGGGTGCACCGTCCATCAGTACTTCCGGCTCGACGATCGGTACGATGCCGGCTTCCTGGCAAAGCGCCGCGTAGCGGGCCAGCGCGTGCGCATTGGCCTTGATGGCGCCAAAGCTCGGCAGCACATCGGAGACCGAGATCACGCCGCGCCATTTGGCGAAACGGGCACCGGCGTCATAATAGGTCTTCAGGCGGGCGGCGAGACCATCGAGGCCTTCGGTGATCGTCTCGCCCGGAAACTTTGCCATTGGCTTGGCGCCGGTATCGACCTTGATGCCGGGAACGGCGCCTGCAGCGCGGATGACGTCAACGAGCGGCGTGCCATCGGCTGCCTTTTGGAATAGGGTTTCCTCATAGAGGATGACGCCGGAAATGCAGGCCTTCATCGCCTCATCGGCGCGAAACAGCATCTCGCGGTAATCGCGGCGCGACGTTTCCGTTGATGTCAGGTTGATCGTTTCGAAGCGCTTGCCGATCGTCGCAGTGGACTCGTCGGCTGCCAAAAGGCCCTTGCCGGTGGCGACCATTGCCGCTGCAATGTCTTCCAGTCTTTCGGTCATATGCGTTCTCCTGTTTGTCGTGACGGATCGCCGATAACAGAAGAATACGGCAACGAAAATGGAAGTTAAATTGTTTAAAACGATTAAAATAAATTTAATCGTTTGAAAGATTGGGATTATTTTGCGACGCATCAAAATGCGGTGCGCTGCAACGAAAAACCCCGGCGCGAGGCCGGGGTGAGGATGGCGGACGGATGGCCGCTTGCGCGGCGCCAATTACTTCTGCTGGTGCAGGATATCGACGCCCGGCAGCGGCTTGCCTTCCATCCATTCGAGGAACGCACCGCCTGCGGTCGAGACATAGGTCAGATCGTCGGCAACGCCGGCATGGTTCATTGCCGAAACCGTATCGCCGCCACCGGCGACCGAGACGAGCGCGCCGCTCTTGGTGCGGGCGGCCGCATGCTTGGCAACGGCGACGGTAGCCTTGTCGAACGGAGCGATCTCAAATGCGCCGAGCGGACCGTTCCAGACCAGCGTTTCGGCTTTGCTCACCCACTCGTTGACCGCGGCGATTGACTTCGGTCCGACATCGAGAACCATGGCATCGGCCGGGATCGCTTCGATATCGACCACTTCGTTGTCGGCTCCCGCCTTGAATTCGCGGGCAACGACACCGTCGACCGGCAGAACGATGGCGCAACCGGCTGTGGCTGCCTCGATCATGATCTGCTTGGCCGTGTCGGCAAGATCATGTTCGCAGAGCGACTTGCCGACATTGGTGCCACGGGCGGCGATGAAGGTGTTGGCCATGCCGCCGCCGATGACGAGCGCGTCGACCTTCTTCACCAGGTTCATCAGCAGATCGATCTTGGTGGAAACCTTGGCGCCGCCGACGATGGCGACCACCGGGCGCTTCGGATTGCCGAGGCCCTTTTCCAGCGCCTCAAGCTCAGCCTGCATGGTGCGGCCGGCATAGGCTGGCAACAGGCGGGCGAGACCCTCGGTCGATGAATGGGCGCGGTGCGCGGCGGAGAAGGCGTCGTTGACATAGATGTCGCCATTGGCGGCCAGCGCCTTGGTAAACTCGGCGTCGTTCTTTTCCTCGCCCTTGTGGAAGCGGGTATTTTCGAGCAGCAGCACATCGCCATCATTCATCCCGGCAATCGCCGCTGCGGCCTTGTCGCCAATGCAATCGGCTGCGAAATGGACGCGCTGGTCGAGAATATCTTCAACGGCAGGCGCAATCAGCGACAACGACATGTCGGCAACCGGCTCGCCCTTCGGGCGGCCGAAATGGGCGAGCAGGATGACCTTGGCGCCCTTTTCGGAGAGTTCGCGGATGGTCGGCACGACGCGCTCGATGCGGGTCGCATCGGTTACCTGGCCGTCCTTGACCGGAACGTTGAGATCGACGCGGACAAGCACGCGCTTGCCGGCGATGTCGGTGAGGTCGTCGAGGGTCTTGAAAGTCATCGGTGGTCTCCGGTCATAGTCTCTGGAAAAGGGTGGGGTAGTCGATCACCAGCCCGTCTTCGTCCACCGGCAGATCGGCGGTGAAGGAACGGTCTTGGGCCTCGTATCGATAAAGGCCGTCTTCTTCGAGGCAGGTATAGTTCTGGCCGTCGGGAAAGGGCTCGAACGTGTCGAAGGGGACATAGAGCATGGTGAGTTTGGCGGTGCCGTCCGCAGGCGTCAGGCCAAGACGGCGGATCGGCAGGGTATTGGTGAACGGCGTTCCGGCCAGATCGATATCGATGCAGCCATCAAAGGCGGGCAGCGCGGTGCCGCCGTCATCGCGCCAATGGCCGTTGCCATCGGAGGCCAGCGAAAGCCGCAAGCCATCGGTCGTATCGATGCTGAACGACGTCACGGCCCAGGCCGCATCGCAGTCGATTGAGTAGCGGAGGCCGTAGGGACGGCCGCCGCGGTCGCCGACCAGGACGCTGGAAGCGCGGATGCTCGCGTCAGACGGCCCGATCGTCAGGTGTTCGAGCCCTTCCCCTTCGAGCGGACGCCAGCGTACCGTCTTGAGGGAGGGGCGCCGAAACATAGCTTTAGATCAGCTTGGCCATCGCAACGGCCGTGTCGGCCATGCGGTTGGAGAAGCCCCATTCATTGTCGTACCAGGAAAGGATACGGACGAACTTGCCTTCCAGAACCTTGGTCTGGTCGTTGGCGAAGATCGACGAATGGCTGTCATGGTTGAAGTCGCGCGATACCAGCGGCTCGTCGGTGTAGCCGAGGATACCTTTGAGGGCGCCGTTAGCAGCGGCCTTGATCGCGCCGTTGATTTCGGCAACCGTCGTGTCGCGCTTGGCGACGAACTTGAAGTCGACGACCGAAACGTTCGGCGTCGGAACGCGGATCGAGGTGCCGTCGAGCTTGCCCTTGAGGTGCGGCAGGACGAGACCAACGGCCTTGGCGGCGCCGGTGGATGTCGGGATCATCGACAGAGCTGCTGCGCGGGCGCGGTACAGGTCCTTGTGCATCGTGTCGAGCGTCGGCTGGTCACCAGTATAGGCGTGGATCGTGGTCATGAAACCATGGTCGATGCCGACGGCGTCGTCCAGGGTCTTGACGACCGGAACCAGGCAGTTGGTGGTGCAGGAGGCGTTGGAAATGACCAGGTGTTCTTTGGTCAGTTCGTTGTGGTTGACGCCGAAGACGACGGTCAGGTCAGCACCATCGGCGGGAGCCGAAACGATAACGCGCTTGGCGCCAGCCTGAAGGTGCAGGGCAGCCTTGTCACGCGAGGTGAAGATGCCGGTGCATTCCAGAGCGATGTCGACGCCCATGGCAGCGTGCGGCAGGGTTGCCGGGTCCTTGATTGCCGTTACCTTGATCGGCTTGCCGCCGGCAACCGAGATGGTGTCGCCTTCGACCTTGACCTCAGCCGGAAACCGGCCGTGGACGGAATCGTAGCGCAGCAGATGTGCATTGGTCTCGACAGGGCCGAGATCGTTGATGGCAACGACTTCAATATCGGTGCGGCCGGATTCGACGATGGCGCGAAGGACGTTGCGGCCGATGCGGCCAAAGCCGTTGATGGCAACTTTTACAGTCATTTCAGGTCTCTCCCTGTCTTAAGATCTCGATGTGGAAAACGGAGCGCGTTGGGCCGCGCTCCGAAGCGGAAAATCAGGCAAGCTTCTTTTCAGCGGCCGCGACGATTGCGTCGGAGGTGATGCCGAAATGCTTGAACAGGTCCTTGGCCGGAGCAGATGCACCGAACGAGTGCATGCCGACGAAATCGCCATCATTGCCGATGAAGTAATCCCAGCCCTGACGGACTGCGGCTTCTGCGGCGATCTTGACCGGTGCGTTGCCGATGACGGCCTTGCGGTAGTCGGCCGGCTGTTCCTGGAACAGTTCGAAGCAGGGAACGGAGACGACGCGGGTTGCAATGCCCTTGCCGTTCAGTTCGGCTGCGGCCTTGACGGCCAGTTCGACTTCCGAGCCGGATGCGAAGATCGAGACCTTGGCGTTGTCGGCGGCGATCAGCTCATAGGCACCCTTGGCGCAGAGGTTTTCGGCCGAATAGGTCAGGCGGGCCGGTGCCAAATTCTGGCGGGTCAGTGCCAGGCCCGACGGGCGATGCTGTTCCTTCAGCGCCTGCTGCCAGCATTCGGCGGTTTCCACCGCATCGGCCGGACGGAACATCAACAGGTTCGGGATCGCACGCAGCGCTGCCATGTGCTCGACAGGCTCGTGGGTCGGGCCATCTTCGCCGACGCCGATCGAATCGTGCGTCAGAACATGGATGACGCGGATGCCCATGAGGGCGGCGAGGCGGATCGACGGGCGGCAGTAGTCCGAGAAGATCATGAAGCCGCCGGAATAGGGGATCAGGCCGCCGTGCAGCGTGATGCCGTTCATGGCAGCGGCCATGCCGTGCTCGCGGATGCCCCAATGCATGTAGCGGCCGGAGAAATCGGTCGGGGTGATCGACTTCATCTGGCTGGTCTTGGTGTTGTTGGACGGCGTCAGGTCAGCCGAACCGCCGAGCATTTCCGGCACGATGCCGTTGATGACTTCGAGCGCATCCTCGGACGCCTTGCGGGTGGCAATCGCTGGCGGAGCGTCGGCCAGCTTCTTCTTGTAGGTATCGACGGCGGCATTGAGATTGCCCGGAAGCGCGCCGGCAAAGCGGCGGGTAAACTCGGACTTCTTGGCTGCTTCGGTCGATGCCAGGCGGCCTTCCCAGGCCTTGTGGGCGTCTGCCGAGCGGCCACCGGCCGTGCGCCAGGCGTCGAGAACGTCGGCCGGAACGGTGAAGGCTTCGGCTTCCCAGTTCAGTGCCTTGCGGGTCGCTGCAATTTCCTCGGCGCCGAGCGGCGAACCGTGAACCTTGTGGGTGCCCTGCTTGTTCGGTGCGCCGAAGCCGATGACCGTCTTGCAGGCGATGAAGGTCGGGCGGTCCGACTTCTGGGCTGCTTCGATGGCGGCGGCGATCTGTTCCTGATCATGACCGTCGACGCGGATCGTGTTCCAGTGAACGGCCTGGAAGCGGGCGATCTGGTCGGTCGAGTCCGACAAGGAGACGGCGCCGTCGATGGTGATGTTGTTATCGTCCCAGAACAGCACCAGCTTGTTGAGCTTGAGGTGACCGGCAAGCGCGATGGCTTCGTGGCTGATGCCTTCCATGAGGCAGCCGTCGCCGCACAGCACATAGGTGAAGTGGTTCTGCAGGTCGGAGCCGAACTCTTCTTCCAGCTTGCGCTCGGCAATCGCCATGCCGACGGCATTGGCAATGCCCTGGCCGAGCGGACCGGTGGTGGTCTCGATGCCGGAAGCATGACCGTATTCCGGATGACCGGCGGTCTTGGAGCCAAGCTGGCGGAACTGCTTGAGGTCTTCCATCGTCATGTCTTCGTAGCCCGTCAGATAGAGCAGCGAATAGATGAGCATGGAGCCATGGCCGGCCGACAGCACGAAACGATCGCGGTCAGCCCAGAGCGGCGCCTTCGGATCGAATTTCAGGTAACGGGAGAATAGCACCGTTGCCACGTCGGCAGCACCCATGGGCAGCCCGGGATGGCCGGAATTGGCCTTTTCGACGGCATCCATGGAGAGGAATCGGATTGCATTTGCCATCCGGTCGTGTTTTTCGCGAGAGATCATTGTCTGTTCCGCTTGAGTTCGGTGGACAGGGGACGGTCTCTATCCTCCAAAGACCGTATGAGAAGCGGCTGACACATAGCACCTGCTTCGACGGAGTCAACAAATACGGGCCTTTTGGCAGGGCTGAAGGACGCTTTTTGAGCGTCTTTCCCGCTTATTCTGTGCAAACAGACCGGTCGATACTAATCGATTTAAAATTCGTGATCCACAGGTTACGCAGCCGCTGCAAGCGGTTGGCGTTGTGAACACTTGCCGAATGGGTTTATTAGTGTGATTGGCTTGAAATACAGGCTCCGGGCGGCGATTCGACGCGGTCTGGCGCGTATCAGGAAAGCGTGATGGCGGCAGGAAAGACAGTCAAGGCGGCGATCGATGAGTTGCAAAGCGCATTAAGCAGCCTCGAGAATGCCATTGATGGACGGTTCGACCGGGAGCGGGACCGTGGTGAGATTGAAGGCGAAGTGCGGCGTGTCAACACCGACCGGTCGCGGCTCGCCCAGGAACTCGACCAGTCGCAATTCCGGGCAAACCGCCTTGAGGAAGTCAACCGAGAAGTCTCGCGCCGTCTGGTGACGGCCATGGAAACGATAAGGGCAGTGCTGGACCGCTAAGGCGTGGTCAGCCTGCGGGTCAGGTGACGTATGGCACAAGTAACGGTGATGATCGACGGCAAGGCCTATCGCATGGCATGCGAGGAGGGCCAGGAAGATCATCTGACCGAACTGGCCACACGCTTCGACCAGTATGTCAGCCACCTGAAGAGCCAGTTCGGCGAAATCGGCGATCTGCGCCTGACCGTGATGGCCGGGATCATGGTGATGGACGAGCTCAGCGAAGTGGACCGCAAGCTGAAAAATCTGCAGACTGAGGCCGATGGCTTGAAACAGGGCCGGGTCGCCGCCCTGTCCGATCAGCAGAAAAGCGAGGAAGTGCTCGCGTCGGCCCTGTCCGAGGTGACATCACAGATTCACGAGCTTGCGGCCAAGCTCAGTGGCAAGGCTGCACCTGCGTCTCACTGAATTTTGACAAGTTGGAAGGGTGCCACTGGCGCAAGCCGTCAATGCACTCTATATTCCAGTTGCGGTCTGCGCTTCCCGACAGGACACCACAATCCCTGGGGCCATACTCGATCCAAAGGGAGCTGTCCCTGACCTGGCCCGTGGGCTAGGTCACATGGCGCCCACCTACGTTTGTAGGCACCCAGGATCGTAAACAGTTCATCGGTTGTGTGGATCGCACCTTTCCCTTTTGTTTTCAATGATTTGTAGCGTAACTTCTTGGCACCTATTTCGCACCGGTGTCAAAAGTGACCGGTCGAATTGCGTGATAGGAATATCGTCTCGATCTTCACCCGAGCGGCCATTTTCATCGCTTATGGCGCACGTGCTCGCGGCCATCGCCGGATCGGGCTCGCATGACAAGCCTGGCATCTTCGATGCAAGCGATATGAGAAGCGAAATCAGGAGAGGTAGGTAGGCGAAAAGCGAGTGCTTTCGAGTGAGGGCATACGAAGGCCGATACTCGAGATCCGATTGAAGCAAAGGCGGCAAGCAAACAAAGCCCGGTCTTGTGTATCGTTGCTTATTCTTGACTGGAAAAGTCTCGTTATGGTGAGCAAGTGCTTCTAGCAAGATCAGATTTCTGCAAACAGAAGTCACGTCTCAATGAAAAATTGTCACCAGATGCGACGGACTCGGGTCGCATATTGCCAATTTTCTCCAAAAATTCGAAAATGTTCGCGGATCGTTCGCAGATTGTTTTCAGTCATATTAGGCATTAGTTTATCATTACCCAAGCGACATTCTGGAGTTGTTTGAAGCGCATAATGGTTGCGATTTGGGCTGCTTGAAGATTTATCTCTTTTGTGGCGTTGCCATCAGATATGACAATTAAGTTATTAATTGCTAATATAACGATCTGTTTTCAACATCTGAATTCAATGGATGTCATTCAATGATAATCGACGTCAATCATCCGAAGCTGATCAAGACAAATTTGATGGTGCTGTCCAAGGAACCGCTACGCGGGCTGCTGACACTGGAGACGGAGCAAGGCCAGTCATGCATTGAGATTGATGAAGACAGCGCCAACGGTCTTCTTGACGAGGTCTTGGCCCTCTTCGGGGTGCCGCGGCCACCATCCGCGGGCCAAACGGCCACCGCGGGGCTTTGATCGTGGAAACCTGCGCGATTGTCCCGGCAATTTCGGGTGTGTACCATTGCAGGCAGGCTCGGGCAGTCCTTGCCCAGCCGGCAGCTTCAAAAGCAGCTAAAAGATCACCTTAGCTCAGTGCTGTCGGTGCCGATCGCGCTTTTCCTCTTTCTGAAACACTTATCCCTGCGCCCCTGGCCTAAACGCTTCCCGGATGGCGTCGGACATGGTTTCGACGATGCGTTTGTTGCCCCGGGGCCGGGTCTTCATCACCACGTTGGAAAAGTCGATGACGTCGTAGCCGTCGGTATTGGTCAGTTCCCGGCATCCGACGGGGATGCTTGAGCGGGTCAGCGGCGCGATGGCGAGGCCTGAGGTGACGGCGGCAATCAGACCGCTGCTGGTACGGCTGACATAGGCGACACGGCTTTCCAGGCCGCGTTTGGTCAGGCTGCGCAGGGCCAGTTCATCGCACCATCCGTTTTTCAAGTAGGTATAGGTGGCGATCGGCAGCGGATAGCGTTGGTGGGCGCAATGCTGGTCGGAGGTTACCCATACAGTCGGATCGACCATCAGGACCTCGTTGCGCGTCGGGCCGCCCGGCTCGAAGACAACGGCGATGTCGATCTCGCCGGCATCGAGCGCTGCCAGATTGGACATCGAGACGCCTTGCTGCACGGTGACCTCGACGCCGGGATGAACGGCGGCAAACGCGCCGAGTGCCTTTGGCAGGGTCGAGTTGATGTATTCCTCCGAGATGCCGATCTTGACGGAGCCATCCAGCGCGGGCAGGCGGATAGAGGCTGCGGTATCATCCAGCAGGGTGACGATGCGGCGGGCATTGTCCAGCAGCCGTATGCCCTGGCCTGTCATGTTGACGCCACGCGACCCGCGCTCGAACAGGGTCTCGCCGAGAATATCCTCGAGCTTCTTGATCTGCATGCTGACGGCAGATTGCGTGCGGCCGACCGTCTCGCCGGCCTTGGTAAAATTGCCGCTGTCGGCCACAGCAACGAAGGTCCGCAACAGATCGCTTTCAAGAGGAGGAAACATCGCTTCAGCCATCATGTTTTCTGATGGCAGTCATGCTCGCAATTTGTTTGATTGATGTCAATGCCCGGCCGATACTCCCTGTGAACACGTCGGAGTTGTCCGGACATGAAGCACGATCACAAAACACGGCGATGGGCCGCCAGACTGAGCAGATGGGCTTGGCGTACGCTTGCGCAATGGCAGCAGAAGCGCCGGGTGCGTCTGGCCTTCACAGAGATATCGCGTCGTAAAAGCGCGCATCTGCTGGAGGACATCGGTTTGAACGGAAGGGATGCCGGATGCGATCTGCCTGACGATGCCGGGCGGCATCGTTTCTGGATGTTATGAAATCAAATCCATCCGGGCTGCGCGGAACACCGCTTCGGCGACATTGCCCGCCTGCAGCTTTTCCATTGCCGAGGCGAAGGCCTGCTCGATTCTCTCATGCGAAATATCTGTTTCGCGGGTGATGTCTTCCCGGGTGCGCCCACGCGCCGCCAGCGACAGGCAGCGCAATTCCAAAGGGTCGAGTTCCTGCAGCATCTTGTCCTTCATGGACATATCCGGCTCCGTCTAAAAGCTGAACAGTTCCCCGCATCGCCGGAAGCGGGCACCGAACTGTTTTTCTGATGTTGATTGCGGCCCTCTCTTGCACGGTGAAAAGACAACGTGAAAGTGGAACCGGTTTGCATGATGAACAGACCTCTAAGATCGTGCCAGTTTGGGAAAGGTGCGCGGTTGTGTGGCAAAAAGCGGCAAATTGGCCGGTTGTGCGGTTTCCTTGCCCGGGTTTGTTGCATTAGAAATGAACACTGGCAGATGGAAGAGGATGGTCATGACACCGAGGGAACTGAAAGCTGCGCTGCGCCTGGAACGGCTGGCATTGCGCGATTCGATGGCGCCGGACGCGCGCATCGAGGCCAGTCTGGCGATGCTCGATCATGCCGGGGACGCGATCGAGTTTGATCCAGGACAGGTGATTTCCGGCTTTTGGCCGATCCGCTCTGAGGTTGATATCCGGCCGCTGATGGCGCGGCTGCGCGAGCGCGGTGCCCGCCTGTGTCTGCCGGCCATCCTCGACAAGCAGACTATCGTCTTTCGCGAACTGGTGCCGGGTGCACCGATCGTGGAGACGGGTTTCGGCACCACCGGACCGGCACAGGATGCACCGATTCTCGATCCGGGCATCATGCTTGTGCCCTTGGCTGCCTTCGACAGGACAGGCCACCGGATTGGCTATGGTGCCGGATATTATGACCGCGCCATCGCGCGTTTGCGCTTGAAAGGCCATATGCCAAGGCTGATCGGGATTGCATTTGACTGCCAGGAAGTGGCATCAGTGCCGGCGGAGCCGCATGATGTGGCGCTGGATGCCCTGCTGACCGAAAGCGGGTTCCGGATTTTCGGGCTAGGATTAAGCAAATATGAGACTTCTGTTTCTGGGTGATATGGTTGGCAAGACTGGCCGGACGGCGGTCTGGGAAAAACTTCCCGGCCTGATCAGCGACCTGAAACTCGATTTCGTCATCGTCAACGGCGAGAATGCCGCCGGCGGCTTCGGCATCACCGAAGATATCTTTCTCGAGACCATCAACGCCGGTGCTGACGTCGTCACCACTGGCAACCATGTCTGGGATCAGAAGGAAGCAGTCTCTTTCTGCCAGCGTCACGATCAGTTCCTGCGGCCCGCCAACTATCCGGCCGGTACCCCCGGGCGCGGCTCGAACCTCTATTTCGCCCGCAACGGCGCCCGCGTTCTCGTTGCCAACGTCATGGGCCGAGTCTTCATGCACCCGGAACTCGACGATCCCTTCAAGGCGGCGGAGAGCATTCTCGCAGCATGCCCGCTGAAGGAACAAGCCGACGCGATCATCTTCGATTTCCACGCGGAGGCGACCAGCGAGAAGCAGTGTTTTGGCCATTTTGTCGATGGCCGCGCCAGCTTTGTGGTTGGTACGCATACTCACGTGCCGACCGCTGACGCGCAGATTCTGAATGGTGGCACGGCCTATATGTCGGATGCAGGCATGTGCGGCGATTACGATTCGTCGCTCGGCATGGAAAAGGAAGAGCCTCTCAACCGCTTCATCTCCAAGATGCCGAAGGGCCGCTTCGAGGCCGCGTCCGGCCCGGCTACCCTCTGCGGCGTCGGCGTCGAAATTTCCGATCGCACGGGATTGGCGGAAAACATTGCGCCGCTCAGGATCGGACCGCGGTTGGCGGAAACGATCCCGGCGTTCTGGGGGTAGGATCTCCATTTCATAATTTCACGCTATTAAAAGTGATACAAAAATTATGAAAATCGTCTATGATGAAATCAAGCGGAAGCTCAATTTAGACAAGCACGGGTTTGATTTTGCGGATTTGACGTTGGACTTTTTTGCGAGCGCCACGATCGTTCCAGTCAAGAAAGGACGTTGATGGCGATCGGCATCATGCGGCCCGGCGTGATCTCCGTCGTTTTTGGGACTCTTGGCACAGAAGGCATTTCGATTGTCTCGCAACGTATGGCAAGCAGAAAGGAAAGGTTGGCTCATGAACGTTCACAAGCCGCACATCCCGGCGCTGACGGATGAGCAAGAAGCGGAGATTCAAAGAAAGATAGCCAGCGATCCGGACAATCCGCAGGCCACAGATGAAGAACTCTCGCAAGCTCGCCCTTTTTCCGAGGTTTTCCCTGAATTGATGGAAAGCATCCGCCGCTCTCGCGGGCGTCCGGTCGTTGAAGTGCGCAAGCAGCAGGTTTCACTGCGGCTCGATCCGGATGTGATTGCCAAGTTCAAGGCGACGGGCAAGGGCTGGCAGGCGCGCGTCAACGAGATCTTGAAGCAGGCAAAACTCTGATCTCAGCGATTCCCGCGATGACGTAATCGTGAGAGCAAGCCGGGCAATCCGGGCTGGACCTCACGCTCTGCCTGCCTATCCTCTGCACCCATGCCAACCTTGGTTTCGTGAGGTGCATAATGCCGCGATTGATCCTGCTTGCATTTGCCGCCATCGTTCTTCTGCACGCCCTGTGGCCGATGCCTGCCCATGCGCAAAGCGCCCGTCCGCCGGTCAGCCAATGCCAGGCGATTGCCCAATCTTTACCAGATGTCACTTTCGCCAGTTTCAAACCGCTGCCGGCCATGAACGCTCAGGCCGCAGCTGATGGAGAGGTTGTTATCACCTATGTCGGCCATTCCACCTTTCTGATCGAAACGCCGGGCGGCGTGTCGATCGCCACAGATTACAGCGGCTGGTATGCGCCGCCGAAGCTGCCGGATGTCGTCACCATGAACAAGGCACATTCCAGTCACTACACGCTGACGCCGGACCCGGCGGTCAAGCATGTGCTGCATGGATGGGGCGATAGTGGACAGCCAGCCGATCACGATGTCGTGGTTGGCGACGCCTATATTCGCAATGTCACAACGGATATTCGCGCCGGTGGCGCGACGATGGAGCCGGACGGAAATTCGATCTTCATCTTCGAGGTCGCGGGTCTCTGCATTGGCCATCTCGGGCATCTGCATCATGAACTCGACGATACCGACTATGCCGGGATCGGCCGTCTCGATGTTCTGATGGTACCGGTCGACGGCGGCCTGACGATGGGAGCGGAAAGCATGAGCCGAGTGGTGACGCGCTTGCGTTCGTCGCTGATCCTGCCGATGCACCGGCGTGGCCCGCCGGTCACCAGTTTTCTGCAGATGTTCGGCGATGGTTTCGACAAGAGCTTTGCAACACAGGCAAGCGTGACGGTATCGATGCGTTCCTTGCCAAAGAAGCCGCTGATTTATATCCTGCAGGGCGTCTGACCCCGGGATCCATGGAATGAAGTTTTTTGCCGCCTGTCTTCTTGCCGTTCTTTCCATGACACATCAGGTTTTTGCCGACGGCGCCCCGCCGCCGCGATTGCCGACGGTTGAAGGCGACAAGACGCCGGTGGCGGTGCCGGAAACGAAAACGTTCGGGCAGCAGGAGGAATTCGTTCTGCCCTCCGGCAATATTGGCTGCATCTACACGCCGGAAGGTGGCACGCAGGTCTATCAGCCGGCGGATGGCGGGCCGGAACTGGCCTGCGACCGCGTCGAGCCGCACTATGTCCGCGCGACATTGTCCCGCAAGGGCGCTGCCACGCTCGCCAAAAATGTCGGCGATCCCAGCTGCTGCTCGGCTGGTCCGGTGCTCGACTATGGTCAGACCTGGACTGCTGGTCCGTTCTCCTGCCTTTCGACCCGTACCGGACTGTCTTGCGAGCGAAGCGATGGCCACTCGTTCTTTCTCAGCCGCAAGCGCGTTGCCGCCAACTGAAAAAAAGCCGCCCCTTCTGGACGCAAAGCGCCAATGAAACTATAAGGCGCCCAATTCCAAACATGACTAGCATGAGAAGAGGGCGCCATGGCCGGCCATTCACAGTTTAAAAACATCATGCACCGCAAGGGCCGTCAGGACGCCGTGCGGTCGAAAATGTTCTCCAAGCTCGCGCGCGAAATCACCGTTGCGGTCAAGGGCGGTTTGCCTGACCCGACGATGAATGCGCGCCTGCGTCTGGCGATCCAGAACGCCAAGGCGCAGTCGATGCCGAAGGACAATATCGAGCGTGCCATCAAGAAGGGCTCGGGCGCCGATGGCGAAAACTACGAAGAAGTCCGCTACGAAGGCTATGGCCCGGGCGGCGTTGCCGTCATCGTCGAAGCTTTGACCGACAACCGAAACCGCACGGCCTCCAATGTCCGTTCGACCTTCACCAAGGCCGGCGGCGCGCTGGGCGAAACGGGTTCCGTCTCCTTCTCGTTCGATCGCGTCGGCGAAATTTCCTACAAGCTGTCGGCAGGCGATGCCGACGCGGTCATGGAAGCAGCGATCGAGGCCGGTGCCGAGGATGTGACCACCGACGAGGACGGCCACTTCATCATCTGCGGTTTCGAAGATATTGGTGACGTGTCCAAGGCGCTGGAAGCAACGCTCGGCGAAGCGGACACCGTCAAGGCGATCTGGAAAGCCCAGAACACGGTGCCGGTCGACGAAGAACGCGCCCATTCGCTGATGAAGCTGATCGATACGCTGGAAGACGACGATGACGTCCAGAACGTCTACACCAACTTTGAAGTCTCTGACGAAGTCATGGCCAAGCTCTCGGCTTGATTTGCACCGGTTCACGTCACAGCCTGTCGGGATTGGCAAGCCAGTTCCGGCAGCTTGGTATTAGGCTCCTCTCTTTTGGAGAGAGTATTGACCATGCAGACTGTGACGAAACTTGCGGCACCGGTGGCTGCTGACGGCGACCCGGCAACACTGGATGGCTGGATTGTCGTATCCGGAACGCCGTCGATGAAGACCTGGGCGCTGCATACGTCGTCCGACGGTTCGATGGTTTCAGGCTACTGGGAAGCGACGCCTGGCACCTACCACGCGACTTACACGGCCTATGAATTCGTGCACATGATTGCCGGCAAGATCATCATCACGCCTGACGGCGGTACGCCCGTCACCGTCAGTGCTGGTGATGCCTTCGTCGTTGAGGCCGATTTCAAAGGCACTTGGGAAATCCTCGAAACGGTGCGCAAGCACTTCGATTTCAAGGTTTCAGCCTGATTTGAGAGTGTGCTGGTACCCCGGAGCTTCTCCGGGGTATTTTTTATGCCGCATGCGCGAGTTTCTGCTGCGCGTCCGCAAACAGCCGGACTGACTTCAGCCGGGCCTCCATGTCGAAGATCGGCATGGAAACGATCACCTCATCGGCCTCTGTCTGGTCGATGAACCGGTCGAGTTTCGTTCTGATCGTCTCCGGTCCGCCGACCACGGCATAGGTCATGGCGTGATCGACAAAGATCTTTTCATTGTCGCTCCACAAACCATCCATCGAATCCACCGGCGGCGGAAACTGGCCACGCGCATTACGGCGCAGCGCCACGAAAGATTGCTGCATCGAGGTGAAGAGGTGGCTGGCTTCGGCGTCGGTATCGGCGGCGACGCCCATGATGCCGACCATGGCATAGGGCTGGTCGAGATATTGCGAGGGCTCGAAACGCTCGCGATAGATTTCCAGTGCCGACAACAGCATGTCCGGGGCAAAATGCGAGGCGAAGGCAAAGGGAAGACCAAGCATGCCGGCCAGATGCGCGCTGAAATGGCTGGAGCCGAGCAGCCAGACCGGCACGTTGCTATCGGCGCCGGGAACGGCGATCAGGTCCTGGCCGTCCTTGATGGGGCCGAGCAAAGCCTGCAATTCGACGACGTCATTGGGGAAATTGTTGGCACTGGCTTCCATGTTGCGGCGAAGTGCCGACGCGGTGCGCATGTCGGTTCCCGGTGCGCGGCCGAGGCCAAGATCGATGCGGCCGGGATAGAGCGCTGCCAGCGTTCCGAACTGCTCGGCAATCACCAGCGGCGAATGGTTGGGCAGCATGATGCCGCCGGAGCCGACGCGGATGGTCTTGGTGCCGGCCGCCACATGCGAAATGACGATCGATGTTGCAGCACTTGCGATGCCCTTCATGCCGTGATGTTCGGCCAGCCAGAAACGCTTGTAGCCGGATGCTTCCGCTTCCTGCGCCAGCCTGCGCGAATTTTGCAAGGCTTGCGAAGCATCTGACCCTTGCGTGATTGGCGAAAGGTCGAGGATCGAAAAGGGCACCATGGGAAAAGCCTTCGATGAATGGAACTGATAGAAGCCTATGTAAGATCGAATTTCGTAAATCCAACCCTGAGCGAGGAAATGTGATAGGATCCGAGCAGCCAAATTCCTGCAGATGTTTTTGTTTTGTTCACATTTTGCTGGCAGCGTCCGGGCATGAGTATTAAGCTTCCCGCTATGCAAAGCACGATTCGCATCATCGGCATCGATCCAGGCCTGCGCCGTACCGGTTGGGGTGTTATCGACACGCTCGGCAATTCGCTGCGTTTCGTTGCGTCCGGAACCGTCACGTCCGATGGCGACATGGATCTGGCCTCGCGGCTTTGCCAGTTGCACGATGGCCTGTCCGATGTGATCCACACGCATAAGCCTGACGAGGCAGCCGTCGAACAGACTTTCGTCAACAAGGATGCGGTGGCGACCCTCAAGCTTGGTCAGGCGCGTGGTATCGCCATGCTGGTGCCGGCTCGGGCCGGGCTGCCGGTGGCTGAATATGCACCGAATGCTGTCAAGAAATCCGTGATCGGTGTTGGTCACGGTGAGAAACGGCAGATCCATATGATGCTGAAGATCCTGATGCCAAAGGCCGAATTCAAGGGTGACGATGCTGCGGATGCCTTGGCAATTGCCATCTGTCACGCACACAATCGCGGTGGCGCGCGGATGCGCATGGCAGCACTCGCCGGCTGATTTGTTCTTGACTTGTTCCGTTCCGATGCCTAAGTAATACTTCAGAGGTATTACCATGCGTGTGACGGAAAAAGGTCAGGTGACCATCCCGAAGGAAATCAGAGACCGTCTCGGTATCGTGCCGGGGTCGGAGGTGGATTTCGTTGCGTCCAGCAAGGGCGCGTTGCTGGTGCGGGTGGATGCTGCGGTGAACGAGCCGGCGATCCGTGACTTTGACGACTGGGCCGCCAGCGTGAAGGGGACGTTCGATACCGGAGGCAAGAGTACGGACGAGTTCATGATCTGGCTGAGGGGTGAACGTGACGATCTCGACCCTCGTTGATACCAATATCTTCATTGATATTCTCGGGCCTGAAACGCCCATTCGCCCTTGGTCGCTCGCCGCTTTGCGGCAATGCGTACGCGACGGAACTCTGATCCTGAGCCCAATCGTCTGGTCCGAGCTTGCGGCGTCGCCCATTTCAGAGGGCGCGCTGCTTGCCGCCTTGAGCTGGCTTGATCCAAAACGTGAAAATATCCCCTACGAAGCGGCATTCCGGGCGGGTAAAGCGCATTGTGCCTATCGTCTTGCCGGTGGCCAGCAAGAGCGGACATTGCCAGATTTTCTCATCGGCGCCCATGCCGACTGGCGTAGACACCGTTTGCTGACGAGGGATGGGGCCAGATACAGTTCCTATTTCCCCTCCGTCGAACTGATCACGCCGGACACTCACCCATGAAGGATTTTGCGCCATGATCGGCAAGTTGAAGGGAACGATCGACGAGATCGGTGACGACCATGTCGTTGTCGATGTGCATGGCGTTGGCTACGTCGCCCATTGTTCGTCGCGCACGCTATCGAAGATCGGCTCGCCGGGCGAAGCGATCGTGCTGTTTATCGAGACCTATGTGCGGGAAGATCAGCTGCGGCTGTTCGGTTTCCTGTCGGCGCTGGAGCGGGAATGGTTCCGGTTGCTGCAGAGCGTGCAGGGTGTCGGCTCGAAGGTAGCGCTTGCCGTTCTCTCCGTGCTGACGCCGGGCGAACTGGCAAATGCAATTGCGCTGCAGGACAAGACCTCGGTGTCGCGGGCACCCGGCGTCGGGCCGAAGGTTGCCGTGCGCATTGTCACCGAACTCAAGAACAAGGCACCGGCCTTTGCCGGCGAGGCGGGCGCCAATATCGGCCTGAAGCAAGAGCTCGGCGAGGGCGTTGCCTCAGCGCCGGTCTCGGATGCTGTCTCGGCGCTCAGCAATCTAGGCTATTCGCGCGATCAGGCGGCCAATGCGGTGGCGGCAGCGTTGAAGAACGGCGGCGAGGGGCTGGATAGCGCCAAGTTGATCCGGTTGGGGCTGAAAGAGCTGGCGCGGTAATTTGGAAAAATTTGCGGGATTCTGCCAAATTTGATATTGTCAGCCAAATTAGATTTCTTCTGAAGGATTTCTCGATGCAGTGGGAAATGACCATTTCCGCCAAGGGGCAAGTCACTATCCCCAAGGACATGCGTGAACTGCTTGGCCTGCGGCCAGGGGATCAACTGATTTGCAGCATGATCGATGGTCAAATTGTCATGACGCCGAAGAATGTCGATTTCAACGATCTCGCTGGGTTTTTGGGCAGGGCGCCAAACGGTCCTGCCACGCTCGAGGGGATCGACCAGTCGGTCCTGAAAGCGGCGGGCGCAAATGTGACGGACGTGAAAGACGATACGGTGCCGGGCGTTGCGGCATGAAGACCTTCGGTCTTGATACGAATATCGTTCTGCGGCTTATTGTGGATGACGATCCTGCGCAGCGTCGTGCCGCTTTGACTTTTGGCGCCGGTCTTGGGCGGGACCACGGCGCTTTCGTGTCGTTGATCAGTCTGCTCGAACTGGACTGGGCGTTGCGATCACAATACGGCTTTCAAAAAACAGACGTAACGGCGGTGATTGGCAAGCTTTTGCATACACGCGGATTGATTGTAGAGCATCATAGCATGGTCGTTCGTGCTCTCAGGTTGGTAGAAGCCAGCAATGCGGATTTTGCCGATACCTTGATCGCCTGCCGGTCGCTGGATGAAGGCTGTGTATCTATCAAGACTTTCGATAAAAAGGCCGCAGGAAAAATACCTGGAATGGAACTTCTCGCATGACCGATGCCGCACGTTTGATTACCCCGGAAAAGCGCGGCGAGGACCTCGATACGACGTTGCGCCCGCAGACGCTGGACGAGTTTACCGGCCAGGCGGAAGCGCGCGCCAATCTGAAGGTGTTTATCGAAGCTGCGAAGAACCGCGGCGAGGCGCTGGATCATGTGCTGTTCGTCGGCCCACCCGGCCTTGGCAAGACGACGCTGGCGCAGATCATGGCCAAGGAACTTGGTGTCAATTTCCGCTCGACATCGGGTCCCGTGATCGCCAAGGCAGGCGACCTTGCCGCGCTTCTGACCAATCTCGAAGATCGGGACGTGCTGTTCATCGACGAAATCCACCGGCTCAATCCGGCGGTCGAGGAGATCCTTTATCCGGCGATGGAAGATTTTCAGCTCGATCTGATCATCGGCGAGGGGCCGGCGGCGCGTTCGGTGAAGATCGACCTGTCGAAATTTACGCTGGTCGCCGCCACTACCCGGCTTGGGCTGTTGACAACGCCGTTGCGCGACCGGTTCGGCATTCCCGTGCGCTTGAGTTTCTACACCGTCGAGGAACTGGAACTGATCGTCCGGCGCGGTGCCCGCCTGATGGGGCTTGGCATTACCGATGATGGCGCGCGCGAAATTGCCCGCCGGGCGCGCGGCACGCCGCGCATCGCCGGACGGCTGTTGCGCCGGGTGCGCGATTTTGCCGAGGTTGCCAAAGCCGAGGCTGTCACCAAGCAGATTGCCGACGAGGCGCTGACCCGGCTGCTCGTCGACAATATGGGCCTCGATCAGCTCGACAAGCGTTATCTCACCATGATCGCGCTGAATTTTGGCGGCGGTCCGGTCGGCATCGAAACGATTGCGGCGGGGCTTTCTGAACCCCGCGATGCGATCGAGGACATCATTGAACCCTACATGATCCAGCAGGGTTTCATCCAGCGTACACCGCGCGGGCGTATTTTAACCGCAAACGCATGGAAACACCTTGGATTGCAGGTGCCGAAGGATCTGGAAGCCACTCAGTTCCGGCTGTTCCAAGAGGATGATTGATTGTTGACGCGGCGGAGCTTTGTCAGAACGCTTGGCGCCCTGATGTTGTCGGGCGTCGCGTCCGGGGCCTATGCCGTGGGGATCGAGCCCGTGGGGCGGCCGCGGGTCGTTCGCTACAATCTGGTGCCAAACAGATGGCCGGCCGGGTTGAAACTGCGGCTGGTGATCCTGGCCGATCTTCATGCCTGCAGACCCTGGATGCCACCGCGCCGGATCGGCGATATCTGCGATCAAGCCAACGCGCTTGAGGGCGACATGATCCTGCTGTTGGGCGATTTTCTCTCCGGCATGCGCATGGGCGGCAACCGGGTAACGTCCGATGAGTGGGCAGGCAAACTTGCCCGTCTTGCTGCGCCGCTTGGCGTTCATGCGGTCATGGGAAACCATGACTGGATCGACGATCCCGACGCAATGATCGCAGGCACCGGCCTGACGATCGTGCACAAGGCACTGGCGTCGATCAACGTCCCTGTCTACGAGAACCAAGCGGCCCGTTTCGAAAAGGACGGCGAAGGGTTCTGGCTGGCGGGCCTTGCCGACCAGATTGGCCCGCGCGAAGGCCTCGACGATTTGCCGGGAACCCTGGCGCAGGTCACAGACGAAGCGCCGGTTATCCTGATGGCGCATGAGCCGGATGTTTTTCCAACGGTGCCGGACAGGGTATCGGTGACATTGTCGGGGCATACGCATGGCGGGCAGATTCGCCTGTTCGGCTATTCACCGATCGTGCCTTCGCGCTACCGCAACCGGTATGCTTACGGGCATATCGTCGAAGACGAGCGTAGCCTGATCGTTTCGGGCGGGCTTGGTTGCTCGATCGCCCCGATCCGTTTCGGCTCGCCGCCGGAAATCGTCGTCGTCGAACTTGGATAGATCATGCCCAAACGCAAGATGATCCGGATGGATGGACCGCACAGGCAGCGGTTCAATTTTCGCATTGCCGGGCTTGGCTTTCGCGAGGGGCACGTTCTGGTGCATCGGGCCGTGCATGAGGATTTCTGGACGTTTCCGGGCGGGCGGGCCGAGATCGGCGAGACGTCGGTGGAGACGCTGAAACGCGAGATGGTCGAGGAACTGGGCGTCGAGGTCGCCGTCGGACGGATGCTTTGGACCGTGGAAAACTTCTTCCGCTACGAAGAGCGCGACTATCACGAGATTGGCTTCTACTACGAGATGGAAATCCCCGACGATTTTCCGTTTCATCCGAGCGCTATCGTTCATAGCCTGAGGGACGGCAAGAACGACCTTGAATTCAAATGGGTGAAGGCGACCAAGGCGGCGCTCACGGAACTGGATATTCCACCCTATTTCATCGCCGAGCAGATCGAGACGCTGCCGGTAACGCCGGTTCACATCATCTGGGATGATGGCAATCTCGACCGGTAGGCGGCCCCGCCCGAAGATCGAAGGTTTTGGGCGCCTTGCTAAGCCAAGTTCCTTATCGTCTGTTTGAGCAGTTCCATTCCACCCGGCTTCCAGCCCATCGCCTCGATCTTGCAGGTGTCCATGGCATTGTAGCCCGCCTTTCCCGCTGCGGCAGGCAAGGGGTGGAGGCAGCCGGTGGCCCGCTGCAGGATAGACAGGATTTCATGGGTATCAGTCAGGAGATCGGAGACGTTGAAGATCTCGCCATTGACCCGCACAGGATCGGATTCCAGCATCAGGCGAACGGCGCAGGCGACGTCGTCGCCATGCACTTCAGTGCCAGCGCGGACGGCTATCGGCCTACCGGCCAGATAATCCTCGAAAAGCTCAGCCCATTTATGCCGCCGGCCCGGCCCTGCCGGGCCGTAGATGCCGGTCGCCCGCAAGCTTGCCGTGACGAAACCATGGCCGCAGAGCGAGCGCAGGCTTCGCTCGGCCTGCAGCTTCACATCGCCATACAGAGTGCCGGGCTTGCCGGGCATGTCTTCTTTCAACAGCGTGGCTGGCGGTTGTGGACCATAGGCGGCGCGGCTGGAGAGGAAGACGCAGCGGCGCACGCCGGCATCGCGGGCGGTTTCGAACAGCCGCACGGTTCCGTCGAGATTGGCGCGCTGGAACCCCTGCGGATCATCGCCTTCTCCACCGCGGTATTTTCCGGGCACGTGGTCGAAGGCGGCATGAACGAAATAATAGACGTGATCAAAGGCCTCGATCGGGTCTGCATCCGCATCGAGCCGCAGGGGCACGAAAGCAACGTCCTTGGAGAAGAAGCGGGGTTCCGGCGCGGTCCGTCCACCCACGCTAACCTTGTAGCCGTTGGCCAGCAGGTGCTCGACGATGAAGCGGCCAACATAGCCGGTGCCGCCGGAAACGAGAACGCGTGTCATGAGTTTCCTGATGTCAGTCCGGATTTGGCAAGGCCGGGTTCTCCAGGGCGGCAATCTCCGGAATGGAGCCGCCGTTGAAATAAGCATGCCAGAGATCAATCAGCGGCCGCAGTCTTTCCGCCTTCGGATGGTCCTTTTCCCAGGGTTTTTCATATTGATAGTGCAGTACGCCGATCGAGGGCCAATCCCAGAGTGCCGGCATGTTGAACCAGACATATTGCAGCATGTTCATCGTGACAGGCAGGCCATGCCAGTCCGGGAAAAAAATCTGCAGGAAGGTCTGGTCGGTGCGCGGCCAGAACGCATCGGGGGTATCCAGCTGCTCCAGCATCGTCTCGTATGTCTGTAAACTGGGGGTCGCAACAAAGACGCCCGAGTTCAGCCGATGGAAATCGGCAAGGCTTTCGTAGACGTTGGGCGCGGCGGAAAATTCGGGATAGCCGAAATAGCGATCGATGTTTTTCAAAACCAGCGCATCGGCATCGATGAAGATGCAGCGTTCGTATTCGATCAATTGCCAAAGCCGCAGCTTGCAGAAATTATCGAGCGGCGAGTGAAAGTCCGGTTTACGTCCCCTGGTGAACGGAGCCGCACTGTGGAGATTTTTGCGGGCATGCCGTTTGTTGAAGGCGTCCGAAAGCGGTAAAAGATCGGTGGCGATCAGCCGGCAGCCGAATTCGCCAAGAGGTGACAAAAGATGCGCATCGACACCCCCGGTGTGGAGAACGACGATATCGGCTTGTGTTCCGGTCAGGCGGATCGAGCGAGCCAATGCAGTTGCGCCCATGGCGTAGTCTGCATTGGTGACCAGCGTCACGAATGCGTGCCGCGATCCGGCAGGGCCGGATGGCGCGATACCGTCTGAAGCCGTTCCGGGCTGCGTCATGAAACCGATTTCAGCCTTCTTCCTTCCGGATCGTGATTGATCCTGGCAGCGATATCCCTGGTCCAGGCCGAGACGGCAGGCACGCGGCTGCGGTCAACACGGTAGGCGTATTTCTTGCCGATATCGACGATTTCCGCAAGCAGGCCGTCCTGCAGCGTGATCGGGTTGAGACCGAGCTGGCGGAATTTTTCGTTGCGGACGACGAGGTCGTTTTCGGCTGCTTCCTTGCGCGGATTGGGCAGCCAGGCGATGTCTGATCCGGTGAGGCCAGCGATCATCTCGGCAAGGTCGCGAATACGGTGTGTTTCGGTCATCTGGTTGAAGATCTCGACCCGGGCACCGCGCTGTGGCGGGTTTTTCAGCGCCAGCTCGATACAGCGGACGGAATCCTGGATGTGGATGAAAGCGCGGGTCTGGCCGCCTGTGCCGTGCACGGTCAGCGGATAGCCGATCGCCGCCTGAATGAGGAAGCGGTTGAGCACGGTGCCGTAGTCGCCGTCATAGTCGAAGCGGTTGATCAGCTGCTCGTGGCGGCGGGCCTGTTCGGTATGAGTGCCCCAGACGATGCCCTGGTGCAGGTCGGTGATCCGCATGCCGTCGTTCTTGGCGTAGAACTGAAACAGCAACTGATCGAGGCATTTGGTCATGTGATAGATCGAGCCGGGATTGGCAGGGTAGAGAATATCCTGTTTCGCCGTCTCGCCGCTTTCGGTCTCGATGCCGACCGGCAGGTAACCCTCTGGAATGGCGGCGCCAACCGTCGAATAGCCGTAGACGCCCATGGTGCCGAGATGGACGAGATGCGCATCTAGGCCGATCTCGACCATGGCATTCAAGAGATTATGGGTGGCATTGACGTTGTTGTTGACGGTGTAATTCTTGTGGCGGTCGCTCTTCATCGAATAGGGCGCGGCACGCTGTTCGGCAAAATGGATAACCGCGTCTGGGCGGTTTTCTGCCAGCCAGTTTTTCAGAAGCTCATAATCGCGAGCAAGATCGATCAGATGGAAATGGATGCGCCGGCCGGTCTCTGCATGCCAGATGCGGGTGCGTTCCTGAATGGAATCCATCGGGGTCAGCGACTGGACGCCAAGCTCGGTATCGATCCAGCGGCGCGAGAGGTTGTCGAGGATATGGATGTCATGTCCGGCATCGGACAAATGCAGGGCCGTCGGCCAGCCGACGAAACCATCACCGCCAAGGACAGCAATTTTCATGCACGTCGTCTCCTTCAGGTGGAACGCTATGGATGGTGATAGGGACGGATTGTGACAGGACGACAATGCTTGCCAAAAGCAATTTGTTCCGTCACAGAAAAACAAAAATCAGAGGATGCCCATGACCTTGATCGCACTTTCCGGCGAGCTGACGGATGCCGGACACCGGCTGGTGCAGCGCGTCTATTATGAGGACACCGATTTTTCCGGCGTCGTCTATCATGCCCGGTATCTCCATTTCATGGAGCGTGCACGCACCGATTATCTGCGCCTTCTCGGCGTCGAGCAGGCAACGCTGGCGATCGAGGGTGACACGGAAGGTCTGGTCTTCGTCGTCCACCGGATGGAGATCGACTTCAAGCAACCGGCGCGCATGGACGATATTCTGACGATCACCACGGCGACGGAAAAAGCCGGTGGCGCCAAGATGGTCTTGCAACAGGAAATCCGCCGCGAGGGAACACTGCTGATCGCCGCCAAGGTGATCATCGCCGTCATCAACGGGCAGGGACGGCCACGGCGGCTGCCGGAAACACTGGGCAAGAAATTCCTCGGGCAGGGGTGAGTTTCAGTCCCCGGCTTCGACCGCTTTCAGCATTGCCTTGGTCAGGCTCTGTTTCCAGTCCTTGGCCTCGGCCCAGGGATCGATACCGCTTTCCAGGCGCTCGAGAATATCGGGAATGTGAAAACCGTTGGCAGCGCCGAGATCACCAAGCTCATCCCAGCTGACCGGCGTTGCCACCGGACCATTGGCGCGGGCGCGCACCGAATAGGGAGCAATGGCGGTGGAGCCGCGCTCGTTGCGCAGCCAGTCGATGAAGATGCGGCCCTTGCGCTTGGCCTTCGACATGGTGGCAATGTAATTGTCCGGATCGTCATCGGCGATCTTGGCCGAAAGCCCCTTGGCGAAGGCCTTGGCCTCTTCCCACGGCGCGCGGCGCGATAAAGGCACGATGACATGAATGCCCTTGCCGCCCGAGACCATGGCGACGGATTTCAGGCCAAGTTTTTCCAACGCGTCGCGAAGCGAGATGGCCGCCTGTTTGACAGTTTCGAAGGTGACGCTCGGGTCCGGATCGAGATCGAAGACGAGCCGGTCGGCAGCGTCGAGCCGGTCGATGGTCGAGCCCCAGATATGAAACTCGATCGTGCCCATCTGCACGGCGGCCACCAGTCCTTTGGCGTCATCGACATATAGATAGTTGGCCATGTCGCCATCGGATTCCTCGATCGGGACCTGATGGATTTCATCGGGAAAGCCGTCGCCGGCATGTTTCTGGTAGAAACACTGACGATCCGGTCCCTGTGGGCAGCGCAGGATCGATGCAGGGTGTTTGGCGGCAAATGGCAGCATGCGATCGGCAATGACGCCGTAGTAGCGGGCAAGGTCGATCTTGGTGATATCCGGATTTGAGAAAAGCAGCCGGCCGGCATGGGTGATGCGGATGCCAAGCACATCGCCGTCAGCATCTTTTTCCTTTCGGCCGGCTGGTTTTTGGGTCTCAGCCGAAGCGGTCTTCTCTGAGGCTACTTTTTTGCCTGCTCCGGCCTTGGCTGGAGGCGGTGCCTTTTTCGTCTCGGGTGTCACGCTGGAAGCCTCCTTGTCCTCGCGCAGGCCTTCGAACGACCCGTGGCGGATATGACCATCGTCGGTAAATTCTGCGAAATCCACCTCTGCCACAAGGTCTGGTTTCAGCCAGGCGGCGTCCTGGGCAATGTCGTTCGGAACCGTGTCAAATGGCGAGGTCTGGCGCTTCAGCTTTGAAAATCGGTTGGCCAAATCGGCCATGGTCTCTTCGTCGAACCCGGTGCCGACGCGGCCCTGATAGACGAACTTGCCATCCTCATAGGCACCGACCAGCAGCGAGGCGAACGCTCGGCCGCGTTTGTCGGACGGCGAGTAGCCGCCGATGACGAATTCCTGGCGTTTCGTGCATTTGATCTTCAGCCAGCTGCCGGTTCGGCCTTCGCGGTAGGGGGCATCGGCTTGCTTGGCGATGATGCCTTCCTGCCCGGCCTTGCACATGGCATGGAATACCTTGTCGCCATTGCCACGCACATGCTCGCTATATTGGATCGAGCGGCTCGGTCCCAGCGTGTCCAGCAGCGATTTCAGCGTCGCCTTGCGCTCGATCAGTGGCTTGTTGCGCAAATCTCTGCCGTCATGTTGCAGCAGATCGAAGGCATAGAACCGGGTTTCACCACCAGTCTTGATTGCTTTTTGAAGTGCGGAGAATTTCGAGCCTTCGTCTGAGGCTGCAACGGCTTCACCATCGATCAAGGCTGTGTCGCAATCGAGATCGGTAAACCCGTGGGCGATGTCGGGAAACTTTTCCGTCCAGTCCAGCCCCGTGCGGGTGAAGCAGGTGATGCCGCCCTTGCCGATGGAAATCATCAGGCGGTAGCCGTCGAACTTGGCTTCGTTCAGCCAGCCGTCACCGGCAGGCGCATCCGCGGTAAGGGTTGCGAGTTGCGGCTTGATGAAGGCAGGCGCCTTGCCTGTCCGTTTCCGCTTCTGTCGAAGCTCGGGTTTCTCGCTTTCAATGGCGCCTGCCTTGACGTTGGCGGCGGCACTTTTCGCAGATTCCCAGACATGAGCTGTCTTTTCCCCCCGGCCCGTTGCGATCTCCTCCATCGAGCGGCCGGTTTTGATGCTGGTCAGATTGCCCGTCAGCAGGCTTTCGCCGTCGTCGCTGGTCTCCTCGTCATGCTCCTTGATCAGCAGCCAGTTTTCGCGCTTTTCGCCGTTGCGCGGCTTCATTCGCACTAAGGCCCAGCCACCGTGCATACGCTGGCCGTGGATATGGAACTTGAGTTTGCCTTCCTTCAGGCCTTCGTCCGGATCGTTGTCCGGCTCCCACCAGCCGGTGTCCCACAACATCACCGTGCCGCCGCCATATTGCTTCTTGGGGATCGTGCCTTCGAAATCGCCATAGGCCATGGGATGATCTTCGGTGCGCACGGCAAGCCGTTTGTCTTCGGGGTTAATGCTCGGGCCGCGCGTCACCGCCCAGCTTTTCAACACACCCTTCCATTCCAGCCGGAAATCGTAATGGAGACGGGTCGCATCGTGTTTCTGCACCAGGAAGAGCTTGCCAGCCTTCGTCCGCTTTGCCGCGCCCTTCGGTTCGGCGGTCTTGGTGAAGTCGCGCTTGCGATTGTATTCGGTGAGGGCGTCGTGATGCTCGGCCATGGCGGTGCCTCAGGCGGATTTTTTCTTCGGGGCGGCTTTTCTGGGTGCAGCTTTCGCGCCGCTACCCTCGAGGCTTTTCTTCAGCGCCGACATGAGGTCGACGACATTGTCGCCGCGCTTGCCGGTGTCATCCTCTTCTTCGACCTCGATCTTTGCCTTCTTGCCTTTGAGCTTTCTCTGGACGAGTTCCTTGAGTGCCGTTGAGTAATTGTCCTTGAAGCTGGTGGCGTCGAAAGGCGCAGTCTTCTTGTCGATCAGCGCCGTTGCCACCTCCAGAAGATCATCATGGGACGTTTTGCCGGAAAGCCCATGGAACATCGGATCGGCCTTACGCAACTCGTCGGCATAATGCAGCGTTTCCAGAAGCAGGCCATCACCGCAAGGTTTGATCGCAGCGATATATTCGCGGCCGCGCAGGGTTAGCTGGCCAAGCCCCACCTTGCCCGATTTGCGCAAGGCATCCCGCACCACCCGATAGGCGTCTTCGGCCAGATCATCGGAAGGAACGACGTAATAGGGTTTGTCATAGTAGATCGGCGAAATTTCCGAGGCATCGACGAACTGCACGAGTTCGAGCGTCTTCTTGGTCTCGAGCTTGACGGCATCGATTTCTTCCGGCTCGAGCAGGACGTACTTGCCACTTTCGTATTCATAGCCCTTGACGATCTCGTCAGTATCGACAGGACCGATGCCGTCGACCACCTTGTCGTAGTGCACCGGCTTGCCCGAGGGCTGGTGGATCTGGCGAAAGGCAAAACGCGCACCGGTCTTGGTGGCGCTGAAAACCTCGACGGGAATGGAGACGAGGGAGAGGCGTAACTGCCCTTTCCACAATGCACGCGATACCATGTCTCCACCTTTTCTCGATTTGGCTTAGTGTGGAATGTTCCTGCCGGCCGTGTCGCTGGCGAGCAATCGTTCCAACGCGGCAACGTCCTCGCTGGTGATAACCGGCACGGGGTCCGACGCCATCGCCTGCAATACCTCCGGCGAGATGGCGTCATTCTCGATCGCCCATTCGAGCGCTTGCCGCGTTTCCCGCTCCGCCCGGAGCTGCGCATAGAGCGCAAGGATTAGCCGGTCGCGATGATCGAATTTCGGCCGGGAGGAACGTTTGGACGATGTCTTTGGCGTGATCGTGCTCATGTCCGCTCAACGCAGCCGGGCCTTGAATGTTCCCGCAGGGCATCATGGCAAAGATGACAGTGCGGTGCAGTAAAGTAACACTCCCTTAACCATAATGATGTCTTAATGGCTGTATTAGGGTTTTGTGCACTGCACGTCATCCTTTCACCAAGATTGAACGCAAGAAGGCAGACAGGAAGCTTAAAGATCGGCATGAGGCCGGTTATCGGCAGCTGCCGGGTCAATCTTGCAACAATGACGTTTAAGCACCCTGGCTGTGAGCATGAGATTGCTCTTGCCGGGCGTTTGGATTCGGGGATTTGAGAACGATGGAACAGGTTGGATTGGCTGCGGCGACGACAGACGTAACGCTGTGGTCGCTATTCATGGAGGCGGGCTTCGTGGTGAAGCTCGTCATGCTGGGACTGATCGGCGCCTCGATCTGGACCTGGGCGATCGTCGTCGACAAGACGCTGAAATTCGGCAAGGTGCGTCGCCAGCTGGATGCCTTCGAACAGGTGTTCTGGTCCGGCCAGTCGCTGGAAGAACTCTACCGGACACTGTCCGACCGGACGACCTCCGGCATGGGGGCGATCTTCGTCTCCGCCATGCGCGAATGGAAGAAGTCCTTTGAGCGCGGCGCCCGTTCACCGATCGGCCTGCAGATGCGTATCGACCGGGCCATGGACGTGACGCTGGCGCGTGAGGCCGAAGCGCTTGAATCGCGGCTCGGTTCGCTCGCCACCATCGGTTCGGCCGGTCCGTTCGTCGGTCTGTTTGGTACCGTCGTCGGTATTATGACCTCGTTCCAGGCGATCGCCGGTTCGAAATCAACCAATCTCGCGGTCGTTGCGCCCGGTATCGCCGAGGCGCTTCTCGCCACCGCGATCGGCCTTCTCGCCGCTATCCCGGCAGTTATCGCTTACAACAAGTTCTCCGCCGATGCCGGCAAGCTGACCGGGCGCATGGAAGGTTTTGCCGACGAGTTTTCGGCCATTCTTTCGCGCCAGATCGATGAGAAGCTGCAGCCGCGCCAGGCCGCGCAGTAAAGCCTGAGCGGCACGAAGACGGAGATAGACCAATGGGTATGTCAGCAGCAGGTGGTGGATCGAAGGGTGGCGGCCGTCGTCGCGGTGGCCGTGGTGGCCGCGGCGGCAAGGGCGTCATGAGCGAAATCAACGTGACGCCGTTCGTCGACGTCATGCTGGTGCTTCTGATCATCTTCATGGTTGCGGCCCCGATGATGACGGTTGGCGTGCCGATCGACCTGCCGGAAACGCAGGCCAAGGCACTCAATGCCGAAACGCAGCCGATCACCATTTCGGTCAAGAGCGATGGCCAGGTCTTCCTGCAGGAAACGCCGATCCCGGTCGAGGAGGTTGCCGCAAAGCTCCAGGCGATCGCAACGACGGGCTATAGCGAGCGCATCTTCGTGCGCGGTGATGCGACATCGCCTTACGGCGTGATCGCCGATGTCATGGCGCGCATCCAGGAAGCAGGCTTCAAGAATATCGGTCTCGTCACCCAGCCGCAGAAGGGCCAGTAGAGCGCGTACGATGAAGAGCAGTCTCATCACATCCGCTGTGCTGCATGGCCTGGTTCTGACCTGGGCGCTGGTGTCGCTTGGCAGTCCCAAATCGTTCGAGGTCTCCAATATGGAGTCCATTCCGGTCGATATGGTGTCTGTCGAAGAACTGACCCAATTGCAGATGGGGGACGCAAAGGCTCCGAAGTCGGAGAAGCCTTCGCCCGTTCCGACGAAAAAGCCGGTCGAGAACAACGATGGTGAAAACGTCGGCGACAACAGTGTTGATCTGAAAACACCGCCAAAGCCGGAATCCAAGCCGATCGAGAAGGAATCGACCGGCGCGATCAAGTCTGAAGACGTTCCGCTGCCGAAACCCGAGCCGGTGAAGGAAGACAAGCCCGAGGTGACGGAAGACAAGCCGGCATCCGAGCCTGCGACGGAAGTTGCCGCGCTCCCGGAACCGAAGCAGGAGGTCCAGCCAGACCCCAAGCCTGCGGAAACGCCGGCCGAGGAAAAGCCTGCGGAAAATCCGGATGCGGAAGCGCTGCCGGATAAGGTTCCGACGCCGATGGCAAAGCCGAAGGTTGAGCAACCGGCGCAGACGGCCAAGACGCCCGATCGCAAGAACGAAGAAAACAAGACAGAGAAAAAGAAGACGTCGACCGCCATGAAGTCGGACTTCGATGCCGACGAAGTCGCAGCACTTCTCAACAAGCAGGATTCGTCCGGCGGCGGGAAGAAGCGATCCAGCGAGACGGCTTCGCTTGGTGCGAAGAAGACGACCGGCAACACGCTGTCCGCCAGCGAAATGGATGCGCTGCGGGGCCGGATCGAAAACAACTGGTCTGTTGTTGCCGGCATCTCCGGTGCCGAAGGGCTGACGATCACGGTGAAGATGCAGCTCGACAAGAATGGCGATATCGTCGGGCGGCCTGAAGTGGTCGCGTCCGGCGGCACGGATTCGGCACGGCGAACCTTCGAGGGAAGCGTGCGGCGGGCCATCATGAAATCGGCGCCGTTCGATAACCTGCCCGCAGACAAATACGATTCCTGGAGCGAAGTGGTCGTCAATTTCGATCCAAGCTCCATGCTCTAGAACTTCATAGAATGAATGGCTGAAAGGCTCCGTTACAATGTTGAAACGCAATCCCTTCCGTTTTCTGATCGCGCTCGCGACGATGGTCACCCTGATGATCGCGCCCGCCCATGCGCGGGTGGAAATCAATATCAACAAGGGCAATGTCGAGCCTTTGCCAATCGCCGTCACCGACTTCCTGCAGGGTGAACTGGGCCAGAAGATTTCCGACGTGGTTGCAGCCGACCTGAAGCGTTCGGGCCTGTTTGCGCCGATCGCCAAGACGGCTTTCATCGAGAAGATCACCAATCCGGACGCCGCTCCGCGCTTCGAAGACTGGAAGGTCATCAATGCGCAGGCGCTGGTCACCGGCCGCGTCACCCAGGAAGGCGATGGCCGCCTGAAGGCCGAGTTCCGCCTGTGGGATAGCTTTGCCGGCCAGCAGATGGCAGGTCAGCAGTTCTTCACCCAGCCGGAAAACTGGCGCCGTGTCGCTCACATCATCGCCGACGCGATCTATGAGCAGATCACCGGTGAAAAGGGCTATTTCGATACCCGCATCGTCTATGTCGCCGAAAGCGGTCCGAAGACGGCGCGCAAACGGCAGCTGGCCATCATGGACCAGGATGGCGCCAATGCCCGCGGTATCACCAATTCCAACGATATCGTGCTGACGCCGCGTTTCTCGCCGAACAAGCAGGAAATCACCTACATGTCCTTTGAAGGCAACGAGCCGCGCGTCTATCTGCTGCAGCTCGAAACCGGACAACGCGAAGTGGTCGGCAATTTCCCCGGCATGACGTTTGCGCCGCGCTTCTCGCCGGATGGCCAGCGGGTGATCATGAGCCTGCAGCAGGACGGCAATGCCAATATCTACACGATGGACCTGCGTTCGCGCACCACGACACGCCTCACTTCGACCGCTGCGATCGATACATCCCCGTCCTATTCGCCGGATGGTGGCCAGATCGTCTTCGAAAGCGATCGCGGCGGCCGTCAGCAGCTCTACGTCATGAGTGCGAGTGGCGGTGAACAGAACCGCATCTCGTTCGGCGACGGTTCCTATTCCACGCCGGTCTGGTCGCCGCGCGGAGACCTGATCGCCTTTACTAAGCAGTCGGGCGGCAAGTTTTCGATCGGCGTGATGAAGCCGGATGGTTCGGGCGAACGCATCCTGACGACCGGCTTCCACAACGAAGGCCCGACCTGGGCACCGAACGGCCGTGTTTTGATGTTCTTCCGGCAGAACTCCGGTGCCGGTGGTCCGCAGCTCTATTCGATCGACCTGACCGGCTATAACGAGCAGCTGGTGCAGACCAAGGGCTTTGCGTCCGACCCGGCCTGGTCGCCGCTTCTCGAATAGCCTTCTTGATTAGCATTGTGACGATGCGGCGGGAAAATATGGCGAATTTGCCGCTTTCTCGCCGCAAAGGACTGATCTAGCAAGCCTCCAAGCGAATTTTAACCGTCTGCTAACCATATCCGTTGAAATGGGATTAACCGCTTCCGGTTACAGTCTGGCAACCCTGAATTAAGACAGACCATCCAAGGAGACCGGCCCATGAGCCGCATTCACGCCCAGGCCGCAGGCCGCATGCAATCCATCGCCCGCAACCCGATCATGATCGCTCTCTTTGCCAGCCTGGCGCTTGCCGCCTGCGCCAAGAAGCCGATGAACAGCGCTGGTGATCTCGGCCTCGGCGCCAACGCGGCGACCCCGGGCTCGACCCAGGACTTCACCGTCAATGTCGGCGACCGCATCTTCTTCGATACGGACTCGACCTCGATCCGCGCAGATGCCCAGGCAACGCTCGATCGCCAGGCTCAGTGGCTGGCCAAGTATCCGAACTATGCCATCACGGTCGAAGGTCATGCCGACGAACGCGGCACCCGCGAATATAACCTGGCACTGGGCGCACGCCGCGCCGCATCGACCAAGGAATATCTCTCCTCGCGCGGTATCCCGGCCTCGAAGATCAAGACGATCTCCTACGGCAAGGAAAAGCCGGTCGCCGTTTGCGACGACATTTCCTGCTGGTCGCAGAACCGCCGCGCCGTCACGGTGCTTGGTGGCGCCGGCATGTAATTGCCGGACTTTCGATAGTCTCTCGAAAAGGCGGTCATTCGGGCCGCCTTTTCTTTTTTGTCACACTTTTACCGAACTCCGTTGCTTTTTGAGGCCAATTGGAAAACTGTGCGGCAATCATCCATCGACCGATTTGAACCGGTTCGGGTGAGAGTGGATACACAAACAGGACACATGACATGAAACATTTTGTCGTGGCGGGATTGATCAGCCTGACTGCCTTTGCGGGCTTTGGACAGACAGTGACCGCCATGCCGCTTTCCGCGTTGATTAACCGCGCACTTCACGGTGAAGCCCAATCGCCGGGCAAGGCGCCGCTGCTCAAGGTCCAGTCGAACGAGGTTGGACGCATCGGGCAGCTCGAGGAACAGATCCGCTCGCTCAACGGGCGTATCGAGGAAATGAGTTTCCAGCTTCTGCAGATGCAGGAGCAGATCCGCAAATTCCAGGAGGACAACGAGTTCCGTTTCCAGGATCTGGAAGGCGGCAAGTCGGGCTCTACCAAGAAGAGCCAGCTGGAAACACCGCGCACCAATCAGACAGCCGGCACCGCGCCTGCAACGACTGATCAGGCAACCGCAACCGATCCCAACGCAGGTTTGGGATCGGATACTGCTTCCGGGACCGGTGCGCCGTCATCGACGCTTGGCCAGATCGTCTTTGACGAAAACGGCAACCCCGTTGCTGCAAACCAGGATACGTCGAGCCTGGAATCAACGCTTCCCGGTGCTGACCAGGGTATCAACCAGACGCCGGACAGCCAGCAGCAGACAGCAGCGCTCGACAACCCCGGTGATCTCTACCAGTCGGCCTACGGCCATGTGCTGACGGGTGATTACAGCAAGGCTGAAAACGAATTCCGCTCCTATCTCGAAGCATTCCCGAAGGGCGAAAAAGCCGCGGATGCCAGCTTCTGGATGGGTGAGGCGCAATATTCCCAGGGCAAGTTCAACGATTCCGCCAAGACGTTTCTGAATGCGCATCAGGCCTACAGCAAGTCGCCGAAGGCGCCGGAGATGCTCTTGAAGCTCGGCATGTCATTGGCTGCACTCGACAACAAGGATACCGCCTGCGCCACGCTGCGCGAGGTCAACAAGCGCTATCCGAAGGCTTCGCAGGCAGTGAAGACCAAAGTTGCCAGCGAACAGGGTCGCCTTGCCTGCTGAGGCGGACCGCGCCGCGCCGCGTGCTGCCGTTGAGGCGGCGAAACAATTTCTTTCTTCGTTCAAGACACCCGGGATGATCCTCGCCGCCGTTTCCGGCGGCAGCGATTCAAAAGGTCTGCTTCTGGCGCTGCATGAAGCAATCACGCTTGGCGGCTTTTCGGCCTTTTCCCTGTCGGCCTGCACTGTCGATCATGCGTTGCGCCCTGAATCCGCCGAGGAAGCGCAGACGGTCGCGGCTTTTTGCGCTGAAAAAGGCATTCCGCATACCATTCGCCACTGGCAGGGTGACAAGCCTGCGACCGGCATTCAGGCGGCAGCGCGGACGGCGCGCTACAGGCTGCTTGCCGATGCGGCGCAGGATATGGCTGCCGTCTGTATCGTCACGGCCCATACCGCCGACGACCAGATCGAGACGATTGCCATGCGGCGGGGCCGGTCGGAACCAGATGCCCCCGGTCTGGCCGGTATGGCGGCAGGGGTTCTCGTCAGCCGCCGGGTCTGGGTCTGGCGCCCCTTTCTCCATCTGCGCCGTGCCGATATCCGTGCCTTTCTGACCGTGCGGGGCGAGGGGTGGTTTGATGATCCGAGCAACAGCAATCGGCGCTTCGAGCGCGTGCGGATCCGCCAGGCACTGAACGGGGAGGGACCTTCGTCCGCGGATGTTCTTGCCGCAGGTAGAGCCCGTCTCGGTTCAAGCGAGTGTGCAGCCCGGCTGATTGGCCTGCATGTGCAGGGTTTCGAAGGTCTTGTGGCTCGGGTCGATCCGGTATTCTCGACCGGCATGGCCGATCCCGACTGCGCACGTGCGGTTCTGTCGATCGCTTCCGTTATCGGTGGACGGCCTTATCTTCCAGGCCGCGAGACGGCCGGGCGGTTGACCGGGTTTCTGAGGGGCGCAAGCGGCGGACGGATGACTGCGGGGCGGGTGGTTTTCGATCTCCGCAATTCGGGTCTCTATCTCTATCGCGAGGCGAGGGGCCTGCTGGAAATCGAACTTCGCCCCGGTCAGCGCGCGCTCTGGGATGGCCGCTTTCTGGTCAGCAACGACGGTCCAGACCGTTTCGCCGTTCGCGCCGGGGCCGGAACGGCCGAATTCTGCGCGAGACTGATTGCCGCAGGCCTGCCCGAGCCGGTAGCCAAACGTGCCGTGAAATCGGCTATCGGCTTTTCTGCGACGGTGATGGCACTATCTAGCCCGGATGCTGTGGTCTCCTTGACGCCAACGCCTTGCGTGCAAACCCATATCGGGCTTTATGACACCTTTTTGCCGTGTTTCGACCTGATGATGGCAAACAGCATTGCCACGCTCTTTGGCCGTGACAACTATCCTGCTCCTCCGGTTTACGGTGTATTGACGGAAAAGTCAGGTTAGTCTTGAGTTTGCCTTGGCAAGCTGGTCACGCAACCCTATGTTAGGCGCAAGAATGCAGCCACAAATCATTGCGGGTTGCGACAGAGGTTCCGGGGAGTTCGATGAACCCTAATTTCAGAAATTTTGCACTTTGGGCAATCATTGCCCTGCTTTTGATCGCGCTGTTCAGCATGTTCCAGCAGCCGGCCGAGCGTACTGGTTCGAAGGAAGTTCCCTTTTCCCAGTTCCTGAAGGACGTTGACGGAAGTCGCGTCAAGGAAGTGGTGATCACCGGCAACAAGGTGATCGGCTCGTATGCCGAGAGCGGCGCGACTTTCCAGACCTATGCGCCCGCGATCGACACGGCCCTGACCGAGCGTATGGAAGCCAAGAATGTAACCGTCACGGTTCGCCCCGAAACCGATGGTTCGTCCGGCTTCCTCAGCTATGTCGGCACACTGCTGCCGATGCTGCTCATCCTTGGTGTCTGGCTGTTCTTCATGCGCCAGATGCAGGGTGGTTCGCGTGGTGCGATGGGTTTTGGCAAGTCGAAGGCCAAGCTTTTGACCGAGGCCCATGGCCGCGTGACGTTTGACGATGTCGCAGGCGTGGACGAAGCCAAGCAGGATCTCGAGGAAATCGTCGAATTCCTGCGTGATCCGCAGAAGTTCCAGCGCCTCGGCGGCCGCATTCCGCGCGGCGTGCTGCTCGTCGGCCCTCCCGGTACCGGTAAGACGCTGCTTGCCCGCTCGGTTGCCGGTGAAGCCAATGTACCGTTCTTCACGATTTCCGGTTCTGACTTCGTTGAAATGTTCGTCGGTGTCGGTGCAAGCCGCGTCCGCGACATGTTCGAGCAGGCCAAGAAGAATGCGCCCTGCATCATCTTCATCGACGAAATCGACGCCGTCGGCCGCCATCGTGGTGCCGGTCTTGGCGGTGGCAACGACGAGCGCGAACAGACGCTCAACCAGCTGCTGGTCGAGATGGACGGCTTCGAGGCCAACGAAGGCATTATCCTGATCGCTGCGACCAACCGTCCCGACGTTCTCGACCCGGCCCTTTTGCGTCCAGGCCGTTTCGACCGCCAGGTTGTCGTTCCGAACCCGGATATCAACGGCCGCGAGCGCATCCTCAAGGTGCATATCCGCAACGTGCCGCTGGCCCCGAATGTCGATCTGAAGGTCCTGGCCCGTGGCACGCCCGGCTTCTCCGGTGCTGACCTGATGAACCTCGTCAACGAGGCGGCCCTGATGGCTGCGCGCCGCAACAAGCGCGTCGTCACCATGCAGGAATTCGAGGACGCCAAGGACAAGATCATGATGGGTGCGGAACGCCGCTCCTCCGCCATGACCGAAGCCGAAAAGAAGCTGACTGCCTATCACGAAGCCGGCCATGCCATCATGGCGCTGAAGGTTCCGGTGGCTGATCCGCTGCACAAGGCAACGATCATTCCACGCGGGCGTGCGCTCGGCATGGTTATGCAGCTTCCCGAAGGCGACCGCTATTCGATGAGCTACAAGTGGATGGTGTCGCGTCTTGCCATCATGATGGGCGGCCGTGTTGCCGAGGAAATCACCTTCGGCAAGGAAAACATCACCTCCGGTGCGTCGTCCGATATCGAGCAGGCCACCAAGCTTGCCCGTGCGATGGTGACGCAATGGGGCTTTTCCGATGAGCTTGGCCAGGTTGCCTATGGCGAGAACCAGCAGGAAGTCTTCCTCGGTCACTCTGTTTCGCAGTCGAAGAACGTCTCCGAGGCGACAGCCCAGAAGATCGACAACGAGGTGCGCCGCCTGATCGATGAAGCATATCAGGAAGCCAAGCGTATCATCACGGAGATGCACGCGGAGTTCGTGGCCATCGCGGAAGGCCTGCTCGAATACGAGACCCTGACCGGCGATGAAATCAAGGCGCTGATCCGTGGCGAAAAGCCCGCTCGCGACCTTGGTGACGATTCGACACCGCATCGCGGTTCGGCCGTTCCGTCGGCCGGTACCAAGAAAGATGGTTCCGTCGGCAAGGGCGATGAAGCCGAAGGCGGGTTCGAGCCGCAACCGCAATAGTCTTGCGTGCAATAGAAATGCACAATAAAACCGCCGCGCATGGATGCGCGGCGGTTTTTGCTTGGCCCGAACGGTTCCTGCTTGGTAACGCGCTGTAATGAATTCTGATGATACAGTGGGATGCTGTTGCAGACGATTTATGGCAAGACGTAGCGCAGGTCGCCCAAAGGGATGCGTCGGATTCTGGCGCAACCGGGGGCATAACAGAAACATTGAGTGTGCTGCGCCAGATCGGCCGATAGCGGCGCCTCATCGTGCGATGGTTTGATGGGATGACCGGGCGGCTTTGATGTGAATAGCAGGGCCGTAAACAATCTGGCGGTGCGCCAGCCAGCGGCGGCGCGTCCCGCATCCTGATAAAAGTTGGAGTTTTTATGAAGCGCAAATATTTCGGCACGGACGGTATCCGCGGTCAGTCCAACGTATTTCCAATGACGCCGGATCTGGCGATGCGGGTCGGTATCGCGGTTGGCACGATCTTTCGCAACGGCGGACACCGCCACCGGGTAGTGATCGGCAAGGACACGCGCCTGTCCGGTTATATGCTGGAGAATGCGCTGGTGGCCGGTTTCACCGCCGCAGGGCTCGATGTGTTTCTGTTGGGACCTATTCCGACGCCTGGCGTCGCGATGCTGACGCGCTCGCTTCGCGCCGATGTCGGCGTAATGATTTCGGCCTCGCACAATCCGTTCGAAGACAACGGTATCAAACTGTTCGGCCCGGACGGCTACAAGCTTTCCGACGAGATCGAAGCGCAGATCGAGGACCTTCTCGAAAAGGACATGACGGCGCAGCTCGCCAAGTCGCAGGAGATCGGCCGGGCCAAGCGTGTCGAAGGCGACATCTACCGCTATATCGAACATGCCAAGCGTACGCTGCCGCGTGATGTGACGCTGCAGGGGCTGAGGATCGCCATCGACTGCGCCAACGGCGCTGCCTACAAGGTTGCTCCACTGGCGCTTTGGGAGCTCGGCGCCGACGTGGTGACCATTGGCAACGAGCCGAATGGCGTCAATATCAACCTCGACTGCGGATCGACCCATCCGGCCGCGCTATCACGGAAGGTGCACGAAGTGCGCGCCGACATCGGCATTGCGCTCGATGGCGATGCCGACCGCGTCCTGATCGTCGATGAGAACGGCACGGTCATCGATGGCGATCAGTTGATGGCGGTGATTGCCAATAGCTGGGCAGACGACGGCGTACTCAAGGGCAATGGTATCGTTGCGACTGTCATGTCCAATCTCGGCCTCGAGCGTTATCTCAACGGCCGTGGCCTTGATCTCCACCGCACCAAGGTCGGCGACCGCTACGTGGTCGAGCACATGCGCCAGCACGGCTTCAACGTCGGCGGCGAGCAGTCCGGCCATCTGGTCCTCTCGGACTTTGGCACCACCGGTGACGGGCTTGTCGCGGCGCTGCAGATACTTGCCTGTGTCAAACGCCAGGGCAAGACCGTCAGCGAAGTCTGCCATCGCTTCGACCCTGTGCCGCAGGTCCTGAAGAATGTCCGGGTCTCGGCCGGCATGCCGCTTGAAAACGCTGCTGTGCGCCAGGCCATTGCCGATGCAGAAGCCGAGCTTGCCAAGAATGGCCGTTTGCTGATCCGCCCGTCCGGCACCGAGCCGTTGATCCGCGTCATGGCGGAAGGCGATGACCGGGGTCAGGTGGAGCGCATCGTTGACGAACTGATCGGCGTGATCGGTGGCGTGCGCAACGTCGCTTGATCTGCCTTCCATGGCGAGACTTGAAGAGGCCGGGATTTTCCCGGTCTTTTTTTGTGCGTTGTTTAATGAATGGCGCACGTTGCTTGGTTCTTCAGTCAATTCTTTAATAGTTACGGTAAATTTTTGTAGTTAATCAGACCTTAACCTTTCCTATCCATGATCCACATCAACACAATTTGTTGGAGGCCGGTTTGCCGGCTGACCAAGCAACAAGAAGTTTTGGAGTGTGGCCATGAAGACTATTTTGATTGGCGTTGTTGCAGCTTTGCTCGGCAGCACCGCAACCTTCGCCGCGGATCTTTATGAGCCGCCGATCGAGCAGCCGGTGGTGGAACCGGTCGAGCTGGTCGAAGCCAGCGGCTGGTATCTGCGCGGCGATGTTGGCTATGCTTTCACCAATCTTCGTGGCGCCAATTTCTATCAGGGCCCCGGCCGTTTCGTTCGTGATTTCGACGATGCCGATCTTGATGACAGCTGGACTGCCGGCGTCGGCGTCGGTTACCAGATCAACAACTATCTGCGTACGGACGTGACGCTGGATTATCTCGGCAACGCGGATTTCGAAGGTTCGACGACCGGCGGTTGCGGTGTTGCCGTTGCCTGCACATCGCGTGATGTTGCGGCAATCGCGGCCTGGAGCCTGATGGCCAACGCCTATGTCGATATCGGCACCTATGGTTCGTTCACGCCATACGTCGGCGCCGGTATCGGTGGCACGCAGGTCAAGTGGGACAAGCTGCGCAACACCAGCTGCGAAACCGGCAATCCGGCCAATTGCGATCCGTCTTTCGAACATGAGGGCCGCAGCAAGTGGCGCTTCACCTACGCCCTGATGGCCGGTACGGCGATCGACCTGACCTGCAACCTCAAGGCTGACGTCGGCTATCGTTTCCGCCACGTGCTTGGCGGCGATATGTTCGGCTACAATGCCAACAGCGGTCCTGGGTCCGACAAGGGCATGTATCTGCACGAAGCCCGCGCCGGTCTGCGGTATTCCTTCGGTGGTTGCGCTGAAGCCTACGTTCCGCCGGCCGAGCCGATCGTCTACAAATAAGCACATGGCGCTGCCCGCTTCAAAGGCCGTCCGGTTTCCGGGCGGCCTTTCCGGTTTTATGGCCCGCTTGGTTAAGAAGCATGCTTAACCTCAGGTTAACCGGCGGATGCGATGATGAAGTCTGACAAACACGGGTGGTAGATATTCCTGCCGCCGTACACGGGTTTCCAAGGACAGCAAAATGAAGTTGCGGCACACTCTCCTCAATGCATCTGCACTGATCCTGCTGTTCGCTGGCGGCCAGGCGATGGCGGCAGATCTCTTCGAGGCGCCGGAAGTCAGTATTTCGCCCGTGGAAGCGGGTGGTCAGGGCTTTTACCTGCGGGGCGATCTCGGTTATGCCGGATGGACGCGAGGCGGCGACCCGTCGCTGCGGCTGTTCGATGCCGGTACCGGCGCCACCAACTCCGCCAACTTCGAAAATGATTTCGACAATCCTTTTTCCGGCACCCTCGGTGTCGGCTATCAGTTCAACGATATGTTCCGGGCCGATTTGACCGGTGACTATTTCGGGGGCGACGTCCGGGGAAGCGGCCGGGCGAACATTCCCTGCGCCGGCGAAGCGGTGGGAACATCGTGCCGTGGAAGTCTCGACGCTGACTACAAGGCGATCGGCCTCATGGCGAACGGTTATGTCGACCTCGCAACAGTGGCCGGATTGACACCCTATGTCGGCGCCGGTCTCGGCGTAACACAGCTTCGCTGGAACGATGTCGCGCTACGCACCAGTTGTGTGCCGGGAGCCGCGGGTTGCTCCGGTGCCGCCCCGGTCAACCAGACCTTCGATGGCGAAAGCAGCTGGCGTTTGACCTACGCGCTGATGGCTGGCGTTTCCTACAACATGACAGAGCAACTGAAGCTCGACGTCGGCTACCGCTATTCGCAGATCACCGATGGCGACATGTTCAACGGCAGCGATACCGATGGCCTCGACGATGGCCTCGGCCGCCACGAAATCCGCGCCGGCCTGCGTCTGTCGCTCTGGTAGTTGAAAGGGCTGTTGTTTCGGCGATGCTCCCACCGCCAAAAATCTTTTCAGAAACGACATATCATTCTTGACTTCCGGGCTTGTCCGCAATATCCACGGCGGCAGGCCACCTCTCCCTAACGAGAGGCTTTCTATCTGGAAGGATAGCTTTGATGACGACCCCTGCGACACCGGAATTGCGTCCGGCAAATACCCATTTTTCTTCTGGTCCCTGCTCCAAGCGCCCCGGTTGGTCGCTTGATGCGCTCTCTGATGCGGCCCTTGGGCGCTCGCACCGTGCCAAGGTTGGCAAGAGCAAGCTGAAGCAGGCGATCGATCTCACCCGTGAAATTCTTCAGGTGCCGGCGGACTACCGCATCGGCATCGTGCCTGCCTCCGACACCGGTGCTGTCGAGATGGCGCTCTGGTCGCTGCTCGGTCCGCGCGGCGTCGACATGGTCGCCTGGGAAAGCTTCGGCTCCGGCTGGGTTTCCGATGTCGTCAAGGAACTGAAGCTCCCCGACACCCGCAAATTCGTTGCCGACTACGGCAAGCTCGTCGATTTCTCTCAGGTCGATTTTGACCGCGACGTGGTCTTCACCTGGAACGGCACCACGTCGGGCGTCCGCGTCGCCAATGCCGATTTCATTCCGGCCGACCGCAAGGGCCTGACGATCTGCGATGCGACATCTGCCGCGTTTGCGCAGGATCTCGATTTCGCCAAGCTCGATGTCGTCACCTTCTCCTGGCAGAAGGTTCTGGGCGGCGAGGGTGCGCATGGCATCCTCATCCTAAGCCCGCGCGCCGTCGAACGGCTGGAAAGCTATGAGCCTTCTTGGCCGCTGCCAAAGATCTTCCGCATGACCAAGGGCGGCAAGATCATCGAAGGCATCTTCCAGGGCGAGACGATCAATACGCCGTCGATGCTTTGCGTCGAGGACTATATTGATGCGCTCAATTGGGCAAAGTCGCTTGGCGGTCTCAAGGCGCTGATCGCCCGTGCCGATGCCAATGCGCAGGCCATTCATGACTTCGTCGCCAAGACGGACTGGATCGCCAACCTGGCTATCGATCCGGCAACGCAGTCCAATACCTCGGTCTGCCTGAAGATCGTCGACAAGGATATTGCAGCACTCGACGCTGCCGGACAGGATACCTTTGCCAAGGGCATGGTCGCTCTTCTTGAAAAGCAGGGTGTTGCGTTCGATATCGGCGCTTATCGCGATGCGCCTTCCGGTTTCCGTATCTGGGCCGGTGCGACGATCGAGACCTCGGACATCAAGGCACTGATGCCCTGGTTCGACTGGGCGTTTGCGACCCAGAAGGCGACGTTGTCTCAGGCTGCGGCCTAACCGGCTTAGACCGCGCCAACAGGGCGCGGTCCTCCTCACCAATCAGAATTTTTGACGAAACCAATGGAGGCCTCTCATGGCACCTCGCGTACTCGTATCCGATGAACTGTCGGAAACCGCTGTCCAGATTTTCCGCGATCGCGGCGTTGAAGTGGATTTCCAGCCGCAGCTCGGCAAGGACAAGGAAAAGCTTGCCGCGATCATCGGCAATTATGATGGTCTCGCTATCCGTTCCGCCACCAAGGCGACGGAAAAGCTGATCGCGGCCGCGACCAACCTCAAGGTGATCGGCCGCGCTGGCATCGGCGTCGACAATGTCGATATCCCGGCGGCCTCGCGCCGCGGTATCATCGTCATGAACACGCCGTTCGGCAATTCGATCACCACGGCCGAACACGCCATCGCGCTGATGTTCGCCGTCGCCCGCCAGCTGCCACAGGCCGATACGTCGACCCAGGCCGGCAAGTGGGAAAAGTCGAAGTTCATGGGTGTCGAAATCACCGGCAAGACGCTCGGCGTCATCGGTGCAGGCAATATCGGCGGCATCGTCTGCGCCCGCGCCATCGGCTTGAAGATGCACGTGCTGGCCTACGACCCCTTCCTGTCGAAGGAGCGGGCTGAAGAAATGGGCGTCACCAAGGTCGAGCTGGACGAGTTGCTTGCCCAGGCTGATTTCATCACCCTGCACGTACCGATGACCGACAAGACGCGTGGCATCCTCAACCGCGAAGCACTGGCCAAGACCAAGCCTGGCGTGCGTATCATCAACTGCGCCCGCGGCGGTCTGGTCGATGAGCAGGCGCTCGCCGATGCCATCAAGTCCGGCCATGTTGCCGGTGCCGGTTTCGACGTGTTCGAGGTCGAGCCCGCAACGGAAAGCCCGCTTTTTGGCCTGCCGAACGTCGTCTGCACGCCGCATCTGGGCGCTTCCACCACGGAAGCGCAGGAGAACGTCGCGCTGCAGGTCGCCGAGCAGATGTCGGATTACCTCGTCAAGGGTGCCGTTTCCAACGCCATCAACATGCCGTCGATCACCGCTGAAGAAGCGCCGATCCTGAAGCCGTTCATCCGGCTGGCCGATGTTCTCGGTGCCTTCGTAGGTCAGGTCACGGAAAGCGCGATCAAGGAAATCGAGATCCTGTTTGACGGATCGACCGCTGGCATGAACACCAAGGCGCTGACGAGTGCAGCGCTCGCGGGTATCATTCGCAGCCAGGTTTCCGACGTCAACATGGTTTCGGCACCTGTCATGATCAAGGAAAAGGGCATCATCCTGTCCGAGGTCAAGCGCGACAAGACAGGCGTTTTCGATGGTTATATCAAGCTGACGGTGACGACGGCCAACCAGACGCGTTCGGTTGCCGGTACGGTGTTCTCCGATGGCAAGCCGCGCTTCATCCAGATCAAGGACATCAACCTCGACGCCGATGTCGGCAATCACATGGTCTACATCACCAACACCGACGTTCCCGGCATGATCGGCTTCATCGGCATGACGCTGGGTGATGCAGGTGTGAACATCGCAAACTTCCAGCTCGGCCGCCATAATGCCGGTGCCGACGCGATCGCGCTGCTCTATGTCGATGGTGCCGTGTCCGAAGACGTCTTGGACAAGTTGCGTGCCAACCCGGCGATCCGGGCAGCCAAGCCGCTGGTCTTCAACGTCGACTGAGGTTCTGGAACCATCAGCCATTCAAGGGGCATGCTGCGCTTCAGCCGCGGCATGCCCCTTGTTTATTTCCGCATTTGTCGCTTTCAGCCTCCAGGTTTTGCGTTTTTCCCATGACCAGTTTCACGTTTCGCAAAGCCAGCTCGAGTGATCTCGATGGTGTCCTGTCCGTTCAGGCGGTTGTCTTTCCCGCATTCCAGGAGGCCAAGGCTACTTTTGCGGAGCGTTTAAGGCTCTATCCGGATGGATTTTTCGTCGTGGAAGAAGGCGGCGATATCAAGGGATATCTGGTTTCCTATCCCATTCGCCGTCCCGAGCCGCCGCCGCTCGATACCCTGATCGGTGCCATATCCCCGGATTGCGACGCCTACTATGTGCATGATCTGTCACTGTTGCCGGCGATGCGCGGGTGCGGCGCGGCAGTTGCCATGATAGAGGCAATGACCGGGGTTGCCCGAAATGCGGGTTTTACCACCATGGTACTGACTGCCGTAGGCGGTGCCGATATCTTCTGGCGCCGGTTCGGTTTCGCCGCTGTGTCCGTGCCAGCGCTCGAAGCGCGTCTTCTCGCTTATGGCGCGGACGCCGTGTATATGGAGCGGTCTTTCTGATCGCGTCTGCGCGTCAAATCTTCGGGCGGCCTTTTTCCGCCACGGCAATGCCGCCCAGCACCAGCGCCATCGCGACAATGTGGAAGGTCTGCAGCGCCTCGCCGATCAGCGCGATTGATAGCAGCGTGCCGAAAATCGGAATGGTGTTGATGAACAGGCCCGCCCGGTTGGGGCCGATCAGTTCGACGCCGCGCACGTAGAGGATTTGCGAGACGAGCGAGGGCAAGAGGCCGGCATAGGCAATGATGGCCCAACCTTGCGTGTCGGGCCAGATCATCCGTCCGCTCGAAAACTCCCAGATGACCAGCGGAATGCTGCTGACCAATGCCCCAAAGGCTGAGATCGCAATCAGGCTCTTCCAGTGGATTGTCGGCTTCCAGCGCAGCGCCACCGTATAGCCGGCATAGACGAGGACCGCTGCCATCATCAGCGCATCGCCCTGGTTGAGGTCGAGTGCGAGAAGCGTGCTCAGGTCGCCATGCGACGCGGTCAGCGCCACGCCGAACAACGTCAGCGTGAAGCCGGCGATCTGCGCCATCGAAAAGGCAGTGCGAAACAGCACGTAGTTCATAACGAAAATCACCATCGGAATGCCGGCCTGCTCGATGACGGCATTGATGGCGCTGGTATATTGCAGGGCCGAATAGAGGAAAGCGTTGAAGGCGGTAAAGCCGACTGTGCCGTAGCCGAGCAGCAGCAGCCAGTTCTTGCGGATCGCCGGAAAATCGCGGCGGACCTGCGGGGCTGCGAAGATCAAAAGCACGATGCAGGCGATCACCCAGCGCATGCCTGTCAGCAACATTGGGCTGACATGGCCGATCGCCATCTTTCCGGCGACCGTATTCCCACCCCAGATCAGGGTGGTGATGCAGAGAATGATGTAGGCTTGCAGATTGACGGGCACGGTATTCCCTGAAGTATAATATGGCAGCTGCGGTGATGGCGATAAAAGACGGGGCTGCCGTATCGGCCTTTGCCGGCGCAGCTTTGTCCGTTATATTGAATCAACCCGGATCGCAGAAGGCAAGCCCGCATTATTGGCCTTCTGAGGGTTAAATGCGGTCTTTACCATGCAAAAACCCTAAATGCCGGTCTAAACAGGGTCGCTTTCCAAAAAACAAAACAGTATAGATGCGCGGGTTTGAAGACAGCGCAATCACATGCGCGTGGAAACAGGAAAACTGAAATGACGAATGTCGTGGTGGTCGGATCGCAATGGGGTGACGAAGGCAAGGGCAAGATTGTCGACTGGCTCTCCGAGCGGGCCGACGTGGTCGTGCGCTTTCAGGGCGGGCACAATGCCGGCCATACCTTGGTCATCGATGGTACCAGCTACAAGCTTTCCCTTCTGCCGTCGGGCGTGGTTCGTCCGGGCAAGCTCGCCGTCATCGGCAATGGCGTGGTCATCGACCCGCACGCGCTGATCGCGGAAATCGAGAAGCTCGACAAGCAGGGCGTGGCGATTACCCCGGAAAACCTGCGCATCGCCGACAATGCCACGCTGATCCTGTCGCTGCATCGCGAACTGGATGGCATCCGCGAGGATGCTGCCTCCAATAGCGGCACCAAAATCGGCACGACCCGCCGCGGTATCGGCCCTGCCTACGAAGACAAGGTCGGCCGCCGCGCCATCCGCGTCATGGATCTCGCCGATCTCGATACGCTGCCGGCCAAGGTCGACCGCCTGCTCACCCATCACAATGCGCTGCGCCGTGGTCTTGGCGAAGCCGAAGTGAGCCATGAGACAATCATGACCGAGCTTTCCTCGGTCGCTGCCCGCGTTCTGCCGTTCATGGAAACGGTCTGGCTGTTGCTCGATCGCCATCGCCGCAAGGGCGCCCGCATCCTGTTTGAAGGCGCGCAGGGCACACTGCTTGATATCGATCACGGCACCTATCCTTTCGTCACTTCGTCCAACACGGTGGCCGGGCAGGCCGCGGCCGGTTCCGGCATGGGTCCTGGTGCGCTCGGCTATATCCTCGGCATCACCAAGGCCTACACGACCCGCGTCGGCGAAGGCCCGTTCCCGACCGAACTGCACGATGAAATCGGCCAGTTCCTCGGCGAAAAAGGCCATGAATTCGGCACCGTGACCGGCCGCAAGCGCCGCTGCGGCTGGTTCGACGCGGCCCTCGTGCGCCAGTCGGTTGCTACCAATGGCATTACCGGCATCGCGCTCACCAAGCTCGATGTGCTCGATGGTCTTGATGAGCTGAAGATTTGCGTCGGCTATACGCTGGATGGCGTCGAGATCGATCATCTGCCGGCTAGCCAGGCGCAGCAGGCGCAGGCCAAGCCCGTCTACATCACGCTGGAAGGCTGGAAAGAATCGACTGTTGGTGCCCGCAGCTGGGCTCAACTTCCGGCCCAGGCGATCAAATATGTGCGTCAGGTCGAAGAGCTGATCGGAGCGCCGGTGGCGCTGCTTTCCACCAGCCCGGAGCGAGACGACACCATACTTGTGACGGACCCGTTTGAGGACTAGTCTCACGTTTACGACTAGGGAAGAGTTTGGCGTCAACACGCTGATGGTATGAGAAAGTTCTGATGGCGGATTTTGTTGCAGTTATTCGAAGGACCGTTGATGGTCTGTCGGACAATGTTCCCGAAATGCGGGCCAAGGTCTATGACAAGGCCCGCGGCGCCGTCCGCCGTCAGCTTGAAAGCATGAAGCCTCGTCCTTCGGACGAGATGATCGAACGCCAGATGGTCAAGCTCGAGGCGGCGATCAGCGAGGTCGAGGACGACCATGCTGAAGCGCTTCCCTCGCTGGATGAGCCGCAAGATGCTTCGGTAACCGAAGCTGCCGAAGCCGGGGACCAGGCCGCGGTAGCAGAGTTGCAACAGCCGGAAACGGATGTTGCCGAAGACGAGCGTCCGGAGCCTGCAGTCGAACCACAGGCGGATATTGAACCGGTGGAAGAGCCTGTCGCGGTGGCCCCGGTTGTGGTCAGCGAAGCGCCGGTGGAAGACGTTTCCGGATATTCGGAACCCGAGCCGGTTGCGGAAACTGATCGTGCGGTTGTTCCCGCAGAGGCTGATGTTCCAGCCGAGCCTGTTCATGCGGTAGAGCCCGAAGAGCCCCGGCAGGATGTTGCTGTTTTCGATGAGCCGGAGCATCCGGTGGCTGCGGCTTTCGAGCCGCAGGACGAAAGCGGTGCTGCGATTGAGGAAATCGCCCACATTCCGGACGTTGCCGAGCCGCAAGCCGTCGTGGAACTGGAACCCGTCACTGAGCCAAATGCAGAGGCTGTTGTCGAACTGGCTGACGAAAAGCCGGTGCCTGCGCCGTCGGCCGAATGGGAATTGCCGGAATGGAACGATCCGGTCCCGGCAACCGCCCATAGCGAGCCGGTCTGGACCGAGGCCGCGGAAGCGGCGCCGGTTGCCGATGAAATTCCCGACCTGACGCAATATGAGCCGGTCGAAACGGTCACGCCGCTGAATGAAGATGCCGGCGCCAAGGATAATGTGCCGGGCGAAGCTGCGGCTGCCTGGGCGTGGGATGATAACGACCCCTTTACCCAGGCGCCGGCCCAGGCTGCCGACACGTCCGAGCCGGCGATTGCCGACTGGTCCTGGCCGGTTGAAAAGCCTGCCGTTGCAGAACCGGAACAGCCGCAAGCTGCCAATGACAGCTGGAAGGATATTGACGATCTTCTGGCCCATGGCGCAACAGCCGCGGCCGTTGGTGCTGCATCCGCATCGCCGGCAGGTACGGCTTCGGCGGCCGTGGACGAGAATGTCGAAGTGCCGGCGCGGCCGGTGTCGTACCGGGTCGAGCCGAAGCGCTCGCGAGTGAATGCCAAGGCGATCGGTTTTGGTGCGGTACTCTTGCTCATTCTGGGCGGCGGTGGTTATGCCTATTGGCAAAATCAGGCCACGGTGAACACCTGGGTATCCGGCATGGTGACATCCGTCACTGCCAAGATATCGGGTTTGACCACGCCGGAGGCATCCACGCCTACCGATGGCAACAAGGACGTGACGGCGCCGGAGACCAACAACCAGACGCAGACACCGGCGAATGCCGAGGTCGCGGCCGTTGAAGGCAGCAGCAAGTTTACCCAGCGCCTGCAGCAGGATGGCACGGAAGTCGATCAAGGTCCGGCGGCTGCGCCTGCGGGTGCCAATGCCACCGAGGAAGGCAAGTCGGTTGCTGCGCAGACGGAGGCCGGCAAGCCGGTCGATACCGCGCAGGCGACGCAGACAACCCCCGCACAGACGACGGATGGCACACAGCCTGCCCAGCCGGTTCCCGGCCAGCAGACCGCGGCCAATCCGGCAACGCAGCAGGTGCCGGCTGGCGCCCAGAAGATGTTCCTCTATGAGGAGCGGCTGGGCCAGTCCGCGCCAACGGCGATCGAGGGCAACGTTGCCTGGTCGGTGAAGGAAGAGTCTCCCGGTGGCGACGCCAAGCCGGAGCCCGTTGTCCAGGCACAGATCAACGTTCCCGAACGTGGCCTGACGGCGCTGATGACAATCAAGCGCAATGCTGATCCGTCATTGCCGGCCAGTCATGTGATCGAGTTCGTCTTCTCACTGCCGGAAAATTTCGAAGGCGGCAGCATCGACAGCGTGCAGCGCGTTTCGATGAAGCGCAACGAGCAGGATCGTGGTGATGCGCTGATTGCGGTTCCGGCCAAGATCACCGAGGATTTCCACATGATCGCGCTCAACGATTTCCCGGAGGCCGTTGCGACGAACACCGAGCTTCTGCGCACGCGGGGCTGGATGGATATCCCGCTGACCTACCGTAATGGCCGCCGCGCGCTGCTGACGCTGGAGAAGGGCACGGCGGGAACCGAAGCCTTTACCAAGGCCATGCAGGCCTGGAGCCTTGCAGTAAAGCCCGATCCGGCCGGTCAGTAATTCGTCCATAGGCACAAAAAGAAACCCGACTGGAGCGATCCAGCCGGGTTTTTGTTTGTTCAATCAGCGCCGTTATCAGGCATCTTCGACGACACGAAGCGCATTCTGGCGATCCTGCGCCGCCTTGCGGACGGCATCCTGGACCTTTTCAAAGGCGCGGACCTCGATCTGGCGGACGCGCTCGCGGCTGATGTCGAACTCGGTCGACAGGTCTTCCAGCGTCACCGGATCTTCCGTCAGGCGGCGTGCCTCGAAGATGCGGCGTTCACGGTCGTTCAACACGTTCATTGCGCTCGACAGGAGGCTGCGGCGGCTTTCCAGTTCGTCCTGCTCAATCAGGATGTCTTCCTGGCTGTCATGATCATCGACCAACCAATCCTGCCACTGGCCGGATTCGCCTTCACCCGCCTTGATCGGCGCGTTTAGCGAAGCGTCCCCGGAGAGGCGCTGGTTCATCGAAATCACTTCCGCTTCCGACACCTTCAGGGTCGTTGCGATATGCGCAACCTGATCGGGCTTTAGATCACCCTCGTCGAGGGCCTGGATCTTGCCCTTGAGACGGCGCAGGTTGAAGAACAGCCGCTTCTGGTTGGCGGTCGTGCCCATCTTCACCAGCGACCACGAGCGCAGGATATATTCCTGGATCGAGGCCTTGATCCACCACATGGCATAGGTGGCCAAACGGAAACCGCGTTCCGGATCGAACTTCTTGACCGCCTGCATCAGGCCGACATTGCCTTCGGAGACGACTTCGCCGATCGGGAGGCCATACCCGCGATAACCCATAGCGATCTTCGCCACGAGGCGCAGATGGCTGGTTACCAGCTGATGGGCGGCCTTGCGGTCGTCATGTTCCTGATACCGCTTGGCGAGCATGTACTCTTCCTGCGGTTCAAGCATGGGAAACTTGCGGATTTCATCGAGATAGCGGTTAAGACCGCCTTCTCCGGCGGTAATCGACGGTAACGTACTGCGGGCCATGATGCACCCCCCTTTCGCGTTCCGGCCTCCTCTTGGCAGGCCGGGCATGTGGGTCTATCCGACCCCACATGCTCATAGATAAGTGCGGCGAAAGCATGATTCAAGAACTCCGGTTTCACAGAGATGTGAAGCCAGAGAAGCGCATGCCCCAGTTGGGTTACAGCCTGTAAATTGTGTCCGCCCCCGAAATATCAAGGGCGGAACCGGTGATTTGTAACATTTTGTAGAATTCCCGGCGCGTGCCGGTCAATGGATGGACGAGTTGTCCTGTTCTTCCTCGAACATGACGGCGACATCGCCATTGGCGCTGAGGCGGACGCGATTGTCATCGACGCTTGCCACCAGTTCCAGGGCGATGAAGTGGTGGTGGTTTTCGTGCCCGAAACCGCTGTCCTTCCTGGTCAGCTTGATGCGATCGCCTTCGACGCGATCGACCGTGCCGACATGAAGACCGTCGGCGCTGATGATTTCGGCATGTTCTCTGATCTGTGTGGCATCAATCATCGGGTTTCTCCTTTGAATATTCCTGACAACGCGCCAGTCTGGGAAAGGATGCATGAGAGGCCGATAAATCAGGGCGCGCCTCGCCAGGCTTGATTTCAGCAGGACATGCCGGGAGGGCTTGCATCATCCGTATCACTCCGGCGATAGCGGCTGTACTCGCCATAGGCCTGGCATCGTGAAATGCCGATGTCCTTCAACTGGTCATCGTTGAGTTCCAGCAGCGCCAGACGATTGCTGCGGTCCTGTACTGTCTTGGCGAGAAATCCGAAAAATCTGCGGGCGAGAGTGTATGGCACCATGACCGCGACAGCCATCGGACCAGCCGAACCTGGGATGCCGGCATTTTGCGAAACAAGTTTCAGTTCTGCTGACAAGGCGTGTCCATCCGGCACACGATCGCCGATCACATGGGGTTCGTTCTTCATCGATGTTTCTCCAAAAATGCCGGACGCTTAGCTGACCGGCGTGTCAGGGGGGAGGGGCCTTTCCCGGCCCTATCCCTTCGAGATCTGGGGGGTATGAATTGCGGCGTCCGCCTCGCGCAGGGCCTGTGCGCATTCCTCGCAGCAGACCTCGACGGTCTTGCCACCGATCTTGACGGCGATGCGGCTGGCATCGAGTTCGCAGTCGCAGGCGGCGCATGTGTTGTTCTGCATGATCATTCCTCCGGTTGATGTGTTTCGACCAGGAGAGAAGACCATTTTGGCCAGAACGGCGCTGTCAGATTCTTTAGCGATCTTGCTTGCCGATCGGATGGGGAGGATCAGCGCAGGCCGGCGAAGCGCTGGAATTCGGCCGGGGTGCGGCCATAGGCCTGGCGGAACGAGGATGAGAAATGGCTATGGCTTGAAAAGCCGAGGTCGAGGCCAAGCCCCGTCAGGTCGTCATAGCTTCCGAGCAGGTCGAGCGCCTTGGCCAATCTCAGCCGCAGATGGTAGCGATAGAGCGGGGTGCCCTCCACCTGCTGGAAGACCTGGGTCAGGTAGACCGGCGAGACACCGGCCTCCCGGGCGATCTCGGCCAGCGTCCAGCGCCGGGCGAGATCGGAGGAAAGGATGAGCTTGGCCCGGTCCACCAGTTTCTGCCGGCCGAGACTGGCCGTGGCGGCACGGGCCGTGCGTTCGCCGACGGCGCGACGCACCAGCGTCATTGCCAGCGTTTCTGCCTCGAGCGTTTCGGCCGTGCCCCTGAGCAGGCTGTGGCGCAAAAGGGCGACGAGCGCCTGCGCGCGGGCGTCTATGCGCAGGCGCTGCTTGTTGAAGGCGAAGGGGCTTCTTGCAGCCCGGTGAGCCTTTGGGACCAGTTCCTCCAGCGCTGTTTCGTGCACGGCCAGGCTCAGGCACGCATCGCCGCCTTCCACCGGATGGCTGATGCGGTAGTCCTCGTCACGATTGAAGAACAACACCTGATTGGCTTCGGCAACAACGTCATCGCTGCCGACATGGCGCAGAAAAACACCGCGATAGGGAAACACCAGGCTGGTAACGCGCGAACACTCCTCGTCGCTCCTGTGGCGGCATTCGCCGGAACACAGAACGTCGTGGACGCTGACCATCTCGGTATCGAGAATTTTCGTGGCCGCAAACTGGCTCATGCGCGCTCCAGGTTTCAAGGAGCGTTATACGCCTTGAATGGCCGGATCGCCAAGTCCCAGCTTCAGCCGCGCAATGCTTCGACCAGTTCCTGCATGTCGTCGGGAACTGGCGATTCAAAATGCATCGTCTCACCGGTGGCCGGGTGCTCGAAGGCCAGCATGAAGGCGTGCAGCGCCTGCCGGGGGAAACGGTTGACGACCGCCTTTGCTTCGTCCGGCAAAAGGTTGGCCTTGGTCTTGAAGGCCGCGCCATAATCGGGATCGCCGATCAGCGGGTGGCCGATATGGGCCATATGCACCCGAATCTGATGGGTGCGCCCGGTTTCGAGATTGCACTTGATCATCGCGGCCAGTGCCGTCGCGTCAGGCTTCTCGTGGTAGCGCTCCATCACTTCATAATGAGTAATCGCCTCGCGGGCGTCGTCGGATCCCTCTTGCTTGACCGCACGCTTGACCCGGTCGCCGGCGCGGCCGAGCGGCGCGTCGATCGTGCCTTTCAGTCCACGCGGGCGGCCCCAGACGATGGCCATGTAGGCGCGTTCCAGCGGTCCGGTGCGGCCGTGGTCGGCAAACTGGTCCGAGAGATGGCGATGGGCGATATCGTTCTTGGCGACCACCATGACGCCGCTGGTGTCCTTGTCGAGCCGGTGGACGATGCCGGGGCGTTTGACCCCGCCAATACCCGAAAGACTTGCGCCGCAGTGGTGGATCAGCGCGTTGACCAGCGTGCCGGTCCAGTTGCCGGCGCCCGGATGGACGACAAGGCCCGGCGGCTTGACCAATACGATGAGATCGTCGTCCTCATAGAGCACGTTGAGCGGGATATCCTCACCCTTCGGCTCCGGATCTTCGGCTTCCGGAAGACCAATCTCGAAGATGTCACCAGGCTGCACCTTCTTCTTGGCCTCCGTGATGGTCTTGCCGTTGACGGAGACTTCACCCTGTTCGATCAGGGCCTTGATGCGGTTGCGGGAAAACTCACCGCCCAGCGCCTCCGTCAGATACGCATCCATGCGCCCGGCAGCGTCTTCATTTGCCGTCAGGACTTTCCTAATTGCCGGGGCTTGTTTAAAGGGGTCGTTCATTCTCGTTCCATTCCGCAGGGTAGGCCAGCCATGTCCAATCAGAAACCAGTCGAACAGGAAGACAAGCCGCTCGATCCGGTGATGGAGAACGTGCGCCGCAAGATGATCAAGCTGCAGCTGGTCTCGGGTGGTATCATGTTGGTGATGCTTATGGTCGTGCTTTCGGCGATTGTCTATAAGCTTACGCGTCCGGGCAAGGCCGATGTGGAGCAAAGCGCCTCCGTTGCCGTGCCGGGCGAGGCGCCGGTCACGGCAATCGCTGCGCTGCCTGCCGGGTTCGAAGTTTCAAACGTTGCCTTGTCGGGCGGCCAGATCCTGTTCTATGGCGCGGTTGCCGGCGGCGACCGCAAGGCGATCGTCTTCGATATCGCCGCTGGCCGCATCGTTGCGGATATCTCCGTCAAGACCAACTGAGAAGGCTGAGCCGTGACAACGCTGCGCATCGACGATCCGGCTGATCCGCGCATCGCCGGGTTCGTCTCGATCAAGGAGCGCGACCTGACAGGCCGGCATGGCCGCTTCATCGCCGAGGGTACTGTCGTCTTGCGCATGCTGGCGGCTGCACACCGAGCGGGCCGTGGCATCGAGGCTGAAGCCATTCTTCTTCTCGAAAATCGCGTCGATGGTGTCAGCGGCATTCTCGCCGAATTCCCGGCGGACATTCCCGTCTATGTCGCCAGTGCTCCGGTGTTCGATGCTATTGCCGGTTTCAACATGCACCGTGGCGTGCTGGCGCTCGGTAAGCGCCAATCGGCGCCCAGCCTGGATGCTCTTGCCGGTAGCCTTCCGAAGAAGAGCCTGGTTCTCGCCGCTTGCGGCATCTCCAACCACGACAATATGGGGTCGATGTTCCGCAACGCCGCTGCCTTTGGCGTCGATGCCATTCTGATGGACGAGACCAGCTGCGATCCGATGTACCGCAAGGCGATCCGGGTCTCCGTCGGCTCGGTGCTGAGTGTACCCTTTGCCCGCGAAGGGTCGGTAACCGAGCTGATCGGCCGTCTGCAGGCCGAGGGTTTTGCGATCTGGGGCCTGTCGCCACGCGGCAAGACCGATCTGCACGATATTGCGCCATCGCCGCGGACTGCGCTGCTGGTTGGAACGGAAGGCGAGGGGTTGCCTGAAAATATCATGGCATCGATCCAGACCGCCAGCATCCGCCAGCGGCCGGGACTGGACAGCCTGAATGTTGCCACCGCCACCGGCATCGCCCTGCATCAGGTGGCGATGATCAACGGCTTCATCTGAGGTAGGGTTTATTGATGGTCCGGCGGCAACATGTCGCGGGCGCGGGCAGCGAGGCTCTTATCCGGGACGTTGGGCTGCGTGCCTGCCGTCGAAAGGAGGGAGGGTATCGGTGACCCCGGACCTTCCTTGGCCGCTGTCAAAGCCACCATGGTTGCCGCGATATCGGCAATGTCCTCACGCATGGCGTCGTCGTGTGCTGAAGATGTAGAGGTCATCAACTGTTCTGTAAGTGCCGCCGCCCGGTTGCGGGCATAGTCGGCCGGCACGGTCAGATCGATGGCTGTTACGGGTGACATGGTGTTCTGTGCATCGGTGTTGCCCTCTGTTCCTAATGTGCCGCCTGTTGCCGGATCGGTTGCCACGGATTTCTTCTCGCGACGTACGGGCATCGTCAGGCCGGCAGCCCGTAGCGCCTTCGAGGCTTCGCGCAGGTCCGTTCCGGCGTCCCTGACCTTGGCCTTCAAGCGCTCGATCTCGCTGCCCCTGCGCTCGAGGAAGCTGTCCTTGTCGGCATTGGCGGCCATTTCCCGGGTCAGTTTTGTTTCGAACTGCTTGAGGCGGGTTTCGTCACGGGCAAGCCGGACTTCGAGTTCGCGCGCTTTGGTGCTTTCGGCTTTCAGGTCGTTGCGCATGATCTCGCGCTCGTCCTTCAGGCCGGCAATGCGGCTTTTCAGGTTTTCGGCCTCTGCATCATGGGCAGCGACGTCGATCTTCAGGCTATCCATATCGCCGGTCAGGTGGTCGACCTGCCGGTTCAACGTTGTGATATCGATGTTCTTTTTGACGCTCTCGCGCTCGACATCGGCAAGTGTCGCCTTCAGCCGCTCGATGTTCTGCTCCAGCTGGCGGGCGGCAGAGCGCAGGTCCGCGGCTTCGACATTCATATCGGCAAGTTGCGCATGCAGGTCGGCGTTTTCACCGGCGAGGCGTTGGGTTTCTTTCAAGGTCGAACCGTTTTGCAGCAAAAGCGCAACGTTCTTATCGCGTTCGCGTTTCAGCGTCTGGCTGGTCCTGGCGTTTTCCGCCGCGTAACCGGCGCGGGCTGCGTCCTTCTGCGCCCGAACCTCCTGCGGCGAAAGCGGCATTGTGGCCGTCAGCCGATCCTCGGCAAAGCGAACGATGCGCCTGTGCACGACCGGTGCCGCCAGCAGGCCGAGCAGAGCTGCGGTGAGAAAACCCAGGGCAAACAGGAGTGCGAATTCAATCACGGGCTGGCCATTTCAGTTCAGAGCACGCGGCGACACGCTATAGTCCATGTTTTTTGTTTCATTCGGACTAACGAGAAGTGACAATATCACTTCAGGTGTTCGCAAACGCGTATTTTTTCCAGTCGCCTCCGCGACTGGAAATTCCTAGGCAAAAAAAGGAGGTGTTTGGTCTCAGAAGGGATTCCAGGTCGGCTGCTGGGTCAGCTTCAGATAGCCGACATTGATGCCGAGGCGCGCGCCAAGGCCGGTCCGGATCGGAACCAGAACGATATTTTCGTCGGTGAGCACCGTCATGCCGACCCCGGCAACCACATAGGCCGAGCCGGAGACGCCGCCGAAGCGCTTGTAGAGTGATGGAACGGCCGGCAGGTTGTAGACCAGCATCATCGTCCGGCTGCCCTGGCCACCCCAGTCGAGACCGAGCGACGGACCCTGCCAGAACACGTTATGCTGGCCGGCATTCTTGGTATAGAGATCGCCTTCGCCATAGGTCAGGCCAGCCACGAATGCGCCAGATCCTTCCTGGCCGAGAATGTAACCGTTGGGCAGGCCGTATTTGGAAAATGCGTTCTCGACTACCTTGGCAAGTCCGCCAGAGGTGGAGCCGAAGAAGCCGTGGCCGGCGTCGACGATTTCCTGCATCGTGTATTGTTCGCCGTTGTTGCGCTGCGCAAGCGCCGCGGGCATGAGGCTAAACACTGCCATCATTGCTACGAACGTGCGCAAGAGGGGGAATTTCACGGCATTGACGATCCGCTGCATGTTCTTCTCCGTAAGCTCAGGAGCGCCGCGACGTCATGCGCGGGCCGCTGTCCTGCCCCGTTTCACTCTGTGACGGGGTTCGGGCTGATTGCCAGCAATTTGAACCGATGATCTTAACAATCGGTTTACCAAATGTGGTGTCTTTATGATCTTCGCCCTGAGACTATGCCCGCGCAATGTTCGTGGGTTAGACAATGGGGCAAAGGGATCGCGGAAGGCCGCCTGATCTCGCTTGTGAGCCGCTTGAAGGCTATTGAGGATACGACCATGGGAAAGAACCCGAACCTGACCTTGACCGGTCCCGATCTCGCAGCGCTTCTGTGCAGCCGTGTCTGCCATGACATCATCTCGCCGGTCGGCGCGATCAACAACGGCCTCGAACTGCTCGACGAGGGCGGGGCGGATGCCGATGCCATGGACCTGATCCGCACCAGCGCGCTCAATGCCTCCGTCCGGTTGAAATTCGCCCGGCTGGCTTTCGGCGCTTCCGGCTCCGTCGGCGCATCGATCGATACCGGCGAAGCGGAAAAGGCAGCCAAGGATTTCGCCTCCGTCGAAAAGAAGACGGATGTCACCTGGACCGGCCCACGCGTCATCATCGCCAAGAACCGGGTCAAGCTGTTGCTCAACCTGTTCCTGATCGCCTATGGCGCCATTCCGCGGGGCGGCTCGATCGATGTCATCCTGGAAAATCCGGAATATGACGCGGCCTTCAAGCTGATCTGCAAGGGCCGGATGATGCGCGTGCCGCCAAAGCTGGTCGAGCTTCTCTCGGGCACGCTCGAAGAGGCTGTCGATGCCCACACGATCCAGCCCTACTACACGGTTCTGCTTGCCGACGAGGCCGGCATGGAGATCGAGGTCAACTCGAATTCGGAAGAAATCGTGTTCTCCGCGAAGATGGTTGCAGCCTGAAGTGGAGATAAATCTGCTTTTAGGCGTCGCGGTAACTGATTCTTTGCCAAAGCGGCATACGGTTGTTGATAGGGATTAATTTCCCGCCGTGGCGCAGAGAGGGAGCTTGAGATGCAACGTTTGATGATTGCCGATGATTCGGACGTCGTCCGCAAGGTCGGGAAGCGCATCCTCTCCGGCCTCAATTTTCTCGTCTCTGAAGCCGCCAATGGCCTTGAAGCGCTGGTGCGTTGCGAAGCGGAACTGCCCAACATCATCATTGTCGATGCGGGCCTTGATGGCGCGCTGGACCTGATTGCCAATATCCGCAATCTGCCTGATGGCAAGACGGTGCGCATCTATTACTGCGTCGTCGAGGCGGACCTGAAGAAGATGATGGCCGGCAAACGTGCCGGTGCGGACGATTTCCTGCTGAAACCGTTCGACCGCAAGATCCTGACCAGCGTCTTCGGCAGCCTGTCGATCGCCGCCTGATCCCTCTGCAAAATTTGCCAGGTTCTTTGAAGCCGCGCCTTCGGGCCGCGGCTTTTTCGTTTCTGCGTCCGGTTACCGGTAAATGTGCCCGCTTGTCCGGCCATGCGGCAACGAAAAACCCGCCATCTCTGGCGGGTTTCTGAAACTTCGGGGCATGTGCCGTCATGGCGCCCGCGCATATGCGGGATGCTGAGCGCCAACCGGCTGCCCGTATTGTCTTTCAAGCGCCGATCAGGCGCTTTCTGCGAGTTCGCCTTCAGGCTCGCGCAGCACATAGCCGCGGCCCCAGACGGTTTCGATATAGTTTGCGCCGCCGGCAGCATTTGCGAGCTTCTTGCGCAGCTTGCAGATGAACACGTCGATGATCTTCAGTTCCGGTTCGTCCATACCGCCATAGAGGTGGTTGAGGAACATTTCCTTGGTCAGCGTCGTACCCTTGCGGAGCGAAAGCAGCTCCAGCATCTGGTATTCCTTGCCCGTCAGATGAACACGCTGGCCGCCGACTTCGACGGTCTTTGCATCCAGGTTGACGATCAGTTCGCCGGTCGAGATGACCGACTGCGCATGACCCTTGGAGCGGCGCACGATCGCATGGATACGTGCGACCAGTTCGTCCTTGTGGAATGGCTTGGTCATGTAGTCGTCGGCACCGAAGCCGAGGCCGCGAACCTTGTCCTCGATACCGGCCATGCCGGAGAGGATGAGGATCGGTGTCTTGACCTTGGACAGACGCAGCGTTCTCAGAACCTCGTAACCGGACATGTCCGGCAGGTTCAGATCGAGCAGGATGATGTCGTAATCATAGAGCTTGCCGAGATCGACACCCTCTTCACCAAGATCGGTGGTGTAAACGTTAAAACTTTCCGACTTGAGCATCAGTTCGATGCTCTGCGCTGTCGCGCTGTCGTCTTCGATGAGTAGAACCCGCATAATTGTCCCCTTTTCCGCCGCCGAAAGGTCGTTGATGGCCCCCTTACGCGATACGGATCCAGTCGTTGCCTGATTTGGAGGCTGCCAGCAAATGGTTAACAAATTCTGATTCACTCTGGCAAGGTGTATCGAATATGTTAAATATTTTTTGCAGTCCTCTGATTTTGCATGTGAATCTAGAATGACATCCTTAATGCGGAACATTAAGGAAATCGGCTATCTGACTCATCTGACTCAATCTATGCCAAACACCAAATTTTGCGCTTAGCATTTACTGACCCTTAAATGATCGTCCCTATGATTAACGATGCCCGTAAACGAAAGGTTACCAGCGGTAGGATTTTGTTAAGATCGCTGTAATTTTTTTTGTTTCCGACACCGTAAGGTCGGTTAATCGGGCCAAATCCAGTAACCGGGGTCTCGCATCACGGGAGTATTGCGTATGAAGTCACGTGAGAGCCTTGTTCGCCTGAAGGAATTTCAGGTGAAGGAGAAGCAGCGTCAGTTGAGTCAGCTCCAACTGATGATGTCCGAATTTGAGCGGATGACCAAGGAATTGGAAAACCAGATCACGTTCGAGGAAAAGAAGTCCGGGATCACCGATCCCACCCATTTCGCCTATCCGACGTTTGCCAAGGCTGCGCGGCAGCGGGCGGACAACCTGCAGGTCTCGGTTCGGGAACTGAAGGTACAGCAGGATGCGGCCGAACTGGCGCTGGAAGAAGTTCAGGCGGAGTTCGCCAAGGCCGCAGCGCTCGAAGAGCGCGATAGCGGCGCTCGCATGCGCGCCTGAACGCACGCGGATTGCTCAAGGCCAAAGGCCCTTCTCACGAACTTGTCTCAAGTCCGTGAGAAGGGCCTTGTCTATTTTCGGGTCGGCCCATTTCGAGGCGGGCGCTAGCCGCCGTTACTTTATGCCTGGATGACGTCCTGCCAGTCGGGATGACGCTGCGCCTGGGCGCGCATGAAAGGGCAAAGCGGAATGATCTTCCAGCCACCTTTTCGTGCTTCGTCGATGGCATGTGCCGCCAGCGCCTGGCCGACGCCTTTGCCGCGCAACGCATCGGGGACAGCGGTATGATCGATGATGATCAGGTGGGGTGATGACCGGGAATAGGTCATTTCAGCCGTATGGCCGTCGACGGCTACGCTATAACGGCCGTGCGAGCCGGTTTCTTGCAACTGTATATTCATGGGTCACCCTCTGGTCGCCGGATTGCTTCACCATGATATCGGATGAAACCGGCCGAAGAGTAGGGCAGTCCGGAAATATTTCGGGCGGTTGCCGGTTCATGGCAGCCGCCCGAAAAAAACTGAACGCAGTTCGATCAGTGGCGATATTGCTGGATGCGGGTCGTGCGCAAACCAGCAAGACCATGGTCGCTGATGGATGACTGCCAGGACAGGAATTCTTCGACGGTCAGGGTATAGCGGTCACAAGCTTCTTCCAGGCTCAGCAGTCCGCCACGCACGGCGGCGACGACTTCTGCCTTTCTGCGGATCACCCAACGGCGCGTATTGGCCGGCGGCAGATCAGCAATTGTCAAAGGGCTGCCATCGGGTCCGATGACATATTTCACGCGGGGTCGTATCATTTCGGTCATTGGACTCTCTACACATACTCAAGACCATATAGGTTCAACTTACCCTGCCACATTTAACATTTGCCTAAGCGGGTGGTAACAATTTGCTAATAATTTTAGAGACTTCCAGCGCGCTCTTCGACCAATTGCGGATCTCGTAAGATGATGTCTGGTTGACGCTTCATCATCCACGTCATGTCTCTTTATTGTCGGCTCCTGAAGTTTTGACCCTGTATTTTCAAGGATTGCATAGGAGCCATGCAAATATATCTGTTCAATTTTCCTAAAAATGTTGATAATAATGGCCAGTAATTGAGCATATGCAGCATTTTGTTGCTCTGGAATGCTCTCGATGCACCATTTTATTTCAAAATATCGTTCATTTCGCTTCGATTGTGTCCCTTGGGGCCTTTCGGAGTTTTGTCGGTGTTGGACTTATCGTGCTGCTGCCGAAAAAATTCCGGAACGAGAATTTTTTGGAGAGCTGGCGCTGCCGCCGGCAAGTTGGTGATTAAAATATGAGAGACCCTGACAAGCTGACCTTGCGAAGCGAGGCTTATGCTGATTTCCTTTCGAGCATGAACAGTTCCGCAGTCCAGACGGAGTATGAAGTGCTCCACCTGATGCGCCAGTGTACGGCGCAATTCGGCTTCAACCACTTCATGATCGCGCGCATTCCGTTCGGCGAGCAGCAGCGCTTTGCCGAACGTCTGGTTTTGAGCAGCTGGCCGTCGGAGCTTGTGCGAGAATATGATGCTGCCACGGTTTTCCAGGCCAGCGTGCTGATCGAACGGCTGCGTCATACGAAGCTGCCGATCTTTGGCGCAACAAAATACCTGCTCAATGGGCAAGGGGCTGCCGCGCGTGACAATATCGAGGCGCTGTTTGCCGGACCGGCTATGGGCAATACATTTGCCGTTATGCTGCACACGACCCACGGGGAAGCATTCGCGGCCTTGCTCTGCGGTCCACGTGACGAACCTGACCGGGTCGAGGCGGCCAATCTCTATCTGACATTGCTGCAGCTGTTCGAAACGCTCGAGCGCACCTTCGAGGTCGGCGCCTCGGCGCGCGACAAGCTATCGACCCGCGAGATCGAATGTCTGCGCTGGGCTGCGGCCGGCAAGAGCAGTGACGAGATCGCCATCATTCTCGGCATTTCCGCCTATACGGTCTCCAGCTATTTCAAGACCGCGACCCGCAAATTGGATTCCGTCAATCGCATGCAGGCGATCGCCCGCGCCATGCGGATGAAGCTGATCTGAGCGGCGCAAGGGCTTGCCCTTGTTCAATTCCCCGCGACTTTCTATATAGCGGCTTGCGGTAGGCCGGTCTTCACCGGCAAACGCTGTGCTGCGGCGTTGGCCGTTTGCAGGAAACAGGGTATGGTCGCGCGAAAATGCCGAACAACCCGCCGATGGACCGGAATACCGGATTGGATGCCGTGAACAGTCTCGATTTTGATCGCAAGCCCGAAGATACGCGCGTCGTCGTTGCCATGTCCGGCGGCGTCGACAGTTCCGTGGTGGCCGGCATCCTGAAACGGCAAGGCTATGATGTTCTCGGCATTACCCTGCAGCTCTATGACCACGGCGCCGCCGTTCATCGCGCCGGTTCCTGTTGCGCTGGCCAGGACATCGACGATGCCCGCCGGGTCTGCGACGTGCTGGGCATTCCGCATTATGTGCTCGACTACGAACAGCGTTTTCGCGAAACGGTGATCAATCCTTTTGCTGAGAGCTATGTTGCCGGCGAGACACCGATCCCTTGCGTTGCCTGCAACCAGACCGTCAAATTTGCCGATCTTCTGGCAACGGCCCGCGAGCTCGGTGCCGATGCGCTGGCGACCGGCCACTACATCCGCTCGAAGGCCAATCCGCAGGCGGATGCACCCGGCCGCCGTGCGCTGTTTCGCCCGACCGATGCCGATCGTGACCAGAGTTATTTCCTGTTTGCCACGACGCAGGAGCAGATCGACTATCTGCGCTTCCCGCTCGGCAACCTGACCAAGGCGGAAACCAGACAGCTTGCCGAAGACATGGGCCTCGTCGTCGCCAAGAAGGCCGACAGCCAGGACATCTGTTTCGTGCCGCAGGGAAAATATGCCGATATCATCAACAAGCTGAAGCCGAACGCTTCTCTGGCTGGCGATATCGTTCATCTCGACGGCCGCGTGCTCGGCAGCCATGAGGGCATCCTGCACTATACGATCGGCCAGCGCCGCGGCATCGGCGTCGCCACCGGCGAGCCGCTCTATGTCGTGCATCTCGATGCCCGTTCGCGCCGCGTCATCGTCGGCCCGAAGGAAGCGCTGGAAACACGCCGCGTCTACCTGCGCGACATCAACTGGCTGGGCGACGGCGATATTTTCGATGTGGCGGCAAATGGTTTTGCCTGTTTCGCCAAGGTCCGCTCCACCCGCCAACCCGCACCCGCCATCCTGCGCGCGGATGCAGGCGGCGTCTCTGTCGAGCTTTTGGAAGGCGAGGCGGGCGTTGCGCCCGGACAGGCCTGCGCGCTTTATTCCGGCATCGGCGAAGACGCCCGCGTTTACGGCGGCGGCTTCATCCTGCGCTCCGAGCGCGAGGCGGCAGCCGAAGCTGCCCTCAAGGACCTGCTGCAGAGCGTTGCTGCGGCCTGATCGCGGGCAGGGGGCGACCTTCGCACCGCTTGTCCGGTCGTTGTCCACCGTCCCTTGAAAAACTTCCGGTTTTTTGAAACGGCTCGGCTTGACACCGGCATGAACCGCACCTTATAAGCCGCCCACTGACGGCAACGACCGCGGCCACGAGCCCAAGTCGCAGTCTGATGGCGGGGTAGCTCAGGTGGTTAGAGCAGCGGAATCATAATCCGCGTGTCGGGGGTTCGAGTCCCTCTCCCGCTACCAACCATCGCTTGTCCGCCCCGGAGACATAGACGATACCCTCGTGCCGAACGGGTTGTCGATGGTTTGCAAAGTTCGCTGTTCCAGATCGATATGTACCAGATCGTACTGCATAAAGCTGACGAGCCAAATGCCGTCATCGACTTCCTTTATGCCGAGGCGTTGTCTTGCCATGACGGATGAGATGTTGATCTTCTTGCGATGTATGCAGATGCGGCCGCAGTTGGTGACAAGCACATCCCGATCATGGAAGGGATATTCGATGTTTGGCACCCCACTCACGACTGCCAAGATAACAGAGCAAATGGTCGTCCTCATGGTCCCCCAAAGCGCCGGTGCCAAAACTTCCCAGTCTGTGCTGTGGCAAGGGTATTCACGACCGCAGACGGTCCCGGCAGAGGTTGGAACATCGGCGGGCGCGGCATAAACCTACCATGCCGCAACGCCCTCCCCGTTGGAGACGACAGTGGCTCCAGCTCATTTGGTGTTGGGAAAGACTTGCCAACGCCACGTTTCGCGGGGCTTATACATGGAATAGCCATGCGGGTTTTTCGTCAGAAATCGCGATTTCTCTTAAATTTTGCTCTTTTTCAAATTTTCTCGATCAGGCTGCCCAGTGTCTCATCCATCAGGGCTTAATGAAAAAACGTTTGATCGGATGGTCGTTTTGGCCCCGTTGAAAATGCGCGAATGCCCGGTCAGTGGCGGATTCCACATCTGCTTGTCTGATATGCGTCGCCTTTACAATCTCCCGCCCAAATTCCTCGTCGGTCGTCGCCCCGTATGCATTGCCGTGCGCGAGCATGTCCGCCATGGCCATTCTGTCTGAATGGATGATCAGTTTGCGGGCTGCTACAGCGTCCTGCACGACACCCGATCCCTGCAAGCCATACAGTGAGACGTCGTATGGCAGCAGAACGGCATCGACGGATTGGAAAAGAGAAATAAAATCAACCTGATGCATTACAGTTGGATGGCGCTCGATACTCACCTTCCCATCACTGGATGCAAAATAAGCCAAGTCCTTATAACTGCCGGATTCGCCAAAATCGTTGTCTGAGCCTTGGACAACAAACTGGATGTGCGGAGTGTCGCTCTGTGTCAGCTTTGCAGTGGCCTGCACGATGCCATGAAGTCGGCGGCTACCCTTTTCGGGTCGCGGAGCACCGAAAATTCCAACCCGGAATGCGCGCTTGTCGGTTGTTTGACAGGACTGTGTTGACGTGAGCTCAACGCTGCAGGGAAGATAGAAATAGGGTTGAATCGCAAGGCCAAACTGCGCTTTCACGTACTCGGCGAATTCCCCAGACTCCGAGAAGAGGGCAATTCTATCGGAAGTCACTTTCGCTGCAAGACCCAGCGCCCGCTTGCGGATTGCGTCGTCGTGTTCGCCGAAGTCGGGGCTTAGGAACCGCAAGCAGATCGCCGGAGCAGCGGTTCCTAAGCGTTGGGCGACAGCTTGAGCAGCTTCAAGCATGTTCAGGTCGGCGGAGGGTATGATCACAAGGTCTTCGCGCCCGAGACCAATCCTTCGGCAGGTTTCAACCAGCGTGTCAGCTATGGGTTCCGGCGGGTGGAATGAAGAGTTGCCACGCGCGGCCAACTTCAGGAAAGCTGCGAGCTTCTGGCGGGCACTGCCGTACTTCGCCCGAGCCGAGAGCGTCGCCAGCTTGCTCGCATCTCGGCTGAATTTTCCAGCCGCAGGTCCAAGAAAATCGTCGTAGGTATCGCCGGTAAGCAGATGCAGTGAATGGTTCGGCAAAAGGCGCTGCAACGCCGGTATCTGCGTGTGGAAATGGCCGCGATTGCGAACCAGCTTCCTTTCAACGACTAGCATTTTGCGGATCTTTTGCTGCGCCGAAGCTTTAGGTTTTTCGTACAATTGAAATCCTTTCGCCGTCGAGGCTTTAAGTCAATCCCGTGAATTTGGCGAGCCTGAATTTTCTAAGGCGGTTTCATATACGCAAGTTTCTTGCATTTCACTCATGATTCACGTAGCGGTCACTTCAGAATTCAACTGCAAATTATAAGGTTACCACGTGGGTATCAGAACTTGGTTGGGACTGAAGAAGAAACCCGTTTCCGTGGAGCGTCCGGCCTTCTGGAACGCGCACAGCTTTTCCCAGTTGCAGCAGGACCGTTGGGTTGTGGCGGAATTGGCCGGCAAACGCGGAGGCTTCTTTGTCGAGATAGGTGCCTTTGACGGTAAGCAGCTCAGCAACACATATTTGCTCGAAGCCGAGTATGATTGGAAGGGTATATTGGCGGAGCCTAACCCCTTGTTTGCCGATGGTATTCGTCAGATCAGGAAAGCTTCGCTCTACACCCAACCTGTCGATGCGGTTTCTGGTAAGTCGGTAACGATGCGTTTCGTGGCTGATCATCCTGAGCTTTCGTCCATGACCGACCATGCGTTCAAGGACCGCCACGCCGACACCAGGCGGAAGGAAAGCGTGGAGATTGTGCAAACGACAATCAGCCTCAATGAACTGCTTGACGCCCATGGTGCGCCTGCGGATATCGATTTCATCAGCATCGACACCGAAGGCAATGAGCCAGAGATTCTTTCCACATTCGATTTCGATCGATTTAACGTCCACCTGTTCTGCGTCGAGCACAACAACACCGACGCGAACGAGAACCTGGACAAAATCCTTCTCTCGAAAGGTTATGAGCGTGTGTATCGCGAGTGGTCGAGGTGGGATGCTTGGTATCGGAAGCGCTGAGCAAGGAAGGTGGCTGGGATGGTCTTAATGTCCCACGATCCGTTCTTTTTCGATCAAAGGCGTAGGTGATGCGGATGCTGAAAAGGCTGCTTAAAAAGGTCGGGGGATCGCGTGTTCCCAGAGCCTACGGAAATCCTGCGGCACTCGATAAGGCGAGTATCGTCATCGAGAGATAGAGAGATCATCTCCGATCCGCTCAACCTGTTAATCGCCAAGGTCCCCGCTGCCGGCTACGTTGACAGGGAAAATGCGCGATCCTGCACAATGACCACCGCGGTGCCGTCGAGGGCGATCTAGCCTACTACAAGGATTTCAGCGATATCCTCATCCTGAACCGCGGTGTTCACGAGCCGTTGGAGGAGTATTGTTTTCAGGAAATCTTGGAAAAATATCAAATCCACTTCGTCGCGTATGATAGAGCTCTGTGCGTACTGGGCTCACTATTCGATGTGGTTCCCGCAGAGCTTTCCCGATGCGCAATGTGTGATGGTCGAACCGGAGGAAATCAATCTGCGGTGTCGCCGGAACAACTTCAAGATCAATAACTATTCCGGCGAGTTCATCAAATCCTTTGTGGGCTCGAATGCTTTTCAGCTGGATGATTTTTCCACCAGTCGCAAGATGGATCGTCTCGATATCCTGCATTCAGATATTCAAGGATACGAAGTCGAGATGCTGCGGGGCGGTGAAAACTTCCTCAGCGAAAACCGGGCCGACTACGTTTTCATTTCGATGCATAGCCAGAGCCTGCACGCCGAAGTCGCGGATCTTCTCAGCGGCTATGGATACAGGATTGAGGTCTCTTCGGATTTTGACAATCAGTCGACAAGCCTCGACGGTTTTATCTTGGCCTCATCTCGGAATGTTGCTCCGGTCTTCGCTGGTTTCTCACCCCTTGGGCGTCTCGATATTGCAGCGGCCGATCCAAGACAACTCGTCGCATATCTCGACTCCGCCATAACGTTTGGTGAGCCTCGGCAATGAATCGAGTGAGACGTTGCTCTTGGCCCCTGCAACACCACACATTCATGTTTTGTCGGATAAATCTGCCTCAGCTTGCTCGACGCGCTCGTTGTACTGGCCCATTCCACGCGGGAATCGCGTTCCCGACAGAGCGAGACTGTTCAGACCACTGCAGCAACTCTCAGTCTCCTCGACCATAAAAGGTTGCTTGCGAGCCATGACAAGTTGTAGACAACGAACGCTTGTTAGATAGTGAGGGTCGGTTTGACAAAGACAGCATTGATTACCGGTGTAACGGGTCAGGACGGCGCCTATTTGGCCCGGCTTCTGCTCGACAAGGGTTACACAGTTCACGGCGTCAAACGGCGTTCTTCGTCGTTCAATACCGGCCGCATTGAAGGCATATATCAAGATCCGCACGAGGCGGATCCGCGTTTCATCTTGCACTATGGTGACATGACGGATGCAACCAATCTGATCCGGATCGTGCAGGAAACGCAGCCCGACGAAATCTACAATCTTGCCGCGCAGAGTCATGTGCAGGTTTCTTTCGAGACACCGGAATACACGGCAAACGCGGATGGCACGGGCACGCTCCGCCTCCTGGAGGCGATCCGCATTCTTGGGCTCGAAAAGAAAAGCCGTTTCTATCAAGCATCGACATCCGAGCTTTATGGGCTTGTGCAGGAAGTACCCCAGAGTGAAAAAACGCCTTTCTATCCGCGATCTCCTTATGCAGTGGCAAAGCTTTATGCTTACTGGATCGTCGTGAACTACCGCGAGGCTTACGGCATGCATGCCTCAAACGGCATCCTGTTCAATCACGAAAGTCCGCTGCGCGGAGAGACCTTCGTCACGCGCAAGATTACCCGTGCCGTGGCAGCGATCGCCCTTGGCAAGCAGGAAAAGCTCTACCTTGGAAACCTCAATGCGCAACGGGATTGGGGCCACGCGAAGGATTACGTCCAGGGGATGTGGCTCATGCTGCAACAGGATGTGCCGGATGATTATGTTCTCGCCACCGGCAAGACCACCGAGGTACGCCAGTTTGTTGAGTGGGCGTTCAAGGATGTGGGCATCGATATCGTTTGGAAGGGGACCGGGATCGACGAAAAAGGCTATGATGCCGTGACCGGAAACACGCTTGTCGAAGTTGATCGCCGGTATTTCCGGCCGACCGAAGTCGAGCTACTGCTCGGCGATCCTACCAAGGCCAAGGAAAAACTTGGATGGGTTCACGACACCAGCGTGCGTGAATTAGTGTCGGAGATGGTCAGGGAAGACTACGATCTCCTGCAAGCTTCCGCGGTTACAAAGGGCGTCTGATGTTTGAGCTGGCGGGCAAGCGCGTTTGGGTCGCGGGCCACCGCGGGATGGTGGGCAGTGCGGTCGTCCGGCGGCTTGCTTCCGAGGCATGCGAAGTGGTGACTGCTGACCGCAGCACCGTTGACCTCAAACGCCAGTCGCAGGTGGAAGCCTATCTCAAGGATATCAAGCCCGATGCGATCGTTCTGGCTGCGGCAAAAGTTGGTGGCATACTTGCCAATAATACCTATCCTGCAGACTTCCTCTATGACAACCTGATGATCGAAGCCAACATCATGCAGGCAGCCCACGAAAATAACGTTGGGCGTCTGTTGTTTCTCGGTTCCAGCTGTATCTATCCGAAACTGAACGTGCAGCCGATTACCGAAGACTCATTGTTGACCGGGCCGCTTGAACCCACAAATGAAGCCTACGCAATCGCCAAGATTGCTGGGATAAAAATGGCGCAGGCTTATCGCCGGCAACATGGCCATGACTACATTTCGGCGATGCCGACAAATCTTTATGGACCGGGCGATAACTTCGATCTGAATTCAAGCCACGTCATTCCAGCTCTTATACGTAAAGCCCATGAAGCCAAGCTCAATGGTGACAAGGAAGTCGTTGTCTGGGGGACGGGTTCACCGCGCCGGGAGTTTCTGCATGCCGACGATTGTGCCGACGCACTGGTATTTCTTTTGAGGACCTATTCGGGCGATCAACATGTGAACGTTGGGTACGGCGATGATGTGACAATCTTGGAGCTTACAGAAATCGTTTGTGGTGTGGTTGGCTTTACGGGCAAGGTCGTTCAGGATTTGTCCAAACCGGACGGCACACCGCGCAAACTGATGAGTTCGGATAAACTGAGAAGCATGGGGTGGTCGCCGTCAATCCCGTTGCGGACGGGAATTGAAAGCACGTATGGATGGTTCTTAGAGACCCATGCGAAAAGATATTGATGGTCAGACTGGCTGATGGCCGCCGCTCTCGTTATGCCGTGGTGTGACACCCATGCAATGACGCAGCATCTGGTCGAGATATCCCGAAACGTCGTCGATAATGCACGCGCCATTCTCGGCTGGTATTAATCGGTCTCCCGCTACCAACCCTCTTCTCAAGATTTTGTTCTGCCGCCAACCGCCGGGTTTCTCGGTGTTCTGACGTGGCAACTGCAACCTTCATTGTTGAATGGGGACATCGTTGTGGCTGGTCACTGTCAAACCACGCCGCCCGCAGCCTTTGCAAACTGGACATATTTCTCAGCCAGCCCGTCCTGCAGCCGGTCGATCATCAGGAGCGAGATCTGGAAGGCCGTGTCGAGGTCGGGCGTTTGGCCTGTCAGTTCGGCGAGATAGATCACTTCGGCATCGTATTGATCCGGAGCTTTCGTGACCTCGTGCAGAAACGTTCGCAATGCCAGCCGGGCATTCGCCGTCTGCGCATTCCGGCGCTCTGTTTCGGCAAGAGGAAGGGCGGTGAGGAAGATGTGGACGTCGATGAACCGCAGAAGGGCGGAAAAGTGTTCTGCCGTGTCTGGCAATCCCGCCTGACGGTAGAGGCTGGTTTTGGCTTCCTCCAGCGAGCCGCGGCTCGCCCAGCGGCCAAGGTCATAGCGGTAGATCGTCGAAGCGTCGGCTAGAAATTTTCCGGAGGCGCAGAGCGCAAAACTCAAGGCCCAGTCACAATAGCCGCCGCGCGTCGGGTGGGCTTGCGAGAACAGCGAAAACAGTCCTTTGAAGAGATCGGAACGGTAGGTGCTGTAGTAGAGCCCGTTATTGCCGTTGGCCTTGCCATTATACTCGAGCAGCCGGCCACCGGCATCCTCTGCGGTGATCGAAAATCGATCGGTCTGCTGCACGCCCTTGTCGTTCGTCCAGACGAATGTTTGTGGACGAACCGCGGCCACATCATCCGGCAGGTTCGCAAGGTCGATCGGCTGCTTGTTATCGAGACCATAGATCTCGTCATCGTCGCCCATCGGCATCAGGAAGGGCGTTTCGACCTTCGAGAGGGCATAGGCCATGTTCTGCAGGCCGCTATCTCCGTCCGGGACGACATAGGTCAGGCGTGGATGGCTGTTTTCGTAGTGCGCGCGTTTTTGCGGGTCGCCGGAATTGTCGGAAACGACCAGCCGGCAATCTCGCTTGTCCGCATAGATCAGCGCGGTTTCGATCGCACCGGCGGAATGGCGCAGATCGCGGTTGCTGGGCATGCAGAGGGTGAGCTGTGTCATCAGGCGTGTCCACGCGGATTGAGGTCTCCCGCTGGTAGCTCACGTCGGGTGTGCGAGGCTTGCGTCGAGCCGGTCCAGCCTTGCACCAGCCGGTTTCGCTACCAATAGCTTTTCAGTGGATACGTCTGGACCATCGATGTCGGCATCTCTTTCAAAAGCGCTCGGTTTTTACAACGCAGGTCAATATGACAAGGCATTGGGCATCCTGTCGCCCGCCCGCCGGCAACCCTTCGGGCAGAACGAAATGCTGCTGATTGCCCAATGTTATGCAAAGACAGAGAAATTTGCCGAAGCGGCCGCGTTCTACATCAAGGCGGCCGAACTGGGCGGTCCCAAACAGGCGATGCTGCGGGCGCTTGCGGCGAATATGCTGCAGGAAGCAGATGATTCGTTCTCCTCCTTGAACATAGCCCGGCTTGCCGCCAAATCCGGCGCATTCGATACCAATGCCGAAGAAACCTATCGCCGTTACCTGCATGAGTTTCTGTGCCTCGACGAGGCGCAAATGGATGACCAGCGATTTCTGGACCGGTTGAAAGCCGGGGATGAACGCTATCTGGGTGCAGAGTTTCCGCATCGGCATATCGGTTGGTGCAGCGACGAAAGCATCAATGCGCGCCAGACAAAGATCCATGACGCGGTGGCCTTCACACAGGCGTCAAGAGCGGCCAGGCGCGCGGTGCCGCACAGCTTTTTCGGCAGGATCAGGATCGGTTATCTCTCTGCGGATTTCAGCGATCAGCATGCGACGATGCGTCTGTTCCAGAGCGCATTGCTGCAGCATGACCGCGACCGGTTCGACATTTCGCTCTTTTGTTGTACCGGCGACGACCTGATCCAGCTCGACAAAGGATCACGCAGCACCTATCCCGGCCTCCAGCGTATCGGCCATCTTTCGGACCAGGATGCGGCAGCGCTGATCCGCCGCTCGGGCATCGATATCCTTGTTGATCTCAAGGGGCATACGAAGGGTTCGCGTGCGGGGTTGCTCAATCATGGCGCTGCACCGATCCAGGTTGCCTATCTCGGCTTTCCCGGATCGGGGACCGGCATCGATTGCGACTATATCCTCACGGACGCCGTTGTGACGCCGGAAACGAGCCGGCCATTCTATCATGAAAAGTTCTGCCTGCTCCCGGACAGCTATCAGGCCAATGACAATGTCGGCCGTCCGCTGCCGCCCGCCACGCCGCGCAGCGCGCTCGGCCTGCCGGAAGGCCGCATCGTCTTTGCCTCGTTCAACGCCCACCGCAAGATCAAGCCGGTGACGGCGGAGATCTGGGCGGATATTCTGCGGAAAACGGATGACAGCCTGTTATGGGTCATGTGCTCCAACGGCTTTGCGCGCGACAACCTGATGTGCTGGATGGAAAAGGCAGGCATCGCCGCTGACCGGATCATTTTCGCTGACCCGGCCGCCTATCCGGATCACATTGCCCGCCTGCAGGCGGCAGACATCGGGCTCGATACGTTTCCCTGCAACGGCCATACGACGACATCCGATAAATTATGGGCGGGCCTGCCGGTGCCGACGTTCAGGGGCACGCACTTTGCCTCGCGGGTCACGGAAAGCCTGTTGCGGGCGCTCGGGGTTGGTGAGCTGGTTGCGGATACGCCGGAACGTTACGTCGATCTCTGCGTCTCGCTGGCTGAAAATCCGGGTGAATTGCATGCTGTAAAGGACAAGATTGCCGCGCAGCGCATGGTCGCGCCGTTGTTTGATACGACACGTTTCATCCGCCATCTGGAAAAAGCATTCGAGCTGATGATCGAGCGTGCCCGCAATGGTCAGGAGCCGGATCATATGGCCGTGCCCGCCATCGCATAGGAAGCCGAAGGCGGCCGCTCTGCGGACTATAAACCAACTGCTGCCAGGATCGATCATCAGGACTGCAGGATTTTCTCGATCATGGTGGTGGATTCGTTGATGCCGCAGAGTTCGTAGGCACCTGTTTCTTCCACCTGGCGGCAAACGAAATTGACCCTGGCTTCGTCATGGCCGAGTGCGACAAGCAGGGTCTCGCGCAATCCTATTGCCGTTAAAAGCGTCGGTTCCCGCAGGAGTTGCCCCTCCCGCCATGAACTCAGGCGTACGGTGACTGGCATCATGGTGATTCTCCTTGCGGTTATCCTACCACAAAGCGGATCAAAACATCAGCGCCCGGGTTTCCGGGAGCAACGTTGGGTGGTGACGCATCTGCGCAACAACGAACACCTCGCGATGAGGGTCAGCCTTCGCTCAGTATTTCCATGCCGCCGGTCAACCGGTCCATCAGGCTGCGGCGGACGCGGCCAACGTCACGGAGCGGCGGCTCGCCGAACTGGCGGGCATATTCGCGGCTGAACTGCGACTGGCTTTCATAGCCGACCTGATGGCCGGCAGAGCCTGCATCCAGCATATCTTCCAGCATCAGTCGGCGGGCTTCCTGCAACCTCAGCTGTTTCTGATACTGCATCGGGCTCATGGCGGTGATCGCCTTGAAATGATGATGCAGCGAGGAAACGCTCATGCTGACACGGCTGGCCAGATCCTCGATCTTCAGGGGCATGGCGTAATGTTCCTTCAGCCAGACGCAGGCGCGGCTGATCTGGTGCGATTGGCTCTCGACGACCGCCATCTGGCGCAGGCGCGCGCTCTGTGGACCGGTCAAGAGCCTGTAGATGATCTCCTGTTCGATCAGCGGCAGCAGGGCTGGAATATCGTCCGGCCGGTCCAGCAGCCGAAGCAACCGGATGGCGGCATCTTCCAGATCTGGTGTCACCGAACTCACGGTCATGCCGCGCGTCGTCAGTGCAGGGGAGCCGGTTTGCGCTCCGGCATGATCCAGCAACGCGGCAATCCGCGTGGTGTCGATCCCGAAGGTTACGCTCAGATAGGGTTTCTCCTCCGATGCCTCGACGATCTGCGTGGTGACGGGCAGGTCGATTGAAGTGAGCAGATAATCGGCACCGCCATAACGATAGACGTCGTCGCCGAGTACCACCTGTTTTGCGCCCTGCGCAATCAGCGCAAGGCTCGGTCTGTAGGAGCCGCAGGATTTCGTCCCCGTTGCCGAGCGCCGGTGAATGCTGACACCCGGGATGGCCGTTTGATGATCGCCATCTACTTTGGCGAAACGGGCAATGAGATCAATCAGTTCCTGACTGCGCGGGGTTCTTGAAATTGTCATAATCAAAAATCTTTCCAGTTAGTTAGATTTCATCTCGCAAACCTTAATCTAGTCTCTCCGCGATTGTCTGCAAAACCTCGGCGGCTTGTTTTGCAGGATCGTACAATAATCTTGCAGGATTGCTCTAACGGTCTGCGGGCACGATCTGCAAGTATGCTTTCGGGGAGAGGCGATCTGTGCTTCCATCACATCCCCGCTTCATCAGATAAAGGAGTGACCCATGGCCCTGGCAAGAGGATATGCGGCGACGGATGCGTCGAAGCCGCTGCAGCCCTTCACATTCGAACGGCGTGAACCCCGCGAGGACGACGTCGTCATCAGCATCAAGTATTCCGGCATCTGCCATTCGGATATCCATCAGGCCCGCAACGAGTGGGGCAATTCGGCCTTCCCGATGGTGCCCGGCCATGAGATTGCCGGTATCGTTACGGCTGTCGGTTCGAAGGTATCAAAATTCAAGGTCGGCGACCGGGTCGGCGTCGGCTGCTTCGTCGATAGCTGCACCACCTGCGCCAGCCGCGATGTCGACCTGGAACAGTACATGCCCGGCCTTGTCGGCACCTATAATAGCGTCGAAGCCGACGGCAAGACACCCACCCAGGGCGGCTATTCCGATTTTATCGTCGTCAAGGAAGGCTATGTCCTCTCCATCCCCGAAAACCTGCCCTTCGAGGCAACGGCACCGCTGCTTTGTGCGGGCATTACGCTCTATTCTCCGCTGCGCAACTGGGGCGCAGGCCCGGGCAAGAAGGTGGCTATTGTCGGTATGGGCGGTCTTGGCCATATGGGCGTCAAGCTTGCCCACGCGATGGGCGCGGACGTCACTGTGCTCAGCCAGTCCCTGTCGAAAAAAGAAGATGGCCTGAAGCTCGGTGCCGATCATTATTACGCGACCGCCGACGCCGAGACCTTCACGAAACTGGCAGGGACGTTCGACCTCATCCTGTGCACCGTGTCGGCCGAAATCGACTGGAACGCTTATCTCGGCCTGCTGAAGGTTGATGGCACGCTGGTGTTGCTCGGTATTCCGGAAAAGCCGGTGCCGGTCCATGCGTTCTCGCTGGTTCCGTCGCGCCGCTCGATTGCTGGCTCGATGATCGGCTCGATCAAGGAAACCCAGGAAATGCTCGATTTCTGCGGCGAGCACGACATTGTCTCGGAAATCGAACTGATCCGCATGGATCAGGTCAATGAAGCCTATGAGCGCGTCATCAAGAGCGACGTGCGCTACCGTTTCGTCATCGATATGGCGACGCTGTAATCCATCGAAACGAAAGGCCGGCAGGTTCGACTTGCCGGCCTTTTATTGTGACTGCCCCGTGAAGGTGGATTATTTTACTTCGGTCAGAACTTCCGTGCCGGAGCCATCCTTGCCGGTAATCGTCCACTTGCCATCCAGCGTGCCGTCGCCGTTGACCTTGTAGACGATCAGCCCCAGCGCGTCTTCCAAGACGTAGGCGGCCGCAAACGCGTTGCCGTTGAGCATGCAGACACCGGTTGATTTGACGCCCGCCGTATCCCATTCGATCACGCAGGTCGTTTCGCTGGCGAGTGTTATCTCGGCCGTGCCGGAATAGCTCGATCCATCAAGATTGGTGCCCTCGACCGTGTACTTGCCGGCGTTGACAGTCTGCGCATGCGCAGTGGATGCGGCCGCAAGCGCGAGTGCTGCGGCGAAAATGATCTTTTTCATCTAACCCCTCAAAGCAATGCCCGATGATCGAGCTGCACTTGAGCCTATGCGCAATCGGGGCCGTTTGAAAAGAACCAAAATTGTGCTGATTGGCGCGCGGGGGGAGCCTCAGATCGGCAGATTTCACCGCGAAGATGGCTGCCGCCGTGTGGCCTGCGCTAACTCCGCACTGCCCGGTGCACCGAGTGCAGGGTCGAAAGCAGGCTTGCAGCCGCGTCGAGCGGCAGGCAGCTTGGTCCGTCGCAAAGCGCGCGGTCCGGATCGGGATGAAACTCAAGGAACACGCCGTCTGCACCGGCCGCCACGGCCGCCTTGGCGATGATGGGAACACCCTCGCGACGCCCACCCGTCGAGCCACCGTTGGTGCGGGGATCGGCGCCCGGCAATTGCACCGAATGGGTCGCATCGATCGTCACCGGAACGCCGAGGCGCTGCATTTCGGCGATACCCAGCATGTCGACGATCAGATTGTTGTAACCAAAGGAGCTGCCGCGTTCGCACAAAACGATCTGGAGATCCGGCGCGACCGCCCGCGCCTTGGCGACGATGTTCTTGCAATCCCATGGGGCGAGGAATTGAGCTTTCTTGACATGCAGCAGGCCACCGGCACGCTGCGTGGCAACGGCGGTGGCAACGATCAGATCCGTTTGGCGGCAGAGGAACGCCGGAATCTGAACCAGATCGGCGACGGCGGCAACCGCCTCTGCCTGATCAATTTCGTGAATGTCCGTGGCAATCGGAACATTCAAGATACGCTTGATCTCCGCAAGCATGGCGAGGCCGTCTTTCAGGCCCGGCCCGCGATAACTGGCGTTCGAGGAGCGGTTCGCCTTGTCAAAGCTGGCCTTGAACACGAAAGGCAAGCCGAGATCGGCCGTCACCGCCTTCAGGTGCCGCCCGACCTCCAGCGCCAGCTCAAGATATTCAAGAACATTCAGCCCTGCGATTACGGCCAGAGGCTGGCCCTCGCCAAACGATATGTTCCAGTGTTTCAGGTGAGCTACGGCCATGGTCGAGTTTCCCTTACCTGGCACAACGGGTGCGCCGGCACTCTGCGGATTGAAGCGAGAATCACACCTTTGATCATCGCAGATGCGCACAATATGGAAATTCGCGATGGCTGCAATTTGAGATTGAGGAATGGGACGGTGGCGCAGGCGCATGTCAGCCCAGCGGCAGTGGCCCGTCGTTTTTGATTTCTTCCATCACCGCATAGGTCCGCGTTTCCTTGACCCCCGGCAGGGTCCACAGTACCTGGCCAAGGAAATTGCGATAGGCGTTCATGTCTTCGAAGCGGGTCTTGACGAGATAGTCGAAACCGCCGGCCACCATGTGACATTCAAGCACGGAGGGTGCCTGTTTGACCGCCTCGGCAAATTTGTCGAACACTTCAGGCGTCGTCTTGTCGAGCATCACCTCGATGAAAACGAGCAGCCCGAAACCCAATTTGTGCGGATCAAGCCGCGCGCCAAAGCCGGAGACATAGCCTTCTTTGAGCAAACGGCGCAGGCGCTCGCTGGTGGCCGTGGGGGACAGCCCGATGCGGTCGGCCAGTTCCAGATTGGTGATCCGGCCATCCGCCTGCAGGATGTTGAGAATCCGCCGGTCGATCTTGTCTATTTCATGCATGGGATGCCTCCAAACCCTTCGGCGCGCAAAAACCATCTGCGCGCCCCGTCTTCAATGACGAATGCCGCTCAGGCCGCCAGCCGTGTTTCGGCAAGTTTTACCCAGTAGGAGATGCCGTGTGGGATCGCCTCATCGTTGAAATCGTAGCCTGGGTTATGCAGGCCGGCGGTGTCGCCATTGCCGATGAAGATGAACGCGCCAGGGCGGGCCAGCAGCATGTAGGAAAAATCCTCGCCGCCCATCATCGGATCGAGATCGCCCGATACCTGGTTTTCGCCGGCGATGTTTGCCGCCGCAGAAAGCGCATGGCCGGTTTCTTCGCGGTGATTAACTGTGACCGGGTAGTTGCGGGCGTAGGATACCTTGACCTTGGCGCCATAGGCGGCACCCAGGCTCTCGGAAATCTGCTTGATGCGCTGTTCGGCAATGTCGCGCATTTCCGGCATCAGCGTGCGCACGGTACCGGCAAGGACGGCCTGCTCTGGAATGATGTTATGGGCAAAGCCGGCGTTGAATTTGGTGACCGAGACAACGACTGAAGCCAGGGGATCGGCGGTGCGCGAGGCGATGGTCTGAAGCGCGTTGACGATCTGCGAGCCGATAACGATCGGGTCGATCGTCTTGTGCGGCTGGGCGGCGTGGCCGCCGCGGCCATCGATGGTGATGTTGAATTCATCGGTCGAAGCCATGATCGGTCCGACGCGGCTGCCGAACTGGCCGACCGGCATGCCCGGCATATTGTGCATGCCGTAGACTTCCTCGATGGCAAACCGCTCCATCATGCCGTCCTTGACCATTTCGTGACCACCGGCACCGCCTTCTTCGGCCGGCTGGAAGATCACCGCGACCGCGCCTTTGAAATTGCGTGTCTCTGCGAGGTATTTTGCAGCGCCGAGCAGCATGGCGGTGTGGCCGTCATGGCCACAGGCGTGCATCTTGCCCGCGGTGGTCGAGGCCCAGGGCTTGCCGCTGGTTTCGGTCATCGGCAGCGCATCCATGTCGGCGCGCATGCCGATGGTGCGGCCTTCGCCGAGATTGCCCTTGATCAGGCCGACGACGCCGGTGCGGCCAAGTCCGGTCACGACTTCGTCAACGCCGAACTCGCGCAATTTATTTTCGACGAAAGCTGCCGTATTTTCGACGGCAAACAGCAATTCCGGCTTGGTGTGAAGATGGCGGCGCCATTCGGTGACTTCGGTCTGGAGCTCTGCTGCGCGGTTCAGAATAGGCATTTTGGCTTCCTGTGGGTCCATTGCGGGCATCGGATACGGGATATTCGGCATCGGCACAAAGAATGGTCTTTGCCATCTCCTCGCCATATAGGTTAAATAGCCGGACGATACGAGGCAATTCCCGAAATTTCGAGGTTTGATGTGACAACTGGAATTCGCAAGACTGGCGCGTTGAAATTATTCGCAGTCCTGACGGGCGCCTGCGCGTCGCTGCTTTCGGCGGCCCAACCAAGTGCTGCCAATCCGCAGCTGGTTGTCGATGTCAGTTCGCTGAAGGTCTACGAGCAGCGGGAAATCTACCAGAAATGGTATCCGGCCTCGCTGACCAAGCTGATGACCGCCTACACGACTTTCCGCGCCCTGAAATCCGGTCAACTGACGCTCGAAACCCCGGTGGTGATGAGCAAGAACGCTGCAGGCGAACCGCCGAGCAAGATGTTCTACAAGCCCGGACAGGCCGTCACGCTCGACAGCGCATTGAAGATGATGCTGATCAAGTCGGCCAACGATATTGCGGTCGCGATCGGCGAGACGGTCGCCGGTTCGGAGCCCGCCTTCGTCAACCAGATGAACGCCGAAGCCAAGCGGATCGGCATGACGTCTTCGCATTTCATCAATCCGAACGGATTGCCGGGTGCCGGTCAGTACACGACGGCGCGGGACCTTGCGGTTCTGGCGATCACCATCAAACGCGAGTTTCCGGAATATGCGCCGTATTTCGCCTATGAGGGTTTTACCACCGGGAAGAAGAATTATCCCAACTTCAACATGCTGATCGGCCGCTTCGATGGCGCCGATGGCATGAAGACCGGGTTCATCTGTGCTTCGGGCTTCAACCAGGTTTCGTCCGCCACACGCAATGGCCGTGCCGTCGTCTCCGTTGTTCTCGGTGCAAACAGCCTTGGCGGCCGGGCGGACGAGTCGGCGCGGCTGCTTCAACTCGGCTTGACCTCGAGCGGCGGCGGCAAGCCGGGCCTTGGCCAGATCGCGCCCTATGGTGAGACCCGCGACATGGTCGCCGATGTCAGCAAGGAAATCTGCAATCCGAAGGCTGCCAAGGTGCGTTCGGAAAATCGTGATGAAGGGGGCCGACAGAAATTGCTGTCGCCCTATATCCACGAGATCAACCGGCCGCTGAACCTCGTTGCCGCCGGACTTATTCCGGGCAACGATACGGTCGCCGACGTCAAGAGCAAGGGACAGACGGAGGCCGCACAGGGCGATGCCGCCAATGTGCCGGTCCCGGTTCCGCGCCCCGTCTTCTGAGCATCCCGCATACTGATCGGATAAACCATGAGCCCTGTTCTGAACGCCGTGCCGGTGTCGATCCTCACCGGTTTTCTTGGTGCGGGAAAGACCTCGCTTCTCAACCGGCTGCTGAAGGATCCCGATCTCACCGATACCGCCGTGATCATCAACGAGTTCGGTGATGTTTCGCTGGATCATCTTCTGGTCGAGGCATCGAGCGACGGGATCATCGAGCTGTCGGATGGCTGCCTGTGCTGCACGGTGCGCGGAGAACTGGTCGATACGCTGGCCGATCTGATGGACCGGATGCAGACCGGCAAGATTAAGCCGTTGAAGCGCGTCGTCATCGAGACCACCGGTCTTGCCGATCCGGCGCCGGTCCTGCAGTCGGTGATGGGCAATCCCGTCATCGCCCAGAGCTTCCGGCTCGATGGCGTCGTCACTGTCGTCGATGCCGCCAATGGTCTTTCGACGCTCGATCATCACGAAGAGGCCGTCAAGCAGGTGGCGATGGCCGACCGGCTGGTGATCAGCAAGATGCAGCTTGCGACGCCGGATGCGGTGATTACGCTGAAAGCGCGGTTGCGGGCGCTCAATCCACGCGCGCCGATGATCGATGGCGATCTGCCCGAAGCGGGCAAGGCCGAACTGTTTCATTGCGGGCTCTACGACCCGGCTACCAAGATCGCCGATGTCGGCCGCTGGCTGCAGGACGAGGCGGCGGCGGACCACGATCATCATCATGATCACCATGACCATTGCGGCCATGAAAACTGCGGTCATGACCATCATCACGATCACCACCATCATCATGACGAAAACCGGCATGGCGCCGATATCCGCTCGTTCAGCCTCGTGCATGACCGGCCGATCGATCCGATGGCGCTGGAAATGTTCGTCGATCTCCTGCGCTCTGCCCATGGCGAAAAGCTGCTGCGGATGAAGGCGATCGTCTCGATGTCCGACAATCCGGATAGGCCGCTGATCTTGCATGGCGTGCAGACGGTGTTCCATACGCCGCAGCGCATGGCGGCCTGGCCCGACCCGTCCGACCGTCGCACCCGCATGGTGCTGATCACCAAGGATCTGCCGGAAGCGTTCGTTCGCGATCTCTTCGATGCTTTCACCGGCAAGCCGCGTATCGACCGGCCGGACAGGCAGGCGCTTGAGGATAATCCGCTGGCGGTGCCCGGGCTCAGGATGTAACACACCGGCAAGGAGCTGGCATGTTTCTCGAGGCGGGCGAAGTCATCGGCAACATGCGGGCGCCAGCCTCTGCTGCCAGCCGCCCCGGCGGCTGGAGTTTCAGCGCTTCTCTTGGCTTCCATCTCCTGATCGGGCTTACCCTGCTTCTGGTGGTGACGCCGCGCCCGCAGGGGCCATTATCGGACGACAGTGTCAGTGTCGATGTTCTGACGCCGCAACAGTTTGAAGCCGCAAGCCGGCCGCCGGTTGCCGAGGCTCAAATCCCGGCTGAGCCCTTGCCTCAGCCCGTGGATGGTCCGTCGTCTCAGCCATCAACCGAAAGCCCCGCGCCGGATTTTGCCAAGCTGCCGACGGACCGGCCACCCCCGCAAGCACGCGTCATGGTTCAGGCAACACATCTGCGGTCGGCAAAGGTTCTGGCCGATCCGCGCAGCGCCAAGGCGCGCAAGACGCTTGGGCAACTGGCACCGTCCGAGCGCATCGTCCAGCTCTGCAATATCGAAGCGATGGAACAGGTCGTGCTCTGGAAAGCCACGTTGAAGCCGGATTTTCTGGTTGCCTATGCGATGGCGGATACCGAGATGTCCGGGCAGAAGCTGACGGCCAATGGCGGCGCGTTTCGCAGCAAAGGCCGTTGGTATAATATCGGCTTCAACTGCGAGGTGACCCCGGACCTGAAAGAGGTCGTGGCGTTTGCCTTCGCCGTTGGCAGCGAGATTCCGAAAGGTGATTGGGCCGAACACAACCTGTCGGCTGACGATGGCCCTGCAGATTAGACAGCGCGAACGGCTCCACTGCCGCAGGCGGCAGCGCGGCCGAGAAAGAACGCCCTTTCGCGGGCATTGCGGGTAAGATTTGCCGCCCGTTCGAATTCGACCCTGGCTTCACCCAGCCGTCCGGCGCGAAAGAGGAAATCGCCTCGTGCAGCGGGCAGGGGAGCATAGGTGTGCAGGCCCGCGGCGGGATCGATTTCGTCGAGGCGTGCGAGGCCGGTTTCCGGTCCGAAGGCCATGCTGTGGGCGATTGCCCGATTAAGATCGACCACCGGGGACGGCATGATCCCGCGCAGCGTATCGTAGAGACCGGCGATCTTCTGCCAGTCGGTGTCCTCCGCCTTGCGGGCGCGAGCGTGGCAAGCCGCCAGCGCGGCCTGCAGGGCATAGGGGCCGTTGGCGCCGCCCAGCGCTTCGGCGCGCTCAAGGGCAGCAAGCCCGCGGCGAATCAGCAGCTGGTCCCAATGGGCGCGGTTCTGCTCTGTCAGCAGGATCGGCGAACCGTCCGGGGCGGTGCGGGCGTTGAGGCGGGAAGCCTGGATTTCCATCAGCGAGAGCAGGCCCAGCACTTCCGGCTCGGCCGGCAGCAAACCGGCAAGGATACGGCCGAGACGCTGGGCTTCGGCGCACAGGGCAGGACGGATCAGGTCCTCACCGGTGGTGGCCGCATACCCCTCGTTGAAGATCAGGTAGATCACCTCCAGAACCGATGCCAGACGTTCCCTGCGTTCAGGCCCGCGCGGCACGCCATAGGTGAGGCCGGCGTTGCCGAGCGTTTTCTTGGCCCGGACGATCCGCTGGGCGATGGTCGCTTCATTGGAGAGAAAGGCGCGGGCGATCTCGTCGGTTGTCAGTCCGCCGATCAGCCGCAAGGTGAGCGCTGCACGCGCTTCCGCCGACAGGACGGGGTGGCAGGCGGTGAAGATCAATCCCAGCAGTTCGTCGCCGAGATCGTCGTCCAGTGCGGCTTCCACATCCTCGACGCTGGTATCGCGTTCGTCTTCGAGGTCGCGGCCGATTTCTGCATGTTTGCGGGTGAGCATCTTCTTGCGGCGAAAGCCGTCGATGGCCCGCCGCTTGGCCGCCGCCATCAGCCAGGCGCCCGGATTTTTGGGCACGCCGGTTTTCGGCCATTCGGACAGGGCGATCACCAGCGCGTCCTGCGCCAGCTCTTCGGCAAGGCCGACATCCCTGACCATCCGGGCCAAGCCGCCGATCAACCTGGCCTGCTCGATCCGGAAAACAGTCTCTATCGCGTGATGCGTTTCATTTGCTGCCATGCATCCCGCTTAGGCGAGGAGCAAGGCCTGCGTCAAGCCGCGGAGAGAGCTTGACGCAGCTTGACGGATTTTAGCGCTTAGCTGCCTTTTCGCGCAGACGTTCTTCCTGCTCGGCCAGTTCCGGCGTAAACGCCTCGCCGAAGTCGGCTGCCTCGAACACCTGGCGGATTTCCAGCTCGCTTGGCCCAGGCATCGGGTTCGGGCAACGCTTAGCCCATTCGAGGGCTTCGGCCATGTCCTTGACTTCCCAGAGCCAGAAACCGGCGATCAGTTCGCGGGTTTCGGCAAAAGGCCCGTCGATGACGGTACGGCCCGGACCATCGAAGGCGATCCGCTTGCCCTTGACCGAGGGATGCAGGCCTTCGCCGGCCATCATGACACCGGCATTGACCAGTTCCTCGTTGTATTTACCCATGGCTTCCAGAAGCTCGGTCGAGGGCATGATGCCTGCTTCGCTATCCTTCGTCGCCTTTACAATAACCATGACACGCATCGTATTCTCCCTTGAGTGACGGAAGCCGGATTGGCCTTCCTGATCATACGACGAACGAGTTGTGGTCCGATCGACATCAATTCAAATTTTTTTGAAAAATTATTCAGAACACGATCGGCAGGATAGCACGGGGCAGGCCGCCAGACAGGGTTGAGGCCAAACGGTAGCGCTCAAGCCTTCTTGCGGATGACGAAACGATGGCCACCCGCCAGCGTCTCGGATTGCTGCAGATCGTGGCCGTCTTCGTTGCAGAAATGCGGAATGTCGATGATGGCAAGCGGATCGGTCGTCTCGACCGTGATCAGCGTGCCGGGGGCAAGGGTGAGCATGCGCTTGCGGGTTCGCAGGACCGGCAAGGGGCATTTCAGCCCCTTGAGGTCATAGACCAGACTGTCAGGCATCAATTGCCCCAGAGTTTCCAAAACGGACGCTTCTTTGGCTGTTCGGCAACGGCCTGCTCGGCCATTGGAGCAGCCTCGGTGCTCGCTGCCGTCTGTACGGTGGCATCTGCCGGTCTTTTCGCCGTGGCGGTGGTCACCGGCTCACGTGTTGCGACTACCGCCGGGTGCTGCGCCACCTGCGTCTGGCCTGCTGGCTGCTGCTGAGCTGCCGCATCGACCGGTGCGACGGCTGCCGGTTCCATCTGCTGTGCATCGGCGCCGCCCTTGGAAAACAGGCTGCCCCAGAAACCCTTGCGAGCCGGGCTTGCCTGCTCGACCGAGGCCTGCATGACCGGCTTGGGCAGCGGGTTTTCCATGGGTACTGGTACGCTCTTGCCGTCGCGGGTGGATTTTGCGAGCTCGGCCTGCTGGATTTCGATCGCCTTCTTGGCCTCTTCCAGTTCGGCGCGGCGGGCTTCCTGCTTCTCGAGATCGGCGACCTTCATCAGCTTGCCGGCGTCGAGCGAGGTGCCGGTCGGGGCGTAAGCCAGTTCCTTGCCGACACGCTGCTTGGCGACGATCGCCTTGCGCTCGGCCTCAGTCGGCTCATACCAGACCAGACCGTCAAGCTTCTTCGTCGCCTTGGCGTAGTCGTCGTTGTATTTCTTGTTGTAGCTGGCCAGCGCGCCCTGCATCGCCGCCGGTGTTGTCATGGCGGGGCATTGACCGGTCGGCGAGAACTTGCCGTCGGTCTGCTGGTTGAAGACGTACTTCTTTTCGCAGATGTTGACTTCCGGCGGCCGCTTGGTGATCTCGAACTGGTCATAGCCGGGTTTCAGCATGTTCCAGAAATCGATGTTCGGGCTGTTCTTGTGCCGCGCCATATTCTCCGCAGTCATGCGGAAGGGCAGGGCCTGCAGCTGGATTGCCTGCTGGCCGCCCTTGTAGGCGTCACGCGACAGCGCAAAGATTTCCTGCATCTGCTCGTCGGTCATCGAGTAGCAGCCGGATGACGAACAGGCGCCGTGGATCATCAGATTGGTGCCGAAACGGCCGTTGGCCTGGTCGAAACGGTTGGGAAAGCCGGTGTTGATGGCCAGGTAATAGCTGGAATTCGGGTTCATCTGACCGGGAGAGATCGGATAGAAACCTTCCGGCGCCTGCCGGTCGCCCTCCTTGACCTTCGGGCCGAGCTTGCCCGACCAGGCGCAGATCTTGTACTGGCGCAGCATTTCGAAGCGGTTGGACGTATTGGCCTTCCAGACTTCAAGAACGCCTTCTTCCTTGAAGATACGCAGCATGATCGGCGAATCCTTCGCCATGCTCATCGCCTGCATCTTCTGGACGATCTTGCCGGAGAGCTGGTAGTTGACCTTGCTGGAGACCTTTTTCAGATCGACATCGACGGTGTCCATCGCCTCATTGGCGGTGCAGCTCGAAAGGAGCGCGGCGACGGCAGCGGTGGCAACAAGATGTGTCAGGCGCATCGGCAAAGGTCCATCAAGAAAACTGTCGAACGTGGCACTCCCTTGCAGGCGGCCCACAGGGAATCAATATGCCCTTATACTTCACAAAATATTAACCCTACAGAACCGCTTTGGTCCAACCGTTCCAGACGCCAAGAATATGGCCAAGGTAGGACCGCACTCGCCTTTTATCCCGCGAGCGCGGCCGAAACCAGCAGATGTGATTAAAGCTGGCGTCCGATCGACAGGTATTTCTGGCGGCGGTCGGAGCGCAGTTCGTCGCCCGTGCGGCCCGAAAGCTCCTTGAGCGCGTCAGCAATGACCGTGCCGGTCTTTTCGATCACGGCATCGGGATCACGGTGCGCGCCGCCAACCGGTTCGCCGATGATGCCGTCGATGATGCCCAGCGACTTCAGGTCCTCGGCGGTGATCTTCATGTTGGTCGCAGCTTCCTTGGCGCGGGTACTGTCGCGCCAGAGGATGGACGCAGCGCCTTCCGGCGAGATCACGCTGTAGATCGAATGTTCCAGCATGTAGACGCGGCTGCCGGTGGCAATCGCGATGGCGCCGCCCGAACCGCCTTCGCCGATGACGACAGAGATGATCGGAACGCGCATGTTGAGGCACATTTCCGTCGAACGGGCGATGGCTTCCGCCTGGCCGCGCTCCTCGGCGCCAATGCCGGGATAGGCGCCGGCGGTGTCGATCAGGGTGATCAGCGGCAGGCCGAAACGGTCGGCCATTTCCATGACGCGGATCGCCTTGCGGTAGCCTTCAGGACGGGCGCTACCAAAATTGTGCTTGATGCGCGACTTGGTGTCGTTGCCCTTTTCCTGGCCAATGACCGCGACAGGGGTGCCACGGAAGCGGGCCAGACCGGCCTGAATGGCTTCGTCATTGGCGAACTTGCGGTCGCCGGCGAGCGGCGTGAATTCGGTGAACAGGTTGGCGGCATATTCCTGGAAATGCGGGCGCTGCGGATGGCGCGCAACCTGCGTTTTCTGCCAGGGGTTCAGCTTGGAATAGATTTCGGCCATCGCCTCGCGGGCGCGCACTTCCAGGCGCTCGACCTCATCGGTCGTGTCGATGCTCTCGTCCTCGCTGGCAATCTTCTTCAGCTCATGAATCTTGCCTTCGAGATCGGAGATTGGTTTTTCGAAATCGAGATAATTGTGCATGTGATGCGTTTCCGATCATATTGCGTCAGTGGCTTCGGACATGACGTTCCCGTCGTCCCTGCCAAGGGTTCTGGCGCTCCTAATCCTGTTTTTTCGCCTGTTTGGCAAGAGGGTGATGGTTCTGGACCAACTGATGCAGCCGTTCTTCCAGCACATGTGTATAGATTTGTGTCGTTGAAATGTCCGAATGCCCGAGAAGTTCCTGTACGGCACGAAGGTCTGCGCCATTGGCCAGAAGGTGGCTGGCAAAGGCATGGCGCAGCACATGCGGCGAGATTGCCGCGACGCGGATGCCGGCCCGGGCGGCGAGATCCTTGAGGTCGCGGGCAAAAACCTGGCGCGGCAGATATCCAGCCTTGCCGGAAGAGGGGAACAGCCACGGGCTTTCCGGCGGTGGTGTCTTCTGGGCGGCATTGTCCGCTGACATTGCCGCGCCATAGGCCTGCATCGCCCGGATCGCCGCATGCGACAGCGGCACCATGCGCTCCTTGTTGCCCTTGCCGCGCACGACGAGAAAGCGGCCGTTTTGGGCGAGCACTGAAGCAGGCAGTGATACAAGCTCACTGACCCGCATGCCGGTGGCATAGAGCAGCTCGATCAGGGTGTGCATGCGCAGGCGGGCAACAGGATCGTTGCCGCCTTGCGCTGCTTCCTGCTCAGCCTGCCCGATCAGTTTTGAAACATCGTCGATGCTCAGCACCTTCGGTAGCGACCGGCCTTTCTTCGGCGCGTCGAGAACGCCGGTCGGATCATCGGTGCGCAGCCCTTCGGCATAGAGAAACTTGTAGAACTGCCGCAGCGCCGATAACCGGCGGGCCTGCGACGAGGCCTTGAATCCCTGCTGGGCCAGATGCTGGAGATAGGCACGCAGGTCTTCGGAGGCGGCCTCGGTCGGCTTGACGCTGCGCTGCTTGAGGAAGGAATAGGCATCTTCCAGGTCGCGTTCATAGGAGATCAGCGTGTTGTTGGCGGCGCCGCGTTCGGCGCTCATCATCTCCAGGAAGGATTCCATATGGGCAGCGGACAGATCGATCATTGCGGCTTGTTGACCCGCTCTGAGGGGATGCGGATGGTCACGTCGCGCTCCACCGGATTGACGAAGGTTACCAGCGCGATCATCGTTCCATAGATCACGCCGGCGATCAGGGCGCAGATGAACAGGAACCGGAACAGGCTGGGCATTTTCAACTCCTAGGGTCAGGGGTCTATATGACCATGCCTGTTTGCAAGTGCAAGAACCGCTGTATCGCACGGGATTCACAATGCCTTGTACGCCGTAAAGTCTTGACGCTTCCGGCTGATTTGTCGATACCGGAGCAGAACGGGAAATTGAAACTGCATGAGCGACGTGATTGAACCGGTTTCCGAGGCGCTGATCGAGCGGGCGAAGGCCGCGCTCGGGCGACGAAACCTCGTCTTCGTCGGTCTGATGGGGGCCGGAAAATCGGCGGTCGGGCGGATGACCGCCTCGGCGCTCGGAATTCCCTTCGTCGATTCCGATCACGAGATCGAGCGCGTCTCGCGGATGACAATCAGTGAACTGTTTGCAGCCTATGGAGAGGACGAGTTTCGTGCGCTGGAGGCCCGCGTCATCAAGCGGCTGCTGAACACTGGCCCGCGGATCGTCTCCACCGGCGGCGGTGCTTATATCAATGAACGCACCCGCAAGCATATCAAGCGCCACGGCCTGTCCGTCTGGCTGAACGCCGAACTCGAAGTTTTGTGGGAACGCGTCAACAAGCGCGATACCCGCCCGCTGCTGAAAACCGAAAACCCGAAGCAGACGCTCGAAAACCTCATGCACGCCCGTTATCCGATCTATGCAAAGGCGGACCTGACGGTGCTGTCCCGCGATGTCAAGAAAGAGGTGATGGTGGAAGAGGTTCTCGCCGCTCTCGCCGCCATGCCGAAGAAGTGAAGCCATGACCACTGCCAGCCTGTCCGCCGCCCGCAAAACCGTTCGCGTCAATCTGGGCGACCGGTCCTACGATATCCTGATCGGTCCCGGCCTGATCGCCACCGCCGCCGGCGAAATCGCCGGCCGGCTGAAGGGCCGCCGCATGGCCGTCATTACCGACGAGCATGTCGCGCCGCTCTATCTCGAGCCGCTGATGGATAGCCTGAAGGAGAAGGGCATAACGGCCGTGTCGCTGGTTCTGCCGGCTGGTGAAAAGACCAAGAGTTTTGAACACCTGATCCCCGTCTGCGAGGCGATCCTCGGTGCACGGATCGAGCGCAACGATGCGGTGATCGCGCTGGGTGGCGGCGTCATCGGCGATCTCACCGGCTTTGCCGCCGGTATTGCCCGGCGCGGCTCGCGCTTCATCCAGATCCCGACCTCGCTTCTGGCGCAGGTGGATTCATCTGTCGGCGGCAAGACCGGCATCAACTCGCCGCATGGCAAGAACCTAATCGGCGTCTTCCATCAGCCGGACCTGGTGCTCGCCGATACCGACGTGCTGGATACGTTGAGCGAACGTGAATTCAGGGCGGGTTATGCCGAGGTCGCTAAATACGGCCTGATCGACAAGTCGGAGTTCTTCGCCTGGCTGGAAAACAACTGGCAGGCGGTGTTTGCCGGTGGCGACGCCCGTATCGAGGCGATCGCCATCAGCTGTCAGGCGAAAGCCGATGTGGTCGCTGCCGACGAGCGCGAGAACGGCAGGCGTGCGCTGCTCAATCTCGGTCACACCTTCGGGCATGCGCTCGAGGCGGCGACACAGTATGATGGTACACGTCTGGTCCATGGCGAGGGCGTGGCGATCGGCATGGTGCTGGCGTACCAGTTTTCGGCACGCATGAATCTGGCAAGCCCGGACGACGCCAAACGTGTTGAAGCGCATCTGAAGGCGGTTGGATTGCCAACCCGCATGGATGAGATCCCTGGCACCCTGCCGCCTGTGGACAAATTGATGGATGCGATTGCCCAGGACAAGAAGGTCAGTGGCGGCAAACTCACATTCATTCTGACACGCGGCATCGGCCAGTCGTTTGTCGCCGATGACGTTCCGGGATCGGAAGTCAGCGCCTTTCTAAAGGAAAAGCATCCGGGATGAGCAACGAGACATTCACACTGTTTCTGGCGGACTACGGTCCGGGCATCCTGATCATTCTATTGATGATCCTGCTATCGGCGTTTTTCTCGGGCTCGGAAACCGCGCTCACCGCAGCGTCGCGGTCGCGCATGCACACGCTGGAGAACAATGGCGACGAGCGCGCCGGACTGGTCAACCGCCTGATCGAGCGCCGCGACCGGTTGATCGGGGTGCTGCTGATCGGCAACAACCTTGCCAATATCCTGTCGTCCTCGATCGCCACCAGCCTGTTCCTGCATTTCTTCGGTGCGTCCGGCGTTGCCTATGCGACGCTGGCGATGACGGTCATCCTGGTCATCTTCGCCGAGGTGCTGCCCAAGAGCTGGGCGATCGCATCGCCGGACCGGTTTGCGCTTGTGGTCGCACGGGCGGTCGATATCGTTGTTCGGGTGGTCGGCCCGGTCTCCAGCCTGGTGAACTGGATCGTCAGGCGCATTCTCGGCCTGTTCGGCATCAACCTGTCTTCGGAAATGCCAATGCTTACGGCGCATGAAGAGTTGCGCGGGGCTGTCGATTTCCTGCATCGCGAAGGGTCCGTCATCAAGGCTGACCGCGACCGGCTTGGTGGCGTTCTTGATCTCGGCGAACTCGAAATCTCCGACATCATGATCCACCGCACGTCGATGCGCGGCATCAATGCCGACGATGCGCCGGAAGTGGCGGTGCGCGCGGTGCTCGAAAGCCCTTACACCCGTATGCCGGTCTGGCGCGGATCGACCGACAACATCATTGGTGTCGTGCATGCCAAGGATTTGTTGCGGGCACTGGCTGAGCCGGATGTCGAACCTGAAAATCTCGATATTGTCCGGATTGCGCAAAAGCCGTGGTTCGTGCCCGAAACCACCAATTTGAAAGAGCAGCTCAACGCCTTCCTGCGCCGCAAGGGGCATTTTGCCATCGTCGTCGATGAATATGGCGAGGTGCAGGGGCTGGTGACACTGGAGGATATTCTCGAAGAAATCGTCGGCGATATTTCCGACGAGCACGATATCGAGATCCAGGGCGTTCGCCAGGAAGCCGACGGCTCGATTGTCGTCGATGGCAGCGTGCCGATCCGCGATCTCAACCGTGCGCTCGATTGGAACCTGCCTGACGAGGAAGCAACCACGGTGGCTGGTCTTGTCATTCACGAATCCAAGACGATCCCCGAGGAACGGCAGGCGTTCACGTTTTACGGCAAGCGCTTTACCGTGATGAAGCGGGTGAAAAACCGGATCACGCGGCTGCGGATCCGGCCTGCCGACGATCCGGCAATGCCTCCGCTCTCGATGAAGAGCGAAGGCATCGAATGATGGATCGGCAGGTATCGCCGGGCCTTAGCGGCTGCCGATGATACCGCCAAGGGCGCCGCCGAGCAGGCCGCCGGCAAAGGCAGCGCCTGCCGGATCCATGCTGCCATTGCCCTGCCGTTCGACAGGACCTTCCAGCGTTGCGCCATCGTGCTGCCGTTTGACGCGCTGACCAGCGACCTTCTGGCGTACCGGGTTCTGGGCCTTGCGGGCGGCAATGGCAGCTTTCTGAGCTTTGTACTGGGCGCGGATCTGCGGCATCATCGGATCGGTCTGGACGACCAGGAACATATGCTGTTGCTGCGTCAGGTAGGTTGTTTCGACCATGCCGTTCTGCCTCTGCCATGCGCCGATGGCCGTGCGTGACCTGGCGCCAAGCGCACCGTCTGCGCCGCCGGTCACATGCCCGAGCGCCCCGAGCCGCAATTGCAGGTCGATCCTGCCGTCCTTGTCGAGATTCAAGGCGGTTTCCGTGTCCGGTGTCCCGACGCTCAGCTTGACATCGTCCGGCATGGCAACGGCGGTACGGACCTGCGAGGCGGCAGCCGTCGCTTCACCGGCCGGCGCAACGGACGCCACTTCGGTCGTCGCCGTTGCCTTCAACTGGTCAAGGTTGAGCTTTGCCAGCGTGGCAAAGTTGCCGTTTGGATATTGCTGCAGGTAAAGCTCGTAATGCGCGACGGTATTGCGCTTGGATGCCTCTTCCCAGAGCTTCTGCTCGACGGTCCAGTTGACGTCGTTGGTGCTGGTGGCTGCAGTGTCGGCCGCAGGCTTGACGTCAGAGGCTGTCGTCACTGCAGCCGCTGCCGCAGGCTCTCCACCAATGAACACTTCACGCGACAGCGAGGCATTGTGCCAGGGATGCTGGGCGCCGCCGGTTGCCTCCGAGACGTCGGCGCGAACCCGCGTCAGGGCGCTCTGGATTTCAAGGCCCGGCGTCGTCAGGTGCCGTGCAAGGGCGGCCGTATAGGGACTGTTGATGCCCTTGCCGTCATAGGCGACGGCACCGGGATCGGTCGCATAGGCGATCAGCAACCCGCCCGCGCCGGCCGCCTGGTTGTTGGCCTGCACTGGCGCCAGACCCACGCCCATCGAGGCGGAGCGGCTGGCGGGCATTACCTTTGCCAGCGAGCGGGCCAATGGATTGTCGCGGCAGGCATCCAGAATGATGATGCTGACGGCCGGATCCGGGGGAAGCGCGGCCAGAAACTTTTCAGCGGGTACCGTGCGCGTCTGCAACTGCGCCGCCTTTTCCAGCTGCGCATCGACCGGCACGAGATAGTTGCGTCCATCGACCTGCAGGCCATGACCGGCATAATAGACGACGGCGATATCGGCGTCATAGGCGATCTCGGTGAATTGATCGACCAATGTGCTCATTGCCGTCTTGTCGAGGTCTTCGCCCTCGATGACGGTGAAGCCGGCCGTGCGAAACGTTTCCGCCATCAGCTTGGCGTCGTTTTTCGGATTGGGCAGCTCGACCGCATGCTTGTAGGCGCTATTGCCCATGACAAGCGCAACTTTCTTGGCGGATGGCGTTGCCGCCGATACATCATTGAATGATAGAAACGCGGCGACAACCGCCGCGACAAGCCCAAACCTCCTGAGCATCGTCTTGATCCCAAAAAAAGAGGCTCCCCGGACAACCTTGAACCGGCTCCGCCTATGATGAAAATTTTCTGTATGTCGTAATAAAAATGGATCGTTCGATCCAATAATTCTCTCGCCCCACCCACAATTGTAGATGTTGGTCCCAATTTCGTCAATTTGGCAGGAATTAGACCAGTTGGCCTAGGTTCGTTGCTTCCGTAAAACCTATCTCTATCCTTACCAGCGGGTTGTTTCCCCGGGAACAGCTGGTTCAAGGGCAAGCGCATGCAGTCCCGCGTCGATTTCGGCTTTCAGGACATCGTTGATGGCGCGGTGACGGGCAACGCGGCTCATGCCGATGAAAGCGCTGGAAACAATCCGTACCCGCATATGGGTTTCGCCGGTGCCGTCGATATCCGGATGGTGGCCGGCATGCAGATGGCTTTCGTTGACAACAATCAATCGTTCGGGCGAAAAGGCCGCGGTGAGCTTTGTTTCGATGCGGCTTTGAAGTGACATGTTTTAGCCCCGTTTCTCTGGCTTTTCCGTAGACGCCCATCTCAAGTGGACAACCTGTGCGGGATTGCTTTTTGCGCGGTGCAAAATGGGTTCACAAAGCCTGCAACATTCCCGTTTGTCAATTCTTGTTGTGGCGTCCGCCACGCCCCATAATTAGCGCTATGAAACTCGATTCAAAATACTTCGACGGGATACGGACGCGCCGCAGGGTGACCCAGAAACCCGAGCCGATGGCACCCAAATGCCAATGGGACGGGTGCGAGGAAAATGCTGTTCATCGCGCACCCGTGGGCCGCCACGCGGAAAACGAGTTTTTCCTGTTCTGCTTCGAGCACGTCAAGGAATACAACAAGGGCTACAACTACTTTTCCGGCCTGTCCGATAACGAGATCGCCCGCTACCAGAAGGAAGCCATTACCGGCCACCGGCCGACATGGACGGTCGGTGTCAACAAGAATGCCAAGAATGCGCCGCAACAGTCGCATCAGCGCTCGGGTTCCGCCGGTGCGCAGGCCCGCATGCGCGATCCTTTCGGCTTCGTCGATCAGGCGCGCGCCCGCGCCAACCGGCAGGAACCACGTCTGCGCAAGTTGAAGACATTGGAGGCCAAGGCCTTCGAAACGCTCGGTCTGCATGCCAATGCGACTGCGGCAGATGTGAAATCTGCCTACAAAGAGCTTGTAAAAAAGCATCACCCCGATGCAAATGGCGGAGACAGGGGATCGGAAGAGCGTTTTCGCGCCGTGATCCAGGCATATCAATTGTTAAAACAGGCTGGCTTCTGCTAGGAACCCGTTTTATTACGGTCACACATTTATAAAGGCATAGACGGGAACGCCCCCGCTAATCGAGTCAAGGGGCTTTACCGTGCTGGAGACATGATGAGCAAGGTAGACCTCGACATTTCCAACCTCCCCGATACGACAGTTTCCGTCCGTGACGTTTTCCGTATCGATACCGATCTGCGCGTTCCGGCCTATTCCAAGGCCGATGCCTATGTGCCGGATCTCGATCCCGACTATCTCTTCGACCGCGAGACGACGCTCGCCATTCTCGCCGGCTTTGCGCACAATCGCCGCGTCATGGTCTCCGGCTATCACGGCACCGGCAAGTCGACCCATATCGAGCAGGTCGCGGCCCGCCTCAACTGGCCCTGCGTGCGTGTCAACCTCGACAGCCATGTCAGTCGTATCGACCTCGTTGGCAAGGACGCCATCGTCGTCAAGGACGGCATGCAGGTTACCGAATTCAAGGACGGCATCCTGCCCTGGGCCTACCAGCACAATGTCGCGCTCGTCTTCGACGAATACGATGCCGGCCGCCCGGATGTGATGTTCGTCATCCAGCGCGTGCTGGAATCCTCCGGCCGCCTGACGCTGCTCGACCAGAGCCGCGTCATCCGTCCGCACCCGGCGTTCCGCCTGTTCGCAACGGCCAACACCGTCGGTCTCGGCGACACGACCGGCCTCTATCACGGCACGCAGCAGATCAACCAGGCGCAGATGGACCGCTGGTCGATCGTCACCACGCTGAACTACCTGCCGCATGACAACGAAGTCGATATCGTTGCCGCCAAGGTCAAGGGCTTCACCAAGGATCGCGGCCGCGACACCGTCTCGAAGATGGTCCGTGTTGCCGATCTCACCCGTGCAGCCTTCATCAACGGCGACCTGTCGACCGTCATGAGCCCGCGTACCGTCATCACCTGGGCTGAAAACGCGCATATCTTTGGCGATATCGCCTTTGCCTTCCGCGTCACCTTCCTCAACAAGTGCGACGAACTGGAGCGGGCGTTGGTGGCGGAACACTATCAGCGCGCCTTCGGTGTCGAGCTGAAGGAAAGTGCTGCCAATATCGTGCTCGAAGCCACGGCCTGATCCATGGCAGGCCGGGGCGATAATTCGAAAGCAAGGCCGGCCGGTGTCGTGGATGTGGAGCCATTCCGCCGCGCACTGACTGGCTGCATCCGCTCGATTGCCGGGGATTCGGAAATCGAGGTCGTGTTTGCCAACGAGCGTCCGGGTCTCGCCGGCGAGCGTATGCGGTTGCCGGAAATTTCCAAGCGGCCGACACGGCAGGAACTCGCGGTCACCCGCGGGCTTGGCGATTCGATGGCTCTGCGCAAAGCCTGCCACGATGACCGTATCCACGCGACCATGGCACCGCAGGGTGCTGATGCGCGCGGTATCTTCGATGCCGTCGAGCAGGCACGCGTCGAGGCGATCGGTTCGCTGCGCATGACCGGCGTTGCCAGCAACATCACGTCGATGCTGGATGAAAAATACGCCCGCGCCAATTTCGGCAATATCGACCGGCAGGCGGATGCGCCGCTGGAAGAAGCCGTTGCGTTGATCGTGCGTGAAAAACTGACCGGCCAGAAGCCGCCTGCGTCGGCCGGCAAAGTGCTCGACCTCTGGCGCGATTTCATCGAGGAAAAAGCTGCCGGCGACATGAAGGAATTGTCTGCGGCAGTCAACGACCAGCAGGCTTTCGCCCGTGTCGTACGCAATATGCTGACCTCAATGGAGATGGCCGAGAAATACGGCGATGAGGACGTCGAGCCGGACGACCAGGAGAGCCAGACAGACGAGGACCAGCCGCGCAGCCAGGAGCAGGACGAAAACAGCTCCGACGAGGATGCCGGTTCAGACGCCGCCCCCGCCGACGAGAACGAATCTGCCGACGAGCAGATGGACGAAGGCGAAATGGATGGCGCTGAAATCTCCGAAGAGGAGATGTCGGATGATGGCGAGGACGACAGCGAAACCCCCGGCGAGGTCAAGCGGCCGAACCATCCCTTCGACGATTTCAACGAGAAGGTCGATTACGGCGTCTTCACCGAGGAATTCGACGAAACCACCACGGCCGAAGAACTCTGCGACGAGGCCGAACTCGATCGCCTGCGCGCGTTCCTCGACAAGCAACTGGCGCATTTGCAGGGCGCCGTCGGCCGCCTTGCCAACCGGTTGCAGCGCCGCCTGATGGCGCAGCAGAACCGTTCTTGGGAATTCGACCTGGAAGAAGGTTATCTCGATTCAGCGCGGTTGACGCGCATGATCATCGACCCGATGCAGCCGCTGTCGTTCAAGCGGGAAAAGGATACCAATTTCCGCGATACGGTCGTGACGCTGCTGATCGACAATTCCGGCTCGATGCGCGGCCGGCCGATCACGGTTGCCGCCACCTGCGCCGACATCCTGGCCCGCACGCTGGAGCGTTGCGGCGTCAAGGTCGAGATCCTCGGTTTCACCACCAAGGCCTGGAAGGGCGGGCAATCGCGCGAAAAATGGCTTGCCAGCGGCAAGCCGCAGACGCCGGGCCGTCTCAACGATCTGCGCCACATCATCTACAAGTCCGCCGACGCCCCGTGGCGCCGCGCACGCCGCAATCTCGGTCTGATGATGCGCGAAGGCCTGCTGAAGGAAAATATCGACGGTGAAGCGCTGATCTGGGCGCACAACCGGTTGCTTGGCCGATCCGAACAGCGCCGCATCCTGATGATGATTTCGGATGGTGCGCCGGTCGATGATTCCACCCTGTCGGTCAATCCGGGCAACTATCTCGAGCGGCATCTGCGCGCCGTCATCGAACAGATCGAGACGCGCTCGCCGGTCGAACTGCTGGCGATCGGTATCGGCCATGATGTGACGCGCTACTACCGCAAGGCCGTGACCATCGTCGATGCCGATGAACTGGCCGGTGCGATGACGGAGCAACTGGCTTCGCTGTTTGACGACGAGAGTTCGCGGCGCCGGGCTGCCCCTGCACGGCGGCGTGCGAGCTGACAATATTGTCTGACCGGGACACCGAGCGGCGTCCCGGTCTTGCCTGCCATATTGCATGTTGATTTTTCGGAGCCGCTTAGCGCTCCATGCCGGCCCGCCGGAAGGACGTCTTTTGAAAGCGACACTGATCCAGGCCGCCGCCCTTTCCCTGCTCCTGGCCGTCGCTCCGGCCGCCGCAGCACCGCTGGCGCCTTCGGAGATCGTTCCGGTGAAAAGCCGGCAGATCGAAAACTTCAAGATCGGCTCCGACCAGAAACTGTTCGGCAAGCTGGAGTTTATCGGCGGCATCGAGATGTCGTCGTCGAATGCCCTGCTTGGCGCGATATCGTCGATCCGCTTTCGTCCCGATCGGAAATCCTTCCTGGCGATCATGGATACCGGCCACTGGGTCGAGGGCGCAATTGAGCGGGACCAGCAGGGCCGGCTGGCAGGCACCCGCGATCTGACGGTCACTTCGATGATCGATGCCAATGGCCGCTCCGAGCAGGTCAAGGAGCGCATGGACAGCGAGGGGGTGGCGCTGCGCGATGGCATGGTCCTTGCCAGCTATGAGGGGCTTCACCGTGTCGATGTCTATCCGGATCCCGGCTTTGCCCAGTCCGGCCCGGTCGCAACCCTGCCTTTGCTCATTCCGCTCAAATCGCTGCGCGGCAATCGCGGGCTTGAAACCATTGCTGTTTCACCGAAGGACAGCCCGCTTGCGGGCGGCGTTACCGTTGTGTCCGAACTGAGCTTCGACAAGAACGGCCATCTCCTGGCCGCCGTCCTCGACGGCCCGCGCAAGGGCATTTTTGGTGTCGTTCGCAAAGGTCCGTTCGCGGTGACCGATGGCGCTTTCCTGCCGAATGGCGACCTCCTGATTCTCGAGCGCCGCTTCAGCTTTGCCGAGGGTCTCGGCATGCAGATCCGCCACATCAAGGGAGACGATATCAAGCCGGGCGCGGTCGTCGATGGCGAAATCCTGCTTAACGCCGACATGGGCTACCAGATCGACAACATGGAAGGTCTGGACGTTATCGCAGAACCCGGCGGCGACATCCGCCTCATCCTTGTTTCCGACGACAATCACTCCATCCTCGAGCGCAATTTGATGCTGGAATTCCGGCTGGTCGAGTAGAATCAGCGCAAGAAAAAACCCGCATCACGGGTTGATGCGGGTTCTATTCTTTTATCCGGTCTCCCCGGTCAGGCGTTTGCCTTCACACCCGCCATCGGCTTGATGACGTTCATCAGAGCGCCATAGGGTAACAGCATCACCAGGCCGACGATGATCTTGACGCTGAGGTCACCGAGCGCCCAGGAGATCCAGCGCGGCGCTTCTGCCGTCATGACACCGAGGATCGGAGCGCTTTCGAGCGCGAAAGGTTCGTTCGGGCCGAAGAAGACGAAGACCGCTGCAAAAGCGAACGAGAAGAAGATCGCCGTATCAAGGAAGGAACCGAACAGCGAGCCGAGCAGCGGCGCACGCCACCAGCTCTGCGCCCGCAGTCTGTTGAACACCGAAATATCGAGAAGCTGGCCGAACAGGAAGGCGGAGCCGGAGGCGATCGCGATGCGGGGCGAGGCGACCAGCACCGACAGCGCAATGGCGACGGCAAAGCCGGCGATCACCACCTTGCGGGCGGTACGCGGTCCGAACTGGCGATTGGTCAGGTCGGTGACGAGAAAGGCGATCGGGTAGCTGAAGGCGCCGAAGGTCAGGAGATCACCCAGCTGCATGCCGGCGATCGAGCCGGGCAGGGGGTACTGGACCAGGATATTGGAGGCTACGACCACGAGGGTCATCAGCGCGACATAGGTTAGGAACGTGCGGTTTGTCAGCATTTTTTTATCCTGGGGTATGCCACCAGTTGGAGTCATCTGAATCCACAATTCACCGCGCGTTGAGCCCGGCAAACCATGAACGGTTTACGGTCAATCGTACACGAGAAAAAGGCTCGCCGGTTGCCCTGGCAAGCCTTTTAATCTGTGTAAGTCAAGTGTGCCGATTAAGCGGCGACAGCGACGGCTTCAGCCGTCTTCTTGACGATCTGACGGCGCAGCAGGCGAGCGCGCATCGACAGCTCGACTTCGTCAGCCTTGATCAGGAATGCGTCGAGACCACCGCGGTGTTCAACCGAACGCAGGGCTGCGGCCGAAACACGCAGACGGTAACGCTGGCCGAGCACGTCGGAAATCAACGTAACCTGGCACAGGTTCGGAAGGAACTTGCGCTTGGTCTTGTTGTTTGCGTGGCTCACATTGTTGCCCGACTGGACGCCCTTGCCGGTCAATTCGCAACTACGGGACATGATGCACCTATTTTTCTTTTCGCCTTCGGTCCATGCGTTGGCGGGCCATAAGCCCAGGCCGCATTCCGTTGGCCATGATTGGAAAGTTGCGGTTCTATAGTCAGCGAGAGCCGCGGCGTCAAGCCAAACCTTCGTTTTCCGGGAAAAACTCTTGAGAAACGCGGGGTCTATCAAGCCGGAGATGCCGTTCGGTTCAGATTCTTTCAGTGCCTATACATCTTTCCCGCGGCCAATTCCACTTTATTGCTCCATGGGTTAAGCCTTGGGGCAAAAGCGGGTTTTCCGGCGCAGAAATGCCGCAAACCCGCCCTATCGCCTAAGACGAAGTGAACGGACGTGTCGCATCAGCGAAAATGGAAGGGCATCTGGAATGAACTGGCGCAACGGTTTTTCGGCGCTTCTGGCATTGGCCACGGCAACGTTTTCCACAGGCACGGCCCATGCCGTCGATGTGACGCATACGACGGACTACAGCATCTCGCTTGCCGGCCTGCCGATTGCCAAGGCCTCGTTCTATACCGAGTTGAACGACAAGCGCTACACCATTTCCGGCACGATGAATTCTGCTGGCCTTGCCGATATCTTCGCCAAGACCTCGGGCGAGACCTCGGTCTCCGGCACCGTCGGCCGCGACCAGTTGAGCGCCTCGGAATACCGGGTCAAGTACCAGAGCGGCAAGAAGGGCCGGGCCATCGACGTCCAGTTCCGCGACGGCGATGTCGTGTCCGCCTCGATGAAGCCGCCGCGCAAGATCCCCAAGAACTGGGTGCCGGTGACTGAGGCGGATATGCGCAATGTCGTCGATCCGCTCTCCGGCCTGATCTTTCCCGCCGACACGCGGGTCTGCCCGAAAAGCGTGCCGGTCTTCGACGGCGAATCGCGGATGGACCTGAAGCTCTCGCCGAAGGGGACCCGGCCGTTCAAGACGGAGGGTTTTCAGGGAGACGTCATCGTCTGCGGTATCAAGTTCGTGCCGAAATCCGGTTACCGCAAGGGGCGCGACGACGTCGATTACCTGCGCAAGCTGGAAACCATGGAAATCTGGTTTGCCAAGGCCGATGCGGTGAATGTATATGCCCCGGTCTATGTCCGTATCCCGACCAGCTACGGCCCGGTTACCATCTGGGCAACGCGGTTCGGAAGCTGACGATCCATTCAGGCCGGGGGGCAGGATATGAAAGTCAAGGCAACGCTGATCGGTTTTTCGGCGATCCTGATGTGGTCGCTTTTGGCGCTGATGACCGCTGCATCCGGCACCATGCCGCCCTTCCAGCTTTCGGCCATCTGCTTTTCCATCGGCAGCATTCCCGGCCTCGTGGTGCTGGCGCTCAAGCCTGAGCGTCTGGCGCTGCTCAAGCAGCCCGCAAAGGTCTGGTTCGTCGGCATTGCCGGGCTGTTCGGTTACCACTTTCTCTATTTCACCGCCCTTCGCAATGCCCCTGCGGTCGAGGCCGGGCTGATTGCCTATCTCTGGCCGCTTCTGATCGTTGTCGGTTCCGCATTGCTGCCGGGCGAGCGCTTGCGCTGGTATCATGTTGCCGGTGCCATTTGCGGCCTTGCCGGTACGATCCTGATCGTGGCGCGCAATGGCGTCCAGTTCGATGATGCCTATGTTCTGGGCTATGGTGCGGCTCTCGCCTGCGCCTTCACCTGGTCCGGCTATTCGCTGCTGACGCGCCGATTCGAGGCCGTCTCGACGGATGTCGTCACCGGTTTCTGCCTGGCAACCGCGGCGCTGTCGTTCCTGTGCCACCTTGGCCTCGAAACGACGGTCTGGCCGGAAACGGCAACACAGTGGGTTGCCGTTGCCGGTCTCGGGCTTCTACCCGTCGGTGCTGCCTTCTATGCCTGGGATTATGGCGTCAAGAACGGCAACATCCAGATTCTCGGCGTGGCCAGCTATGCGGCGCCGGTTCTCTCGACGTTGATCCTGATTGCATTCGGCTTCGCCGAGCCGTCCTGGCGGATCGCGCTCGCCTGCCTGTTGGTGACCGGCGGCGCGGTTCTGGCGGCCAAGGACGCCATTTTTCGCGACCGTTCCAGCGCCGCACAGCCCGCCGAATAGGTTCAGGCCGCCGGTGGCTGCCAGTCCGGCGGGGCCATTTCGAATGCCGAAAAATCAAAGCCCGGCGAAACCGTGCAGCCGACCAGCGTCCATGCCCCAAGCGATGTTGCCGATTGCCACCAGTTGGCGGGGACGATTGCCTGCGGCCTCTCGCCGGTCAGGATGTTCGAGCCGAGCATGACGGTCGAGGCTGGCTTGCCGTCCTCGGCAATGCTGAGCGCCAGCGGCGCCCCGGCATAGAAGTGCCAGACCTCGGCCGCATCACGCACGCGGTGCCAGTGAGAACGCTCGCCGCGCTCCAAAAGATAATAGATAGCGGTCGAGTGGCCGCGTGGACCGCCCGCTGTGTCCTTGAAGGTCTGGATGTACCACCCACCTTCCGGATGGCGCTCCATTTCCAGTGTTTCAATGATGGCTTGCGCCGACAGCGGCAATTGAACGTCCATCAGAAATTGTCCTTGCACTTGCGGATTTCGGCAAAGACCTCGGCGTCCGATGCATTCTGCAATCCCAGATGCGCCCGTATTCCGGCATCATGCGGCCGCAGGAAAGGGTTGGTTTTCTTTTCCAGCCCCAGTGTCGTCGGCGCGGTGAAGCCACCCTTGGCCCGCAAAGCCTCGATTTCGGCTGCTCGCGACTTCAACGCCTCGTTCGCGGGATCCACGGTCACCGCGAACCGCGCGTTGGAAAGCGTATATTCGTGGCCGAAATAAACGGATGTATCATCAGGCAGCGCCATCAGTTTCTGCAGCGAGGCCCACATCTGCGCCGGCGTTCCCTCAAACAGGCGGCCGCAGCCGAGCGCAAACAACGTGTCGGCGGAAAACAGCAGCTTGTCGTCGGGAAAATAGAAACAGATATGCCCAGCCGTATGCCCCGGGGTTTCGAAAACATGCACCTTGTGGCCTGCGAACTCGAAATCGCCGCCATCGCCGATCGTCTTGTCGATGCCCGGAATTTTCGATGCTTCGTTTTCGGGACCGATGATCGTCGCATCGTAGCGCGCCTTCAGTGTCAGATTGGCGTCGACATGATCCGGGTGATGATGGGTGGTGAGAATATGGGTCAGTGTCCACCCGCGGCGTTTCAGCGCGGCCAAAATGGCTGCTTCCTCCGGGGCATCGATCGAGGCGGTGGCGCCGCTTGCCGGATCGTGGATCAACACGCCGAAATTATCGGTGCGGCACGGGAAGAGTTCGATATCGAGCTTGGCCATGATGGAATTCCTGAAGAGGATACGTCGTTGTGGCGAATGTAGTGAGCGCCGCCTTGAAGTCCACCCGTTCCAGTCTAACATGAGGGCATGCACGCAGATATCGTCGACCTTCGCCAGTTCTATCATTCCCGCCTCGGCCGCTTTGCCGAGCAATCGATCAGCATGGCGCTGTCGTCGGTCTGGGCGAAGCTGCCGGAAGAGCGGCTGGTCGGGCTTGGTTACGCGGTCCCCTATCTCGATCGTTTTCGCGCCGATACCGAGCGCACGTTTGCCTTCATGCCGGCGGGTCAAGGGGCGGTGAACTGGCCGGTTGCCGAACTATCCTCGACAGCGCTGATCTTCGACGAGGAATTGCCGCTTCCCGATTCGTCGATCGACCGGGTGCTGATGGTGCATTCGCTGGAATTCGCAGAAAACCCGCGCGAGACGATGAAGGAACTCTGGCGCATTCTCGCACCGGGGGGGCGGCTGGTGATCGTTGTGCCGAATCGCCGCGGCGTCTGGGCGCGGATGGAACACACGCCTTTCGGATCCGGCCGTCCCTATTCGCGCGGCCAGTTGACCGCACTTTTGCGCGAAACCAATTTCACTCCGGGCGCTTCTGCCGATGCCCTGTTCTTTCCGCCGTCGAAGCTGAAACTGATCCTGAAGATGCGCCAGGCCTTCGAGCGCATCGGCCGGTCGCTCTGGCCGGTGTTCTCAGGCGTGATCATCGTCGAGGCACAGAAGCGGCTCTATCAGGGGCTGCCGGTCGCCGCCCGCGCCTCGCGCCGCGTCTTCGTGCCGGTGTTGGCGCCGCACGGCGTGCCGACGACGCGGGAAAAGTCGTAGTTTTCCATCATCTGCTCCAGAGGCAAGTCGCCCCCCTCTGTCAGCTTCGCTGACATCTCCCCCACAGGTGGGGAGATTTTCCTTTCCCTTGTGATCTTCGGGAGTTGGTGGGTGATCTCCCCCCTTGTGGGGGAGATGTCGGCGTCGCCGACAGAGGGGGGGAGATGCGAGCGAAGAAACAATGTCACACTCGACAAAAACCCGCTGCACCGGTATTGCCTGAGCGTCATTTTCCCTGCCGCGAAAGCTGATCCCATGAGCACAGACTTTACGAGCCCAACACCACGCCCCGGTATCCTCGATATTGCCGCCTACGTACCGGGCAAGGAGCATGCGCCGGGTGTTGCCAAGGTTTACAAGCTCTCTTCGAACGAGACCCCGCTCGGGCCGAGCCCGAAGGCGATCGAAGCCTTCCAGAAGGCTGCCGCCAAGCTCGAAATCTATCCCGATGGCCAGGCGATCGAACTGCGTGAAGCTATTGCCTCCGTCTATGGCCTGAACACGGCCAACCTGATGTGCGGCAACGGCTCCGACGAGCTGCTCGGCCTGCTCTGCCACGTCTATCTCGCCCCCGGCGATGAAGCCATCATCACCGAACACGGTTTCCTCGTCTACAAGATCCAGATCATGGGCGCTGGTGCGACGCCGGTCACGGTGCCGGAAAACGATTGCCAGGTCACCGTTGATGCCATTCTTGCCGCGGTAACACCGAAGACGAAAATGGTGTTCCTCGCCAATCCCGGCAATCCGACCGGTACTTATGTTCCGGTCGATGAAGTGCGCCGCCTGCAGGCCGGCCTGCCGAAGAACGTCATTCTTGTTCTCGATGCCGCCTATGCGGAATATGTCCGCCGCAACGACTATGAAGCCGGACTTGAGCTGGTGTCGTCCAACCAGAACGTGGTGATGACCCGCACGTTTTCGAAGATCCACGGGCTGGCCGCCCTGCGCGTCGGCTGGATGTATGCGCCGCTTGCCATCATCGACGCGCTGAACCGGGTGCGTGGGCCGTTCAACATGAATGCGCCGGCCATTGCCGCTGGCTCCGCTGCCATCCGCGACCAGGCGTTCATGGCGACCGCCCTCGAGCACAATTCGCTCTGGCTCGGCAAGCTCACCGATGCTTTCTCTTCGCTCGGTCTGCGCGTCACGCCGTCGGTCACCAATTTCGTGCTGATCCATTTCCCGGATACCGACGGCAAGCGAGCGCCGGAAGCCGACGAGTTCCTGACCCGCCGCGGTTTCATCCTTCGGGCGGTGAGGGGCTACGGCCTTCCCAATGCGTTGCGGATGACCATCGGCTCGGCGGAAGCCAATGAAGGCGTGATTGCCGCGCTCACCGAGTTCATGGGCCGGGCGTGATGGCAAAGCAGTTTGAAACCATCGCGCTGATCGGCATCGGCCTGATCGGCTCGTCGATCGCTCGTGAAATCAAGGACAAGGGCCTTGCCGGTTCCGTCACTGTCTCGACGCGCAGCGATGCGACGTTGAAGCGGGCAGAGGCGCTGAACCTCGGCGACCGCTACACGACGTCGGCTGCCGATGCGGTCAAGAATGCCGATCTGGTCATCGTCTCCGTGCCCGTCGGTGCGTCCGGTGCCGTTGCCGCCGAAATCGCTCCGCATCTGAAGCCCGGTGCGATCGTCACTGATGTCGGCTCGACCAAGGGCTCTGTCATCGCCCAGATGGCGCCGCACATGCCGGAAGGTGTCCATTTCATCCCGGGCCATCCGATTGCCGGTACCGAATATTCCGGCCCGGACGCGGGCTTCATCGGCCTGTTCAAGGGTCGCTGGTGCATCCTAACGCCGCTGCCGGAGACAGATGAAACGGCCAAGGCGAAGCTGCGCACCTTCTGGGAAACGCTGGGTTCGATGGTCGATGACATGGACCCGGAACATCATGACAAGGTTCTGGCGATCGTCTCGCACCTGCCGCACATCATCGCCTACAACATTGTTGGCACGGCGGATGATCTGGAAGCGGTGACCGAATCGGAGGTGATCAAATATTCCGCCTCGGGTTTCCGCGACTTCACCCGTCTTGCGGCATCAGACCCGACCATGTGGCGCGACGTCTGCCTGCACAACAAGGATGCGATCCTTGAAATGCTGTCGCGGTTTTCCGAGGATCTGGCCTATTTGCAGCGAGCAATCCGCTGGGGCGATGGCGACAAGCTGTTCGACCTCTTCACCCGCACCCGCGCCATCCGCCGCTCCATTGTCCAGGCAGGTCAGGATACCGACATGGCCGATTTCGGCCGGCATGCGATGGATCAGAAGTAGGCGGCTGGTCGCGGTATCAGATCCGGCGTCTCATTCAAGTAAAAGCATCGTCAACTCGATGTCATACTGCTCAAGGCTATTTTTAAGTTCTGATAACTGACGGCAAAGGCGCTGGGGGGGTGCGGACTCACAATCTATCTGAATTCTAAGCGCTTTATCTGCGGCCTGGGGGTGAATCTCTAAGAGTTGGCCGTTTAAAGCAAAATCAGCATAGTTACTGATTTTCTGAGTGAGTAAACTCAGAGTTTCATCCGAGTCGTCCCACGCTTCACTATTCGCGATTATTAGGATATAGCAATCTTCTGCTGGATTGTAAGTTACTATATCGATAGCTTTAGGGTTTATTGCCATTGATTATTCTGTTTCAGTGCAACGATCTGTCCCGGCCGGGGCGAGCCTACTAAGTATTTGAACGCACTTTGGCGATGCTTGCAGTGAAAAGCAACAGGCGATCACCCCAGGATCAAGCCCGGGTGATAGCCCCTCGCCACCCGTTTCAAAAAGCAAAGCGAAAACTACTTGCTCTCGTCAAGCTCGCTTCAGCCAAAATCTGGATGCGCTTTACGAATCGGTGAGCTAGAAAGGCCCCTCGAACGCTCGGAGAGGCGTTCAGACAGGAGCCGACCATGATCAAGATGAGCGTCTACTATCCGGCCGATGGCGGGTCGAAGTTCGATCACGACTACTACCGCACCCGCCATATGCCACTGATCCAGGAACGGCTCGGCGATGCTTGCCTGCGCTACGAGATCGATAAGGGCCTTGCGGGTCGCGAACCTGGAAGCGCGCCGGGGTTCGTCGCGGCGTGCCACGTCTACTCGCCGACTCTGGAGACATTCCAGGAGGCTCTCGGTCCCCACCGTGCGGAGATCGCCGCAGACGTCGCCAACTATACGGACATCGCGCCTATCGTGCAGATCAGCGAAATCGTTGAAGGATAAGGGCTCCGGCGCGTCAGGCGCAGCTGTTGAATTTTCCAGGACCGGCGTAGTGCTGGCGCACCATGATCCACCGTGACGTAGCCGGTGCCGAATCGGTCGACGACCGGGAACATGTGGTTGCCGTTGAAGCGAAAACTACCTTGCTCTCGTCAAACTCGCTTCAGCCAAAATCTGGATGTGATTTATAACTCGGTGACGTGGCCCTCTCCCCGTAAACGGGGCGAGGGGACTGGCTCGGAGTTGGCCGCAAATCCCTTCGCCCCGTTTACGGGGAGAAGGTGCCCGGTAGGGCGGATGAGGGGCTTGTCAGGCAGGGAGCCGACTTCAGCCGCACCCTCACAACTGCGGCAGTTCCCCAATCGGAAAAAATGCCAGAAACGCGATGCCGTCACGCACGTTCAGCTTCACCGTCGCCTCGTTCTTGCCGTCGGCCAGCGCCGTCAGCATGTTGGCGATGTTGTTGACCATGACGGTGCCGTCCTTGTCGGGGAACACCTTGACGAGGTTCTGACGCCAGCCTTCGATATTCTTCATGGTGACGCTGAATTCGCCCGAGATCAGGCCCTGGTCGTTGACGGTGAACGGGCCGGACGCCGATGTCACCATGCCATTGCCGAGATCGAGCGTCAGGTTGCGCATCTCGCCTTTGCTGCCCCGCAGCACATCCGGCTTCCATCCGCCGCGCTCCATCAGATTGGCGCGGTCGACGAGGGTCATGTCGGCGCTGGCGTTGATGAGGGGCAGCAGGCTTAGCCCCTTGTCGAATTTCAGATCGAATTGATCGACACTGAGGGCGGCGTCGAGATCGGCGCCGTTCTGCCGCAGATGCACTTCGCCGTGCCCGGCATTGAAGATGAACTTGTGCGTGTCGCCGGGTGCGGCGTCGTCGTCGAAGGACGGCAGCATGGCCGTGCCGGCCAGTTTGTCATAGGTCAGCGAGGTGCGGTCAAGGCCGGACAGCGTCGCCTGTACGCTCGCATGCAGCAATTCCCAATCGGCAGAGACGGTCATGCCGGGCGAGAAGCGGATTTCCGCCGGACCGTCAAGCTCGATGATCGCATGGCCCGGCCGGTAGACCTGGGCGGCCGAACGCAACGCGCCGAAGGAGGCCGATGCCCCGCGTGAAATGTTGTCGAGGCGGACGCTGTCGCAGAACAGGCCGATGCGGAAAGGAAAGCCGCGCACGCTCATGCCGTCGCATTCCGCCGACGATCCGCTTGCCTTCTTCTCTGTCAGAAAGGCGGCCAGCCGCGTCTCGATCTGGTTGGCCGCGAAAAACCACGCGCCGGCATAGACGATGAGGAACAGCACGACGCCGATCGCCAGCCGTCTGATTTTCCGGCTGCCGGCGGAGGGGGCGGCGATATCTGCTGCGGTCATGGTCTGCTCCGTCGTTTGTCCGCGACGCTGCGGCACGAGAATTCTGGTCTGCCGCTCTGGCCGTCCACCGCCGCCGTGCTTCAAAATCGTGGAGAAAATCGATTCCGATTGCCGGGCAGATGCGCTAGGAAAGCACCAGAGTGTCTGTCCGCCGCTCCTGGCCCTGGTTTGTGGCGCCGGGATGGCATGGATGTGAATGGCAGTGGATATGGACGATTTTTGGGTGTTTGGCTACGGTTCGCTGATGTGGAACCCCGGCTTTGCCTTTGAAAACAAGATGACGGCCCGGGCGTTCGGCTACCGACGCTCGCTCTGCGTCCGCTCTTTCGTGCACCGGGGAACCCCGGAACGTCCGGGCCTCGTGCTCGGTCTTGACCGTGGCGGCTCCTGCCGCGGCATGGCGTTCAAGGTGGCGTTGAAGGACAAGGACGATGTCGTCGGTTACCTGCGCGAACGCGAGCTGGTCACCCATGTCTATCTCGAACGCACCATGCCGGTGCTGCTTGCCGACGGCCGCCGTGTCGCAGCACTCACCTACACGATCGACCGCGCCCATGCGCAATATGCCGGTGCCCTGAGCGTGAAGGATGCCGCCGCCACCATCGCCGTGTCCCATGGAAAATCCGGACCCAATACCGACTATGTGGTCAACGCGCTTGCCCATCTGAAGGAGATGGGCATTCGCGATCACTGGCTGGAAGAGGTGGCCGCCACCGTCGAGCGGACCAGGCTTCAGGCCTGAGTGCCGAGCTCCTTCAGCTCTTTCAGGCGCTGCACAGCCGTTGGCGGTAGCGGTACGTGCGGATTGTTCTTCACCGTCTCCACCAGCAGCGCGTCGCTGGCGCTTTCCATCACGTCGACCAGCGTCTTCAGGAAGACGTCGGGATCAAGCCCGGCTTCGATCGGCGGCAGGATCTGCACCTTGAAATGGCCAGGGTAGCGCAGGAACTTGCGGCGCGGCCAGAACAGGCCGGGATGCATGACGACGGGAATGACCGGCATCTTGAGGTCGCGATAGAGCCGGGCGATGCCGTATTTGTATTCCGGTGGAGCGCCCGGTGGGCGGCGGGTGCCTTCGGGATAGATGATCAACTGGCGTCCGGTTGCCAGTTCGTCCTTGGCGCGCTGCATCACTGCCGCCATCACCTTGCCGCGCGCACCGCGATCGACTGGCACCATGCGCTGTTTCTGGACGTACCAGCCGAAGAGCGGGATCCAGACCAGTTCGCGCTTCAGGATGAAGAAGGGGTCCGCCAGCCATGGCAGCAAGGCGTAAACATCCCAGAACGACTGGTGCTTCGGCGCAAAGATGTAGCCGCCCTTGGGAATGTTCTCCAATCCCTCGATCTCGAACGTCGTACCGACCATCACCCGGAACAGCCAGTGATTGCTGCGCGCCCAGTTCTTCGGAACGAACCAGGAGGTCTTGCGCGGCGCCAGGAAATAGAACGGCGTCATCACCACCATCTGCAGGATCAGGTTGATGTAGAACACGATGTTGAACAGGACTGAACGCAGGATGATCATCGGCAGGCTTTCGCAGCAAAAAGGTTAGCCCGCTGCCTACACGAATATTACGGCAAGGAAAACAGCTGGCTTGGCGAGATCCAGCACGATGTCTATTGCTTGCTGCCTGTGTCTTTCGTCCCGGTGCGCAATCCGCTTGCCGGGTGAGCGCCGAGCGCATCACGTGCTGACGCGATTGTCAGCTTGAGATATTCCAGAAGAATCGTCTTCAGCACCATCGGGTTTGCCAGCCAGTTGGTGCTCTTCAGGTCGGAATTGACGACGGGATAGGCGATGAACTCGATGCCCGGATTGGCCCTGCGCAATTCCAGTAGGCTGCGCGGCATATGGTAGTTGTTGGTGACGACCAGAATGCTGCGGTAGCCGTTGTCGCGGATCCAGTTGGCGGTCTCGTTGGCATTGCCGATCGTATCGATCGCATCATGGCCAATATCGACACAGCATTTGAAAAGATCGGCCGAGCTCTGCGTGTTGCGACGGATCTGGCCGCCTGTCGTTGAGGGGTGAACGCCGGAGATCAACAGCCGTTTTCCAGCGCCCGTCTGCAGCAGCTCGACGGCCTGGTCGATCCGCTGGAAGCCGCCAGTCAGCACAACGATGGCGTCCGCCTTGGGATTGGCCGGCGGCTGAAGAGAGGCGACGGAATCGGCGAAATAGAGGAAACCGGCGGCAGTGGCACCGGCAATCAGCAGAAGCACGTAAAATGTCAGCCGGACGATGCGGCGGCGTAGGCTTACATGCCGTCGCACCAGCGTTCCCTTCCGCCGTGTTTCGCCGCTGTCGCTCATTGCTATTCCGGCTGCTCCGCTGGGGCCAGGACTGATTCTGTTTCTTCAATAGAAGCAGATTGCGGCAACGGATGGATGCAGGACGACGCAATCGTCATGATCAGGTCTGGTTGCCGTCGATGCGGGCCGGGTCCGACCGGATCAGATCGATTTCATAGATGGTGCGCATCACCGTGAAGCGAGCCGTCAGCGTCGTCAGAAGTGCAATGACGATCATGATGGCGGCAATGCCGAGATAGCCGGTAAAGCCGATGGAAAAACTGCCGAACATGGCGGTCGTCTGGTCGCTCTGCGGGGTGGCGAGCGAGCGCGATTGCCAGAAGCTTGCGATCGCGAAGCAGGCCGCTGCCAGAAGCCCGCCGGCGCCGGCGCCCTTCAGGCTGATCTTCAAAAAGTGTTTCTGGAATTCCGAAGCGACGAAACCGGCTTCCGCACCGACGAAATGCAGCACCTCTACGATGTGGCGGTTGCCAGACAACGTGCCGCGCGTGGCAAAGATCACGGTCAGTACCATGGCAGAAAACACCAGCACCAGGATGCCGGTGCCGATCAGCGCCGTCGTATGCGCCATCGCCACCAGCCGGTCGACCCAGGTGCGGTGATCGTCGAGATAGGCTTGCGGGATGGTCTCCGTCAGCATGGTGCGCATGGCGGCAAAATCGGGCGGGTTTTGCTCGTCGATGGTGATGATCACGAGGCGCGGCACCGGCAGATCGTCGAGATCAAGGCCCGCTCCGAGCCATGGCTCCAGCAGCCGGGCGGTCGCCGCCTTGTCGACGATGGTGCCATTGGTGGTGCCCTCGAAGGTCAGGGCAAGATCGCGGGCGTCGGCCAGCGCCTTTTCCATGTCGAGCTTTTCGTCCGGTTTGATCTGGATGGTGATCTCGCGGGAAATCTGGCTCTCCCAGCTTTGCGCGGTCGAACGCACCATGCTGACCGCACCGAGTGTCAGGCAGGCGAGGAAGGCCATGATGGCAATGACCAGTACCAGCGCATTGCCGGAGACGTTTGCCGGCGGCACGATCGGCGCTGTCGGGCGCACGCGCATGGCCGCCTTGCGCTCCTGCGGCGCGGCCTGGCCGGTGCGGTTGCTGGCGGGGGCCTCACTCATAGATATCGAGCCGCCCCTGCGAGAGGATCATCCGGCGCGCCTCGACCTGATCCATCAGTGAAAGGTCGTGCGTCGCGATGACGACGGCGGTGCCGAGCCGGTTGAGTTCGAGGAACAGGTTGAGCAGGCGGCGTGCCATCGGCGGATCCACGTTGCCGGTTGGTTCGTCGGCAAGCAGGATTTCCGGTCGGTCGATCAGGGCGCGGGCGATTGCGGCGCGCTGCTTCTCGCCGCCCGAAAGCACCGGCGGCAAAACGTTGATGCGTTCGCCAAGGCCGACCCAGCCCAGCAGCTCAAGCACATCGGAGCGGTACGACGATTCGTCCTTGCCGCGCACGCGCAGGGGCAGGGCGACATTCTCGTAGGTCGTGAGGTGATCGAGCAGGCGGAAATCCTGGAAGACGATGCCGACGCGGCGGCGTAGCATCGGGAATTCGTCGCGCGGAATGGTCGAGATGTTGCGATCGAACATGCGGATCAGGCCGCGCGTCGGCTGCAGCGACAGGAACAGCAGCCGCAAAAGCGTCGTCTTGCCAGCCCCCGAAGGACCGGTCAGGAACTGGAACGACTTCTTGGGAATGTCGAAGGTCAGGTCGCGGAGGATTTCCGGGCCCATTCCATAACGCAATCCGACATTTTCAAAATGAATCAACGGGTCAGTGTCCAGCTTCTCTTCGATCCAGCATGCCACGGTTTCGCGGCGGGGTGATGGCTCTTGTTGCAGCATATCGCGCAGCATTCGCTGTTACAGCGCCAACATGGTTAAACAGTGGTTAATTTTACGTGAAAACCGGCCGCTCCGGCGGCGCCGTTTTCGAAGCATTAACCATTTAGGTTTACGTCTGGGAAAGGTTTGTTTCAATGCCCGATTCTGGCCTCTCGATTGCCCGGGCATTCTGGCGCGGCCAATGTGGCTGCGAAGGAGAGACGATGAACGCTTTCCATCCCAAGGGTGCCGCCAGCCGCATGGATCTGCTGCCGCCCGAGCGCCGGGCGCGCGCCGCTCAGGCAGGCGCTCCGTCCCGCCGCACCGAGATCGTCGATGCCGAATTCGAAACCGTCCCGTCGCACAGCCGGCGCAACACCTATCCGGTTTTCAACGACAACCGGGTTCGTGCGGCAGTGCCGCCGTCGCAGAGCCACAACACTGGAATATCGGCTTTCGGCTGGGCGGTGAACCATTTCGAGCGCCTGCTCCAGACGGCGTCTCCCAAGGCGTTTGCCGTCCTGGTCACGTGCCTGTGCGCTCCGGTCTTTCTGCTGTTTGCCAGTCTTTCCGAGTATCAGCCAGCCGTTGCCTCGGTGCCGCCACTGTCGATCGGCGATGTCACGACATCGATCAATGATGCCAATGGCATGAAAATCCTGTCGGTCTACGGCGCCGTTAAAAATCACTCCGATGCCCCGAAAGCCGTACCGGCGATTGTCGTCGACGTGATCGCCAACGGTCACCGGCGAACGGCGACCCGGATCGAGCAAAACCAGGCTGTTCTGGCGCCGGGCGAGAGCCGCCCGTTCTCGACGCGCCTCCTACACACAGGTGGAAAACTGCCGGGTGTCGCCGTTTCCTTTGGTCAACCGGGTGATTCGGCGCCCTGACTGTGCTAAGCGGCTAGTTTCCGGAGGCATAAAACGCAGTCTCCATTCTATATCTGGAGACTATGCCCATGCCTGTCGTTCGTGGAAAGAACATTGATCCGCTTTATACCGCCGACGTGATTTCGGCGCGAAACGTTGAAATGGCGGAACAAATTGCCAAGGGGCCGCTCAACGACCTTCTGGTCATTGCGGTCCTCAAGGGCTCGTTCATCTTCGCCGCCGACCTCATCCGCGCCATGCACACCGTCGGCCTGGCGCCGGAAGTCGAGTTCATCACCTTGTCCAGCTATGGCACAGGCACGGTGTCGCAGGGCGTCAAGATCATCAAGGACATCGACAGCGATGTACATGGCCGCGACGTCCTCCTGATCGACGATATCCTCGAATCGGGCCGCACCCTGCTTTTCGCCAAGGAATTGATGCTGGAACGCGGCGCAAAGTCCGTGACCATCGCCGTTCTGCTCGACAAGAAGGTCAAGCGCCAGACCAGTCTCGAAGCCGATTATGTCGGGTTCGAATGCCCGGATTATTTCGTTGTCGGCTACGGTATGGACGTGGCCTATGCCTTCCGTGAACTGCCCTTCGTCGGCATCGTCACTGGCGACGCCGAATAACGATCCGGCTGTGGACAGTCCATGATCTGGCCTTCGGCGTTTACGGAAAACAAACAAAACTCTGGTGGTGTTGAGCCCGCAGCGACTGTGCTGCGGGTCAGGGACCGGATGCTGTCATGGCAGACGTCCCGGCAGAGCTGTTGCCGAAACGGAGGCCATGATGGCGAAAATCCTGATTACCGAAGATGAGGACGGCCTGCGCCGTTTCGTTGCCCGCGCGCTTCAACTTGATGGACATGAAACGGTCGAGGCGGCCGATGGCGCCGAGGGGCTGGCCTGCCTCCAGGATGCAAATTTCGACTTGCTGCTCTCGGATATCCGCATGCCGGTGATGGACGGCATCGAGCTTGCCCATCAGGCGTCGGCCACTTTTCCGGCGCTGAAAATCCTGTTGATGACCGGCTATGCCGAACAGCGCGAACGGGCCGACAATCTGACTGGAAAAGTCATCGATGTGGTTTCAAAGCCGTTCACATTGCCGGACATCCGCAAGGCTGTCGCCGTCGCATTGGCGGCTTGAGCGCCGCCCTTTTCATTTTGGAATAGCCCCTCATCCGGCCTATCGGCCACCTTCTCCCCGTAAACGGGGCGAAGGGACATGCGGCGATCTCTGTCGTCCCGTCTCCCTGCTTGCGGGGAGAGGGTGAGGGGGCAATCACAGCCTGTGAGCGTTGTCGTGTCTTGAGTGAACGCGCCTCAGAAATCCCGCATCACCGAATATCCAGCAACCGCTCCAGATACTGCCGTTCCGTCTCCGGTGATGAATTCGTGCCGAGGCGGCGGCGGATTTCGTCGAGGATTTCGCGGGCGCGCTGCGTATCGATCTCATCAGGCACTTTCACCTGATCGCCAAAATCCGGCCCGGCATTCTGCTGGCGGCGGCCGAGCGGGTCGCGGCCGTTCTGGCCATATTGCGGCACGCCCTGGCCTTGCCCGGGGCCTTGGCCCTGGCTTTGCATCTGCTGCATCATATCCTGCGCGCCGTCACGCAGCGCCTGCAATGCGCGGCCCTGGCTGCCGACGGCCTGTTCGCCCTGGCCCTTGCCAAGTGCGCCGGAAGCGCCCTTCATCTCGCGGCCGGCCTCGCCAAACCCCTTGCCGGGCTTGATGCCCATGCCTTCAAGGCCCTTCTGCAACTCGCCGAGTTGCTTGCCCAGCTGGTCCTGCTGCGCCTGCATGTCCTTCAGCGCCTGCTCGAGTTGCTCGGCCGTCATGTTGTCCAGCGGGCCGGGCTGCGCATTGTCGTCCTGCTGCTGGCCGGGGGGCTGCGGCATGTCCTGGCCGAACAGTTCCTGGTCTTCTCCCTCCAGCGGGTCGCCGCGCTGCATGCGATCGCGCAACGCCTGATCATGCTTGAACGTCTCGTCCATCAGCCGCTGCTGCTCCTGCATCAGCTGGCCGAGCTTGTCCATCTGCTTGCGCATTTCGCTGTTCTCCTGGCCCTGCTGCTGTTGCTGCGGTCGGCCGGCCTGGAGATTGTTCATCATGCGCTGCATTTCCGACAGCATCTGGCGTGCCTGATCCTTGGCGCCGGATTTGGCAAGGTTTTCGATCTGGTTCATCATCTTTTCCAGATCCTGCTGGCGCAGCACATTGTTCTGGTTGGGATTGGCCGCCACTTGCGGGTTCTTTGCCGCCTGCTTGGCCAGCGCCTCCATGTAGTCCTTCATGGCATCGCGCAGTTCCTGCATCAGCTTGGAGATTTCTTCATCCGATGCACCCTTTTCCAACGCCTCGGACAGCTTCTGCTGAGCATCGCGCAGCCGCTTGTCGGCCAGCGCCATGTCGCCGCCTTCGATGCCAAGCGCAATCTCCCAGAGATAGCTGGCGGCATCGCGCAGCATGTCGTCATTGCGCGAAAGCGCCATGCGGGTACGGGCGGATTGCAACAGCAGGAAATGCGTCAGGTTGGGGATGGTCTCGTCTGCCCGCACCGACAGTGCGTCGTTGAGTTCGATGGCGCGCGGCAGGTCGTTGGCGTTGAGCGCAAACACCTGGCGCTGCTCGGCAACGGCGCCGGCGAGTGGCTCGAAGAACGGGTGGGCGGGCAGGATCATGTCCTGCGGCACGCTGCGGCCTTCCTGTCCGGCCGCATCCCTGGCAACCAGGGTGATGCGAACACGCTTTCCAGACAGCGGATGTTCGCTGAGATTACGGCTGGTCAGGCCCTTTGCCTCGCGCGCATTGCGCTTGGGCAGGTCAAGACGGTATTCTGGCAGCGGATACAGCGGCCGGGCATCGGCCACGGACTTGTCGAGCGGAACGATCTCGGCCCAGGCATCCTGGATGCCGTAGTCATCCTTGGCGGCAAAACCGATCTCCAGCGCCGCATTGACCGTCGTACGCGGAATGCCGTCGAAGGCGATGTCCGGTACGCTGTCCGGGATCACCGTGAAAGCCCATTGTTCACCACCGACAGAGAGGGATCCGTCCCTGGTGATTTTCAGCATATGGGTATCGCTGCCGGGCTTGGCCGGATCGGCAGTCGCTGTTTCTGCTGCCTTCCCGTCCTTGTCCGGCTTTGCCGACTGTGCCGCGATGACCAGCGGCTGGGCCGCGCCGTTCTCGAGATAGGTGACGGGCGTGCCTTCACCACCGCTGGTGATGCGCACGGTCAATTCACTGAACTGCGGGATGCGCAGTGGCTCGGCGTTGCCAGTCACTGGCTCCGCGCCCTGCCGTCCCGTCAGGAACACCGGCGCGCGGCCGGTATAGGCCGGTGGCGTCACCCAGGCATCGATGCGGACATCCGGGGTGCCGGCGATCTGCTGCGGCGGGTGGAAGGCATCGGAAATCAGACCGGCGCGGTTCGAATAGGAATAGGCAAAGGCTACGCAGGCCAGCAGGACCGGCACGGCGCGCAGGCCGTAGCTGTCGGTGCGGGCGATATCCGGTTTCGGCAATCCGGCTTCCAGCGAACCGATCATCCGCGCCATGCGCGTCTGGTGCTCCTGCCAGAGCGCCTGACCGAAGGTGCCGCTGGTGGCGGGCTGATCGTCCTGCACGCGGATGGCCTGATGCGGCAGGTTGTTGCGCTCTTCCAGCATCCGGTCCGCCTCGGTATTGCCGGGGATGCGGATGCGCAGCAGTGGGATCAACAAGGCGATGAAGGCAGCGGCAAAAGCAATAAGGGCGGCGACATGCAGCCAGCCGGGGGCGGCGCGGAAGAAACCGAACCATGCGGCGGAGAGAAAAAGCAAGGCGATGGCAGTGAGCGGCAGGGCGCGGGGAGCGGCCTGCTCGGCGACCAGAACGAGGCGCGCAAGCGTCCGCTTGACCGCAAGGCTTCGCATAAAGCCTGCCGCCGCCGTCGAGTTGTCCCGCCGGATTTCCGTCATCCGTTCCCTTTCAACGTTTGAAACGTGCCGTGAAGGATAACACTCTTTGTGGCGAAGACGAGGGCGGCAACGCAATCGTGATTGATTTCGAGGCTCGACCCCGGCGCTATCAACAACGCCGGGCGGGAGCCTGCGTGTGTCCTGTCAGGCGAGCCAGTCCGGCACCGAATCGAGGCCGATCAGGTCTTCATAGGTCGTGCGCGGGCGAATCACATGGAAGCGATCACCGTTCACAAGCACCTCGGGCACCAGCAGACGGCTGTTATAGGTGCCTGCCTGCACCGCGCCATAGGCGCCGGCGGTACCGATCGAAATCAGGTCGCCGGGCTTCGGCATGGCCATTTCCCGATCGAGCGCCAGGTAATCGCCGGTCTCGCAGACCGGGCCGACGATATCGGCCTTGATGCGTGGCGCGTTGGCGGCGGAGATGCGTACCGGCTGGATCTCATGATAGGCGTCGTAGAGCGTCGGGCGGATCAGGTCGTTCATGGCGCCATCGACGATGACGAAGGTCTTCGAGCCGCCGTCCTTCACGTAGACGACTTCCGTCACCATGATGCCGGCATTGCCGACGATCAGGCGGCCCGGCTCCATGATGATCTTGCAGCCGAGTTCGCGCAACTGGTCCTTGACGATCGTTGCATAGGCATCGGGCAGCGGCGGCGGGTTGTTGTCCAGCTTGTAGGGCACGCCAAGACCACCGCCGACATCGACGTGATCAATGTTGTGGCCGTCGGCGCGCAGGGTATCGACCAGTTCGCGCAGCAGCTTGAAAGCGTCGGCGAAGGGCTGCAGTTCGGTAATCTGGCTGCCGATATGCATGTCGATGCCGGTCACCTGAATGCCGGGCAGGGTTGCTGCATGAGCATAAACAGCGCGGGCGCGCTCATAGGCGATGCCGAACTTGTTTTCCTTCTTGCCGGTCGAAATCTTGGCATGGGTCTTGGCGTCGACATCCGGATTAATGCGGAAGGACACATGCGCCTTCTTGCCTTCACGCACGGCGCGGGCATTCAGCACTTCCAGTTCCGGCTCGGATTCGACGTTGAAGCAGTAGATGCCGGCATCGAGTGCCAGGTCCATTTCGGCGGCGGTCTTGCCGACGCCGGAAAACATGATGCGGCTGGCCGGAATGCCGGCAGCCAAAGCCCGGCGCAATTCGCCGCCCGATACCACGTCGACACCAGCGCCAAGCCGTCCGAGGGTCTTCAGCACGGCCTGGTTGGAATTGGCCTTCATGGCGTAGCAGACCATGGCGTCGATATCGGAAAACGCCTTGGAGAAAACCGAATAATGCCGCTCCAGCGTCGCGGTGGAATAGCAATAGAACGGGGTGCCCACCGCCTTGGCGATGTCGATGACGGAGACGTCTTCCGCAAACAGAATGCCGTCACGATATTCGAAATGGTTCACGAGTGTGCTCTGTTACAGGAGGGGATCGAGGAAGAAGGGCTTACCTGCCGCTTCGTCCTTCTTTTCAACGGTGCCGGGTGCCGCCTTGGTGTTGATCGGCGCGGAGGAGCCTGGACGATCGAGGTCGCCCTTGCGGCCGCAGCCGGACAGCGTCAGGCCGGCAACGGCAAGGGCTGCAAGCAGAATTGTGGTGTTTCGTGACAGCATCGATGGTTCCCGGTCCGGGCAATCAGCCCTTCTGCGCAAATTCGCCAAAACTCATAACGGCTTTTCAGGGCATTGTGCACCCTGAATCGTATTCTCAGTTGCGGGTCCGCCACCAGGCAATCTGCTTGCGGACTTCGCTCGGCGCGGTACCACCGAACGAGGTGCGGCTGGCAACCGATGCTTCGACGGTCAAGACGTCAAACACCTTGCCGGTGATATCCGGATGGATCGCCTGCAGGTCCTCGAGAGAAAGTTCGGCCAGTTCGCAGGCTTTCTGTTCGGCCAGTGCAACGGCGCGGCCGGTCACGTGATGGGCGTCGCGGAAGGGCAAGCCTGCCTCGCGCACCAGCCAGTCGGCAAGGTCGGTAGCGGTGGAATAGCCGGAGCCGGCGGCGGCCTTCATCCGGTCGGCACGAATGGTCATGTCGCGGACCATGCCGGTCATCGCGGCAATTGCCAGTTCCAGGCTCTCGGCGCTGTCGAAGACCTGTTCCTTGTCTTCCTGCATGTCCTTGGAATAGGCGAGCGGCAGGCCCTTCATCACGGTCAGAAGTGCGATCAGCGAGCCGTTGATGCGGCCGGTCTTGGCGCGCACCAGTTCGGCGGCGTCCGGGTTCTTCTTCTGCGGCATGATCGAGGAGCCGGTCGAGAACGCATCCGACAGGCGCACGAAGCCGAATTGCGGCGTCGACCAGATGACGATCTCTTCGGCCAGCCGCGACAGGTGCACGGCGCAGATCGAGGCGATCGACAGGAATTCGAGTGCGAAATCGCGATCCGATACGGTGTCGATCGAATTGCGGGTCGGCTCGCGGAAACCGAGCGCCTTGGCGGTCATCTGGCGGTCGATCGGAAAGCCGGTGCCGGCGAGGGCGGCAGCACCGATCGGGCTTTCGTCCATGTGTTCGATGGCGTGGCGCACGCGCTGCCGGTCGCGGCCGAACATTTCAACATAGGCCATGCAGTGATGGCCGAAGGTGACGGGCTGGGCCGTCTGCAAGTGGGTAAAGCCCGGCATCACCGTCTCGGCGTGCTCTTCGGCGCGGTCGAGGAAAGCGGCGATCAGGCTCGTCAGCATGCCCTCGCATTTCTGCAGCTCTTCCTTGACCCAGAGGCGGAAATCGAGCGCCACCTGGTCGTTGCGCGAGCGGGCGGTGTGCAGGCGTCCGGCTGCCGGGCCGATCAGGTCGCTCAGCCGCGCCTCGACATTCATGTGGATGTCTTCGAGGCGCCGGGAAAATTCGAACTGGCCGCTTTCGATCTCTGACAGGATCGTGCTCAGGCCGTGAACGATCTTGTCTTTATCGTCTGCCGAAATGATGCCTTGATGGGCCAGCATGGTTGCATGCGCTATTGAGCCGCGGATGTCTTGGGCGAAAAGCTTCTTGTCGAAGCCGATCGAGGCATTTATCTCCTCCATGATCGCCGACGGTCCTTGAGCAAAGCGACCGCCCCACATCTGGTTGGAACTTTTGGTTTCAGAAGTGCCGTCAGCCATGAAGATGCCCGCCCTGGAGAATGACCCGTTTTGGAAAATGAAGTAAACGACAAGAAGAAACGCTTTCCCCCTGCCAGACTGGTGATGATCGCTGCCCTTGCGGGCGTGATCGCCGGTGCGGCAGCGGTATACGTCAGGGAAAGCGGGTCTGGCAATGGTGCGGCGGTGGAAACCGCAGACGCCAAGATCTGCGAAACGGCAAAAGGCAAGGTTGCGGCCATCACACCGTTCCTCAAGGGCCAGGTCGCCGCGATGGCGCCGGTCAGCGAGCCGCGCTCCATGTCCAGCCTCAGTTTCAAGGGCAAGGACGGCAAGGATCTGACGCTTGCCGATTTTGGCGGCAAGACCGTGCTGCTCAATCTCTGGGCGACATGGTGCGGCCCCTGCCGCGAAGAGATGCCGGCCCTCAATGCGCTGCAAAAGGCCGCGGGGAGCGACAAGTTCGAGGTGGTTGCCGTCAATATCGATATCGGTGACGATGAGAAGCCGACGGCCTTTCTCAACGAAACCGGTGTGCATGACCTCGGTTATTACCGCGATGCGTCGATGGGCGTTTTCAATTTGTTGAAGAAGGAAGGCCTGGCCTTCGGCCTGCCTGTCACGCTGCTGATGGACGACAAGGGTTGCCTGATCTCGTCGATGAACGGCCCTGCCGCATGGGATAGCGACGATGCCAGGGCATTGGTGAAGGCGGCGGTCGATGGTAACTGAGGCCGCGGGGTCTCGAAGCATGCACCTTTAATATTGTATGGATGACTTTTTCTCAGTGTAATGATAATATTGCACTTTGACGGAGTTTCACGATGACCTTGCAAATCCGCGATGAACGAGCACGCGAACTTGCGCAGCAGCTGGCCGAAAGGCGCAATCTCACGATGACAGCGGCTGTCATTCAGGCGCTCGAAGGCGAGTTGCGCCGGGACATTGAAAAGGAGCCGCTTGCTGATCGCATTGCGCGCATCGCTGCCGATCTCGCAAATCAGGCTGGACCTCATCGCAAAGCGATGAGCAAGGAAGAAATCGATGCCATGTGGGGGCATTCCTGATGTTCATTGATACATCGGTGATCGTTGCGCTGCTGGCTGGCGAACCGGAGGCGGGTGATTTCGCGGGGCGCATTTCGATAGCGCAATCGCGCGTCACATCTGGTCTGGTAATCCTTGAAGCCTCGATGCGCTTGTCAACAATGCTCGATCTTGATCCGCTTCTCGTCGAAAGCCGCGTTCGGCTGCTGCTTGATGAGGCGGATATCGACATTCTGCCGATTGACGGAAACATTGCCACAGCATCGGTCAGGGCATTTTCGACCTACGGCAAGGGCCGCGGCCATCCAGCGCAGCTCAATCTGGCCGACTGCATGTCTTATGCCTGCGCCAAGGTACATGGCCTGCCATTGCTCTTCAAAGGCAATGATTTTTCCAGGACCGATATCGCCGCCGCCTGATTTACCGCGTCGGAACGGGAACCTCACCGCGGTAGTCATAGAAGCCTCGGCCGGATTTGCGGCCGAGCCAGCCGGCCTCGACATATTTCACCAGCAGCGGGCAGGGGCGGTATTTCGAATCTGCCAGGCCGTCATGCAGCACCTGCATGATCGACAGGCAGGTATCGAGACCGATGAAATCGGCGAGTTGCAGCGGCCCCATCGGATGGTTGGCGCCCAGCCTCATCGCCGTGTCGATGGCATCGACGCTGCCGACGCCCTCATAGAGTGTGTAGATCGCCTCGTTGATCATCGGCAAGAGGATGCGGTTGACGATGAAGGCAGGAAAATCTTCGGCAACGGTGATCGTCTTGTCGAGTGTGGCGACGAATTGCTTGGCGGTTGCGAACGTGCCTTCTTCGGTGGCAATGCCGCGCACCAGTTCGACCAGCTTCATCACCGGAACCGGGTTCATGAAATGGATGCCCATGAAGCGTTCCGGCCGGTCGGTCGCGGACGCAAGCCGCGTGATCGACAGGGACGAGGTGTTGGTGGCGAGAATGGCGTCGGCCTTCAGAACCGGGCAGATCTGGCCGTAAATCTTGCGCTTGACGCTTTCGTCTTCGGTCGCGGCCTCGATCACCAGGTCCATCGGCGTAAGGTCGTTGACATCAGCGGAGCCCTTGATCAGCGATAGCGCCTTCTTGCGCTCCTCGTCTGTCAATTTACCGGAGGACACCTGGCGCGCCATGTTGCCGTTGATGGTCGCAAGACCGGCTTCAACGCGGTCGGCCGAAATGTCGTAGATATGCACCTTGTAGCCGGCCGAAGCCGATACCTGGGCAATGCCGCAGCCCATTTGTCCAGCGCCCACAATTCCGACATTCTTGATCATCGAACCGATTTTCCATCATCCATACGAAAGGCCGATCGCGCTTCCGTTCGTGCAAAAAGCAAAACGCCCGTTGGGGCAAGGTATTCAGATGCCAGTGATAAAGGCATCGCCGCCAATTTTCCAGCCTTTATTCACTGCTGAACGTATTGTCGGTTCAGGAAAGGCGTTGCTTCTAAAACGAAAACGGCCGCGCAGTGATGCGCGGCCGTTGACGGTATTTTCAGGGTGCTCAGAGTGCTTTTTCAAGCTCCGGCAGGATGGTGAAGAGATCGCCGACGAGGCCGTAGTCGGCGACCTGGAAGATTGGGGCTTCCTCGTCCTTGTTGATGGCGACGATGACCTTACTGTCCTTCATGCCGGCCAGATGCTGGATCGCGCCGGAAATGCCGACAGCGATGTAGAGCTGCGGGGCAACGACCTTGCCGGTCTGGCCAACCTGCCAGTCGTTCGGGGCATAACCGGCGTCAACGGCAGCGCGCGAGGCGCCGACGGCCGCACCGAGCTTATCGGCCACCGGCAGGATGACTTCCTGGAATTTTTCCGACGAACCGAGTGCACGGCCGCCGGAAATGATGATCTTGGCAGATGTCAGTTCCGGACGGTCCGACGAGGACAGGGCGTCCTTGACGAAGGTCGAGAGGCCCGGATTGGCAGCCGCCGAAATGGTCTCGACCGAGGCCGAGCCACCTTCGCCTGCCGAGGCAAACGAGGCGGTGCGCACGGTGATCACCTTCTTGGCTTCACCGGACTGCACCGTCTGGATGGCGTTGCCGGCATAGATCGGCCGCTTGAACGTGTCGGCCGAAACGACTTCGGTGATTTCCGAAATCTGGGCGATATCCAGCAGCGCTGCAACGCGCGGCAGGACGTTCTTGCCGGTCGATGTGGCGGCCGAGATGATGGTGTCGTAGGAACCGGCCAGCGAGACGATCAGGGCGGCCAGCGGCTCGGCCAGATTGTTGGCAAGATCACCGCTTTCAGCCAGCAGTACCTTGGAAACGCCGGACAGTTTTGCGGCGGCATCGGCTGCAGCCTTGGCGCCAGCGCCTGCGACCAGCACATGCACGTCGTCGCCGATCTTGGCGGCAGCCGTCAGCGCCTTGGCGGTCTGGTCGGAAAGCGTTGCGTTGTCGTGGTCAGCCAGAAGAAGAATGGCCATATGTAATACTCCCTTTCTGGACCTTAAAGCACGCCGGCTTCGTTCTTGAGCTTGTCGACCAGTTCGGCGACGGTCTTGACCTTGATGCCGGCCTTGCGGCCACCCGGCTCTTCGGTCTTCAGAACTTTCAGGCGCGGCGCGGTATCGACGCCGAAGTCAGCCGGGCTCTTCTTGTCGAGCGGCTTCTTCTTGGCCTTCATGATGTTTGGCAGCGAGGCATAGCGCGGCTCATTCAAACGAAGATCGGTGGTCACCACCGCTGGCAGCTTGATCTCGATGGTCTGGAGACCGCCATCGACTTCGCGGGTGACCTGAGCCTTGCCATCGCCAAGCTCGATCTTCGAGGCGAACGTGCCCTGGGCCCAGCCGAGCAGCGCCGACAGCATCTGGCCGGTCTGGTTCGAGTCATCATCGATCGCCTGCTTGCCGACGATGATCAGGCCGGGCTGTTCGGCTTCCGCGACGCCCTTGATGATCTTGGCGACGGCCAACGGCTCGACCGCGTCGTCGGTCTCGACCAGGATCGCCCGGTCGGCGCCCATGGCAAGAGCGGTGCGCAAGGTCTCTTCGGCCTTGGCCGGGCCAACGGAGACGACGACCACTTCCTCGACCTTGCCGGCTTCCTTCAGACGAAGCGCTTCCTCGACCGAAATCTCGTCGAACGGATTCATCGACATCTTCACATTGGCAAGCTCGACCCCGGTGCCATCCGGCTTGACCCGGATCTTCACGTTGTAGTCGACGACACGCTTGACGGTGACCAGAACTTTCATGATGTCCTTCCTTACGAAACGTTTGCGAGAAAATGCGCTTTAACGCGGCGGTCTGATTGTCGGTTGGCGACATCGATACGCGTTTTTTCTCCAATTACAATCTTTGCCCATTGCTCCTCTGCAAGATTGCCATGGGAAAAATACTGACGTTTACGTGCGCGTCAATATTAAATCGAAAAAGCGCAGTCATCTTCTGCGTCACGCCAGCAACGGCGCGTTGTTAAAGCGCTATTTTCAAACGGATATTGCAGAATTTTCGCCGTTAATCGGCCAAGATCAGGTGGGCCTGCCCCATGGTGTGGGTTTCTTGATCGCCGGGGCAGCAACGGGCGGCGCGTCAACCGTTGCTGCTTCAACATGCCGCACGGCCCTTGGCGTGACGATCGTGCGGTCGAACAGCGGCACGTCCCGGCGTCGCAAAATGACCACCAGGATCAGCCCGGCAATGATGCCGCCGACATGCGCACCCCACGACACGTCGCCTTCGGGGTCGATGAGCACCATGAAAAACTGCTGGCCGATCCAGAAGGCCAGCGGAATGAAGGCGGGCAGGGGCAGCGGAATGCGAAACAGCACCAGCACCCAGACGCGCACCTTCGGATGCAACAGAAAATAGGCGGCGACGACGCCGGAAATGGCACCCGATGCGCCGATCAGCGGCGCCTGCGATTCCGTGTTGATCAGGCCGTGTGTGAGCGCGCCTGCAGCCGCACAGAGAAGATAGAAGAGGAGGAAACGGAAATGCCCCAGCGCATCCTCGACATTGTCGCCGAACACCCAGAGGAACAGCATGTTGCCGGCCAGATGCCAAAAATCGCCATGCAGGAAAGAGTAGGTGAGATAGGTGGCGTCATCGGGAACCAGCACGAGGTTCTGTGCCAGATGCGCATAGTCGAAGGCGATGGCCGGAATATAACCCAGGCCCATCGTCGCTGCATTGGTGAATTCTTCCGGTACCAGCAGTGGCCCGGTCATCAGCCAGACCAGTGTATTGATGATGATCAGGCTGATCGTGACATACTGGACCTTGATATGCTTCAGGGAATTCGCGTCGTGCAGCGGTATGAACATAGGCGCGTTGGTCCCTCGAAGCGGTGATCAGCGTCAAGCTTACCTGTTTTTCCCGGGAACCCAAAGCACATCCGACTGGCCCTTGCCGTTGGTCCAGCGTGCAGCGACGAAGAGGAAATCCGAGAGCCTGTTGATATATTCCAGCGCCGGGGCGCTGACGATCTCGCCGTCCATCCGGGCAAGCTCCACCATCAGCCGCTCGGCCCGCCGGGCAACGGTGCGGGCGATGTGCAATGCGGCTGCGGCACCGCTGCCGCCGGGCAGCACGAACGAGCGCAGCGGATCGAGGTCGGCGTTTAGCGCGTCGATTTCGGCTTCCAGCCGGCTCACCTGCGCGGCGATGATCCGCAACGGCTCATAGGCCAGCGTTTCGCCGGTATCGGGTGTGGAAAGATCGGCGCCAAGGTCGAACAGGTCGTTCTGGATGCGCATCAGCATCGCATCGAGCGTAGCGAGCTCCGGTGTATGCTGGCGTGCCAGTCCGATAAAGGAATTGGCCTCGTCGATCGTGCCATAGGCATCGACGCGCAGGTCGCTTTTCAGGCGGCGCGGGCCGGTAGCGAGCCCCGTCGTGCCGTCGTCGCCGGTCTTGGTGTAGATCTTGTTGAGTTTGACCATCGCTCAGCGGCCGCCGCCGGTGAGCCACAGGGTCAGCATGATCAGGACGATCGCGACCGCTTGCAGGAACACGCGGGCCTGCATCAGCTTGTTGGATGTGTTGCCGTCGCCGCCCTTCGCCATGTGCACAAGGCCGCGGACCAGAACGATGGCGACAAGGCCCATGACGAGCAATGTCAAACCGGTGAGAAAACTATGCATGTGACTTACCCTTGCCTTTCAGCTCAGCCGAGGCGGCCGATGAAACGATAGAACAGCCCGGCCGGCAGCAGTTTCTTCAAAAGCGCACCGTGTTTGGCCGGCTGCGTCACGATGTAATGCGGCTTCGGCTTCTTCGCGGTCAATGCGCGTTTCAGCGCAGTATACACCGCATCGGGCTCGAGCTTGCCTCTTGCCGGCGCACTATCGCCCTTCAACCGCCGCAGCTGCTTTTCATATTCCACGGCATGCACCGATCCCTTGAGGTCGATGAAGCGCTCGATATTGATCAGCGCATTGGCGGTAAAGCGTGAGGTGATCGGTCCCGGCTCGATCAGGCTTACCTCGATACCGCTGCCTTCAAGCTCCATGCGCATGGTTAGCGTCAGGCCTTCCAGAGCGAACTTCGAAGCATTATACGCGCCGCGCCATTTATAGGGAACAATTCCAAGGATAGATGAGCACTGGACGATGCGTCCGTGGCCCTGCGTCCGCATCGCCGGGATGACCCGCCGCGTCAGGTCGTGCCAGCCAATGACATTGGTTTCCATCTGCAGCCGCAGTGCCTCCACCGGCAAGTCCTCGACGGCACCCGCCTGGCCATAGGCGCCGTTGTTGAACAGCGCATCCAGCCTGCCGCCCGTTCGGGCAAACACATCATCCACGAGTTTGGCGATAGTCTCCGGTTTGGTATAATCCATCACGAAAGCTTCGATGCCGTCGTTTTCGAGTGCCGTCAGATCCTCCGCCTTCCGGACCGTGGCAAAGACCTGCCAGCCGTCCTTCAGGAGCGCGCGGGCGCACCAGGCACCGATGCCGGACGAGCAGCCGGTGACGATTATCGAGGGACGGTCAGTCATAATGGATCGTTTCCTGTAGAAATTGCTGCCCGGTTTCCCATATTCATGAACGGGTTACAATCGCAGTCGCATGGTCAGACAGTTGGAGAGAGAATGCCGGCTTTCATTCGCATAGCCTGGAAGGTCGTCTTCGATGCCGTCTGGCATTTCAGTGAAGACGATGGCTGGGCCATGGCGAGCCATGTGGCGCTCTCCACTCTGCTTGCGATCTTTCCATTCCTGATCTTCGGCACCGCGCTCGGCAGCTTTCTGGGGGCCGATCAGTTTGCAACAACGGCGGTTCATTTCATCTTCGATACCTGGCCGGAATCGATCGCCAAGCCGATTTCCGATGAAGTGGTGCGGGTTCTGACCATCCCGCGCGGTGGCCTGCTGACTGTGTCGGTTCTGGCTGCCGCCTATTTCGCCTCCAATGGCGTCGAGGCGTTGCGTGTCTCGCTCAACCGTGCCTATCGGGTTGCCGAAAGCCGTCAATGGTACAAGACGCGGCTTGCAAGTCTCGCCTTCGTTCTGGCTGGTGTGCTGGTACTGGCAATGGTCAGCCTGCTGCTTGTCGCGGTGCCGCTCGCCGTCCGCTATGCCGGAACCTATCTGCCCTGGTTCAACGGCCTCCTGTCCATGATCGACAGCTGGAGCCTCGTCGGCGTGTTCGTCATGCTGGCCACCGGCCTCATCGTCAGCCATCTCTGGCTGCCGGATGGCCGCCGCAAAATCATGGATGTCCTGCCGGGCATCATCCTGACGCTGATCGCCTGGTCGGTCGGTGCCTATGTCTTTGCGTCCTACATTACCACTTTTGCCACCTACGTTTCGACCTATGCCGGCCTCGCCTCGATCATGATCGCGCTGGTTTTCCTCTATATCGTCGGGGTCATCTTCATCCTCGGCGCGGAGATCAATGCGGCGATCATGAAATACAAGGTCAAGCGCATGGTGATGCGCCACATCATGGGGCGCAGACAGGAGGAGGTGAAGGTGGAAACAGCACCGGAGGAGGCTGAGCCCCCCCGGCAAAACGTCCTATAGGATCATCGCCCTTATATCGTCAGCCGTCTTGCCCGCCTCGCGGAACGCGGCGATGCCGGTATCCCGGTTGCTCTTCGACAGTTTGCGTCCATCCGGACCAAGGATCAGCCGGTGGTGATGATAGATGGGTTCCGGCATGCCAAGCAGGCCTTGCAGCAGGCGGTGCACGGATGTCGCATGGAAGAGATCGTTGCCGCGGACCACGTGGCTCACTCCCTGCAAGGCATCATCGACGGTCACCGCCAGATGATAGCTCGATGGCGCATCCGAGCGCGACAGCACGACATCGCCCCAGGCGGCCGGATTGGCCGTGATCACACCGGTTTGTCCATCCGGACAGGCGCCGTTCTCTTGCCACGTCAGCGGCTTGTTCAAGTCAGTCAGTGCCTTGGCCATGTCCAGCCGCCAGGCGTGCGGCTTGCCGCTGGCGAGCAAACGTTGCCGCGCATCGGCCGAAAGCGTGCGTTCCTGCCCTGGATAAAGCGGCGCGCCGTCCGGATCGCGCGGCCAGGGTTTACCCTTCGCCTCGAACTCGGCCACTGCCGCCTTGATCGCCCCGCGTGTCAAAAAGGCTGGATAGACGAGGCTCCTATCTATCAACTGGCCGAGCGCCTCCCGGTAAAGATCGAGATGCTCCGATTGCCGCCGCACCGGCTTTTCCCAGTCGAGCCCCAGCCATTCCAGGTCCTCGACGATCCCGGCTTCGAATTCCGGCGTGCACCGGGCAATATCGATATCTTCGATCCGCAGCAGGAAGCGCCCGCGCCCTGCCTTGGCCATGTCATGATTGAGAATGGCCGAGAGCGCATGGCCCAGATGAAGCTGGCCGTTCGGGCTGGGCGCGAACCGGAACACCGGTTGTTTTGACACAGTCTTGTTCATAATTTCTTCTTGGCATGGAAGCGCACTTCCGGCCATCGATTTTGCCCTTATATAACCCCAACGCCGATGGCGCAGCGGAGGGCTCAAGATGCGGATCATCCGCACGCACGAGGATATCAATGCCGGTCTCAGCGGGCTGGTCATGCTTGATGCGCGGCTGGAGCATGTCGTCTCGAAGGCCGGCCCGGTGCCGTTGCGCCGCGCCGATCCCGGCTATCGCGGCATCGCCAATATCATCGTCTCGCAGATGGTTTCCAAGGCCAGCGCCGCGGCGATCTGGAACCGTATGGAAGCGGCACTCGGCGCGATTGATGCGGTCAGCGTTACGGCGATGTCCGATGATGACTGCAGGCAGGTTGGCCTGTCGCGCGCCAAGGCCGATACGCTCAGGCTTGTCGCCCGCGCGGTGCTGGACGGCGAACTCGATCTGGAGGCGATCTGTTCGATAGAGGGCAGTGCGGCGATCCGCGAAATGACGGCGATCAAGGGTGTCGGCCGCTGGACGGCGGAGGTCTATCTGCTGTTCTGCGCCGGTCATCCGGACGTGTTTCCGGTCGGTGACGTGGCGCTGCAGAATGCTGTCGGTCACGCATTGATGCTGGAGATGCGCCCCTCGGTGCGCGAGCTTGATTCGCTGACCGAACTCTGGGCGCCGTGGCGCAGTGTCGCCGCGCGTCTTTTCTGGGCCTATTATGCCACCGAAATGCGCCGGGACGGCACACCGGCCGCCCTTTAAGTCAAAAAGCGAATCTTTTGTTTCCTTTTTCCTTTTGGCTTCACAATCCTGACGCAACGGGCCTAATATAGAAGATGCAGGTGCCGAATCGAGCAGGAGTATACTGGCTTGACGATTGCAGTCTCACCACACGGCCTCCCGGCGCTCGTGCTGAACGCTGACTATAGGCCGCTGAGTTATTACCCCTTGTCGCTGTGGTCCTGGCAGGACGCGATCAAGGCCGTTTTCCTAGACCGTGTGCATATCCTGGCCGAATACGATCATCAGGTCTCTTCTCCCAGTTTTTCCATGCGCCTGCCAAGTGTCGTCTGCCTGAAAAGCTATGTGCAGCCGTCCCGCCATCCGGCCTTCACCCGGTTCAACGTGTTCCTGCGTGACCGGTTCGAATGCCAGTATTGCGGATCGCCGGATGATCTGACCTTCGATCACGTGATCCCGCGCTGCTGCGGCGGCCAGACCACCTGGGAAAATGTCGTTGCCGCGTGTTCGCCCTGCAATCTGCGCAAGGGCGGCAAGCTGCCGCGCCATGCCGGCATGTTCCCGCATCAGAAGCCGTTCCACCCGACGGTGCAGGACCTGCACAACAACGGCCGACTGTTCCCGCCAAACCATCTGCATGACAGTTGGATGGACTATCTCTACTGGGATGTCGAACTGCAGCCTTAGTGGTTCTGAGCATTTCTGAAGAGTAGGCCAAGGCAGGTAACCCCAAGCCCCTCCGTCATTCCTGTCCTCGGGTTTGGCCCGAGGGATGTCACAGGTTGCCAGCCACGCAACATCCGTCGCGTGAAAACAGTCCTACGCGCCGCAGACGCGGCGCGACTGGAGCCCCACCCAAGGGCGAGGAAGACGGGTGGTGAGGTTTAAGCTTTTGCAGCGCCACGCAATGCGATTGCCGCTAGGATCAGGCTGGCGATGACATTCCATCCCGCAAAGGAAAGCCCCAGAACCCGCAGGGCCGCATCGCCACAGGACGGGCCGTGCTTGCTGTCGAGATCCCCGAGCAGGTCGCCGACATTGCCGGAGACGCCGGCAGCCGAGGTGGCGCAGGTCGCAGGTCCTTCCCAGAAATGCCATTCGACCCCGGCGTGGTAGACGCCGATCCCGGCACCCACCAGCATCAGGATACCGATTGCCACGAGCAGCGCTCGCGTCGTCCAGGCTGGCAGTTTGAGAACTGAAGCCGCGATCGCGACGATACCGATCGGAATGCCCCAGTAGTAGGGCGTGCGCTGCATCAGGCAGAGCGCGCAGGGGATATAGCCGCCGATATGCTCGAAGGCGAGCGCACCGCCGACGGTGCCTGTCATGCCGAGTGTGGCAAGGACGGACGGAACAAGGCCGCGGGAAGACTGGGGCAGGGATGCGCTCACGGAAGGCTCCATCGGGATATCAGGCAAGAAAACGGTAGGCGGCGAACAGGGCGATCAGCAGGCCGGCGGCGGCGGCGGCCAGCAGGCCGAGGCGCTTTTCGATAAAGTCGCGGATCTCTTCGCCATAGCGCTGCAGCAGCCAGGCCAGAAGGAAGAAACGCGCGCCACGGGCAATGATCGCCGAAATGATAAACAGCCCGAGATTGATGTTTGCGGCGCCGGACAGAATGGTCACCACCTTGATCGGCGGCAGATGGGCGAGGCCGGAGGTGACGAGCAGAAGCACCAGCATCTCGTAGCCGACCGATGCCTTCATCGTCTCGAAAGCTTCGAGCTTGCCGTAGAAATGCAGGATAGGCTTGGCCAGTGCCTCGAAAGCGTAGTGGCCGATATACCAGCCGGCAATGCCGCCGAGTACGGAAGCGATCGTTGCCACCAGCGCGTAACGGTAGGCCCGTTCCGGCCGGGCAAGCGCCATCGGCAGGAACAGAACGTCGGCTGGAACCAGGAAGACGGAACTTTCGACGAAAGCAATGACTGCAAGCCACGCTTCGGCAGATTTCCGGGCGGCGAGCGACATGGTCCAGTCGTAAAGGCGTCGAAGCATCAAGCATTTCCAGTTTCGGTTCCTGCCTTTTAGGCAGGATTGGCCATGCTGTAAATGATTTGCTGCAGATGCGAATTGCACAGTTTTGTGATTCTCGCCCGCCGATCTTCAAAATCCCGGTTGACCGCTCCGAAAAGGTTCGTGTAAACGCTTTTTGCTACCCCGAAAGGTATCCGTGCCCCGTTGGCGGAATTGGTAGACGCGCCTGACTCAAAATCAGGTTCCGAGAGGAGTGCTGGTTCGATTCCGGCACGGGGCACCATCTCTTCAAAAATATCATTGTGTTAGACCGGGAAGTTTCCGGATGGCGCGTCGTGGGCCTTTGCTGTGCGCTGCAAAATTGAGGCAGTGGGAGCACTGATACCCTTGCGTGTTGGCCGGAGGGCATCTAGGTTCACGGGTGTGTTAGGAGGGTCTGAAATGCTGATCGCCAGAATCATGATGGCCGTCCTGTTTGGCCTGCTGTTCTTGGGCCGCGTTGCCTCCGATGCCGGCGCGTCCGCTGACGGATATTATACGACGGAAGCATCCGACGAGGATGGGACCGACGAAGCCGATGGCGAGGATACCCGCCGCTAGACGGCATCCGGCCAGCCGTTCGCACCTGATGAGGGGCTTGCCAGCAAGCCCTCACGTCCCCGTCCCGATGGTTTTTGGTTTGCGCTGTCTGTTCGGCTGGCTCCGGTTTAAGCCTGTTGTTTTGACCTGCGTTCGCGGCCGATTCTCAAGGCTGCTCGGCTTCTCCGTTATCGCATCCATCAGCTGATTTTCGCGTTAGGCGCAACTTGATTAATCGGTTTGCAACTGCCCGGCGTGAGGCATGTGGATATGGCCCGCGGAATGCGTCAATTCAGGACAGTGCCAAAAGGATGTTAACCGCCAATCTGCATCGCGATTGCAAAACCATCCGGCGATAACCAGTCTGGCACAAATCAATCCTCAATCGGCATACCCAATCCGGCACACAAGGAGATCGCATGTCCCAGTCTGCTACGTCCTGCGTCATGTTCGATGATGTTGAAGCGCTGAGCGGCGCCTTGTTTTCGTGGTGTGCAGAGCGCAGCATTGGTCTGCGCAGCCAGGCTGGTGTCAGCGCCGCAGGTGTGGTGATCGATCTGTTTTTTGCGGGTTACAGAACCCAGGACGAAATCCTCGGGGCATTGAGTGACCGGGATGGCAGCGAGATGCTGTTCTCCTGAGGCCAGAGCACCTTATGCTGACGCGGGCATCCATGCAAGCTCATGTGACGATGAAGAAATCTGCCGCTGTCAAAGCCAGGTTCTTGCTGATGATCGCAAACAGCACCGAACCCCCGCTGGCATTGCCGTTGCTGTCATAACACAGTTTGCCGGTATCCGTTTCATAAATGATGCGGTCGTTTGCATCATGCGCCACGCCGGCCGCACTTTTGTAAAACTGGGCCGCCGTCAGCGCCCCGGTTCCGGTGATTGCGGTGAAAATGTCATTGTCGAGGCGGATCGTATCGTCAACAACGCTGAAATCATCGATTGTATCGACATTGGTCGCTGCATTGAGCTTGGTGTCGAAGACAAAGGTGTCTTTTCCACTCTCGCCCTGAAGACGATCATTGCCCAATCCGCCGTCAAGCAGATCGCTGCCGGCGCCGGCTCGGAGGAAATTCGCGCCGGCGCTGCCGATGAGCGTGTCGGCGGCATTGCCGGTGCGGGCGTTTTCGATGCTGATCAGCTTGTCGGCCTTGCCGAAGCCGTCGATCGCGTTGCCGGTAGCCAGATTGACGGACACGCTTCCCGTGCCGCCGCGCCGGTCATCGCGGTGGTAGAGAACCGAGTCGTTTCCGCCGCCGCCATTGATCGTGTCGCGGCCGCCAAGCCCCATGAACTCTTCGTTGACGTTGGAGCCCAGGAAGACGTCCGCAAACTGCGTGCCGCGAAACTGTTCAAACTGTGTGAAGGATTCGGTATTGCCCCAGGGGTCGATCACCACGCCGGTACTGGCGTTCAGGCTGATGCCGCGAAATGCTGTTGGAGTATAGTAGGCATCGTCGAAATTGAGGGAATCGAAGGCACCGCCATTGCCATCATAGGTGTCCTTGCCTTCTCCTCCGGTGACGAAATCATTGCCGGACCCGCCGATGAACGTGTCATTTCCCGTGTAGCCGCTCAGGTCCTGGTCGCCGGCATTGCCTTTGAGGACGTCGTTCCCGCGCATCAGGAACCGTGCCATCGCATATTGATCATAAGCTGCGGCTGCGTCATGGAATGCTTCGAGGCCGACGCTCAGACCCGTCAGCTCCTGCATTTTCGTGGTGCCGTTGTTGAGGAAAATGGATATGCCGGTGATGGTGCCGCCGGTCGGTTTGCCGGCTGAATCGAAGGTGAAGCCGGTGCCGACCAGCGTCAGTTTCAGCCCGTTGGCCAGGTTGAATTTGACTGCTGTTGCGGATGCCGAGGTTTGATTGGCCTGGCCGAACCTGACCACCTCCTCGAAGAACGGCATGTAATCGAAGCCAGGCAATGCCGGGCTATAGTGATCCGGGGTTACCCCGCCTGGAAAGTAAGAGGTAAATGTCGCCATGCCGGAATCCTCCCCAGAGACATTAAGCTTTGAGTTGGCGAAAAATAATGCATTCCACCGGAGTATCGCAATCGGAAGGCGGCTTACCTCTTAGTTGAAGTCCCCGTGCCGAAAGTGTTAGGTGCGCTGCAGCGTAATTTCTTGCGGCGAGCACATGCTTCCGATCAGTGATACCTATGAAAATCTGCGTTGGAACTCTGCATGCTGGCCCGGGCATTCGCTGTCGCAATCATGCTGCCTGACAGCGAGTAGCGTTTTCTCAGCGACAAGATGACGTGTCGGGCAAGTTTGATTGCCGCCATTTTATCGCCGCATGCTGTTGAGCGGCCTTCCAACGCTATCGGGGAGGGCGAACTTTGATGTAATGACTGCTCTGCGCATAGGGGGTGCAATGGCAGTTTTCATTCGAGCGGCGCATGACGAGGACAGGAATACCCTCGGAGCACTTAAGCTGCGGTCTTCGCTGGCCTGGGGAGATCATATTGAAGAGCTGCAAGCGCTTCCGGAAGCGAAGGAAGTTCGGCCCGAGCACATACCACATGCCATCGTCGCGGAGCTCGACGGGGAGATCGTCGGCTTCGTAACCATTTTTTCCAACGCGGGCACTGCGCAGGCCGAACTGGAGGATTTGTTTGTCGCGCCCGAAGCATGGCGAATGGGGATCGGCAGGGAACTGCTCGCGCAGGCTGAGTGCCGCGCCGCAGGGCTCGGGGCACGATCGGTACATGTTGTCGCGGGCGAGCGAGGCCATTCTACGAAGCTTCGGGATATCGGTTTGCTGGAACGGTCGCGACGGATTTTGCTCCCGCAGCCGAATTGGTCAAAGATCTGCCGCAAGGCTGCAGTGAGGCATGGGCCGAGTTCTGAGCGAGACAATACTCCACGCGTGGTCAGTTGAATTTCATCGTCCGAAAGTGTTAGGTGCGCTGCAGCGTAATTTCTTGCGGCAGGCACATGCTTCCGATCAGCGATACTTATGATAATCTCCGCCGGGACTTCCGCTGGCAGGTTCCGGAAAAGTTTAACATCGGCACGGCCGTCAGCGATGACTGGGCGGAGCGCGAGCCCGACCGGGTCTGCCTGCAGCATTTCAGCCCGGATGGCGCCCACCGGTCGCTGACCTACGGGGCTTTTTCGGCGCAATCCTCATCGTTCGCCCAGGGGCTGGTGGACGAGGGTGTCAGGGCCGGCGACCGGGTCGCGATCCTTCTGCCGCAGAGTTTCGAGACGGCGATTGCGCATGCAGCGATCTACAAGCTTGGCGCCATCGCGCTGCCGCTGGCTTTGCTGTTCGGTGTCGAAGCGCTCGAATACCGGCTGCGCGACGCGGGTGCGGTGGCCATTGTCACCAACCGTTTCGGCCACGAAAAGATCGCCGCGATCCGCCATCGGCTGCCGGATCTAAAGATGATTGTCCTCATCGAGGAAGACGAGCCTGATGCGATTGGTTTTGCAACCCTTGCGCAAACGCCGGCGCTGAATTTCATTCCTGCCGATACGACGCCGGATGACCCGGCGATGATGATCTATACGTCAGGCACGACGGGGCCGCCGAAGGGCGCGCTGCATGGGCATCGCGTTTTGCTTGGTCATGTCCCCGGCTTCCAGTTCCACCACGCCTTCCTGCCGCAGCCCGGCGACCGGATGTGGACGCCGGCCGACTGGGCCTGGGCTGGCGGGCTGCTGAATGCGCTTTTACCCTCGTTGTTGCTGGGCGTGCCCGTGGTGTCGTCGCCCGGCCAAAAATTCGATCCGCATATGGCTTTCCGGATCCTGGAAGAGATGGACGTGCGCAACGCCTTCATCCCGCCAACGGCGTTGCGGCTGATGAAATCGGTCGATAATCCGCGTTCGCTCTACACGCTCAACCTGCGCACCATAGGTTCGGCAGGCGAATCGCTCGGGCGTGAAACCTGGGAACAGGCAAGTGCGGCCTTTGGCGTCCCGGTCAACGAATTCTATGGCCAGACTGAATGCAACATCGTGCTGTCGTCCGCTGCCAACCTCGGTGTGCTGAAGCCCGGTTCGATGGGCAAGCCTGCGCCTGGCCATGATGTTGCAATCATCGACGCCGAGGGAAGGGCGCTCCCTGTGGGCACGGTCGGGCAGGTGGCCGTGCGCCGGCCTGATCCGGTGATGTTTCTCGGCTATTGGAACAACGAAGCCGCGACGGAGGCAAAATTCATCGGCGACTGGATGACGACGGGCGATCAGGGTGTTCAGAACGAAGAGGGCTATGTCACCTTCTTCGGCCGCGACGACGATGTCATCACCTCGTCCGGCTACCGGATCGGACCGGGCGAGATTGAGGATTGTTTGGCGGGCCATCCGGCCGTGCAGCTTGCGGCCGCCATCGGCAAGCCCGATCCGGTGCGCACCGAGATCGTCAAGGCCTATGTGGTGCTGAGGCCGGGCCATGTGGCGAGTGTGGACCTTGCTGCGGATATCCGCGATTGGGTCAAGACCCGGCTGTCGATGCACGAATATCCGCGCGAGATCGAATTTCTCGACAGTTTGCCGTTGACCACGTCCGGCAAGGTCATCCGCCGCATCCTGCGCGACAAGGCTATCGCGGAGGGGTGATCTTGCTGTCTGGGATTGGGTGCTGGTCTATCGCAGAACGCGCGGCGCCAGCGACCGGATCTTTTCGCGCAGCAGCCGCGCCATGTTGCGGGTGTTGCGGTAGAGGTGGAGCTGGGCTGCCACCTGCCGCACGTCACGGTCGCGGTTCTGCTTGAGGCCGATCACCAGCGTTCCCATCTCCTCGCGTTCCTCCCAGAAGCGGCTCATCACCGGGTGGTCGGGAACGGCGCAGCTGTCCGAGCGCATGATGTTGGCATCGTCGAGATGCCACTCGGTCAGCTCGGCCAAAAGCAGCTTGCCGGGCGAATATTTGGCATATTGCTCGTCATAGGCGGTTTTCCAGGTATAAGCCTCGCCCGCCATCATGAAGACGATCATCGACGCGATCGCCGTGCCGTCGAGGTCGAGTGTGTGAATGCGCACGCTGTCGGCTTCGGCAAGATTGGTGATCGCTTCACGGGCAAAGGCGGCGCGGTAGCGGTCGAGCACCATGGCCGTGGAGGCGCGGCCCTTCCAGCCGCTCGCTTCCAGCGCCAAAAATTCCTCCATGCGGACGCGGATGTCGGCCGGCTGACGGGCAACGTTGTAGGAGACGCGGCCGATCCCTTCCAGCAGCTTCCACTGCCGCCGCAACTCGCGCAGATGTCCGGCGCTGATGGCGTGGCGCAGATAGGTCTGGCCGTCCTGCAGACTTTCCAGCATCGGCCGCGAGAAGGTATCGGTGACCGTCAGCGGCAGGTTGCGGCCAATGGCGACGGCGCGGGCCAGCTGGGCAAACTTGCCCTTGAGGCGAATATCGGGAAGCACGAGAACGCCGGGTAGGTTCGCCGCCGGGACGGTTAGCGCCTCGTAGAAATTGTCGATGGTTTCGGCCGCGTCTTCCGCGTCGAGCAAGGGCACGCCGAGCGGCCCGAACGGATTGGACCATGCTCGAATGATTGGGGCACCGATCGAGAACCCCGGCTTTTCGATCGAAAACGGCATCAGGAAGCGGATGCGGCTGCGGCGCGCGTCCGTGTCGCGGATCAGCGCCAGGCGGATGATGCGGTCTTCCAGGCGTGGCATGGCCGGAGCCAGGAAACGGCCCGTAAAGAAGACGTTCGGTTCCATCGCCCGGTTGGAGAGGAAATCCAGTTCCGTCTGCAGTTCATAGCCTTGGCGTGCCGGGTAGAAGCAGAGCTGGCGCCCGGGGCGGCCAATGGCGATGGTGTTGTCAGCAACAGGCTGGTCGGGCACCGGCTGAACGAGACCGCCGAGGATCCGTGCCGACCGGCTGTTGGCGTCGTCTGGAAAGTGTGGATTGCCGGTCATGGGCGGGGTGCCTCTGCTTTGATGGTTCGGGCATGCGGGTCGGCAAAGGCGAAGAGAACGATGCTAAAGGTACGCCGGACAGCGACGTGAAGGAGGATGGCCTCGACGAACATGGCGCCGGCCGTGGCGATCGCCGCGCCGGTCAGCCCGAACATCGGGATCATCGTGACGTTGAGCGCCAGGTTGCAGACAAGGGCCACTGCATAGAGCACGACGCACAACTTCTGTTGGCCGGCCATGGTGAGAAAGGCTTCCGCAGGCCCGACCAGCGCCTTCGCCATGATGCCGGCAAACAGGATGGCCATCAGCGGAAAGCCGGAAACAAAGGCGGGGCCGAACAGCGACAGGAGGAAGGGGCCGCAGGCAAGGACGATCAGGCCGACGGCGAGCGATGGCCAGAATGCCCATTTGGCGCTTTCGATGGCGATGACGGCCAGCTTCTGGCGATCCGGATTGGCCATGGCCGCGGAAAAGCGCGGCGATGCAGCAGCCTTCACCGAGAACATCACGAAATGCACCAGCGCCATGGTCTTGGCGGCGGCAAAATAGATCGCGACGCTGGCCGGATCGAGATAGAGGCCGACGATGACGACGTCGGAATTGGTCAGCATGAAACCGAACCCCTCGATCAGGAAGATCGGCAGGGCGACCCGGAACCAGGTGCCGAATTCGATGCGGCTTGGACCCTTGAGGTAGCGGCGGCGCAGCCGCCAGGTCAGGATGAAGAACTGGCTGACGCTGGTCAGGTAGGTCGCCGCCATCGCCGCAATCATCGCCGTGCCGGCGGTATGCGGCTCACCGGCCATCACGGCCAGCATCATGAACACGAGTATCAACAACGGCCGGACGATATAGGTCGGGCTCATCGCCGAAACGGGCCAGCTATGGGCGCGTGACGTTCCCTCCATCACATCGCCGAGCGCGATCATCGGCAGCGAGAAGATGCCGAGATAGAGCGGCAGGATATAGTAGCTTTCTATATGGTGGCCGAACAACCAGAGACCGCCGATGCCAAAGACGGCCAGCGCCGTCGCAGACAGGAGCGCGAAAATGCGCACGGTTGTTGTCAGCCCGCGAATTTCGGCCAGCGCGTCGTGGGCATGGTATTGTGGCAGGAAGCGGATGATGGCGGTGTGGAAGCCGAGGCAGGAGAGGTTGCCGAACAGCACCACCAGAACCCAGACGAAAACAAAGATGCCATATTCGAATTCGCCCATGACGCGGGCGAGGATGATCTGTGACACAAACGCGATGGCGGCGCTGACGACGCGGATGGCAAAGGCGACGAGCGCCATGCGCTGGGCAGTGTGCCTGGGGTCGTTGCTCGTCAAGACGGGCACGAGTTTTTCAAGCAGCGGCGCCAGCCGTTCCCTCACTGCGGGCGGCAAAATTCGACCAGCGGTTTGACAGGCTGCGATGAACACTGAAATACCCAAAACGACGCAAAACAGGCCGCCAGTCTTGACAGAACAGCGTTAACAAAGGGTGCAGCTGGCCGGGCAGCTATCGGGTAAATTGAGGATTTGACCATGGTTCTGAGTGATGCCGAACGGCGGAAAATGCGGGCGGCGCATTCCATCGGTCCGACAATGATCAGCTATCTCGAGCAGATAGGCATAGAGAGCCTTTCGCAATTGCGGGATGCGGATGCGGGTGATTTGGCGTTGCAGATTAACGTGATGCTCGGCCGGCGCCATATCAACGCACAAGGTGCGCGGGCTCTGGGAAATCTCATAGAATGCGCCCGCCCCGCGCCTGAATGAAAAATGCCGCCCGGAGGCGGCATTGATCGTTAAGCTTCAAATGCACCGTGGCAATGTTTGTACTTCTTGCCCGAGCCGCAAGGGCAAGCCTCGTTGCGGGAGACCTTGCCCCAGCTCGACGGATCCTGCGGATTGCGGTTTTCCGGCTCGACAAAGTTCAGGCTGACGCTGTCGGCGAAGTCATCGACGCCGGTGTCGGGATCGATGTGATGGCCGATCATTTCCGGCGGTACCGGTTGCGGCGCTTCGGCGGCTTCACGAACGAGTTCGACGCGCATCAGTTGTGCCGTCACGGCCTGGCGAAGGTTCGCCAGTAGTGCCTGGAACAGTTCGAAGGCTTCCGACTTGTATTCCTGCAGCGGGTCGCGCTGGGCGTAGCCACGGAAGCCGATAACCGAGCGCAGGTGATCGAGGTTGACGATATGCTCGCGCCAGAGATGGTCGAGCGTCTGCAGAACCACGGAACGCTCGACATAGAGCATGATGTCCGGGCCGAAGCGTTCGGCGCGGTCGGCTGCGGCCTTGTCGGCCTCAGCGGTGATGCGCTCGCGAATATCGTTCTCGTCGATGCCTTCCTCGGCGGCCCATTCGATGATCGGCAAGTCGAGGTTGAGAGAGGTCTGCACGTCGGTCTTCAGGCCGGCGGCATCCCACTGTTCGGCATAGGCTTTTTCCGGAATGCGCTTGGCGACGATGTCCTCGATGACCTCGTGGCGCATGTCGGAGACGGTTTCCGAAATGTCCGTCGCATCCATCATTTCGATGCGCTGTTCGAAGATCACCTTGCGCTGATCGTTGAGAACGTCGTCGTATTTCAGAAGGTTCTTACGGGTGTCGAAGTTGCGGGCTTCGACCTTCTTCTGGGCGCGTTCCAGCGCCTTGTTGATCCAGGGATGGACGATGGCTTCGCCTTCCTTCAGGCCAAGCTTCTGCAGCATCGAATCCATGCGGTCGGAGCCGAAGATGCGCATCAGGTCGTCCTGCAGCGACAGGAAGAACTTTGAGCGCCCGGGGTCGCCCTGACGGCCGGAACGGCCGCGCAGCTGGTTGTCGATACGGCGGCTTTCATGACGTTCGGTGGCCAGAACGTAGAGACCGCCGGCAGCGAGTGCAACCTCTTTCAGGCGCTGGACCTCGACCTTGATCGCGGCTTCCTTCTCCGTGCGTTCCGGGCCATGCTCCATCTCGCCGAGTTCACGCTCGATGCGCATGTCGAGGTTGCCGCCGAGCTGGATGTCGGTACCGCGGCCGGCCATGTTGGTGGCGATCGTCACGGCGCCGGGAACGCCGGCCTGCGAAACGATGTAGGCTTCCTGCTCGTGATAACGGGCGTTCAGAACCTGGAAATTGGTAAAGCCCGCATCTTTGAGCATCTTTGCGAGAAGCTCGGATTTCTCGATCGAGGTGGTACCGACCAGGACCGGCTGGTTACGGTCCTGCGAATCCTTGATCTCGGCGATGATCGCCTTGTATTTTTCTTCTACCGTCCGGTAGACTTCGTCGTCTTCGTCGATACGCTTGATCGGCAGGTTGGTCGGGACTTCGACAACTTCGAGACCGTAGATGTTGCCGAATTCCTCGGCTTCCGTCGAAGCCGTACCGGTCATGCCGCCGAGCTTGCCGTACATGCGGAAATAGTTCTGGAAGGTGACCGAAGCCAGCGTCTGGTTTTCCGGCTGGATGGTGACCTTTTCCTTGGCTTCGAGCGCCTGGTGCTGGCCTTCCGAATAACGGCGGCCCGGCATCATGCGGCCGGTGAATTCGTCGATGATGACGATCTCATCGTTGCGGACGATGTAGTCCTTGTCCTTCTGGAAAAGCTTGTGAGCCTTCAGCGCGTTGTTGACGTGATGAACGATTGCGACGTTCTCGACGTCGTAAAGCGTTTCGCCCTTCAGGAGGTTTGCTTCGCGCAGTAGGTTTTCGAGCTTTTCGGTTCCGTCTTCGGAGAAGTTGGCCGAACGCTGCTTTTCGTCGATCTCGTAGTCTTCGGCAGACAGGAGCGGAATGAACCGGTCGATCGTGTTGTAGAGGTCCGAGCGGTCGTCGAGCGGGCCGGAGATGATCAGCGGCGTGCGGGCTTCATCGACGAGGATCGAGTCGACTTCGTCGACGATCGCGAAGAAGTGGCCGCGCTGGACCATCTGGCTGCGCTCGTACTTCATGTTGTCGCGTAGATAATCGAAGCCGAGTTCGTTGTTGGTGGCGTAGGTGACGTCGCAGGCATAGGCGTCGCGGCGCTGGTCGTCGGTCAGGCCGTGGACGATGACGCCCGTGGTCAGGCCGAGAAACGAATAGATCCGGTTCATCGTCGCCGAGTCGCGGGTGGCCAGGTAATCGTTGACCGTGACGACGTGCACGCCCTTGCCGGCGAGCGCGTTGAGGTAAACCGGCAAGGTCGCGACCAGCGTCTTGCCTTCACCGGTCTTCATTTCCGCGATCGATTTTTCGTGCAGGATGATGCCGCCGATCAGCTGAACGTCAAAAGGTCGCAGCCCAAGGGCACGGCGCGCGGCTTCGCGGGCAACCGCAAAAGCCGGCACCAGCAGGTCGTCCAGCGTCTTGCCGTCAGCCAGTTGCTTGCGGAATTCCACCGTCTTGGCGGCCAGGGCCTCATCAGAAAGCGCTTTGGTTTCAGCTTCCAGGGCATTGATGGCATCGACCTTGGCCTTGTAGCCCCGCACACGGCGGTCATTCGATGAGCCGAAGATTTTGCGGGCGAGGCCGCCGAGACTGACCATAAGAATGGTCCTTTCTTCTATATCGCCAACGCGGTCGATTTCCGCGAAATACTATGAAACGCCCGGAACTGTTCTGGACGCGAGGTTGCGTGACAGATAAGAGGGGGGTCGAATTATGTCAACGGAGTTGAGGCACGCCAAGGCTACAGAACGGCCACAATCTGATGATGTGGAACGTTTCAGGCCGGCCGTGACCACGGTTTCGGATACCAGCGTGGAAGGTATGAGGATGTTGAAATACAAAATGCTTGCGGCAGTTGCCCTGATCGCTGTCATGGCCGCACAAGGTCCGGCAGCGGCGCAGGATGCAGCCGATCCGGTTATCGCCAAGGTTGGCGGTGCCGAAATCCACCAGTCCGAGCTGGATTATGCGCTGACCGGCCTTGATCCGCAGCTTGCACAGCTGCCTGAGGACCAGAAGCGCGCAGCAGCACTTTCCGGCCTGATCGACGTCAAGCTTCTGGCCAAGGACGCCGACAAGGAAGGCCTGCAGAACGACGCGGACTTCAAGAAGCGTCTCGCCTACCTGACCGATCGCGAACTGCACAACGCCTTCTTCAAGAAGCACGTTGTCGACGCCGTCAAGCCGGAAGAGGTCAAGGCCCGTTATGATGCGGAAATCGCCAAGATCCCCGCGCAGGAAGAAGCCAAGGCCCGCCATATCCTGGTGAAGACCGAGGAAGAAGCCAAGGCGATCATCAAGGATCTGGACGCCGGCAAGGACTTCGCGACCATCGCCAAGGAAAAGTCGACAGACCCGAACAAGGCTGACGGCGGCGATCTTGGTTATTTCACCAAGGACCGCATGGTTCCGGAATTCTCCGAAGCTGCCTTCAAGCTCGAAAAGGGCAAGTACACGGAAGTGCCGGTCAAGACGCAGTTCGGCTTCCATGTCATCCTGCTCGAAGACAAGCGCATGCAGCCGCCGCCGCCGTTTGAGCAGGTTGAGCCGCAGGTCAAGCAGCTGGTCATGCGCGACAAGTACATCGAGCTTCTGGCCGCAGCCAAAAAGGAGGCCGGCGTCGATATCACCGACCCGGCGCTGAAGAAGGCCTATGACGACGCCAACAAGGCGGAAGCTGCGACCGCCAACTAAAGGATGCCGGAAGGGTGCCGTCTTCGGGCGGTCACCCCTTTCTGATATCAATTGAACGACACGGTCCCGGAGGCGTCAGGCTCTTCGGGATTTCGTTTGTGGGCCCGTAAGGCCGGGCCATCATCGCTAAACAGGGTTGATCATGTCCGGTTCCGTTTCTCCACTTGCTCCGAAATCCTTCGCTGACATGCCGCCGGTGCGCGGTGTGCGCATGGCGACCGCCGCTGCCGGTATCAAGTACAAGGACCGCACCGACGTTCTCCTGATGGTTTTCGATGAACCGGCCGCCGTTGCCGGCGTCTTCACCAAATCGCGTTGCCCGTCGGCGCCGGTTGATTTCTGTCGCCAGAACCTGGCAGGCGGTATTGCCCGTGCCGTCGTTGTCAATTCCGGCAATGCCAATGCCTTTACCGGCAAGAAGGGCAGGGCGGCGACCGAGCTGACAGCACAGTCGGCGTCGGAAGCGGTCGGCTGCGCGACCAGTGAAGTGTTTCTTGCCTCCACCGGCGTCATCGGCGAACCGCTGGACGCGACGAAATTTGCAGGCGTCCTCGGCGACATGACCACGAATGCCACAGGTGATTTCTGGTTCGAGGCCGCCAAGGCGATCATGACCACCGACACCTATCCGAAGGTTTCGACGCGTAGCGCCGAAATTGGCGGCGTCACGGTTACCATCAACGGCATTGCCAAGGGTGCCGGCATGATCGCGCCGGATATGGCGACGATGCTGTCCTTTGTCGTGACCGACGCCGATATCGCAGCGGACGCCTTGCAGGTTCTGTTGTCGCAAGGCACTGGACCGACGTTCAATTCCGTGACCGTCGACAGCGACACATCCACCTCCGATACGCTGATGCTGTTTGCCACCGGTGCTGCCGGCAAGGATGGTCAGACGAAGATCGCCAGCCCGGCCGATCCGGCGCTTGATGGTTTCCGTGCCGCGTTGGACGATCTCCTGCGGGATCTGGCGCTGCAGGTGGTGCGCGATGGCGAAGGTGCGCGCAAGATGGTCGCGGTCACCGTCGAAGGTGCCGAAAGCGACCAGGCGGCCAAGCGCATCGGCCTGTCGATTGCCAATTCACCGCTGGTCAAAACCGCGGTCGCCGGCGAGGACGCCAATTGGGGCCGCGTGGTCATGGCCGTCGGCAAGTCCGGCGAACTGGCCGATCGCGACAGGCTGGCCATCTGGTTCGGCGACGTCCGCGTTGCCGTCGATGGCGAGCGCGATCCAACCTATTCGGAGGCTGCTGCCACGGCCGTGATGAAGGAACAAGACATCTCCATCCGCGTCGAGATCGGTCTCGGCTCAGGCAAGGCAACCGTCTACACCTGCGATCTGACGAAGGAATATGTCGAGATCAACGGCGATTACCGGAGCTGATAGCAGTGCAGAATACGATTTCGAAAGCCGATCTGCCGAACGTGCGCCGCCTGGAGGCTGTCGGTTTTCGCGCTTGGCCGGCGGCTTCGGTGCAGTATGACGGCAGCTGGCTGATCCGGTTGACGGCGGGCCATGATTCCAAGCGTCTGAATTCGGTCAATCCGCTCGATCCGTCCGACAGCCGCGATATTGAGGTCAGGCTTCAGAAGGCTGCCAAGCGCTTCTCCGACTATGGGCGTCCGCTGACCGTTCGACAGACACCGCTGACACCACTGCCGCTGATCGCCTACATGGATGAGCATCGCTGGCCGCTGTTTTCCGAAACCATCGTCATGATGGCCGATATTCCGCCGAACGATACGACGGGCTCGATTGAGCATCTGCCGTTGCGGGACGTCGGCCGGTTCGTCGATGCCCGGCTGCAGATCTGTGGTGAAAGCGGTCAGGACAAGGCGGGGCTCAGCGAGATCATCAACGCGATCAAGCCGGAATGCGGGCTGTTTCTGTTCGAAGCGCAGGACGAAGGTCCGATCGCGGTGTCGCTCGCCGTCCATGACAATGATCTCGCGGGCATCCTGCAGGTCGCTGTTGCCGAGAGCGTCCGGCGCCAAGGCGTCGGTAGCGCCATCGTCAATGCGTCGCTGCGCTGGGCGCGTCTGCGCGGTGCCCGCATGGCCTGGCTTTCGGTCGAAGCCGATAACGCGGGAGCCATTCGGCTCTATCGCAAATTCGGTTTCAGGGATGTCTACCGGTATGCCTACCGGCGCGAAGGGGTATGATGATGGACGTTGGCCGAAAGATTCTCCTGGTGGCAGCCTGTGCGCTGGTTGATAGCGACGGCCGGATCCTTCTTGCCCAGCGGCCCGAGGGCAAGTCTCTTGCGGGACTGTGGGAATTTCCCGGCGGCAAGGTCGAGCCCGGCGAAACGCCGGAAGAAACGCTGATCCGCGAACTGGATGAGGAGTTGGGGATCCAGACCAAGGTTGCCTGCCTGGCACCGCTGACCTTCGCCAGCCATACCTATGACGACTTCCATCTGCTGATGCCGCTCTATGTCTGCCGGCGCTACGAGGGCGTTGCCCATGGCCGCGAAGGTCAGGCGGTGAAATGGGTTCGCCCGAAGGCGCTGCGCGACTATCCGATGCCGCCAGCCGATGAGCCACTTATCCCCTATTTAATGGATTTGCTCTGACCATATCCTCGAAATTTCTATTTTATTAATCGAACATTTATCACCCTCCCGCACAATCAGCTTCGAGTAAGTGCCGGCGTCTATTGGTTCGGGGATGATTCCCGTAACCGATGCCGGTTTTCTATAGGCGTCGACATGGTGAAGTGGTGCGTGAGCCAGCTTCAGGGAAACGCACGTATTCGAAGAGGCAGACGATGGTCGACGACGATTTTTGGAGAACGGTTCAGGACAAGGATCTGGTAACGACCCAGAGCCGCCGCACCGGTGCGCTTAATCTGTCGCTGCTGTTCGGTACCGCCGTCATCGCGCTGACCCTCATTCTGACGCCGATGCTGACGTCGAAGACGGACAACAGAGTGCTGGCCGACGCGCCGATCGACTACGATAATATTTCGACCGGCTCGATCCCGAGCGGCCCGCCCGCCAAGCGTTACACGGTACGCCGCAGCGTGCTGCAGGAAATGCCGGGTGCCGTCTGCATTATCGACGCGAATGGAAGCAAAAGCGGCTGCTGACGCCCCGGAGCCGGGACTGTCCCGGTATTCCCGTTCGTTGCCAGCCTGGATCGGTGCCGATCCGACAATGAGAGGGCGCATAGTCATGCCTTTTGGATGATGTCATCCGGTGGGCATGCGCTGGACAGGCTGGGAGCACATGACGACACTGATGACCCTTCTGAAAGACAAATCCGGTGCCACCGCGATCGAATACGGTCTGCTGGCCGGCCTGATCTCGGTCGCGATGATCATCGGGCTCGGAGCCTTCTCGGATTCGCTGCTGGTCGTCTTTCAGAAGATCACGAATGCCATTCTTGGTGCTTGGGCTGCCTAAACCCCTTCAGATATTCCTATTGTTCATCCTTCAACGGCAGTTCGCGCGTGCTCAGCGCGTCCGATAGCCGTTGTTTTGCCGAGCCTGGTTTCAGTGGCTTCTGCTGGCTTTCGTGCGGTGCCCAGCCGGAAATATAGATGACCGAGAAGGTCGCCCGGATGCGGCCATCCGGATCGGCAAAGCGCTCGGCGTAGATTTCGGCGGCGCGAACGAAGAAACGCCTTGTTAGCGGCTTGCGGCTGCGGGCTGCGAGCGGATTGGTCATCCCCATCGACCGCAGATCCTTCAATAGCGAAAACAGCGACGCATAACGCACCGTGTAGCTCTCGGTATCGGCGACCGGCAGGCTGAAGCCGGCACGCTGCAAGAGCGCGCCGATATCACGGACATCGGCAAAGGGGATGACACGCGGGCTGGCACCGCCGGTCATTTCGCTTTCCGTAGCCAACAGCACTTCACGCAACTCCTGCAACGTACCGGAGCCGGGGATGGCGGCAAGGAACAGACCGTCGGGTTTCAGCGCCCGGCGGACCTGGATGAAGACGCCAGGCGTATCGTTGGTCAGATGCAGCGACAGCGGCGAAACGATCAGGTTGGCCGATTCCGGGGCGAGCGGCACCGTCTCCAGCGAGGCCGGGGAGACCGTTTCATCCGGGGCGGCAAAGGCCGCATCCGTTTCGACCCGCTCGATATCCGTCACCTTGCCGGTGTTGGCGATGTAGCGGGCGGTGAGGCCGGTGTAGCCGTGCAGCTCGACGGCCTTGTCGAAATGGCGCTCGACCACGCTCAGACGCTCGGACAATTCCTGGGCCGCGATTTCCAGCAGGAATTGCGCCTTCGGGTCGCCGTTGCGGAAGGCGCGCTTGCGGCGAGCTTCGATGAGCGTCTGGTCGAAAACGATATCCATGGCCTTGCCTTCCAAAAATCTGGTCGCCCAAAAATCTGATCGCAATGAAACCCGGCCCGCCGTAATGTCAACCTCATGGGGGACGAAGAGGCGGAAAATCCGGGGTGGCGGCGGGCCGACGGCTTGCTTAGAGGGCTGCGCAGCGTAGTGGTTGCGGCGGTCGATGCGGTTTATCCACCGGTTTGCGCCGGATGTGGCCGGATAACCGCGCAGCATCGTGGTGTCTGCCCTTCCTGCTGGGCAACGCTGCGTCTGATCGAGCGGCCCTATTGCGAGGTTCTTGGCCTGCCGTTTTCGCATGATCTGGGAAGTGGCATCCTGTCGGCGGATGCGATTGCCAATCCACCGGTGTTCGAGCAGCTGCGTTCCGTTGCCATCCATGACGGTATCGCCAAGTCGCTTGTCCACGGCCTGAAATACCGCGACCGTACCGATCTGGCTGTGATGATGGCGGAATGGATGATCCGGGCGAGCGATGGGACCGTTGCGGCAAGCGATGCGATCGTTCCGGTGCCGCTACACGCCTACCGGCTCTGGGGCCGCAAGTTCAATCAGTCCGCCGAGCTTGCCCGGGCGATTGCCCGCCGTTCCGGAAAACCCTTTCTGGCGACGGCGCTGATCCGCAACCGGAGCACGGCCCAGCAGGTGGGGCTGGGCGCTAGTCAGCGCGAGGAGAATGTGCGCGGTGCTTTTTCGGTGACGGAGGCTGGCAAGACGGCATTGTTCGGCAAGCGGATCGTTCTGGTCGATGACGTCTATACGACGGGGGCGACAGTATCGGCTGCCACCCGGGCGCTGAAGAAGGCAGGGGTGGCGGATGTGACCGTTTTGACCTTTGCAAGAGCCATGTCCGGTCTTATATGACACGGTATGGAATGCTGGCGCAGGGCCGGCGAAGGAGCAGATCAAGTCATGGCTTCGGTTGTCATTTATACCCGTCAATTCTGCGGTTATTGTTCTGCGGCGAAGAAACTTCTGGAAACCAAGGGCGTGACGTTCGAGGAACATGACGCGACCTATGCGCCGGAAGTTCGCCAGCAGATGATAGCGCGCTCGAATGGCGGCACGACCTTCCCGCAAATCTTCATCAACAATGCCCATGTCGGCGGCTGCGACGACCTGCATGCGCTGGAACGCGCTGGCAAGTTGGACGCGATGCTCGCGGCATAAGGAGAGGCTTCCATGACGTTCAAGGCCGCAGCGATCCAGATGTGTTCCGGTGTCGATCCAGCCCGGAATGCGCAGACCATGGCGCGGCTTGTGCGGGAAGCTGCAGCACAGGGTGCCACCTACGTGCAGACCCCGGAGATGACCGGCGCGCTGCAGCGGGATCGCGCGGCGATGAAGGCAGCGCTGCGTGATGAGAGCAGCGATTTGATCGTTGCCGCGGCTTCCAGCCTCGCCGCCGAACTTGGCATCTTTGTGCATGTCGGCTCGACGGCCATTGGTCTTGCTGATAGCAAGATGGCCAATCGTGGTTTTCTGTTTGGGCCCGATGGCAAGAAGATCACCCATTACGACAAGATCCACATGTTCGACGTCGATCTCGACAATGGCGAGAGCTGGCGGGAAAGTTCGGCCTATACGCCGGGTGGTACCGCGCGGCTGGTGAGCCTGCCGTTCGGCAAGCTCGGCTGCGCCATTTGCTATGATGTCCGTTTCCCCGAGCTCTTCCGGGCGCAGGCCGTTGCGGGTGCTGAGATCATGTCCGTGCCGGCCGCCTTTACCCGCCAGACCGGCGAGGCGCATTGGGAAATCCTGTTGCGTGCCCGGGCGATCGAAAACGGCATGTTCGTCATCGCGGCAGCCCAGGCAGGCGTGCATGAGGACGGCCGCGAGACCTTTGGCCATTCGATGATCATCGATCCTTGGGGCCGCGTTCTGGCTTCGGCCGGTGGTACCGGCGAGGGCATCGTTCTCGCCGATATCGATGTTGGCGCGGTGGCAGCGGCACGCGGCAAGATCCCCAACCTCAAGAACGGCAGGGCGTTCCAGCTCGAGGAGGTGCCGCTCAGTGCTTCCGGGGACGTGGCCGCTTGATCAAATACACGCTTGCCTGTGACAACGGCCATTCGTTCGAGGGATGGTTTTCTTCGAGCGCCGATTTCGACGGTCAGGCGGAGCGCGGGCTGGTGTCCTGTCCCGTCTGCGGTTCGGCCAAGGTGGGCAAGGAGTTGATGGCGCCTTCAGTCTCGACGGCCCGCAAGAAGGACGAGACCAAGGTGCTGATGATGGATCAGGCCCGCAAGGAAGCGGTCGCCAAGATCCGTGAACTGGTCACGTCCATTCGCGAAAATGCCGAGGACGTCGGGACCAAGTTTCCCGAGGAAGCCCGCAAGATTCACTATGGCGAGGCCGAGCAACGCGGTTTGATCGGCCAGGCGACGGTCGACGAGGCCAAGGCCTTGCTGGAGGAAGGCATCGAGATTGCCGCCCTGCCGGTGCTGCCCGACGATGTGAACTGAGATGGCGGCCGGGCAATATCGTCTGGCCATCTACAATTTCGGCCTGCATGTCGGGCCTGAAGGCGATCCCCGTGTCGACGGTTTCGTCTCGCGCGAACCGGCCAATTTCGAGGCGGCGTCGCGGGCGTCCGGTTTCATCGGCCGCTCCGGTTATCGCGGCGTGCCGGGACCACGTAGCTGGGGCCGACAGATTTTTCCTCGTTTTATCGACGGTAGCGGTTTCGACAGCGCGCCATCGTCGTTGTCGCTCTGGGCTGACATCGAATCCTTGATGGCGTTTTCGTACAATGGTGTTCATGCCGATGCGTTGAAACATGCGCGCAACTGGAACATCAAACCCAACTGGCCGCCGCTGGTGCTGTGGTGGACGGCGGAGCATGGTTTTCCCGACTGGTCCGATGGCGCTGGCCGGTTGGAATATCTGCATGATCACGGCGCTTCGCCGCGCGCTTTTACCTTCAAGGAGCCCTTCAGCGCCGATGGGCAGGCCTATGCGATCGACCGGGAAAAAGTCCGGCGGCTCGCGCAGGAAAACAGCAAGGGGCAGGCCGATTTGCTCGCCCATGTGCTGACGTTGAAAGTTTAGCATAGAGGCAAACGGCGGGGATGATGGCGTGCGGGTTTATTGAAGGCGCTTCATCCAGTCATCCGGGGTTTTGACTGTCCATTCCTTATATTGCTCGTAGGTCAGCCTGCCTTCCGCAATGGCATTTATAAGAAGTGCGCATACATTGGCGATGGCCTCGGATGCCGGCACCGTATTCATTGATTCAACCTCTTTCCGCAGAGCCCCTAAAGTCGGATCGTCAAAGTCGGATATGCAGGCGGTTATGCGATCGTGGCGGAGGAGGGGACGCGCTTTCAGGCGTCCGAATGACCAGTTCCATTGCTCCTTAGTGAATGCTTCGGCACTCGCCGGAAAGGATAGGGCGAAGCAAAACATACTGATGATCAAGCTGGCTGAACGTGCCAATATAATTCCCTCAACAACAGCTATACGTTGTATTGGCGATGTTACGTTGTCGAGGGTTTTGACTGCTGAACGATTGGGTGTTGGCAATCTTGTTTACTGAAAGCTTAAACGGGGTCGATCTGCCCGGCGATTGTCGATTAGGCCGAGGCTTTGCCGGGCGGTGCCAACTGACATGAAGGCTACAGCGTTCTGTCTGGCCCTGGCCGGTAACCGGGCGACGTCAGAGCGTGAAAGAGCCTCTTGCGCCGTAGACGCGGCGCTGCTGGATCCCCACAACAAGAGTGAGGAGCCGGTTGATTGTTTACGATAGACACGGCCTTGTAGAAAAACCAATTGTCAAAGAACGGAACGGCCCCAGGATGTGATTTTCTCCACTCGGCTCGATCCATTTCAGTCTAGCATGGCGGGATGGGGCGGGGATTATGCCGTGCAGATTTATTGAGCAGCCCCGGCGGGCGTCAGACTTCCGCGTCGCAGGAAAGACCGCCGTACTCTTTTAATTCAACGGCTTGATCCCCATCTGCGGGCCGTATGCAGAATGGAGTTTCGAGACTGATGGATTTTTCCGACCTTCGCTTTCCGACCGATCGCCTTGAAATCCGGCGGTTCGCACCCGCCGATTTTGAGGCGTTCCAAGCGTATCACAGCCTGCCGGAGGTCTACCGTTATCTCTATGCCGAGCCGCTCGATGATGCTGAGGCGGTGGAAAAATTCGAGAAGGCGAGGGTACCCAGGCTTCGCAAGAATGGCGATTGCGCCGTGTTTGCGGTGGAGCGGCGTGAGGACGGAGCGGTCGTTGGCGAAGTGGTGCTGAAGCTTGAAAGCGCGATCGCCCGGCAGGTCGAGGTCGGCTATATTTTCAATCCGGCCTTTGCGGGCAAGGGCTATGCCACCGAAGCGATGCGGGCGATCCTGGATTTCGCGTTTTCGACGCTGAACTTCCACCGGGCTTTTGCCCGGCTCGATGCCGCCAATGCCGGATCGGTCGGAGTTGTCGAGCGGCTGGGCATGCGGCGCGAGGCGCATCTGATCCAGAACGACCAGTTCAACGGCATCTGGGGCGACGAGTTCATCTATGCGCTGCTCAGGGACGAATGGATGGCCCGGCAGGACGGCGTCTGAAGATTTGCGTGCACCGTCTGCGCTCTCTCCCGCACATCAATCGCGGGAGAGGCGAGGGGATGCTGTTCAAGCCGGGCGCTTGGCGACGATCATGTAGTTGACGTCCATGTCCTTCGACAGGTTCCACTGGTTCGACAGCGGATTGAAGAAGACGCCGGTGCGGTCGGTCACCTCCATGCCGTTTGCCGTGATCGGTTTTTCCAGCTCTTCCGGGCGGACCAGCTTTTCATACTGGTGGGTGCCGCGCGGCAGCCAGCGCAGCACGTTTTCGGCGGCGAAGATGGCAAGTGCTGCTGCCTTCATCGTGCGGTTGATGGTGGCGACGAACATAAGACCGCCGGGGCGCACCATCGAGGCGCAGGTGCTCATGAAGAATTCGACGTCGGCAACGTGCTCGACCACCTCCATGTTGAGCACGACATCGAAGGTCTCGCCGGCTTCGGCAAGGGACTCGGCCGTAACGGCGCGGTAATCCACATTGACGCCGCTGCCGGCCGCGTGGGTCTTGGCAATCATGATGTTCTTTTCCGAGGCGTCGGCGCCGACGACATCGGCACCCATACGGGCCATCGGCTCGGACAGGAGACCGCCGCCACAGCCGATATCGAGGATACGCAGGCCCTTCAACGGCTGCAATGCCTTGGCCTCGCGGCCAAAATTGTCCGAGACGCGGTCGCGGATGTAGGTGAGGCGGACCGGATTGAACTTGTGCAGCGGCCGGAATTTTCCTTTCGGATCCCACCACTCGGCGGCCATGGCGGAAAACCGGTCGACTTCGGTCTGGTCGATGGTGCTGCGGGCCTGTTCGGTCATGGTTGGAACTCCTTGGATCATACCTCTGGTGAAGTCGGATGATCGGCCGTGAATGTCAAGGGTTGGCAGTGTCGCGCCGCGATTGACGGGCAGCTTTACCCTCCCCTTGAGGGGGGAGGGGCGGAGCGCAGCCCCGTGGATTTTGTGCGCGTTTCGCCAAATCCTCCGGGCACCGGCCCCACCTCGCCGGTAACGCAAACCGGTGTATCCGTGATGGGACAAGAAGAGTGTGCCACGGTTTTGAGGGCCGGGGATTTGCGGGGATAATTTTTTCAGGTTTTGTTGATCGAGACACCGCCATCGACGAGCATGGCGGTACCGGTGGTGAAGCTTGAGGCATCCGAGGCGAGATAGAGGACGGACTGTGCGATTTCCTCCGGTTTTGCCATACGTTTCAAGGCGTGGATGCCTTCGACGAAGGCAAGAACCTCGGGTCCGGCGCCGGGTGCGTTGGTAAAACTCGCCGGCGTATCGGTGCCGCCGGGGAGGATGGCATTGACGCGAATGCCCTGAGGTCCGAGCTCCGTTGCGAGACTTTTTGTCAAGCCGATCATCCCCGCTTTTGCAGCGGCATAGGCGCTGGTGTTCGGCATGCCCGCTGTATGGCCGACGAAGCTGGAGGTGAAAATCAGCGAGCCAGCGCCGCGCGCCTTCATCGCAGGCACCTGATATCTGGCGCCGAAGAAGGCAGCGGTCAGATTGGTTTCGATGGTTTCCAGCCATCCGGCGGTTGAGAGGTCTTCAATCGGGGCCATCTCGCCGGTGGTGCCGGCATTGTTGAAGGCGATGTCGAGGCCGCCGAATGTTGCCGTTGCGGTTTCGACCAGAACGCGATTGTGGACTTCGTCGCGGACGTCGCCATCGATGGCGACAGCCTTGCCGCCTTCGGCCTCGATCTCCGCAACAAGTTCATCCAGTGCGGCACGGCGGCGGCCGGAGAGAACGAGGCTTGCCCCTTCGTGGGCGAACAGTTTTGCGGTGGCCCGGCCAATGCCGGAACTGGCGCCGGTGACGATGGCGACCTTGTTGGAAAGCATTGACATGATGGAAACTCCTTTGGGTTGCGGAAGGTTCAATCGCAGCATGAGCGGACCGCCGCCACCCGATTCCTGCCTGCCTTTGGCTTCCGGCTGGCGAAGGGGGGAAGAGTTTTTACGCGGCTTTGATCGAGACACCGCTGCGGGCGGGCATGGCGCGTTGGCAAAACTCATGCATGGAGAGCACGGACGGCGGCAACGAGGCGCTTCAGATCGGTTGGTTTCCCGAGATTGGTAATGTCCGCAAGCACGGCATGGCGTGACAGCTCGGCGGCGCTGCTGGCGCTGGCGAGGACAAAGGGTACGCCCAGCGTCTTTAATTGAAGGGCAACAGGTGTGACTTTGTCTCTGCCAAGATTGAAATCGAGGACGGCGGCATCGGGGCATTCGCTGGTCAGCAAATCAAGGGCATCCCGGACGGAGGCCGCGGGTCCCAGGACCCGGAAGCCGCCATCGGTCAACGCGGCCTCCAGTTCCATTGCCAGGAACACTTCGTCTTCCACGACAAGAACGCACCCCTTATGTTCGGTATCTCCCATAAGGTTGCACATTGTCATCACACCGGTATTTTGAGTAAAGCGCTTAAACCAGCCGGGGCATAAATAAGTTCCACCTCGCCATGCAGTTGAGCGGAGGTTCCCTTGATTAGCTTCGTGCCATAGCCTTTCCGTTCAGGCGGTTTGACCGGTGGTCCGTTTATCTCGCGCCATTCGCAGCTCAGGTAGGTCTGTCCCTGCGGATCTGCCTGCAGTGCCCATTCGACGTGGACTTCGCCTCCGGGCACTGAAAAGGCACCGTATTTCGCGGCATTGGTCGTCAGTTCATGGAAAATCAGGCTGACTGAAAGCACCTTCGCGCTTTCCAGTTCAACGGCTGGACCGTTGCAGAGGAGGTGGTCGCCGCCCAACTCGCCGACCGCCAGCCGCACGATGTCCTCAAAGTCCGCTGCGTCATTGGTCGCGGCTATTTCCTGGGCGCGGAACGTCGTTTCCAACCGTCCAAGCAGCGTTTCGCGATAATCACGTGCTGTGCGGTCTTCGATGCTGGTCTGCATTGCGATCGAGCGCACCACCGCGAACAGGTTGTTCATGCGATGCCGTGTTTCAGAAAGAATGAACTCCATTTCGGCATCGTGGCGCTGGCGGACTGTGATGTCATCGAAGAGGACGAGGATGTTCGTGCTGTTGTCATCCGGGTGGATGAGGCGGCGCGCGTCAACAAGGAAACTGCGCGGCCCGATCACCGGGAAGTCATGCTTCACCTCGAAGCCAATGACAGCGGCCGCTTTCGGGATCACAGACGAGATCAGATTTTTCAGCTCAGTGATGTCCCACTGGCCGTCTCCAAGACTGAAAAAGTTTTCACCAAGGATATCGTCCCGCTCGATCTTGAAGGTTCTGATGAAGGCGTTGTTTGCCGTGCTCACGCAGAAATTCTGATCAAGGACCACGATGGGCTGCGTCATCGTATCGACGACGCCCTGTGCCTGGACGTGTCCGCTTTTGAGTAAGCGGTATAGGTCTTCCAGCATCATTTCTGTTCATCTTCCAGAGCAACGATGTCGGGCCGATCCGCTGTTTGTTCGCACCGGCCTTGAGTTGCTTAAGTTGGATCTCAACAGAAAGACTAGGACTCTGCTCCATTTTGAAAAGGGCTCTGCGTTGCCGTTTTGGTGGATTTCGTCGTTGGATGGCGCCGCCACCCGTTTCCTGCACGAAAGACAGTCGTCGGCAAGGGGTGGCGGACGCCCTAGAGTTTCATTTTGTCCAGACGAAGGGTCGTTGCCGAGGATAGCCGATGTGCGAGCGATGAGGATTGCGATCCGGAATACTGGATCAGCGGGATCAGGACGATCACCAGAACAAGAATGGCGATGTAGAGCAATCCAAGAGGAATTCGGCGCGCTTTCAAACAGCAATCTCCGGTGTTGGCGGGAAAGGTGCCCGCCAATGCTGACAACAGCCTGAACGTGCAGCAGGAATGGGTCTCCCTCGCGTTTGCCCGAGGCTTGGGGGATGCTGCACCGCACGTTCAGGTTCCTGTCAGAAAACCGGACCAGATGTCCCGTCTTGGAGACGGCTGCAGCACGGTGCCCGGCAAACGGACCGTGGCTGGCGGTTGGGGCAACGACCGGAATTGTTGCAGCCGTCTTCCAGCCATTTGATGTTCTGCAGGAGTGTTCGTGTCCCTGGAAAGCCTACCAATCGCTAGCCCGCGCGTGCTGCGTCCTGCCATCGGCAGTGTGACGCTGAGCCTGATCGTGGCGCTCTATCTGACCTTTGTGACCAACCGGACCTTTTGGTCGAAGGCCGTGGACTATCTCGGCGCCCCGAGCTTTGCGGTGGTTCTGCTGGCGATCGGGCTTTTTGCGCTGTTTTCGGCAGTCTGCGTGGCGGTTTCGGTGAAATACCTGACGAAGCCGTTTTTCATCCTGCTGATCATGATCGCCGCCGCCAGTTCGCGGTTCATGGATACCTTCGGCACCATTATCGACGTCGACATGATCCGCAACGCGGCGGAGACGACCGGATCGGAAGCCGGTCATCTGCTGACCGCAGGTTTCCTCACCCACATGCTGATCTTCGGGATCGTGCCGTCGTTGCTGATCGTGTTCGTGCGCATCAGGCACCGGCCGTTCTTCCAGAAGTTCAAGCACAATCTCGTGCTGGTTCTCTGCCTGCTTGCCGTTTTCACCTCTGTCAGCATTGCCAATGTGCGGACGTTTGCAGCCGCGATCCGCCAGCACCGCGATCTCGCCGCCACCGTCAATCCGGTCGCGCCGATCGTCAGTGCAGTGCGCTATGTCATGGCGACCGGCGCGGACAGTAACATTACCGTTCAGCCGCTCGGTGCCGATGCGCGGGTGGTTGCGCCAATGCTGTCGGGAAAACCGCGCGTCACCATCATCGTTGCCGGAGAAACGGCGCGGGCGGAGAATTTCTCGCTGGGTGGCTATGCCCGTGACACCAACCCGCTTCTGGCCCGCCAGGATATTCAATATTTTACCGACACATCGAGCTGCGGAACGGCGACGGCGGTATCTCTGCCCTGCATGTTCTCGGTCTATACCCGCGCAAGCTACACACACCGCAAAGGGCTGGAAACCGAAAACCTGACGGACGTGCTCACCCATGCCGGCATCAAGGCCGAATGGTGGGAGAACAATACGGGCAGCAAAGGCGTTGCCGATCGCATCGCCTATACTTCGTTTTCCGACATCAACGATCCGCGCTTCTGCAAGAACAACGAATGCCTTGATGACGTCGCTCTTGACCGGCTGGGCGCCTGGCTTGACGGCATCAAGGGGGACAGCGTGCTGGTGATCCATCAGCTCGGCAGCCATGGGCCGGCTTATTACCTGCGCTATCCGGAGAAATTCCGCCGCTTCACGCCGGATTGCCGCACGGCCGAGCTTGGCAATTGTTCGCGCGAGGAGATCGTCAACGCCTATGACAATTCGATCCTCTATACCGACTACATTGTCTCAAGCGTCATCGACATGCTGAAGGCCCGCGAAGAGAAGATGGCGGGGTCGATGATCTATATGTCCGACCACGGCGAATCGCTCGGCGAAAACGGGCTTTACCTGCATGGCGCGCCCTATTTCATCGCGCCGTCGCAGCAGACCCATATTCCGTTTGTGCTGTGGACCGGCAAGGAGACCAGGGCCGGCATCGACCAGGCCTGCCTCAAGGCAACGGCCAATGAGCCGCGATCGCATGACAACCTGTTCCACACGGTGCTGGGCCTGATGAACGTCGCCACCGGGGTTTACGACCCGGCGCTTGACGCCCTGGCCGCGTGCCGGACCAACGCCGCGTCGTAAGCGGCGAAACGGACGCTTCATTCTGGCAGCCCGCCTTGGGTCCTCCCGGGGCGGGTGTTTTGCCGTGTCATCAAAGCCGTTTGACGGCGCAGTCCAAAGAGGGAATAAGAATGCCGGTGGAGCTGACCGACAGAAGGACCAGCGGCTTGCGTGTTCTGCTCGTCGAGGACAATGAGATATTGGGGGAGGCCGTGCGCGATCATATCGCCGCTGCCGATCATGCCGTCGACTGGATGAAGACGCTGGACGATGCGCGCATGTCGCTGCGCACCGTCGCCTACGGCCTGATCCTGCTCGATCTTCGCCTGCCGGATGGCAGCGGCATTGCGCTTCTGAAGGAGCTGCGGGCATCCGGCAAAGCGACGCCGGTGATCATTCTCACCGCCCATGACCAGATTTCCGACCGGATCGAGGGCCTGAACAGCGGTGCCGACGACTATCTCGTCAAACCCTTCGATCTCGGTGAACTCAGCGCCCGCATGCTGGCCGTCATCCGCCGTTATGGCGGCAATATTTCTCCGGTGATCCGCTTTGGCGAGCTGAAGATCAGCCCGGTCGACCGGCGGGTGTTTGCCGGCGAGGCGGAGGTTGGCCTTTCCGGGCGTGAATGGGCAGTGCTCGATACGCTGTTGTCACGGCCGGGTGCGATCATTTCCAAGGCGCAGATCGAAGAGGCGCTCTATGCCTTCGGGTCCGAGATCGAAAGCAATACCGTCGAGGTCTATGTCAGCCGGTTGCGCAAGAAGCTCGGGCGGGATCATGTCATCACCGTGCGCGGTGTCGGCTACAAGATCGGGGCGCCGGCGTGACGCAGCAGAAAAACCGCACCCGCAGCATGACCGGCCGGTTGATCCTGTGGCTGACCGGCGTCACTTCGGCTTTCTGGCTGATCGCGGCGGGGCTTGGCGTCGCTGTCATGAAGGATGAATTCGACGAATTCTTCAACGGTTCGCTGCAGGAAACTGCCGAACGGCTGATGCCGCTGGTGCTTGATGACCTTGCACGGCGCGAAGGCCCTGCCTCGCCACGGCATTTTCAAAGCGAGGCGGACGATCTGGGCGAGGAGTATCTGGTCTATCAGGTCCGTGATGCCTCCGGCAAAATCCTCATCCGCTCTCATGATGCACCGATGGAGCCTTTTGACGTGCCGCTGAAACGCGGTTTCTGGGAAAACGGCACCTATCATTTCTATACGGCGAGCGCTGCCGACGGCACCACCTTCGTACAGGTCGCCGACGCCATGGACAATCGCACCGAGGCGGTGACGGAGGGCAGCATGGCGCTGTTCCTGCCGGTGCTGGTGCTGATCCCGGTCAGCATCCTGCTGATCTGGCTGATCGTGCGCCGGGCGCTTGCGCCGGTCGACGATCTGCGCGAGGCCATCGAGGAAAAGGACGGCGGCAATCTCGCGCCGGTGCCGTCCGGCATGCTGCCGCGCGAACTGCGGCCGATTGCCAGTTCCGTCAACCGGCTGCTCAGCCGGCTGCAGGCGGCCTTCGACGCGGAACGGGAATTTACCGCCAACAGCGCGCACGAACTGAGAACGCCGATCGCCGGCGCGCTGGCGCAGACGCAGATGCTGATCGCCGAGCTGGAGGGACCGCGCAAGCGGCGCGCCCAGCAGATCGAGACGTCGCTCGCCAATCTTGGCCATACGACCGAGAAACTGTTGCAGCTGGCCCGCGCCGAAGCCGGGATCGGCGCCGGCACAGTCTCCGTCGATCTGGCGCGCGTGCTGGAATTGGTGGTGACCGATTTCGAGCGCAGCGATCCGGGCGCCAAGCGGTTGCGCCTTTATCGTCAGCCTGGTGCAGCGTTGAAGGGCAGCTACAGCGAGGACGCCTTTGCGATCGTGTTGCGCAACCTGATCGAGAATGCCCTTCTGCACGGTGATAGGGATGAGCCGGTGGACATCCGGCTGGAAACGGGTGGTATCGTCCGCATCGTCAATGGTGCTGCGGCACTTTCGCCGGACGAGCTGGCGGCGGTTCGCAAGCGTTTTGGACGCGGCAATACCGCGTCACCCGGCTCGGGTCTCGGCCTGTCGATTGCCGAACGGCTGCTGGCGCAGATGAATGTGGGTTTTGAGGTCTATTCTCCAGCGCAGGGCCGGGCCGATGGGTTCGAGGTGGTGCTGTGGTTTGGCGCCGGGGATGCCGCTGGCTGATTGGGAATGCTGCGCCCTTTCTCGCTTCTCCCCTCAGGGGAGAAGGTGGCCCGGAGGGCCGGATGAGGGGCGCACTCTGGTTTTGCGGAAAGACCCCCTCATCGCCTCGCATGTGCTCGGCACTTCTCCCCGCGGGGGAGAAGAGGGAGCCGGTGGCAAGTCCCTCATGGCAAAAGAACGCCCTTTCTTCCCGCTTGCGGCGAGAAGACAAGCGGCATCCTCAATCCCTGTTCGGAGCACCCAGCGGAAAGAACGAACGATACGGGCGGCCCTCGTCGACGGCGCGGGCGAAGGAGGGGCGGGCGAGCAGGCGGGCGCGGTAGGTGCGGACATTCGGGAACGTTTCCGCGATCGGATGCACCCAGTCGGCATAGAACAGCGAGGGGCAGGCGGCGCAATCGGCAAGGCTGAACGTATCGCCGGCCGCCCACTCGGTCTTGGCGACGACGCCGTCGAGCCAGCCATAGGCGTCATCCAGCATCGCTTTGGCTTCGGTGACACCATAAGGGTCGCGATCGGCTTCCGGGCGGATCTGGTTGAACACCACCTTCTGCATCGGCGTCATGACGTAATTGTCGAAGAACCGGTCCATCATCCGGGTGCGCAGGGCCGCCTTCGGATCATCGGGGATCAGGCGGACGCTGCCGGGATAGTTGAGCATCAGATATTCGATGATGATGGTTGCTTCCATCACCGCATTTTCGCCGTCCTTCAGTACGGGAAAGCGCTTGATCGGCCAGATCGACTGCCATTCCTCGACGGTGCCGGATTCCTCCGGGCTCAGCATCCGGTATTCGAAGCTGGTGCCATTTTCATAAATTGCGACGAGCACCTTCTGGCAATAGGACGAGAAGGGGTGGGCAAAGAGCTGCGGTGTCATCATATCCTCCCAAAACTGATAGCGATCTGCAACTGGTTGTTTTGTAAAATAACTGATCTTATAATGCAAGTGGTTTTGATGGGGGACGCATGGTGGACATAGTGCAGCGATCGGGATGCCCGATCAATCTTACGCTGGAAATGCTCGGCGATCGCTGGAGCCTGATCGTCATCCGCGACCTGATGTTCGGCAACCGGCGGCATTTTCGTGAGCTTCTGACCCACTCGGAGGAGGGGATTGCCTCGAACATTCTCGCCGACCGGCTGCGGCGGCTGACCGAAAGCGGCCTTCTCTCACGCCGGGACGACCCCAGTCATAAACAAAAAGGCATCTACAGCCTGACCGAACCATCGATCCAGCTGGTGCCGCTGCTGGCGCAGATGGGCGCTTGGGGACGGCGGCACACGCGGGTATCGGAAGAACTGTCGATCCGCGCCGAACTGCTGGAGGAGGGTGGTCCAGCGATGTGGACAGCGTTCATGGAAGAATTGCGGGCGTTGCATCTGGATGCGCCGGTGCCGGAGCGCTCGGTATTTGCGGAATTGCAGGCGGCGTATCTGGCGGTGGTGGCGAAGAATGCGGAGGCTGGATGATATGGTGGCGGGAGGCGAACGGTCCTGATCGCCCCTCACCCTCTCCCCGCTTGCGGGGAGAGGGGACGACAGAGCTTGCCGCTGGTCCTTCTCCCCGTCACAACGTGGAGAAGGGTGCCCGAAGGGCGGATGAGGGGCATTTAAAGGACAGAGTTGCGGTTTGCCGGAAACCTGCCCAATCAATACGCTTCCGGCACGTACATTTCCGCTGGCACCGGGTGGCGGGTGTAGTCATCGTGGCGGACGCGTTCCGGCAGGACGAGGTCGGGTTTCGGGACGTCCTCGTAGGGGATCTGGGCCAGAAGATGGGCGATGCAGTTGAGGCGGGCCTTTTTCTTGTCGACCGCCTGAACGACCCACCAGGGAGCTTCCTCGATGTGGGTCTTTGCCAGCATCTCTTCCTTGGCCTTGGTGTAGTCTTCCCAATGGATGCGGCTTTCCATGTCCATCGGCGACAGCTTCCATTGTTTTAGCGGATCGTGGATACGCATCTGGAAGCGGAATTCCTGTTCTTCGTTGGTGATCGAGAACCAGTATTTGATCAGGATGATGCCGGAACGCACCAGCATGCGCTCGAATTCCGGAACGGTGCGGAAGAATTCGTCGAGCTCTTCCGGCGAGCAAAAACCCATGACGCGCTCGACGCCGGCGCGATTATACCAGGAGCGGTCGAACAGCACCATTTCGCCTGCGGTCGGCAGATGCGGCACATAGCGCTGGAAATACCATTGGTTCTTTTCGCGCTCGGTCGGCGCGGGCAGGGCGACGACGCGGCAGACACGTGGATTGAGCCGCTGGGTGACGCGCTTGATGGCGCCGCCCTTGCCGGCACTGTCGCGGCCTTCGAACAGCACGACGACCTTGAGCTTCTTGTACTGCACCCAGTCCTGCAGCCGCACCAGTTCGTGCTGCAGGCGGAATAGCTCGCGGAAATAGGTCTTGCGCTCGAGCGACGGCTCGGCAGGTCCGGACATGCCTTCGGCGACCAACTCGTCGAGCCGGTCTTCCTCCATCTGCATTTCCAGTTCTTCGTCAAAGCTGTCGGCAATTTCCGCCTTGATGCGGTCGAGTTGGTCGATCATTGGCAAACCCCTGTTGGTCGTCGGCACAGGAGCAGGTCTTCGTGACAGGTATGTGACAGAGGGATTGCTCTCCCGGCTTGTCAGTTTGAAACGGCCGGCGGCCGTTGCTACCGGCTGCCGTTGCGAACCTCGTTTGCGATCGTCTCGATCTCGTTGGTCCATATGCCGCCGGAATAGTTTTCCGGCAGGCGGGACAACAGTTCCGGTGTGCCCAGTCCGGTCGAAAAATCACCACCGGAATACGGCCCGAGCGCAAAGACCTGGCTGCCCGCGCCCTCCAAACGATTGAGGAAACGGTCGGGCCAGCCCCAGAGCCAGGGGGCGATATTGATGGGTACCAGCACCATCGTATCGCGACAGGCATCCGGAATAATGCCGGTCCAACCGATGCCGATGTATCGCAGCAGGCAGGTTTTCAACGAGTTGCGCGACATGGTGCGCATATCTGGCAGGGCGGATCGCACGGCGGCAACCGGCCTGTCGCCGCCATAGACCATCAAGGGTTCGCGGCGGTCCACGGGAAGAGCCGCCAGAACCACAGCCAGTTTTCTACCTTCTTCGGGGTCGTTGCTCTTGATATTGATGAGCAGCTGCTTGCCAGGAAAGGTGGTGAGGACTTCGCCGAGCGTCGGCATCAGGCCAATGCCCTTGTCGCGGAAGGGGAAGGTCTTGCCGCCATCGGCGGTGTAGCCATAGCCGATGTCGAGCGCCTTCAGCTCGGCCATTGAATGATCGCGCGTGACGCCCTTGCCTTCCGTCCGGCAATCCACCGTCCAGTCGTGGAAGACGGCAAACTGGCCGTCCGTGGTCGGATGGACGTCAACCTCGACGACATCGGCACCGGCTGCGAAACCGGCGCGCATCGAGGCGATGGTGTTTTCGAGATATTCGTGGGTTGGGGGCAGCATGCGGGAAGCAGTGCAGGTATCCTTGCCGACACCGGCCGGATCGAATTGCTGGGCGATGCCGCGATGGGCAAGCAATGTTGGCACACCGGGCGGCCGCGTGGTGAACAGGCTGGTATTGTTGAGATAGACAAACGCCGCCAAGAGCCCCAGAGCCGCGCCAGCCCAGCGCAGGCGCCGGTATTTTCGAATTCCCATCGTTTCCTCCGAATCGTCCCGGTGTCCGAGCTTGCCAACGGAATGGGCGAGAATGCGGCGGGTTGATGACGTCCTTCAGGTTGCATGAGAAGCAAGCCGCAGGCGCATGCGGCCAAGGGAGCGTTCGAATATGGTTTCGTCGGCCATGGCGCGTGCCAGCACCAGGGCGCCCTGGATGCTGGCAATGGCGTCTTCTGCTAGCTGTCTGCCGTCACCGGCCGGGGTGCCGTTGCGCGTCAATGCGGCTTCCAGCGCGTTTGTCCAGCGCTCGAAATAGGACCGGATCGGCTTTGCGAACCGGTCGCGGGTTTCATCCAGCGCAAACGCGCCGATGAGGCAAATGCGTTTGCCGGAGCGAAAATAGTCTTCCACCGCCGTCCACATCTGCGCGATTGCCTGGTGCGGCTCTGCCGTTTCCAGCGGCACGAAGATTTCGCGCGCGAACCAGGCATCGACATGAGCCAGCACCTCGGCCGCCATCTGTTCCTTTCCGCCCGGAAAGAAATGATAGAGGCTGCCCTTGGACAAACGGGTGCGTGCGGTGATCGTGCTTATCGATGCGCCTTCGTAGCCGCACTCGCGAAACACTTCGGCGACCAGCGCGATAGCATCGGGTTTTTCGAAAACGGTGCGCATGAGCCGGTCAGAGGCCGAGTTCGGACAGGCCGGGATGATCGTCCGGGCGCCGGCCAAGCGGCCAGTGGAATTTGCGCTCGCTTTCGGCAATCGGCAGGTCGTTGATCGAGGCGAAGCGGCGCTGCATCAGGCCGTCGGCGGCAAAATCCCAGTTTTCATTGCCATAGCTGCGGTACCATTGGCCGCTGTCATCGTGCCATTCGTAGGCGAAGCGGACGGCGATGCAATTGCCTTCGAAGGCCCAGATTTCCTTGATCAGGCGATATTCCAGTTCCCGCTGCCACTTTCGCGTCAGGAATTCGACGATCTGCGGACGGCCTGCAGGAAATTCGGCGCGGTTCCGCCAGCGGCAATCCTCGGTATAGACTTTTGAGACGCGAACGGGATCGCGGCTGTTCCAGCCGTCTTCGGCCATGCGGACCTTGGCGAGTGCGGTTTCATGCGTGAAAGGGGGTAGCAAGGCGGTCATTGCGGGCTCCTTCTGAAACGATAGGCATCGTATAGACCGATCGGTTTAGTAACGCAAGCCCTCTGCGTCGATCAGGGCCTGCGCCGCCAGAGCCGGCAGCGTGCCAAACATCGAGGCCGGATGTCGCAAATGCGGCAGCGCGGCCATTGCACGCGGGCTGCAATTTCGCTAAGAGACCGGCGACTTGAGACGAGACGGGCGCGGGTTTGCGCGCAGCATTTTCGACCGGTAGAGGCACATGGCACGCATCGTGATGAAATTCGGCGGCACGTCCGTCGCGGATATGGATCGCATCAGGAATGTGGCCCGCCATGTGAAACGCGAGGTCGATGCCGGCCACGAGGTTGCGGTCGTCGTTTCCGCCATGTCCGGCAAGACCAACGAACTGGTTGCGTGGACGCGCGACGCCTCGCCGATGCACGATGCGCGCGAATATGATGCCGTCGTTGCCTCCGGCGAGCAGGTGACCTCCGGCCTCCTGGCGCTGGCGCTGCAGAACATCGGTATCAACGCCCGCTCCTGGCAGGGCTGGCAGATCCCGATCAGGACCGACAACGCGCATGGTGCGGCACGGATTCTTGAAATCGACGGCTCCGAACTAATCCGCCGTTTTGGCGAGGGTCAGGTGGCTGTCATTGCCGGCTTCCAGGGGCTCGGGCCTGACAATAGGATTGCCACGCTCGGCCGCGGCGGGTCCGACACATCAGCGGTTGCAATCGCAGCCGCGGTCAAGGCCGACCGTTGCGACATCTATACCGATGTCGACGGCGTCTACACCACCGACCCGCGCATCGAGCCGAAGGCCAAGCGCCTGAAGAAGATCGCGTTCGAGGAAATGCTGGAAATGGCGTCGCTCGGCGCCAAGGTCCTGCAGGTTCGCTCGGTCGAGCTTGCCATGGTATTCAAGGTTCGCACTTTTGTGCGCTCCAGTTTCGTAGACCCCGACGCGCCGGGAATGGGCGATTTTCTGAACCCGCCCGGTACGCTGATTTGTGATGAGGATGAGATTTTGGAACAGGAAGTCGTCACCGGCATCGCTTATGCCAAGGATGAAGCGCAGATTTCGCTGCGGCGCGTGGCCGACCGGCCGGGCGTTTCGGCGGCGATCTTCGGGCCTCTGGCCGAAGCCCATATCAATGTCGACATGATCGTCCAGAACATTTCCGAAGACGGCTCCAAGACCGACATGACCTTTACGGTGCCGTCGACCGACGTCGACAAGGCGCTGAAGGTTCTAAGCGACGCCAAGGCGCAGATCGGCTTTGATGTCATCCAGAACGAATCAGGCCTCGTCAAAGTCTCGGTCATCGGCATCGGCATGCGCAGCCATGCGGGCGTTGCCGCGTCCGCTTTCCGCGCACTTGCCGAAAAAGGCATCAACATCAAGGCAATCACCACCTCGGAAATCAAGATTTCCATCCTGATTGATGGTGCTTACGCCGAATTGGCCGTTCGCACTTTGCATTCCGTCTACGGTCTGGATAAGAGTTAAAGCAGGCGGCGGTCACGGCGTTTTCGCTTCTATAAGCGGGAACAAATTACCGCTTGCAGTTGTTGACTTTTATTCGGGAGACGTTGCGCGATGAGAGACCTCTCTGCGGGTCCACGCGTCCTCCTCAAGCGGTTGCGCGAACTGATGGCGGAACCACTCGAGCCGCAGGATCGCCTTGACCAGATTGTTCGCCAGATTGCGCAGAACATGGTCGCAGAAGTGTGTTCGGTCTATGTGCTGCGCTCCGATGGCGTGCTCGAACTCTATGCCACCGAAGGTCTGAACAAGGGCGCCGTGCATCTTGCGCAATTGCAGATGGGGCAGGGCCTTGTCGGCACCATTGCGGCCTCCGCACGGCCGCTCAACCTTTCAGACGCGCAGGCGCATCCGGCCTTCACCTACCTGCCGGAGACCGGCGAGGAAATCTATCATTCCTTCCTTGGTGTGCCGATCCTGCGCACCGGCCGCTCGCTCGGCGTTCTCGTCGTGCAGAACAAGGCCAGCCGCACCTATCGCGACGACGAGGTCGAAGCGATGGAAACGACGGCGATGGTGCTGGCCGAAATGGTCGCCACCGGCGAATTGAAGAAGATCACCCGGCCCGGCCTCGAACTCGATCTGTCGCGGCCGGTGACGATCGAAGGCTCGAGCTTCAACGATGGCATTGGTCTCGGCTACGTCGTGCTGCATGAGCCGCGCATTGTCGTCACCAATCTGCTCAACGACGATACCGATCATGAACTCGGACGGCTGGCCGAAGCGCTGGGGTCGCTACGCATCTCGATCGACGACATGCTGTCGCGCCGTGACGTTTCCATGGAAGGCGAGCACCGCGCTGTTCTCGAAGCCTACCGGATGTTTGCGCATGACCGCGGCTGGGTCAGGAAGCTCGAAGAGGCGATCCGCAACGGGTTGACGGCGGAAGCGGCAGTTGAGCGGGTGCAGAGCGAGACCAAGGCGCGGATGATCCGGCTGACGGATCCGTACTTGCGCGAGCGCATGCATGATTTCGACGACCTCGCCAACCGGTTGCTCCGGCAGCTGACCGGCTACGGCGCCAAGATGTCGGCGACGGATTTCCCGAACGATGCGATCGTCGTGGCGCGTGCCATGGGGGCGGCCGAGCTGCTTGATTATCCGCGCGAAAACGTGCGCGGCCTCGTGCTGGAAGACGGCGCGGTGACCAGCCATGTGGTGATTGTTGCACGCGCCATGGGCATTCCGGTGGTTGGCCAGGCGGCAGGCGTCGTGGCGCTTGCGGAAAATGGCGATGCGATCATCGTCGATGGCGACGATGCCCAGCTGCATTTGCGGCCGATGGCCGATCTGCAGCGGGCTTATGAAGAAAAAGTCCGGCTGCGCGCCCGGCGCCAGGAACAATACCGGGCTCTGCGCGATGTTGCACCGGTGACCCGGGACGGCAAGCGCATCAAGCTGCAGATGAATGCCGGCCTTCTGGTCGATCTGCCGCAGCTGTCGGAATCAGGCGCCGAGGGGATCGGTCTGTTCCGCACCGAGCTGCAATTCATGATTGCCTCGACCATGCCGAAGATGGAAGAGCAGGAACTGTTCTACCGTAACGTCATGAAGCAGGCGGCCGGCAAGCCGGTGACCTTTCGCACGCTCGATATCGGCGGCGACAAGGTGGTGCCCTATTTCCGCGCGGCGGAAGAGGAAAACCCGGCGCTTGGCTGGCGGGCAATTCGCCTGTCGCTCGATAGGCCCGGCCTGTTGCGCACGCAGCTGCGCGCCATGCTGCGCGCTTCGGCAAGCCAGGAACTGCGCATCATGCTGCCGATGGTGACGGAAGTGTCGGAGCTGCGCACGGTGCGCGAGCTGCTGCAGAAGGAAATCCAGCGGCAATCGAAGATCGGCGAACAATTGCCGCGCAAGCTGCAGTTCGGCGCCATGCTGGAAGTTCCGGCCCTGCTCTGGCAACTGGATGAACTGATGGACGAGGTCGATTTCGTCTCGGTCGGCTCCAACGATCTGTTTCAGTTTTCGATGGCGGTCGATCGCGGCAATGCGCGGGTGTCGGACCGCTTCGACGTGCTCGGCCGGCCGTTCCTGCGGATCCTGCGCGACATCGTCCGGGCGGGCGACCGCAACGAAACGTCCGTGACGCTGTGCGGCGAAATGGCGAGCAAACCGTTGTCTGCGATGGCGCTGCTCGGTATCGGCTACCGCTCCGTCTCGATGTCGCCGACGGCCGTCGGCCCGGTCAAGGCCATGCTTCTGGCGCTCGATATCGACAAGCTATCGGCCATGCTGCATGCGGCACTGGACGACAAACGCAGCCAGACATCGGTGCGCGAGATGCTGGTGGCGTTTGCGGCGGAGACCGGGGTGCCGTTGTAGCTTGCGAGATTGCTGAGGGAGCCCCCCTCTGTCGGCGACGCCGACATCTCCCCCACAAGGGGGAGATTGGCCGCTGGCGTTGTGCCTTCCTTACCTGGATGTCATAGGGAAAAGAATGATCTCCCTCCTTGTGGGGGAGATGTCACGAAGTGACAGAGGGGGGTAAACTCTCCTCAAACACAATTGGATCGGACCGGCGCGCGTTTCGCAGCTGGTCCCACGGAGTACACATTGGCTACCTTACCTGTTGAAAAGATGCGCGAGCTGGAGCGCCGGTTTTCCGAGATCGAGGCGCGCATGGCCGAGGGGCCGGCGGCTGATGTCTATGTGAAGCTGGCATCGGAATATTCCGAGCTGCAGCCTGTTGTGACGAAGATCCGGCTGTATGAGAAGGCGCAGGCCGAGCTTGCCGACGTCAACACGCTTCTGACCGCTAAGGATACCGACCGCGAGATGCGCGATCTCGCCGAAATGGAAAAGCCCGAGATCGAGGAGCGGATCGAAAAGCTCGAGCAGGAAATGCAGATCCTTCTGCTGCCGAAGGACGCGGCCGACGAAAAGAGCGCCATTCTTGAAATCCGCGCCGGCACCGGCGGCTCCGAAGCGGCGCTCTTTGCCGGTGATCTCTTCCGCATGTACGAGCGCTATGCGGCGGGCAAGGGCTGGAAGGTCGAGGTGCTTTCGGCCAGCGATGGCGATGCCGGCGGTTTCAAGGAAATCATCGCGACCGTGACCGGGCGCGGGGTGTTTTCCAAGCTGAAGTTCGAATCCGGCGTGCACCGGGTGCAGCGCGTTCCCGATACGGAAACGCAGGGGCGCATTCACACCTCGGCGGCAACCGTCGCCGTTCTGCCGGAAGCCGAGGATATCGATATCGAGATCCGCAACGAGGATATCCGTATCGATACGATGCGGTCGTCGGGTGCTGGCGGCCAGCACGTCAACACGACGGACTCAGCCGTGCGTATCACTCATATGCCCTCGGGCATCGTTGTCACATCCTCGGAAAAATCGCAGCACCAGAACCGCGCCAAGGCGATGCAGGTTTTGCGTTCGCGGCTCTATGACATGGAGCGGCAGAAGGCCGACAGCGAGCGGTCCGCCGCGCGCAAAAGCCAGGTCGGGTCGGGTGACCGTTCGGAACGTATTCGCACCTACAACTTCCCGCAGGGGCGCGTCACCGATCACCGCATCAACCTGACGCTCTACAAGATCGACCGGATGATGATGGGCGAAATCGACGAGGTGGTCGATGCGCTACTCGCCGACTACCAAGCCGATCAGCTGGCGCAGCTGGGCGAGGTCAAGGGATGACCGATACGCTCGATAGCCTGTTTGCCGAGGCCCGGGCGGCATTTCTGAAGGCCCATATCGGCGAGGCGGCGCTTGATGCGCGGGTGCTGATTTCCGGCCTGCTCGACCTGCCGGCGGTGGCGTTCATGACGCGCGGTGGCGAGATTGTTTCGCAAAAGGATGCGGAGCGCATTCGCGCGGCGATTGCGCGGCGGGCAGCGCATGAGCCGGTTCACCGTATTCTCGGGCAACGCGAATTCTACGGGCTGGTACTTGGCATGTCGCAAGACACGCTGGAGCCGAGGCCGGATTCGGAGATGATCGTCGAGGGGCTCATTCCCTTTGCGCAGAAATTCGTGGCACAGAAGGGTTCGTGCCACCTGATCGATCTTGGTACCGGTACGGGGGCGATCTGCCTGGCGTTGCTCAGCGCCGTACCGGAGGCAACCGGGATCGGGTCCGACCTGTCGGCAGGCGCCGTCGAGATGGCCAAGGCCAATGCGGAGCGCAATGGCCTTAGTGACCGTTTCGCCGGCGTGGAAAGCGACTGGTTTGCCGGGATCGCCGGAAAATTCGACATCATCGTGTCAAATCCGCCCTATATACGCACAAGCGTGGTTGCATCGCTGGCGCCTGAAGTGCGCGATCATGACCCGGCGCTGGCGCTCGATGGTGGCGCTGATGGTCTGGACGCCTATCGCACCATCGCTGAACATGCCGCGCGCCATCTGGCAGAGGATGGAATTGTCGGTGTCGAGATCGGGTACGACCAGCTGCAGATGGTTGGACAGCTTTTCGAAGATCAGGGCTTCCGGGTGATTGGCCGGGTGAAGGATCTGGGTGGAAATGACCGCGCCATCCTGTTCACCTTCGGCCGCTAACCCCTGCAAACCGGCGGATATCGCGATGTTCTTTTTCGAAACCGTGAAGAAAAGGCTTGGAATCATACGGGAAGCGGGCTAGGTTCCTCTCACGCACTGGGCAGAAAGTCAAAGATCAGAGATTCGTTCCGGTCAGACCTTGCCGCAGGGATTACTCTCAAAAAAGAGTTTCTAAGGTTCGACAGTGCCTGGTGCGGGTACCTGTTAATTTGACTTTAACCAGCGACGGTACCGTCAAGAGGCGGTTGGGTCGCGGCGCGTGTCTGCTTGATGCGGAATCCGTTGAGACGGAATTCCTGGCAAGCCGCGACGCCACAAGATCATCAATATCAAAGAGAATCCAGGTGAGTGAACGATGAGGCCAGGACAGCAGAACAAGCGCGGCCGTGGGCGTAACAACAACAATACCAGCAGCAGCAACAATAGTGGCGGCGGTAACAACAACAATCATAACCGGAAGGGTTCCAACCCGCTGACCCGGACCTATGACAGTTCCGGCCCGGACGTGAAGATCCGCGGTACCGCCCAGCATATCGCCGAAAAATACGCGACGCTTGCCCGTGATGCCCAGAGCTCCGGCGACCGCGTTGTGGCGGAAAACTATCTTCAGCACGCCGAACACTACAACCGCATCATTGCAGCCGCCCAGGCGCAGATGCAGGAACGGTTCCAGCGTGACGATCGCAGCGACTACAATGATCGCAACGATTTCCAGGATCGCGACGGCAACGAGCGCGACGACGACATGGATGGCAGCGACGGCGACGAGACCTCCGGCCAGGACCAGCAGGCCGAGCAGGGGCGTCATCAGCAGCAGGCGGATCGCCAGCAGCGGCGTCAGCCGGAGGGCGAACGTCAGCAGCGCCAGCCGCAGCAGCAGGATCGCCAGCCCCGCCAGCCCGAGCAGGATCGCCAGCCCGACCAGGATCAGCAACCGGACCAGGAGCGCCAGCCGCGCCCGGACCGCCCTGCACGTCAGCCACGCGCCGAACGTGCCGAGCAGGCACGTCCCGACCTTGCGCCGCAGCCCGTCATCGACGGTTCCGGCCCGCAGCCGGTGATCGAAGGCACGCCGGCCGAGGTTTCGCTGGAGGAAGAGGCACCGACGGGCCGCGCTCCGACGCGCCGCCGTACGGCTCCCCGTCCGCGCCGCCAGCCGCGCCGCGGTGAAGCCGGTGGCGACGAGGCAGCATCCGGTGAAGCCGGTAGTGATCAGGGCGGCGATGCGCCGTCGCTGGAACCTGTGACGACAGAATAATCCGCAAAGGCTGCCGGTAGGCACCGCTTGCAGATGATTTGAAGAGCCCGGCCGTTTTGCGGCCGGGTTTTTTGTTGCGCCGATCTGGCGTAGACACGGGTATAACGTGATCGGAAGGCCCGGCAGCCGTGCCGGTTGCGTCGACGGGGGATCGCATGGATGGCTGGACTTTGCATTGGTTGGACGCGTCGGGTGACCTCTCCGGGTATCGCGCCGAGATAACCGCGGCATTCGAACAGTCATACCGGACTGTTTTAACGATGCTGCCACCGCCAAGACTTGATATTCTTGTCCAGCGGCTTGCCGGTGCGACAATTCCCGGTGTCGGCATTGCCGGATATGCGCAGCGCAGCACGATGTTTTCGATGACGGTCGATCCCGACGAGCCGAATTTTGCAGACAGTCTCAGGGACGGCGCGCTGAACCGGCAGATCATTCATGAAGTGCATCATTGCCTGCGCATGGCGGGCCCAGGTTATGGGCATACGCTGGGCGAAGCGCTGGTGACCGAGGGGCTGGCCGGGCAGTTCGTCCGCCGTCTCATGGGCACGCCGCCGGAACCTTGGGAATGTGCCGCCACGCCAGAGGTGCTACAGGCCGTCCTTCCCAGCGCAGACGAGCTTGGCGCGATGAACTATGACCACGATGTGTGGTTCTTCGGTACGGCCTTAGAGCCCTGCCGGTTCGGCTACACGCTGGGATACCAGATTGCCGGACGCTGGCTGGACAAGGCCGGGGAGGTCGATGCCGCCACCTGGGTGAATGTGCCGGCGGCGGCGGTGCTGGCCTTGGGGATGGAGCAGCGTGCGCAAGATTAGGAATCTTGCGGCCCTGCAGCCAATGGTCAGGCCGCAATGCCGTGAACAATCAGCGCAGCCAGGTTGGCCGTTGCCGCCGTTTCATCGACCCGGCCGCGGATGAACTCGCGGGCGATAACTTCCGCAGCCCCGGCAAGGGCGGCGCAGCGTAAACGCAGGTCATCCGGCGGCAAGTCTGAGAAACGGGCAAGAGCGGCAGCGGTGAGGACGGCATAATCGTCGGCCAGTGCCTGCCGGACGGCATCCATCTGCGCATTGCCGCGCAACGCGCCGGACATGGCCAGCCATTCCAGCCCGCTCTCCACCGCGCAACCGATATAGGCGGCGCTGATGACCTCGGCGATTGCCGGAAGGGTGGGGGCCGCCTTTTCGAGGCCTTCCTTCAATTTTCCAACGTGGCGGGCTTCGATCTCTTCCGACAGGGCAATCAGCAGGCCTTCGCGCGTGCCGAAATGCTCGTAGGCGATCGGTTTGCTGACACCTGCACGCTCCGCCAGATGGCCAAGCGTCAGGGCGTCGGCGCCGCATTCGCGCAGGATGTCCCGTGCCGTATCGAGAAGTTGCGCGCGCCGCTCCGGCCTGGGGAGTTTGCGCATTTCGAGTTTTGCCATCGGCGCCTTCCTTAATTTTTGCAATCGGGTGGCCTGCCTCTTGAAAATGGTATTTTCCCAACTACCTACTAGTAGTAACTTACTATTGGTAATATTGGCAATGCGCCGATGTCGCCCTGTCTCAGGAGATAAGATCATGTCGAGCAGATTAAACCCAGTCCTGATCATCGGCGGCTCCGGCGTCGTCGGCAGCTGGACGGCACGGACCATTCGCAAACTGCATCCCGGCCTGCCGCTTGCCATCGGCGGGCGCGACCTAGCCAAGGCAGAGGCCGTTGCCCGGGAGATTGGCGGTGCGACGGGCATCAGGGTTGATCTCGACCGCGCCGATCTGGGGCTTTCGGGCGGCGAGGCTTTCAGTGCGGTCGCGGTGTTCGTCAAGGACGACAGGCTGTCTTCGATGCGCTATGCGCAGCATCATAGGATTCCCTATATCAGCATTTCCAGCGGCACGTTCGAAATCGGGCCAGAGGTGGCGCAATATATCCATGCGCCGGATCGGGCGCCGATCCTGCTCGCCAGCCATTGGCTGGCGGGTGCGGCGATCTTCCCGGTCCTGGCCTTTGCCAAGGATTTTCAACGGATCGACGCTGTTCGCATCGGCGTTTTGCTCGATGAACAGGACATGGGCGGACCGGCGGCGCTGACGGACTATAACCGCATCACCGGCGCTGCCCCGGCGGCGCTGACGGTGAAAGACGGCAAGATGTACTGGGCTGGCAGTGACGACGGCAAGGCGCGCTATGTCAGTGTCGATGGCGTTGAGCTGGACGCGCAGGCCTATTCGCCATTTGACATCATGGCGCTGGCTGCCCGCACCGATGCGAAGGCGATCCGGCTTGATCTTGCCTATAGCGTTTCCGCCAGCCGCCGACGTGGCGAGGCGTTTTCGACGGAAATCACCATCGAGATCGAGGGGGAGGGGACGGATGGCAAGCTGCGGCTGGACCGGCACGAAATCGTCCACCCGCAGGGGCAGGCGCCGCTCACGGCACTGGGTGTTGCGCTCGCGGTGGAACGGTTGCTCGGCCTTGCGGGCGGGGATGCTCCGAAGGCTGGCCTCTACCTGCCGGAAGTGCTGATCGATCCCGGCTACTACATTGACCGGATGAAGGAGTTTGGAGCGGTTTTTGAGGACAAAAGGGCTGTGGTCTAAACGAAGGGGCAACTCAAACCTCCGTCATTCCCGTGCTCGTCACAGGAATTCAGCCAGCCCAAGTCCTTGGGCCGAGAGTTCCTTTGACCCGGCAGACGCCGGGTCGCTGGACCCCGCCACAAGGGCGAGGAAGACGGAGGGTGGATGTCCGTTTCCTCAAGTAAGCGGTTCCAGCATTTGTCAGCAGGAAACCCTCGCCGGTGAGCACAGCGGGGGTTTTTGTCTTCTGGAGGGTTTTTTGTGGTCGGTGCAACCGCTATATCCTGGCCATGAACGCATCCGATACCGATACTTTTCGCAGCATCATCACCACCACATTTCCGGAGCTTGCCACGTCGCGGTTCGAGCTGGCGACTGCGGGGTGGGATTCGGTTGCCGTCGATGTCGACGACCGGCTGATCTTTAAGTTTCCCCGCCATGCCGTTGCTGAAACGGCGCTGCTGCGCGAGGCGCGGCTTCTGGCCGGTATCCGGCCGCGGATATCGATGCCGGTGCCCGACCTGCGCATCGAGCAGGGGCCGCCGCTGTTTTCCGTGCATGAAAAACTCAAGGGCGTGCATCTCATCACCGCCGACTACGATCGGCTCCCAGAGGCGGCGCGGCAAGAGTTGGGCGAGAGGCTCGGGCGGTTCTATGCCGAGCTTCACCGGCTGGAGGAGGCGACGATGTTGACCGCAGGGGCAGGGCTCGTCTCACAATGGCAGCCGGTGACCGCGATGCGGGAGAGGGCGCTGCCGATGCTTGCTGGGGATATCCGGCAAAAGGCGGCAGCGGCGATTGATGCGTTCGAGCAGTTGCCGCCGGACCCCCATGGCAAAACCTATGGCTTTTTCGATGGTCATGGCTGGAACATGGCCTTCGACCACGCAAGCCAGCAATTGACCGGCATGTATGACTTTGCCGATTCCGGTTTTGCGCCGGTGCATCAGGAATTCATCTATGCGCGCTTTGTTTCGCCGGATCTGACTGAACGCATCATCGCATCGTACGAGGTTCTGACCGGCCGGGCGATCGACCGGCAACGGGTGGAAATTTTGACGGCGGCGCATCGTCTGTCCGAGCTGGCGGAGCTTGCCGACAATCCTGACCATGTGCGCATCATGATTGACAGCATCGAAAACTGGGCGCGGACGGTGAATTTACAAAGCTTGCGATGAAATCGGCAACCGGAGCGTTTCATCCTCTTTAATTTCGAAAATTCCGGCCCCATATTCACTCCAGACGGCCGGTCCTGTGCAATGCAGGGTGCGGCCGGCACGGGCTTGCCTTTTCAGGGAGCCTCATTCCAACTGTCGGCAGTGCCACGAACGGGCTGACCGATTACCGGAGGTAGACACATGAATATTGAAAAATACTCAGAGCGCGTGCGCGGTTTTCTGCAATCGGCTCAGACCTTTGCGCTGGCCCAGGGCCATCCGCAATTCGTTCCCGAACATGTGCTGAAAGTCCTGCTCGATGACGACCAGGGCATGGCGGCATCGCTGATCGAGCGGGCTGGCGCCAGTGCCAAGGACGCCAAGCTTGCCAATGACAGCGCGATTGCCAAGCTGCCGAAAGTTTCGGGCGGCAATGGCTCGATCTCGCTTTCGCAGCCGCTTGCCAAGGTTTTCACCACGGCCGAAGAGGCCGCGAAGAAGGCGGGCGACAGCTTTGTTACCGTCGAGCGGCTGCTGCAGGCGCTGATCATCGAGACTTCGGCTGCCACATCCGGCATCCTGTCGAAGGCAGGGCTGACGGCGGCGAAGCTCAACCAGGTGATCAACGAGATCCGCAAGGGCCGCACCGCTGATGGCGCCAATGCCGAAGCAGGTTTTGACGCGCTGAAGAAATATGCCCGTGATCTGACGGCAGATGCCCGTGATGGCAAGCTTGACCCGGTGATCGGCCGCGACGATGAAATTCGCCGCACCATTCAGGTCCTGTCGCGCCGCACCAAGAACAACCCGGTCCTGATCGGTGAACCCGGCGTCGGCAAGACGGCGATCGCCGAAGGTTTGGCCTTGCGCATCATCAATGGTGACGTGCCGGAAAGCCTGAAAGACAAGAAGCTGATGGCGCTGGACATGGGTGCGCTGATTGCCGGTGCGAAATTCCGTGGTGAATTCGAAGAGCGGCTGAAGGCCATTCTTTCCGAGGTTCAGGCAGAAGCCGGCGAGATCATCCTGTTCATCGACGAGATGCACACGCTGGTGGGTGCCGGCAAGGCGGATGGGGCCATGGATGCGTCCAACCTCCTGAAGCCTGCGCTTGCCCGCGGCGAATTGCATTGCGTCGGCGCAACTACGCTTGATGAATACCGCAAGCATGTGGAAAAGGATGCGGCCCTTGCCCGCCGGTTCCAGCCGGTCATGGTTAACGAGCCGAATGTCGAAGACACGATCTCGATCCTGCGCGGCCTGAAGGAAAAGTACGAACAGCATCACAAGGTGCGGATCTCGGATTCGGCGCTGGTTGCGGCTGCAACGCTGTCCAACCGCTACATCACCGACCGGTTCCTGCCGGACAAGGCGATCGACCTGATGGACGAAGCCGCATCGCGGCTGCGCATGCAGGTGGATTCAAAACCTGAAGAACTGGACGAACTCGACCGCCGCATCATGCAGCTGAAGATCGAGCGCGAGGCCCTGAAGAAGGAAACCGACCGTGCCTCGAAGGACCGGCTGGAAAAGCTGGAACTCGACCTGACCGGGTTCGAGGAGCAGGCGGATGCGCTGACGGCGCGCTGGCAGGCTGAAAAATCGAAGCTGGGCCTCGCTGCCGACCTTAAGAAGCAGCTGGAAGAGGCCCGCAACGAACTGGCAGCAGCACAGCGCAAGGGTGAATTCCAGCGTGCTGGCGAACTTGCCTATGGGGTGATCCCGAAGCTTGAAAAGGAGCTCGAGGTTTCCGAAAGCCAGGATTCATCGGCGCTTGACCCGATGGTTCAGGAAGTCGTGACGCCGGACAACATTGCCCATGTCGTCTCCCGTTGGACCGGCATTCCGGTGGAAAAGATGCTTGAAGGCCAGCGCGACAAGCTGTTGCGCATGGAAGACGAGCTGTCGCAATGGGTGGTTGGTCAGGGTGATGCGGTTCAGGCCGTGTCGCGCGCGGTTCGCCGCTCGCGAGCCGGTCTCCAGGATCCAAACCGTCCGATCGGTTCGTTCATCTTTCTAGGGCCTACCGGTGTCGGCAAGACGGAACTGACCAAGGCTTTGGCGCGGTTCCTGTTCGATGACGATACGGCGCTGGTGCGCATGGATATGTCCGAGTACATGGAGAAACATTCCGTCTCGCGGCTGATCGGTGCTCCTCCAGGCTATGTCGGCTACGAGGAAGGTGGCGCCTTGACCGAAGCGGTGCGGCGTAAGCCCTACCAGGTCGTACTGTTCGACGAGATCGAAAAGGCGCATCCGGATGTCTTCAACGTGCTGTTGCAGGTTCTCGATGACGGCCGCCTGACCGATGGTCAGGGCCGCACCGTCGATTTCCGCAACACGATGATCATCATGACCTCCAACCTCGGGGCGGAATATCTCGTCGGGCTTGGCGAAAACGATGACAGTGACCAGGTGCGCGATCAGGTGATGGACGTGGTGCGCGGGCATTTCCGCCCCGAATTCCTCAACCGGGTCGACGAGATCATCCTGTTCCACCGCCTGAAGCGCGGCGAAATGGGCGCGATCGTCGATATCCAGCTGTCGCGGCTGCGCCAGCTGCTCGCCGATCGCAAGATCACGCTCGAACTTGACGACGAGGCCCGTGCCTTCCTCGCCGACAAGGGCTACGATCCGGCCTATGGCGCCCGTCCGCTGAAGCGGGCCGTGCAGAAATATGTCCAGGACCCGCTCGCCGAGCAGATCCTTCAGGGCAATTTCCCGGATGGTTCGACGATCAAGGCCTTCGCTGGCTCGGATCGCCTGAACTTCAAGCTGCGCGGTGGCGAACAGGCTGCGGCGTAAGGCCCTTCCGACAATAATAAAAACCTCCTCGGGTAAGCCCAGGGAGGTTTTTTTGTATCGTCATTTCATGCGATGGACCATGTCCAGCAGCGCTCGAAGCCTCGGTGTCAGGTTGCGGCGATTGGGGTAATAGAGATAGAAGCCCGCGAATGGCGGGCTGTAGTCTTCCAACAGCGGCACGAGCAGGCCACGATCGATCAGCGGACGAAAGCTGTCCTCCATGCCGAAGGTAATGCCGGCGCCGGCACAGGCGAGCCGGATCATCAGACCCATGTCGTTGGTGGTGAACTCGGGCTCGACCGCGACGCTGAAATCCCGGCCATCTTCTGTAAATTCCCACCGGTAGGGCGCGACGGCCGGGGCCGGGCGCCAGCCGATGCACCGGTGATGGGCAAGATCGCGCGGATGGCGCGGCGGATCGCGGCGCTGGAGATAGGCGGGCGCGCAGACCGCAAGTTGCCGCTGCGGACCGGACACCGGAACCGCAATCATATCCTGCGCAATCACTTCGCCGAGACGCACGCCTGCGTCATAACCTTCGGCAACGATATCGAATTCTTCATCCGTGACGGTGATATCGACCCGCACATCGGGATTGGCATCGGCAAATGCCGTCAACACGTCGCCGGACAGAAACCTTTCGGCAATCGAGGAGACGGCCAGCCTCAACTGACCGCAGGCGCGGCCACGGATATCGGCCGCCGCCGACAGTGCTGCGCCGATATCGGCGAGGGCGGGGACAATATCGTCATAGAGCCGCTGGCCTTCCTCAGTCAGGCTGACGCTGCGCGTCGTACGCCGCACGAGCAGGATGCCCAGCATTTCCTCCAGCCGCGATATCGTCTGGCTGACGGCGGAGCGGGTTACGCCCATCCTGTCTGCTGCTGCCCGGAAATTCCGTTCCTGCGCGACCAGGGCAAAGACGGAGAGTGCATTGAGGTCTGGTTGCATTGGTTAGATCTCCTTGCCAGTGAAGTCACAGTGTGATGGCTTATCGTGACAATGGTCAATCGTTACCTTTCTCGCAAGCAATCAGGCTTGAACAGGAAGGATCACGATATGTCCGACAAGGTTGTTCTTATTACCGGCGCTTCCAGCGGCATCGGTGCAGGCATTGCCCGCGAGTTAGGCCTGGCCGGTTTCCAATTGATGCTCGGTGCCCGCCGTACCGATCGTCTCGCCGCACTGGCAGAAGAGATCCGTGCGGGAGGAGGGGAGGCCGAAACGCGGCAGCTCGACGTCACCGACCGCGCCAGTGTTGCCGCCTTTGCGGATGCGGCCAGGCAGGTTTTCGGCCGCATCGACGTTATCGTCAACAATGCCGGCGTGATGCCGCTGTCCCTGATGGCGTCGATGAAGGTCGACGAATGGGACCGGATGGTCGATGTCAATATCAAGGGCGTGCTCTACGGGATCGCGGCGGTGCTGCCCGAAATGACGCAGCGGGGTTCTGGCCATGTGATCAATATCGCTTCGATCGGCGCATTGGCTGTTTCGCCGACCGCTGCGGTCTACTGTGCCACGAAATATGCGGTGCGGGCCATTTCCGATGGTTTACGGCAGGAACGCAATGATATTCGGGTCACCTGCATCCATCCGGGTGTCGTGGAAAGCGAGCTGGCGGAGACGATCACCGATTCGGCGGCGGCAGACGCCATGAAGACCTACCGCGCCATCGCGCTCAAGCCGGATGCGATCGGCCGGGCCGTACGCTTTGCCATCGAGCAGCCCGGCGATGTCGATGTCAACGAGATTGTCGTCAGGCCAACGCGGGCGGTGCACTGATGGATCGCGCCCTTTTGACGATTTTCCTTTTCACAGCGCTTGGCAGCACCACCCTGGCGGAGGACGTGATGAACACACCCGAAAAACCTCATCCCTATGTTGGCCTGTGGGTCACGCGCGATGGCCACGTTCGCCACGCGCTTTTGCCGAATGGCCGTTACGACGAAGCACGCGGTACCCGCGAAAGCGCCTATCAGGGCCGGTATAGCGTAACCGGCAATCATATCAACTATTGGGACGATACCGGTTTTACCGCCGATGGCGATTTCGTCGACGGTGTACTTCACCATGGTGGAATGATTTTGTACCGGAAGTGAACGGGGCGTTTGCAAGCGGCGGCGATGGGATCGCAACCGATGCCCGCCGCTGCAGGCCCTTTCCACCGGATCTACCGCTCTCTTTTGCACCCGGCCTGCCGGGATTTTTATGTCCGGCCCTTGGCAACGCGGTGATATTGTGCAATGTTCACTATATGTTCCAATCAGCAGAAGATATGCGCGACCTCGCGCTGTTTATCGTCGAGGCAAAATCGGCGGCCTATGTCGGCGGCGGCGGCACCTCGCCGCCATGCCGGCCGGCGTCACATGATATCGGTTACCGGCGTGGTTGCTGGCGCTATCTCGACAGTTATTTTGGCGGGACGGACTTTCTGGGGCAGGAGGTCGTCTGGAAAGAGGACCAACCGGTATGGGCCATGAACTATTATGGACGCATCCTCGATCCCGGATTGATCGATGGTGCCGCCGCTGGCGCGGTCATCAAGGAGGCACTCTCGGCGCTTTATCGATCCGGCCGGTTTCTGGGCGGTTTCAACTATTCCGTACGGCAGTACAGGTATGCCGATGAGAGCAATGATGACATCAACTGTTTTCTCGGGATCGAGCGGATATACGCCGGAGCCAAGGAGGTCTACCGGCTGGACTATCACGGCGGGATCGTCAGACCATGAATTGCGCCCTGGATGACAGCGTCGAAACGGCTCCGGTGCTACTGCGCCGCCGCCACTTCGGCGTTGCCGTTATCCTTGGCCAGCAATTCGTCGATGCGGCTGCGTTCTCCGATCCCACCGGAATGGCTTTGTTCAAGGCGTTGTCGTGAAAACTGAACACGTGCCTCCAGGTTCCATCTGGATCGCGTTGGCTAATATCTGCAACCCTCTTCAACCATGGAATACCGGCGTTTCTTCAGGCTAAAGAGTATGAGGCAGAATAAACGCAAAAGGCTTTAGCGAAGAAGTGCCTGGGAATAGTGGATATGACGAAACCACGAACTCTGGTGCCGTTCCTTGTTGGAAGGCTCTCTTCCATTTGAATGTTAGTATGTTATATATTTAAGTATACAATCATATTTCCAATTATTGAATAATTCTGCCAGATTGTCACCGTTCAGAAACCCTATATCCCAATAGAATTTCTATATCTCTGATGAAGTCAGCGGAGGAATATCGGCAATGGCTACTTTCAATTTTACCGGAAACGCCTCGACTGCCTATGGAACAGGCTTTGATTTTCTGAGGGATACGCTGTCCGGAACAAGTGCCTCCAGCGTGAGCAATCACCTAACCTCCTTCAGCTATGGAAACGGGTTGACTGGCAATCTCTACAAGAGGGTTAGTTTCGACACCTTCCAAAACAATTCCGGCACGTTTATCACGGGCTTGAATTTTATCGGCGGCGACGCATCCAATGCATCCGTACAGTTGTTGTCGGGCTCCGGCTTTCGGGCCCCCATAGACATAAACTTCAATAACGCTTTTCAGCCCGCCCAAGCGGCAGCGGTCAACAAATTTATCCAGGATCTGTTCAAGGGAGATGACGATTTTCGTGTGTCAGGTGCACTGTCGACACTCTGGGGCGACTACAACACCATTGCTTCAAATCTGAACCTCAAGCTTGGTGACGATACTTTTTCGGTCAGTTATGGAGCGACTGCAAGCGGTAGTTCTATTTCGATCTATGGCGACGCGGTGTCTGTTGGGGCGGGTGCAAGTGCCAGAGGCGGGAATGATTTCATTCTTGCTGCAGTTGCGCCGTCCGTGAAGCTTTACGGCGATTTCGGTAGTGTCGATCCTACAGCGCACGTCACCTATGGCAACGATGAAATCTATGGTGGCGGCGGAAGCGACGTTCTCTACGGGGACAGTCTGGATCCTGCGCTAACCGCCGGTGGCAACGATTACCTTTCCGCTGGCGGAGGCAGTGATGCACTCTACGGCGGCGGTGGGAATGATATCCTCAACGGTGGGGATGGCGCCGACGTGCTGGACGGAGGCGCAGGATTTGACGTCGCGGCCTACGAAGGCCCAGGCGCACTCCTGTCGACACTGGTCGTTGATCTTCAGGACAACACTTTGAACACCAACCATGCCACGGGTGACGTTCTGACGGGAATAGAAGGGATCTCAGGGCGGGACTACAACGGCATTACCGACGATTTGCGCGGCGATGCCTCCGCCAATTTTCTGTCCGGCTTGGGCGGAAACGACATCCTCAGCGGCAGGGCAGGAACTGACACGATCTCGGGCGGTGCTGGTGCTGACACGCTCGATGGCGGTGCCGACATCGATGTCCTGGACTACCGATCGTCGCTGCAAGGCGTGAAAGTCAATCTCAGCGTCAACACTGCCTCAGGTGGTGATGCGCAGGGTGATATCATTTCAAATTTTGAAAGTGTATTCGGCAGCGGGTTTGTCGACGGCCTGATAGGCAGCAACGCCGCCAATGTCCTGCGAGGCTATGCCGGCAACGACGCGCTGCGGGCGCTTGCGGGTAATGATCAACTCGACGGAGGCACAGGAGCCGACGTGATGCAGGGCGGCAAAGGCAACGATGTCTATTGGGTCGATAACAGTGGCGACGTTGTTGATGAAGTTCATGATGGTGCAGATGGCACCGACACGGTGTATTCCACGATTTCCCTTAGCCTGGTGGCAAGTTCAAAGGTTCTCGGGGCGGTGGAAAAACTGACCCTGCTGGGGACGGCGGCGATCAATGCCGTCGGCAACAGCGGTGCCAATGTTTTGGTTGGCAATAACGGCTCCAATATCCTGGCTGGAGGCCTTGGAAGCGATATATTGGCTGGAGGCGCGGGAGCCGATTTTTTTGTGTTTAACACGGCGGCTAGCGCATCCAATCGTGACACGATCAGTGACTTCTCCGTACCCTCGGATACGATCCGGCTGGAGAACGCAATTTTTACGGCAATCGCTGGGATCGGGACTTTGACCGCAGCGCAATTCGTCAAGAATACAACGGGCCTTGCCGGCGATGCCAATGACCGGATCATTTATGAAAGCGATACCGGCAAGCTTTTCTACGACAGCAACGGCAACACCGCCGGGGGTTCTGTCGAGTTCGCCAAGGTGGGAATTAACCTTGCACTGACCAACACTGATTTCTTCATCATCTGAGGCGCACGGTCTGCAACATGAATGCCGGACGCGACCTTGGCGTTCGCTGGCAGGCAAATCCTATCCTATGTGCTATCTGCAGGCGCAGAAGCTCATGGCCGGGAAGGGGCCTATGCGGTACTTTGATCAGGCAGCGACCGTTTAGAGGGTAGCACGGAACCGGTCGCGTTGGCCGTCGAAGAGTGTTGGGGAGCTTTTCGAAGAGCTGAATTCGTCCTACTGTGCCGCCGCGACTTCGGCGTTGCCGTTATCCTTGGCCAGCAATTCGTCGATGCGGCCGCGTTCCTTGTCGAACTGGGCGAGCGCTTTGCCGTCGAGCGATTTGCCGCCGGGCAGGCGGATGCGCAAGGGGTCGACGCGGTTGCCGTTGACGATCAACTCGTAATGCAGGTGCGGCCCGGTCGACAGGCCGGTGGTGCCGACCCAGCCGATCACCTGGCCCTGCACGACTTTCGAGCCGACAGTCACATTCTTGGAGATGGCGCTCTGGTGATTGTAGGAGGAGACATAACCATTGGCGTGGCGGATCAGCGTCTGGTTGCCATAGCCGCCGGAATCCCAGCCGGCCTTTTCGACGATGCCATTGCCGGCCGCGATGATCGGCGTGCCGCGCGGAGCCGCCCAGTCGACACCGGTATGCATACGCGAAAAGCCGAGGATCGGGTGGCGGCGCATGCCGAAGCCGGAACGGAACGTGCCGTTCGGAACGGGATTGCGCAGCAGGAACTGGCGGATGCTCTTGCCCTGCTGGTTGTAATAGTCGACCGAATTGTCGTCCGGATCCTGGAACCGGTAGAAACGGGTCTCGGCATCGCCGAATTTGGCATTGACGTAGAGCAGTTCTGAATCGTCGGTGGCCTTGCCGCTGCTGTCAGCGACCGAGAAGAACGCCTCGAGACGGTCGGTCGGCTTCAGCTGCGCCTGGAAATCGACATTACTCGCCAAAAGCTTGATGATCTGGGCGATCATCGTCGAGTTCATGCCGTAGGAGAGGGCGGCGCGATAGACGCCATCATAGACGCGGGGCAGGTCGCGGCCGGCGTTCATCACCGGCGTTCCATTGTCGTCAAAGGCACTGGCGACGGCGGCCAGTTGCGGCGGCTCGAAAGCCTTGACGAAATTGCCCTTGTCGTCCAGCGCCATGGTGAACACATGGGTGCCGCGCGAGTAGACGGTGGCGCGCACGACCTTGGCTTCGTCGTTCTCGCCCTTCTGGATGATGCCGATGCGCAGCACATCGCCTTCCTGCAGATCCGTCGCATTGAGCGCCGGCCGCAGATAACCGGCAAGATCCTCCGCCTGGGCCTTTCCGTAACCGGCATTGATCAGCACGGCGGCGATCGGTGTTGCCCGGCGCACCGGAATGACGTCGTCGGCATATTCGGTGGTCTGGTCGGTGATCGTCTCGAAGGCCGAGACCGTCATGTTTTCTTCCACCACCCGGGCCGACAGCCCCTGGAGAAGGTCGAGATCGGACGCATCCGAGGCAAAGCGGCGCGGATCGATATAAAACAGCGAGGCAAGCTGGGTATTGCCGTCGGTCAGCACCGAACCATTGGTGCGGACATTCTCCTCGACCTCGTCGATCGACATCGAGGGCGCAAATTTCAGCGTCGAGCCCTTCAGCGGGAAATCGATCGTCTTCAGCGCCACTTCGGATTCGACATCGGAGCCGTAGAGCGTGCCGGTCCGGCTGACAGGCGGTGCTGCATCGGGCTCATCGCTGGAAAAGATCGCCAGCGGATCGAAGGATGGATATTTCTCCGCCGGCTGGTGGTTGGCGGCGAGCGTCATCTTCACATGCGCGAACGGCTGGCGGCGCACCACTTCCTTTTCGCCATCATGGGTCATGGTCGAGACTTCCATGATGGTGCGGTCGGATGGCTTGGCAACGATGCTGGGGCTCAAGATACGGTCGCCGCGCTTGGCGGCTGCGGTCGGCTGCGAGCCGCGGGCGGATGGATCCATGGCGGCATAGGCTTCGGCGGGGATGGCCAGCTGCTGGCGCCCGTCCAGCGCTGCAAACAGGGCAACGCCCATCAGCAGGCTGGAGGTGATGCCGGTCAAAAACGTGCCCGAAAGCCAGCGCAGGGAAATCTCGCGCCGGTCGGGAGCCCTGCGTCCGTCCGCAAGGATCGGCGGCTCGTTGCCGAGCGACCGTATCATGGTCTTGTCCGTGATCATGCCAATCGAGCGGGGTCCCTGGTTACGCGCCGTTTCTTATTATGGTCCGGGTATGTTGTGCGAAGATGTGCATCTTTCACGCCTTCAAGTCAAACAGAACGGCCATCACTCCATAAGGCGCCTATAGAGAGTGAGGCTCCCCTATAGAGAAGGAGCCTCGAGACGCAGTTGCGAAGTGCTGATTAGAGCGCCAATTGTGAAGAAGTGAGGGCGGGATTGTGTTTTCGGGTCTATACAAAGGGTTATCCAGATTGTCGCAATGCAGCAAAGCCTTACGGCGCAGGCGTTTGTCAAAAAACTGTCATTTTTTTCAAAAACCCTGTTGACTGTGAAGGATGTCTGGGACTATAAACCGCTCACCAAC
>UCNE01000025.1 GCA_900473685.1 Hyphomicrobiales bacterium
GGGGGGGGGGGACAGGCCAATAACATCGCCGAAGGCATGGGTGATCGTATCGAGATCCTGCGCGGCACGTTTCCGTAAAGAGGCCTTGGGTTTTGAGAAAGCCGTTTCGATCGAGTTCAAGCCCGGCGAACAAGATCGCAGAAGCGGCGAGGGATTAAAATTTAGACTTGAAACATTGAACCACCACAACCCATTCGGGAAGAAAGCCTACTCCAAAGGGACAGGTCACCTCCACCCCTTGTGGTGGTGGCCGCCGTGGTCAGGAGAGAATACTCTCGGCCCCTTGAAGGACGAATTGATCCGGGCGAACCGAAGAGGAGATGACAATGTCACCTAAGAAAGAACGGCAAGTGCAGGTCAATGGAGCGCGACGGCATTTTCTTGGCTTGGCTGCGGCAACAGGCGCGAGGGTTGCGGCCCTGAGTGCAATGGCAGCGACAACGATATTCCCGGCTTCGATCGCCCAGGCCATGGGGAAGCCGTGGTGGAAAAAGGATGGTCGCGGGAGCGACGATCCGATGTGCTTTCTCCGTGGGACCGCGATACTGACCCCGGCAGGAGAGGTTCGCATCGAACGTCTCCAAATCGGTGATTTCGTGGAGACGGTGCGCGGTAAAACAATGGCGATCAAGTGGATCGGCCGCCACCTTTACAAGCGAAGCGGTGCCTCCTGGCATGCCGGAGTGGTTCCGATCCGCATCGGACGGCATGCGATTGATCATCAGTCACCGCACAAAGACCTTTACGTTTCTCCGGGACACGCTCTGCTCATTGACGGCGTGCTCATCAGAGCGAAGGAGCTCGTCAATGGCACCTCGATCGTACCTTGCCTGCCAAGCGATCAGGATGCCATCGAGTATTTCCATATTGTCCTTGACACGCATGAGGCCATTCTGGCCGAGGGCGTTGCGGCAGAGACCTTTCTGCTCAGGGCGAACAATCACGAGGCCTTCACCAACTTCGCTGAATTTTCGAGGCTTTATCCCATTGCTTGGCATTCGGACATGACCCCATTCGCACCGATTGCGGGGCTTGATTCCGGTCGCGAGCATCTGAGAGCTTTGTTGCCAATTGGGATTCGCCGTACCCTCCAGATCCGTGAACCCGCCAGCAAGGCTTACCAGAGAATTGCGGCGCGTGCCGAGCACCACATCAGCTGAACCCTGATGACGGTGCACGGCCGAAGCCAACGCAACCAGCCATCAAGGTACCGCCGAAAATTTGCAAATGGGATTTGAGGCCGCTTGCGCGGCCTCAAGGTCGTTACAGTACGAAGTACCCCTTCGCGAGCGAAACCGCATCATCCAGGTGAATGGCGAAATCGGCTTTCGCGTCACCGTTGACGTCACCGTAGACATAGGTGTCGGAGGCGTCCTTGACGTAACGCAGTTCCCCGGCCTTGCCGGTGAAGGCTGCGGTACCAACATAGGTGAAGGCTTGATTGCCCGATGCCGCGGTATTCGCATCGATCGCCGATAGGTCAATCCGGTCACCACTGGTGCCCGAGAAGTCCAGGATCGTATCGCGGCCGCTGGTCGCTACGGTCGTATCGCTCAGCACCTTGAAGGTAAAGGTATCGGCACCAGCACCGCCGACTAGATCATCAGCGCCAGCACCACCATACAGCACGTCATTACCGCTGCCGCCGTCCAGGGCATCATTCCCGGAACCGCCGGCAAGCAGGTTGACGCCCGAATTGCCGTAGAGTTTGTCGGCGTAGCTTGAACCCGTCAACTGCTCGATCGAAACATAGGTGTCACCCTTGGCCTCGCCAGTATTGATGGCAGCATTGGCAAGACTGGCGGTAACGCCAGTCGTTGCGCTACCATAGGAGGCCATGTCCGTTCCTGCGCCGCCATCAAGCTTGTCGCCGCCCGCACCACCATGCAGCACATCATTGCCGCCGTCGCCGCTCAGGACATCGTTGCCCGCGTTGCCGATGAGCATATTGTCGCTACTATTGCCATAGAGTTTGTCGGCGTAGCTTGAACCAGACAGCCGCTCGATCGAAACATAGGTGTCGCCTTTGGCCTCGCCAGTATTGATGGCAGCATTGGCAAGACTGGCGGTGACGCCGACCGTTGCGCTTCCATAGGAGGCCGTGTCCGTTCCTACGCCGCCATCGAGCTTGTCGCCGCCCGCACCACCCGCCAAAACGTTGTTGCCGGCATTGCCCGTCAAGGTGTCGGCATAGCTGGAGCCGATCAGGTTCTCGATGCTGATCAGCTTGTCACCTGTAGCGTGGCCACCGGTTACGGTATCCAGGAGGCTGACCTTAACAGCCGTGGATCCGGCATAACTTGCCGTGTCTGTTCCTGCACCGCCATCCAGAGTGTCGGCACCCGCGCCACCCTTCAGCAAGTCGTTGCCACCAAGGCCCTTGTAGGTTTCGGCACCGGCGTCGGCCTTTCCGGCGAGAGGCAGACTGTCATTGCCTTCGGTACCGGTATACACGATTGCTGCCGTTGGCAAAGTGTCCAGATCGGTATTGCCAGACATGATCGGCTTGCTGTCAAAGATCGCGAAGTCGCCATATGCCCCGTCCCCAACTTGGTTGTTGATGAGCTTGATCGTGGAGCCATCGACAGCGCCGCCATCGAAGCGGGCATCGAGATAGACGGTATAACCACCGCCAACCAGGCGATTGTTCTCGACCGTGATATTGGACAGGCCACCGAAATAGTTGTCAAGCATGACCGCCGACGTCTGGTTCTGATCGTTGACGACGGTGTTATGGACGATATTGATATTGCTGCCGCCGTTGACTTCGATACCGTCATAGTGCGCTTCTGCGCTTCCACGGAAAGTATGGATATAGTTGTCCTGGACGAGCGACGGGCCGCTGAGACTAATACCGTTTTCCATATTGTGGATGTTGTTGCGCAGGAATGTCCCAAATCCATAGACGCCGTTCCCACCAGAACCAGCATCGATCTCACTGTCTTGCAACGTAAAGCCGGTCGCATTGTCCATGACCTTGATGGCGGTCCATGCACCGTTGGAGTTCACCTTGACGTTGCTGAGCGTGACGTTCTTGGCGTCGATGATGATATCTCCGTTGACTTCCATGTTGCTGATAACGGCGTTGTCCTGCGTGATGTGCAGCGTACCGTTATACTTGGTCATAGCGACACCGGCCTTGAGGCCTGTATTTGTTGCATCGGGGAAACCCGTCGTCGTCGCCGTTGCGACGTTCACTGCGCCGGCACCGGAAGAATCGGCAGTCGTGCTGGTGCTCATCGCACTGATGCTGGCAGCAGCTTTCAGGGGTGTTTGAACAGCTGTAGTTCCCTCGGCATTGATGGCGGCGTCGCTCTTGGACAGACCGCTCAAAACACTTGCCGTGCTTTCGGCATCGTTCACCTGGGTCGATTTGTTGCTCAGGAAGCGGAACGAATTGTGGTCAGAGGTCGCTGCTTCGTGGCGAGCGTCACGCGCACCAAAACCTTCCATTACATGATAATCGTGATCGGCGAGGCCGACTGACCCATTCAGCGTGGCTTTGGATGGAGCCGGTACTTGGTGAAATTCGCTTGCCGTGTTCAGATCTATGACGTCAAAGGAATTCCCCTGGAGATCATTCTCCGTCAAAAAACTACCATTAGTTGCATTCAATAGTGTTCTTGCCACTGTGCTATCGCCTTTCTCTTCAGCCCTTGAACCCCGTTTTCAGATGGTTCTACGGATAAGCTGGCTACCTCTTTTTAGGTAGGTCAGGCTTATAACAGGGAGGAGTAATGCAACTAATAAGGAGGCGCAATACGGGTAAAAGGCAGTCAGTATATTTAGGCATCACGCCCAATTTCGGTCTTAATATTGCCGCAAAATGCTTAAAATGGCGTTTCTTGTTGAAATATTTGTTGATTTTTTGGGTATTTGGCGGGAGTTCAATTTTCGCAGATTCTTTAAATCCTTACGCGAAAATACAACCTGGAGTACGTACAGCACCCTGAAAAGATTTGTAAAAAATTATTGACGGGTTGCGGGAGCCTCATTGGAGCCGCAAAGATGGAAGGGCATATATCTTTTTTTCAAAAATTAATTCTACACAACCATAAGCATTTGAATGTACGTGCATCAACCGGTTATCCGTTCGCCGAACACACGGCAATCAGCCTTAAATATCGAGAACGACGTGAAATGGTGCGCTTACCCACCTAGGCGATTCGCGCAACGCCGCGCGAGCTACGAAGCCGCGCACAGGATGGGAAGGTGGCTGGTGTTTACCGACCGAGCGCGGCGTTCAGCGCGGAGCGACGGCCTGATCCGATGACCAAACGCAGCGCTTCTCCCGCAATTATGCCTGATTGGAACAATGCCGAGGCCAACGCCCCATGGTGCCGGCGGTAATATTTGATGCGATTGGTCGTCATGAGCGCGGTCAGAAAGTCGCTGCTGTGATAATCCCCGCCAATGTGAACCGCCTGAGACGACGGAACATAAAGCACGTCCAGACCCGCTGCTCGAACGCGCTGCAGGTAATCGACCTCTTCACTATAGAGGAAGAAACTCTCGTCCCAGTCGCCAATAAGCTCACGGGCATCCGCGGTGACCAGTAGGATTGCACCGGTAGCCCACTCGATTTGTCCGCCCTCCCGATACAACGCAGAACTATCGACGATTTCGCCCAGCCCAATGCGCGCGGCAAGCCTTCCTCCCAGCAGCGCTTCCGACCACGCCGTTACTATCGACGGCTCACGGCGAATGGACTTGGCAACGATGCCGTCCTCTCCTCGGACTTGCGGTACTGCTACTGCGACCGACGAGTTGCTCATGCCGGCATACAAACGGCTTATAGAACCGGGCTGCAAGCGAATGTCCGGATTGAGAACGAGCAGATCCGCAGAAGCGTCTATCGTTGCGGTCGCGGCGTTGATCCCGGCGGAGTAGCCGCCATTGCGGCCCGTTCGAATAACTGTCGCTCCAATCGGATGAGCTGCCGCCAGATCGACGGAATGATCGTGGCTATCGTTATCGACGACAATCACCTCGTACTCATCAACGCCATCGAGACCTGCACTCAGTGAATCAAGCAATCCAGGCAACACCGTCGCACTATTGTAGCTGACAGTAACAATCGAGAGTTTTCGCGCGCCCATCTGTCCGTGCGCTATCCTGTTGCCGTTCAGAAAGCCTCTTTGTTTCATCGGAGCATCCATTTAGCGCCCTCATGTCCGGCGAGCCCCGCGAGCGGGAGCTCTGTAATTCGTATTGTAAAAGCGTCGACGCCGAAACACTGCAGAGAGAGGTAGCCGGCATGTTCGGCCCGCTCTACCGCTAATCCGGAAAGCGGAGCGGCACCCCGGTCAGGTAATCCTATTGGCGCATGGCGATACCTTTGCCCGCATGCTGTCGGCGCCCCTGTAAGCCTTTGAGTGCGCTGGAATATCTGTGAGGATTTTCTAGCATGCAGGCAGGAATTGACGACTTTCATTCCGATTTTTCCACGACGCGTTTGCGCCGGTTTGGTCTGTCGCCGTTTTCGTTGAAGCGGCAAGGCATCAGGAGTTTTCATGCCGATTGATTTTCAGCATTCATTGCCCTCGAGAGCTCGGAGTTTATCGTTGGACAACGGCGGACGCCGGCCGCATGCTGTTGAGCAAGCCGAGCCGGATACACTCGACAGAGTGGAGGCCATTGGGTTGGCCTCATACAAGACGAAAATCCAAGCTGACCGTTTTCTGAATATTGCAAAACGCGGCTTGCCGCGCATGCACCGCAACGGCGCGTTCGGTCATACCTTGCGGGCGGTCAAGATCAATTCTGAATGGACCGAGCGTCTCGAAGGAGACAGCCTTCGCTACACAGCCATCGCCGCTCTCGGGCTGACGCATCTCGACAGGGCTACACAGCAGCAGATACTTGGGGGCGACACAGCGTTCGATCTTGCCCATGCATGCGCCGCTCGTGCCACCCTGTCCGGAGACATGGGCGCAATCGCGCTGGCCGCCTGGGCTGCGGCCGAGGCAGGACGCTTTCATTCCGTTGCACTCTTTCGCCAACTGGAACAGTTGCTCTCAGCGGATGCGCCGATCGCAACGGTTGACTGCTCTTGGGCACTCAGTGCCGGCCTCGCGGCGCGGCAGTTCGGCGACACGGATGAGGTGGTGTCCCTGGCGACCAATCGGCTGATGTCGGGGCTGTCCTCGTCAGGCCTCTTTCCTCATATGTTGCCCGCATCGGCCAGCGGTCGGTTTCGGGCGCATATCGGATGTTTTGCCGATCAGGTTTACCCGATCCAGGCTTTGTCCCGCCTTCATGAGGCACAGCCGAATGCCGAGGCTCTTTCGGCGGCAGAAGCCTGCGCCGAACGAATTTGTGCGCTGCAGGGTCCGGCCGGGCAGTGGTGGTGGCATTACGACACGCGCAACGGCGGCGTGGTCGAGGGGTATCCGGTCTATAGCGTTCACCAGCATGCGATGGCACCCATGGCGTTACTCGACCTTCGGGAAGCGGGAGGCAACGATCATTCGCAAGCGATCATCAAGGGCATGCGTTGGCTTGATGAACACCCCGAAGTTTCGATGCCGCTGGTTGCATCGGAGAAGGGTGTGATCTGGCGCAAGGTGGGGCGCCGCGAACCACGCAAGATGGTCAGAGTCCTATCCGCGGTGACGACAGCACTGCGGCCGGGACTGCATATCCCCGGGCTGAATACGCTCTTCCCGCCAGGCCGTATCGACTATGAATGCCGGCCTTATGAACTCGGGTGGCTCCTGTATGCGTGGCTTTCAGGAGGGGTGGTCGCAAGACTGGCCGCGGCCCCCGCAGGGGACATGCCTGCAACTCTCAAGGAGATTTGATATGCAAAGGCAACGTCAGCTTCTGTACGGCGTGTATATGGATGCCCTTCGCATGGATGATGTCATCGAGCGCTGCCGTATGGCGCTGACGACGCGCCGGCCCCTCCTCCTTGGCGTGCTCAATGCCGCAAAGGTCGTCGAACTTCACAGGAATTCGATGCTGCGTGACTCCCTGATGGAGTGCGATCTCCTGCTGGCAGATGGCCAATCCATCGTTTGGGCCAGCAAGCTGCTTGGCCGGCCGTTGCCGGAGCGCGTGGCTGGCATCGATATCTTTACGCGGCTTCTTTTTCTCGCGCATCGTGATGATCTGTCCATTGCGCTGCTGGGCGCCAAGCCCGAAATCCTCACGGAAATGCGGCGCGTTATCGCAGAGCGTTTTCCCGGTCTGCGGATCGCCTACAGCCATCACGGATATTATGAGGCCGCGGAGGCAGGCGAGATCGCTGCCGGCATTCGGGAATCCGGCGCCGACATGCTCTTTCTGGGAATGACCTCGCCCAAGAAGGAGATATTTCTGGGCTCCTATGGCGCATCCCTGAACGTACCGGTGCTGCATGGCGTCGGCGGCTCGTTCGACATTATCGCCGGCCTGACAAAGCGGGCGCCGGTCGCTTGGCAAAAGGCCGGAATGGAATGGGCGTACAGGCTGCTGCAGGAGCCGCGGCGGCTGTGGTGGCGCTATCTGAAGACCAATACCAGCTTCATCCAGCTCACCGCCCGCGAAATGCTCCGCCCCGCGCGCGCATTCAGATTCGGTGCGAACCGGAACGTAGCCCCCGCCAAGCCCCGGATTCCTGACGCGCAACTTCGGAGTATTGTTGATGAGTGACGTGTTCAAAAGTAGAGTTGCCATCCTCGGCATGGGGTATATCGGGTTGCCTACCGCGGTGGTGATCGCGACGCGCGGCATCGATGTCATCGGTGTCGACATCAACCCGGCGACCGTCGCAGCCTTGTCACGCGGGGAGGTTCCCTTCGTCGAGCCCGATCTGGCCGTGGCTGTCAGCGGTGCCGTGGCAATGGGGCGGCTGACCGCAACAACCGAGACACCGGAGGCGGAAGCCTTCATCATCGCCGTGCCGACCCCCTTCAACGAAGACCGGACCGCCGATCTGTCCTACGTCAAGGCGGCTGCCGAGCAGATTGCCCCACGGTTGAAGTCCGGAAATATCGTTGTTCTGGAGTCCACGTCTCCGCCCGGAACCACCCAGAAGGTGGGCGACTGGATCGGAGCGCTCCGCCCGGACCTGAGGATGCCGCGTGACGGCGAAACCGGCGCCGACGTCTTCATTGCCCATTGCCCGGAGCGCGTCCTACCCGGCCGCATCATGATCGAAATGATCACCAACGACCGTGTCGTTGGTGGCTTGACGCCGAGGTGTGCGGAAAAAGCCGCGTCCATTTATCGTTTGTTCGCGCAGGGCGAGATCCTGCTCACCGATGCGGCAAGCGCCGAAATGGCCAAGCTGGTGGAAAATGCCTATCGCGATGTCAACATCGCCTTTGCCAACGAAATCTCCCTGATCAGCGAAAGCCTGCATATCGACGTCTGGGAGGTCATCCGCCTCGCCAACCGGCATCCGCGTGTCAATATTCTCAGCCCGGGGCCGGGCGTCGGCGGGCATTGCATTCCGGTCGATCCCTGGTTCATCGTTTCCGCCGCACCCCAGTTGTCACGCTTGATCCGTACGGCACGTGAGGTCAACGATCATCGGCCGCACCACGTCGCCGGGCAGGTGGTGGAAAACGCCAAACGGTTCCGGTCACCGACGATCGCCTGCCTCGGCCTGACCTTCAAAGCAAATGTCGACGATGTGCGCGAAAGCCCTGCGATAGACGTTGTCGGGCTGATCGCCAAAGCGCTGCCGGATGTCGAAATCCTCGTATCGGACCCCTATGTCAGCGTCATGCCGGGATTGCTGTCGAAATACGATAATCTTCACCTCGAGGGCGCGCATCAGGCGGTGGAGCGCGCCGACATTGTGGTTCTTCTCGTCGAGCACGAGCCGTTCAAGGCGATGCGCCACACGCGTCTTGCAGGCAAGGTTATCTACGACACGCGCGGCGCCTGGCATTAAAGTCGGCCAGAGTGTAGCAAGAAAAGACCTTCTGCGGATACGACGGGAACGGTCAGAATGAACTTCGAGCGCGTGGCGGATTTCGATATCGTGGTGGTTGGCGGTGGTATTGTCGGTCTGTCGACAGCCATGCAGCTATCACAGCGTTTTCCTGGCCTGACCATTGCCGTCCTGGAAAAGGAGCCGATGCTTGCCAGTCATCAGACCGGGCGCAACAGCGGCGTCATCCATGCCGGCGTTTATTACGAGCCTGGCAGCCTGAAGGCCAAATTCTGCCGGGAAGGCAGCGCTGCGACGATGCAGTTCTGCAAGGAACATGGCATCCGCTTCGAACAGCGCGGCAAAATGCTCGTGGCCACCCAGCCTGACGAGTTGCCGCGCATGGAAAAGCTCCACGAGCGTGCCTCCACCAACGGACTAGAGGTTCATCGAGTGAGCAAGGCCGAGCTGACGGAACGCGAACCGCACATTGCCGGTCTTGCGGCTCTCTTCATCCCCGCGTCAGGGATCGTCGATTATGGCGAAGTTACACGCTGCATGGGGGAGCTTCTTATCGAAGCCGACGGCACGATCATGACCGATGTCGAGGTTTCCCGGATCGATGAGCGTGCCGATGGCGTCGAGATCACCCTCGACACCGGCATGCTGCTGAGTGCCCGCCACGTCATCGTCTGCGCCGGTGTCAATGCCGACCGCCTCGCGCGCATGTGCGGCCTGGCAAAGGATATCGCGATCGTGCCTTTCCGCGGCGAATATTTCCGGCTCGGTGCCGACAAGAGCCGGATCGTCGAACACCTGATCTATCCCATCCCGGAACCATCATTGCCATTCCTCGGCGTACACCTGACGCCGATGATCGGTGGCTACGTGACGGTCGGTCCTAATGCCGTTCTCGCCTTTGCCCGCAATGGATACAGTTTTGGCAATGTCGATCCCAAGGATCTCTGGGAAATGGTCCGCTTTCCTGGTTTTCGCCACGTCATGGCAAGCAACATGCGCTATGGACTGGGCGAGATGGCCAACTCATTGAGCCGCCGCCGCTACCTTGCGCTCTGCCAACGTTATTGCCCGGACCTGGAACTGGCGGATCTCAATCCGCACCCCGCCGGTATCCGCGCCCAGGCGGTCAGCCGCGACGGCCGGCTGCTGCATGATTTCCTGATCGAACGTACGGCACGGACGGTTCACGTCCTCAACGCCCCATCCCCGGCGGCCACCTCGGCTCTGCCGATCGGCAAATACATCGCCACCATTGCCGAGGCACATTTCGGCTGCTCGTAGATTCCTGATCTACATGCCGGAACCAGCCAGCGAATCTAACGGATATTGGCTAGATAGCCCTGCCAGAAGAGGCGAGGCAGCGCCGTAAGCATTCCCTTGATCAAATGCTTACGACCATGATGCTCCCGCCTGATCGCCCATCAGGAAGTCAACGGCCGCTGAACCGGATCACGGTTCGCGGATGGCAGTATCGAGACCGCGCAGCAATGGGTAGAGGAAATAGGAGATGACGGTTCGGCGCCCCACCTTGATCTCGGCGGAAACGGTCATCCCCGGGATAAGCCTTACAGGCTCTCCCTGGGCGTGAAGAAGAGTGTCCGCGAGCAGAACGCGCGCCTTGAAAAACGGCACAGCGGGTAATCCGGCGGCCTTATCCTGGTCGCTGGGTGGGAAGGCATCGCGGCTGATGATTCTGATCTTGCCGGAAGCCGTGCCAAATTTCTGGAACGGGTAGGCATCGAACTTGATCCGTGCCTCCTTATCGACAGCAACGCGGCCGATATCCTGTGAACCGATCGACACCTCGGCTTCCAACGGTACATTAAGAGGAACAAGCGTCACGATCGGCTCGGCCTCCCGCACAACGGAACCGACCGAGCGTTGCGCAAGATCCAGCACGACCGCATCGGCGGGCGCCGTCAAGGTGATCATGTTGCGGCGCAACTCCATTTTCTTCAACTCGTCGCCCGCCATGTCGCGCTGATTGCGCAATTCGACCAGTTGCTCCATCGAGGCCCGCCGGAAGTCTTCGATAAAGGCTTGCCGATCGGCTGTCAGCTTGGCCAGGGAATGTTCCGCCTCGGCCGCCTTGCCGTGCAGCGCCGAAATATCCGCGTCGACATCGAGGCGGGCGTCTCGCGCAGCGAGAAAGGCGACCAGTGAACCGGTGTCATTCTTGAAAAGCGTCTCGCGCGCATTTTCGATCAGGATCAGGTTTTCACGGCGGCTGCCAAGCACTGTTTCCTGATCCTTGCCAGCTGTGATGGCTGCGGACTGGCCAGCGATCTGTTGCCCGAAATTCTGAAGCTGGGCGGTGTAGAAAGCATGGCGCTGACCAAAGAGCTGCACCTGCAGCAACTCGTCCGAAGAATTCCCTGCCAGCTTGGCATAGTCGTCGCCTGCAAGTTCGGCGTCGATCCGCTTTACCTGCGCATCAAGTGCGGCAAATTTCGTGCGTTGCTGATCGACATCCGACTGGCTGAACGTTGCATCCAGCGTCGCAAGCGTTTGTCCGGCCCTGACCACCTCGCCAGTGGTCACGTCGATTGTGCGGATGATCGAGGTTTCGAGCGGTTGAACGATGATGGTCGGCCGGGTTGTGATGAGCTTGCCCGGCGCGATGACGACCTCGTCGATCTTGGACACCGAGGCCCAAAACACGGCGGTGCAAATCAGCGCCGTCACGCTGTAGAGCGTCAGCCGTGCGACTTTCGGCGGCACGCGTTCTTCCAGTTCCACCGCATCGGACTGGAATTCGGCGATGACGGGCGGCATGACCCTCTGGACAACCAGCTCGGGCCGGGCCTTTGAAACAGGAACGGGTAGATTTTCGTGCGATTTTTCCGGGCGCGCGTTCATGCGGACTGCCTCGTTTGCTGCGACCACAGATGACGGTAGGTTATGCACCGCGAGAGGAGCTGATCATGGCGACCGATATCGGCGATCTTGCCGCGCTCCACAACAAGGATGGCATCGGCTTCGACCAGCGTGGAGAGACGATGGGAGACGATGATAACGGTGCGTCCGGCAGCAATCTTGCTCAGGTTCTGCCTGAGGATCGCCTCGCTGTCGGGATCGAGCGCGCTGGTCGCTTCGTCGAGAATGAGCAGTTTTGGATTGGTAATCAGCGCCCGGGCAATAGCAAGACGCTGCTTCTGGCCACCCGACAGGTTGGAAGCGTTCTCCTCAAGCATGGATTCAAAGCCGCGCGGCAGCCGTTCGACGAACTCCTCTGCACCGGCAATACGCGCGGCCTCGATAACCTCTTCGATGCTCGCGTCGGGTTTTGCAGCCGCGATATTGTCCCGGACCGAGCCCCGGAACAGGAAATTGTCCTGGAGTACGACGCCGATGCTCGTTCGCAGATGGGCGAGGTCGATTTCCCGGCTGTCATAACCATCAATCCGCACCAGCCCCTGCTGGTTCTGATAGAGCCCCTGGATCAACCGGGTAACGGTGGTCTTGCCGGATCCGCTCTTGCCGACGATGCCGAAGACAGAGCCGGCGGGAACGGTGAAAGAGACGTCGTCGAGCGCCGGCGCCCCATCCGGGCCATAGCGGAAGGTGACCTTGTCAAACTCGATGCGCCCCTTGAGCTCAGGCCTGATGCCGCGCCCGCGGCCAAATTGCTCGGCACGTTGGTTCATGATCTCGCCGAGCATGCGAACGGAAAGTGCCACCTCCTGATATTCGTGGACCATGGTGACGATCTGGACAAGCGGCCCTGAAACCCGTCCAGCCAGCATGTTGAACGCGACAAGAGCGCCGATCGTCAATGTTCCGTTGAACACGTCGAGCGCGCCTAGCCCGATAATGGCAACGCTCAGCAGCTTTTCCAAAAGCCCGGTCATCGCCTGAGCCACCGTTGAGATCTTCTCGACACGAAACCGCACGGAAATGGATTGCGCCGAGCGATCGTCCCATACGCGGCGCTGACGCGGCTCGAGGGCAAGCGATTTGACGGTGCGCATTCCATGGACGGTTTCGACGAGCAGCGCCTGACGCTCGCCTTCTGCCTGATAGAGCGCTTGTAGCCGCCTCTGGAACGGTCCGACCAGCATCATGACGACGAGACCGACGAGCACGGCAAAACCGAGCACGACCAAGGTAAGTTTGACACTGTAAAGAACCAGGATCGGTACGAAGACCAGCAGCGAAAACGCGTCAAGAAGCGTCAGAAACAATCGGCCCGTCAGGAACTCACGAATGCGGCCCGTCTGCTGCATGTGTTTGACGAGAACGCCGGCGGACGCCTGCTCGAACAGTGCGATGGGGAGATTGAGAAGGTGTCCGAATGTCCGCGTCGCTATCCTGATATCGATCTTGTTGGTGGCATAGAGAAGCAGGTAACGGCGCAGGAACGTAAAGGCGGCGTCGAAAATAAGCGCGACAGCAATGCCCACCGTCAGGACCGTCAGCGTCGCATAGCTCTGATGGACAAGAACCTTATCAATAACCAGCTGGAAAAAGATGGGCGTGGCAAGGCCAAGCCCATAGAGAACAAAGGCGGCCAGCGCGACGTCGCGCAGAAGACTGCGCTGGCGCACGATTTCCGGCACAAACCAGCGAAAGCCGAATGGCTGATCGGTATCGGAAAGGCGATAGCTTCGCTTCACCAGGATAGCGGAGCCGCGCCAGGATTTGGAAAACTGGCTTTCGTTGAGCAGGATGAATTCCGGACGTTGCGCCAGCGGGTCGAGAACCCGCACCATTTCGTCTTCGCCGGTGCCTGCGGCGCCCGCAACAACAACCCAGTTGCCATTATCGAGCTCAGCGAGCATCGGAAAAGCGTCACCCATTTGAAACAGCGAGCGCCAGGTCAAATGCAGATGACGGGCGCGCAGGCCTGCATCTTTCGCCATGCGAAGAAGTTGCCGCATGGGGACCGCCTGTTCGCCAACAGCGTAGTCATGCAGCAGCCGCTCGGGTGATAGATCGACGCCATGGTGGCGGCCGACCAGGGCCAGGCACTGCAGATTGGTATGCGGAAATGTGCTCATAAGCCCACCCGAGAGATGCCGGCGTTTCCGATCAGTTGAAATTGGGCGAGGCGTTTGCCGAAAGCGGAGGCTGCGGTACGGCGTCGCCTGCCGGAAGCTGCGTGATATCGCCGATCCTGCGGACAGCACCGGCTTCCACCAGCCCGCCAAGCGCTTTCTGCATCAGGTCCACTGCGTTGGCGAAAGCATCTACCGGCATGATGATCCGCTGGCGAAACACTGGCCGCGGATTGTTGCTGTCGTCACGCTCCGTCGCCGACAGAGACATCAGATCGATCCGGACGATCGTGCCGGTAACGGTAATTTCGCCGATGCCATCAGCATAGAGTTCGTTGTTCATCATTTATCTCCCTGCGTTGAAGTGTTGGGCCGGTCACGCAGCATGCGCGTGCTGCCACGGTGGGAACGGATCGCGCAAATCGCGCGCATGCTGTGGATCGAAACCGCTTTCGCGCCCGATCAAACAGGCGTCGAGTGCCGTGCGGATGGCGTCTTCGGCAAGGCCGGCGCCGATGAAGACGAGTTCCTGCCTGCGGTCACCCCAGACAGGGCTCCAGTGCCGATCAATCTGCGCAAGGAATTGGGGATGACGCGGCCAGTGCGCGCGCGGCACCGTTACCCACCACAAGCCTTTCGCCTCCGTACGCCGCTGTGTGCCGGCGATCGACAGCAGGCCGATCCAGTCTGGCCGGGTAGCCAGCCAGAAATGTCCCTTGGCGCGGATGAGTCCCGGCCATTCCGTGCTGAGAAATTCCTGGAGTTTCGAGGGATCGAAAGGACGGCGCGCGCGATAGACGAAACTCGCGATGCCATATTCGTCCGTTTCCGGGACATGGTCTCCCCAACCGTAGAGTTCCTTGTGCCAGAGCGGGTGTCTGGCCGACTTCGCCTCACTGAAGAGGCGGGTATCAAGGATAGTGTCGAGCGGCAATTGCCCAAAATCCGTTTCGACGAGCCGGGCATCGGGATTAAGCGCGGCAACGACCTGGCGAATGGCTGTGCGCACGTCGGCGGTCACTTCGGAGGTCTTGTTGAGGACCACGACATCAGCGAACTCGATCTGCTCGACAAGCAGATCGACGAGTGTGCGCTTGTCATCATCGTCACGTGTCTTGCCACGGTCGCTCAAAAGGTCAGCGCTCGAGTAGTCCGAAAGCAGGTTTGCGGCATCGACAACCGAGACCATGGTGTCGAGCCGGGCGATATCGCTGAGCGCGACACCTTTTTCATCCCGGAAGGAGAAGGTGGCCGCAATTGGCAGGGGTTCGGCAATGCCGGTCGCTTCGATCAAAAGGTAGTCGAAACGTTGCTCCGCCGCGAGCCTTCGGACTTCGCCAAGAAGATCGTCGCGCAACGTGCAGCATATGCATCCGTTGGTGAGTTCGACCAGCGTTTCGTCTGTACGCGACAGGCCAGCATCGCCATCGCGAACGAGATCGGCGTCAATGTTGATCTCGCTCATGTCGTTGACGAGGACCGCGACGCGAAGCCCCTCGCGGTTGCGCAGGACATGGTTCAGTATCGTCGTCTTGCCGGCTCCGAGAAAGCCTGCCAGCACAGTCACCGGGAGCCGGTTATCACTCTTCATCAGTGCCTCTCCACTCTACGCCGCCAACTGAGGTCTGAACATCACGTCCACATAGTAATTCGTGCTGTTATAGGTGTTCGCCGGGAACAGCCCGCTTGATCCGTAGGCGTAGACGCCATTGCCGCCGCTAAGCGCGGACGACAGCGCATGCAGGTTGCCGTTGTCGATCTGGGAATTGAAGAAGCTGCTGGTTGCGGAGTAATTGCCGTTGGTGCTGTAGGAGACGATGTAGGTCGTGTTCGCCTGGATCGCGACATCCTGGGCCAGGTTGACCGACTGCCAGCCACTGGCGCTTTCGTTGGTGAAGGTCCGGCTTGCAAGCAGCGTCCCGGTCGCGCTCCACAGATATCCGGTATGCGACCCCGTATTGGTGGCGCCCTTGTAAAAACGGAACCCGGAAATCCAGCCGGACGCGTCCGACTGGAATTTCATGCCGAGGTTGACCGGGTTGTTGTCATTCACCGAAAGGATCGTTGGCGTGCTGCCGGCCGTAAAGACGCTCTGCGTATTTCCTTGCGGCGCGACGACAATAGAGACCTGACCGGTGTCCGTTCCGCCTTTTCCATCAGAAATGGCGTAACTGAAACTTGCCTGCCCAGAAAACCCGCTCGTTGCGGTGAAGGTAACCGTGTTCGACTGGCTGTCGAATGCGACGGTTCCGTTGACTGCGTTGCTGGCGCTGGTGATAGACAGTGGATCGCCGTCGGCATCGCTGTCATTGGCAAGCAGGGCCGACGCCTGGATGACGAGCGGCGTATTGAAACTCGCCGACAGGCCAGGATCATCGCCAGCAACCGGGGCCGAGTTCTGTCCCGATCGTTCAAAGAGCACGTCGACCCAGTAGTTCGTCGCGTTGTAGCTGGCCGACGGGAAAAGGCTCGTGGAGCCATAGGCATAGACGCCGTTGCCGCTTGTCCCGTTGGCTGGCGCGGTCAACGGTCCGTTGGTATGGCTGGTTGCGAAGTAATTCGAGGTTACTGCATACCTGCCGTTGGAGTGATAGCTCGCGACGTATGTCGTCCCTGCCGTGATGGTGATCGCCTGTGAGAACATCACCGTCTGCCAGCCACTGCTGGATTCGGTGGTGAAGGTTGCATTGGCAAGCCGCGTGCCGGTGCTGGTCCAGAGCGAACCCGTATGGACACCAGTATCCTGGGCGCTCTTGTAGTAGCGCAATCCGGTAATCGTACCGGCGGCGGAGGAGACGAATTTCATACCGAGTTCCACTGAACTCGGATCACTCACGCCGATACTGGCCGGCGTATCCGACAGGCTGAACAGGCTGACAGCCGTCGATGGCGGCTTTACCGTCAGATTGACGGTGGCCGACGCCGTTCCTCCGCGGCCATCGGATATGCTGTAGGAAAACTGCGCGGCACCGGTGTAGCCGGCCGTGGGCGTGAAGGTGAAGTTGCCGGTCTGGGCGTTGAAATTCACCGTGCCATTGACGGCTCCGCTGGCACCGGTCACCGTCAGCGCGTCGCCGTCCGGATCCGTGTCGTTGCCGAGCACGGCGGAGCCGGCGATCGTCAGAGGCGTATCGCGATAGGCGATCACGCCGTTGTCATTGTTGGCAACCGGCACGCTGTTGGCGGTCGAAGGTGCAAACACCACGTCCACCCAGTAGTTGGTACCGTTGAAGCTGTTGCCCGGGAATGTCCCGGGCGTGCTGCCATAGGCGTAGACGCCGCCGTTCTGACTGACGCTCAAAGGCCCCTTGGTGTAGGTTGAACCAAAATATCCAGTGCTGCTCGAATAGTAGCCAGAGGTATAGTAGGAGGCCACAAAGGTTGTTCCCGCCGTAATCTGGACCGGGCTGGAGAAGTTTACCGTCTGCCATCCACTGATCGATTCACCTGTCGATATACCCGTGGCGAGCAACGCTCCACTGGCGGTCCAGAGGCTGACCTTGTGTTCGCCGATATTGTAGAAGCCCTTGTAGAAGCGGATACCTTGCACTGCGCCGCTGGTGTTTGCCTGGAAGCGGACCCCCAGTTCCACGCCATCCCGGTCAAGCTCGGTTTCGACGGCCGGCTTCGAAGCCATCGTCCATAGGCTGGAGGTCGTTGGCAGTGAAATCGTCACCTGCTTGCCCGTCGACGGGGCCTCGAGGTTGACGCTGTCGTCGACGGCTCGCGATCTGATGGTGTAGCTTCCGCTTGCCTGGACGACCCAGTTATAGCTCCAGTTTTCCCGGCCCGTTGCCTTGAACCAGGACTGGCCGCCGTCCGTGGAGACTTCGACGCCCGCGATGATGCCGCCGCCAAAATCCTGTGCAGTCCCGGTGACCGTGACATGCTGTCCTTCGACAAAACTCGCGCCAACGATCGGCGACGTGATCGCCGATACCGGTTTCGTATGATCGGGCGATTGGGTCGAGAGGATCAGACTGGCATCGATCGTCGTTGGCTGGATGCCCATGTCCGCAAACATGTTGATCATCGCCTGCTGGACGTTCTTGTCGACCGGTGTTGCCGGGCCTTCATGATTGGCATTCAGGCCCCAGGACCAGAAGACGGTGCCTGCGCCGAAGACGAGCGCGCCGCTCTCTGCCCGGTACATGGTCAGGCTATGCGTTGCAACGGCCGAGCCGATAGTGGTGCCGTAGTCGCGCAGATAGGTGTCCACCGAAACGGTCGACAGTGAAAGATTGACGAGGCCTGCTGGCCTGAAGCCGTTTTCGACGTCGGAATCCCATTCGTAGCCAAGAAGGTTCTTGACGAGATCGTAGCTCTGGCCCGGCAGGATGTTGGCGACGTCCGTGTTGCGCCAGAAGCGCAGCTTGGAATAGTCGTAGGGCACCGAGATCGTGTCCTGACGGTAGCTGTCGACGCTAAACATGGTGCCTGTCAGGGCATTTTCCGGTTTTTGCCCTGGATCGGCGTAGCGCGGGTCGCGCCATGTGCCGGTCCCGGTATTGCTCGGATCCGTGCTGGTACCCCAAGTCTCCTTGTAGCAGACCATGGTGCGATATGGCGTACCGTTGCCGTCGATGCTGTTTTCCCAGCGCACCTTCCAGTAAACTTCGTTGCCGCTCCAGAAAGCGAGGTTGACGCCCGCGTCGCGCGCCGCCTCGACATTGGTGCGCTGCTCGGCTGACCAGTATTCGTCATGCCCGACGGAAAGGAAGGCCTGGTGGTTGAGCAGTTGGCTGCCAGATCGTGCCGTATCGACGCCGGAGATATAGGAGACGTCGTAGCCGTTCTGTTCTATCCACTGGATCGCTGAATGCTCGACGCCAAAGATGTAATCGTGCGTTCCGCCCTTCTGGCTGGTATTGGTGACGATCGGACGATTGTAGCTGACCGCCGAAGCACGGCCGATCGCGGTCACGCCACAACTGCAGTTGGGGGGCAGATAGCCGATCAATTTGGCGGGATCCACCGGCACCTCGCCAAAATACAGGCTGGCACCGCCCCATTCATTATAAGCCTGCCAAGTGGTGTCGGATGTCTGGAATACGATTTTACTGGTGGAGCCGTCCTCGCGGACGATGAACGGGATCACGCTCTGGCCGTCGGTACCGTCCTCGCGAACCAGCTTCGCGAAATAGACGCCTGAAACCGCGTCTTGCGGGATTGCCCAACTCGCCGAGACCGACCAGTTGCCAGCATCGATCAATCCCAATGACATATCGACGATGGGATGCGGCTGTATCTGTGCCGTGGTGAGCGTTTTGTCGATCGACGTGATCTTGCGGGCACCCATGCCGCCATAATAGCCCAGCCGGTAGATGTCGATGCGGTAGTTCTTCGAATCGGTCGCGATCTTGAAGTCCACCGTCTGGCCGATATTGGTGCTGATATTCGTCGCGAAGCCCTGGATGTTGCCGTCGCCGTCACCCGTAATACCCCACTCACTGCGCGGATTGCCCTGCTTCAGGTTTTCAAGGGCAATCTTGTTGAGGGGCGCCGCCGCCGACGCCGCAGCCTCGGTGGAGACGGTCGCGTCTCCCGCAAGGGTCTTTGCGACAACCGGCGGGGCTGCTGCAAGAGCCGGTGACAAGGCTGCAGACTGGACGCTCGTCGTGTCACCAGTGCGCGCATGTGACAACACTGCGTCGATAGTGAAGGACGTGTCTCCGGGAAGCAGAACCGAGGGAAGGGCACCATCGAGCGCACCGGCGTCAGCCGGCGAGACCAGATCGAGGGTCGCAGATAACGGACCGGGCGAAGACCGAGCCTTTGCAATACCGGGCATTACATCCTGCGAAACCGACGAGCCACCGCCCGGCGACAAATCCGCCGAAGGCCGGTAGACGCCCGTGACCGTCTGCTGAAACGGTGCCGCGATTACATTCGATGAAACAGCACTCCATGCCGCCAGCGGGCTATAGACGCTGCACGTCCCGCCCGAAACGCTCAGATGCCTGTCGCTCTTGATATGTACCCTAAACATACGGCACCGCCCCGTTTTGGAATAATTGACGAAGTCCCAGAGAACCCATTTTGCCAACTTTCTCGTCCGCGCGAACCACACCAATCGTTGGTAGGCATCGCCGGGGTTGTATCCTCCGATGTGATTAGGGGGAGGCAACTAACAACGAAGATCGAAATCCAGCCTCTGCGACGGACGGCGTTATCCGCTTAGGCTTGCCCGTCTCAACCACGGCTGCTTGCCTGATCACCGATCAGGTCAGGCCACGCGATGATGTCCGGTTAATGATATCTGTTCGAATTTTTGCACCGTCATGGACTTCGGTAAGTTCGCACCAAACTGCCGGAATAAATCGCGCGATACGCCGTTACCCTTGCGAACTCGGCCCCAAAGGGTCGAACCGCAGAAGGAAAATAACGATGGCTGTTTACTCGATTGCGTCCGACACCGCCCGCGAGCGCGCCCTCGGCGTCAATGCCGGACAAGCAGTGAAGATGATTCCCGCCGACCGCGTTCAGTGGCTGGTCGCGGCCATCGTCCTGGGCTTCAGTGCCCTTCTCATCTTTCTCGCGATCGATGGCCTCACCGTGCCGATGCGCCTGACGATTGCGGTCTTCGTTGCCACCATCGTCGCTTGGACGATCCTCGGCCTGCCGGAAACCCCTGTGGCACTTGGTGGCGCGGTCGCGCTCGCAGCGGTCGGCGCGATCCCCGAAGAGGGCCTCTACCGCTCGTTGGGCAATGACATTGTCTGGCTGATGCTCTCGGCTTTCCTGATCGCCGCGGTCCTGCGTCATGCCGGCGTTGTCGAACACATCATCGTACGGCTCACGAATAGACTGAGTTCCGTCAATGGCCTGTTTTGGAGCCTGACCGCCGCAATCTCTTCGACAGCGTTCATCATACCGTCAACCTCGGCACGGGCCGCAATCCTGATGCCGGTCTATGCCGGGTTGACTGCCGCCATCGGCAATGCCCGCGTCTCCAGGGCGCTGGCCCTACTATTCCCCTCAGTGATCCTGCTGTCAGCGGGGGCGTCTCTGGTGGGCGCGGGCGCCCACCTCGTCGCGGTCGATTTCATTGGCAAAAGCGGCGCGGCGTCCCCGGACTTCCTCGGATGGGCAGCGCTTGCCGCGCCTTTTTCGCTGATCTGCGGCCTTCTGGCCTGTGGCGTGCTGCTGCGTTTCTTCCTGACCCCGGAGGAACGGCGCCTGGCCCTGCACCACACAGACGCTCAAGACCGTGTCCAAACGCCGTTGAGCAATCGTCAGCGCCTCGTCCTTGCCGTGGTGGGCATCGCCGTTCTCCTTTTTGCCACGCAGTCCCTGCATGGCATCGGAATGCCGATCGTTGGCCTGGTTGCCGCGCTCGTTCTGACACAACAGCGGATTTCCGGCCTATCGCTCAAAACAGCCTTAAAGTCTGTCGAGTGGAACCTGTTGCTGTTTTTGGCCGGCACACTGGTCATCGGTGAAGCGCTGATCGAAACCGGAACGGCACAACTCCTCGCCGAACGCATGGTCGGACTGTTCTGCGATCATCTGTCCAAGTGGACCGCTGCGGTGATCGCCTTTGCGGCCATTGTCGCCACCTTCTCCCATCTGGTCATCACCTCGCGAACTGCCCGCGCGACGGTTCTCATTCCCGCCTTTTCGCTTCCTCTTGCCGCGCTGGGTGTCAATCCGGTCAGCTTGATCATGGTGGTAACCCTGGCAAGCGGCTTTTGTCAGACACTTCTTGTTTCGGCCAAACCCGTCGCACTCTTCGGCGCGATGGAGCCGCCGGCCTTCAACCAAGCCGATCTCTTGCGGCTGGCGGGTTTCCTGATCCTGCCGTTCATCCTGCTCCTCGTTGCCTTCGCGACGTTCGTCTGGCCGCTTCAGGGCGTGAGCCCGTAAAGAGCGCAAAACTCCGGAAAAAGAACCGCCCGCTGGGCGGTTTTTTATTATCCGGCTAATTTTTTTAAGCACTTGGGAATAAGTGCATGAATGGTCCGTTCCTCCCCTGTCACAGCTTTGTCACACACGAAAAGGAACAGGTTCATGTCTCTCACGGTTCTCGTTGCACCCTCCGGATTCAAGGAAAGCCTCTCGGCGGAACAGGCTGCCGATTGCATCGAACAGGGCGTTCTGCGCGCCTTCCCGCAGGCAAAGGTGCTGAAAGCACCCATGGCAGACGGTGGCGAAGGGTTCACCCGCGCCCTGATTGGCGCAACAGGCGGCACAATACACACCATGACCGTCACCGGCCCCGTTGGCGAACCGGTCGCAGCACATTTCGGCTTTCTTGGTGGGACAACGATCAAGACCGCAGTCATCGAGATGGCCGCAGCGGCGGGCTTGAGTCTTGTTCCGCGCGACAGGCGCAATCCCTGCCTGACAACGAGTTACGGCGTTGGGGAACTGGTTCGAGCCGCGCTCGACAAAGGCGCGCGCCGTATCGTGCTCGGTTGCGGCGATAGCGGCATCAACGACGGCGGCGCCGGCATGGCCGAAGCCCTCGGCATCCGCCTGCTGGATAGCGACGGTCTAGCTTTGCCGAAAGGTGGCGCAGCGCTCTCCCGGCTCGCTTCCATCGACATGCGCGGCTGCGACCCGCGCCTGTCGGAAGTCCAAATCGATGCGGCCGTAAACTGGCACAACATGCTGCTGGGAGAAAAGGGCGTCGCGCGCGTCTTTGGCCCGCAGAAAGGCGCCACCCCCGAGCAGGTGGAGGAGCTCGCAGTTGCCATGGAAACCTACGCTCAGGCTATCGCCCGTGCGACCGGTATCGACGTCGGCAATGCCCCCGGTGCCGGTGCGTCCGGAGGCTTGGGGGCGGCAGTTCTTGGTCTGCTGTCGGGCAAGCTCCACCCGCGCTACGATATCGTCATGCAGTATCTGGAACTCGACCGCTTCATTGCCAGCGCGGATCTGGTCATCACGGCGGAGGGCAGCCTCGACGGACAAACCCCGTTCGGCAAGGTACCGGCAGAAGTTGCCCACCGGGCCAAAAATGCCGGCATACCGGTCATCGCGCTCGCCGGCACGATCGGCAAGGGTGTCCGGCTGAACTTTGAACACGGGATCGACGCATTCGCTTCCATCCTTTCACGCCCGTGCACGCTCGAAGATGCGATCCATTCCGCACCCAAACTTCTTGCCCGCTCGGCCGAAGATGCGGTGCGCATGGTGATGGTCGGCATGTCGATGACGGCACGATTGAACCAGGCAGCGTGAAACGAGCAGGGATGACAAATGCCGGCGGCCGGGATCACCCTCTCCGCCGGTATTGTCGTCAACAGCGTGGCCGCATGGGTTAACCGGCCTGACTAACGGCCGACGCTCAGGTACAAAGTCACTGTTCTGCCGAACGAAGGCACAGTTGGCGCGCATCAAGCAATCCCCAACCGAAAATCTCATCGCGGCCGGGGCGTCCGAGGTCGGCGGCATTGCCGGTGATGAGAGCCCGGATTTCGTCTGGCTTCAGGTCGGGGCGGCTAGCCTTCAGCAGGGCCGCCGCGGCAGTGACGAAGGGAGCTGCATAGGATGTTCCGTTTTTTGAACGCGCACCGCTGACGGAGGCCGCGGTCCAGACACCGACACCGGGTGCGGCAATATCGATATGATCGCCCCGCACCGCGCGGCGATAGGGATTGCGCGCCCGATCAACGGCGGTAACGGCAACGACACTCTCATATCCGGCAGGATAAACGGGTTTTGAGTTCGGCCCCTCATTTCCCGCGGCGGCAACCAGAATGATCCCGTTGTGGTCTGCGGCTTGTACCGCTTTTTCCAGCAGCGCATTCGCCGGTCCGGAAAGGCTGAGATTGACGACTTTCACGCCTCTTGCCGACAACGCATCAAGCGCGCGAATGAGATCAAACGCCTCCGCCCTGTCACCGGATTTTCCACTCCGGAAGGCATCAACTGCGAGCAGGCTGCCCTGGGGGAGAAGCCCCGGCGTGCGGCTGTCGGCCCGCCCGACCAGAAGTGCGGCCACTGCGGTACCATGCTGACGTCCCGATTCCTGCTCGGATACATCATCCCGATGCAGGCGGACAATCTCAATGTCGGCCCTTGCCAACGCGTCATGGCTTGCGTTGATCGACGTATCCACCAAGCCGATGCGGACTGGAGGCTGGCACGAACCCGTCGATGCTTCCGGCCAGCCGACGACGTCGCGCACCATCGCACATTCGTCGCCGTCGCAGTCCCGGCGGGCTGTGCTTTCCGGTGCATAATAGTGGTTGAAATCGGCCACCGCCTGAGGTGCCTCATTCCGCACGGCGTCGCGGGCAGCCTGCAACGTCATCCGCCGCGGGATGGCAAGACGCACCAGCTCGCCCGGCATCAGTTGTATGTCGACGCGCTCAGCGACGGTAAAGCCTGCCTGTATCAGGCGGTCTATGTTGTCTGCGTTGAGACCAACCGCAATGATCTGGGAAGGAGAGTGCGTCGCTACGCGTAAGGCGCGGGCAGGGCGTTGCGCGCGCGGCTGCGTGCCGAACAGTTTCTGGATGAGATTGCCACCGCTGAACGCCGGACCGGAACGATTGTTGTTGCCTCCGCGGTTGCTGCCGTCATTGTCCGACCTGCCACCGCCGCTACCGCCATTGTCATCCCCGCCGTCATCATCGTCAGCATGAGCTGCTGCCACGAAAAGCGGGAGGTAACCGTTGCTGTCCGCCGGAACAGGCAGGGACAAGACCGGAATAACGGTGCAAACGAGAAGAGCGCGTTTGAGCGTGTAAGCGGAAACCATGTCAGCCATTGCGGAAGTCCTTCATTTTGGTGCGGAGATAGAAACACTCAATACGGCAAACGCAAGGCTCGACAACTTATTCCCTGACATGCAACACAGCATCCATGATGGATGACAATCTCGCCTTTGGAGACAGACTGGTCGCGTTCCTGCCCAATATGCGCCGGTTTGCGCTTTCGCTTTGCCGGTCGGCGCATATCGCAGACGATCTTGTGCAGGGCGCGTGCGAGCGGGCCTTGCAAGCGTCATCGAGTTTCGAGCCAGGCACCCGCTTTGATGCCTGGATCTTCCGCATTATCAGAAACCTCTGGATCGACCGGGTCCGCCGGGAAAAGACCGCAGGCCCGACCGAGGACATTGCCACCCGGGAAGATATTTCCATTCCGTCCGGTGAAGCGCAATCAGAAGCGCGGTTTGCCCTCAATTCGGTGGCAGAGGCGATCGGTAGACTACCGGATGAACAGCGCGAGGTGCTGATATTGGTCTGCGTGGAAGACCTCGCCTACAGGGAGGCGGCGGACGTGCTTTCGATCCCGATCGGAACCGTGATGAGCAGGCTCGCTCGCGCCCGTAAAGCTCTCGCGGAAATGACGGGAATAAATCCCTCAGCAGAGCGTTTGTCAGACATGAAAGGCGCGCGCTCATGAACAAGCCCTACTTTGACGATGAAACGGTGATGGCGTTCGCAGACGGCGAAACGGATGCCGAAACCACTGCACAAATAGAGCAGGCGCTGGAGGTCGATGACGACCTCGTCGCGCGCGTCGCCCAATTCATGGAGACCAGCGTCGCATCGAAAGAGGCAATGCGTCCTTTGTTGGATGAACCCGTCCCGGCTTCGCTGGAACAGTCGGTTCGCCGCATGGTGAAAGCGCATGCGGAGGCCATGGAGCAGAACGCCAAGTCCGCGCTTCCGCCGGAGCCCATTGAGACCGGCAATATTGTTCCCCTCCGCCGCAAGGTGGCGGCGCCACCCTTATCGCGCCGGCTCATGCCGCTTGCCGCTTCGATCACTCTTGCAATCTTCGCAGCCGGAAGCGGCTACCTGGCCGGTGTTCATAATGGACCGGCTAGCGAAAACGCATTGCTGCTGCCGCAGGCTGTTTCCGTCGTACTCGATACCGCGGCTTCAGCCGCCGAGCCGGTCAGCGTCGCCGGTGGCTCGCTTTTGATCAAGGCGACCTTTCGCAACCATCTGGGTGAACTCTGCCGTGAATTTGAGGCAATCCGGGCGAACGAAGCTACGCTGGTTTCGGTGGCCTGCCACGGAGCAGAGGGTTGGGAGACCCGGCTTGCCGTTTCCGAGCCGATCGATGGCGCAGGCTATCAACCCGCCGGAGCGTCCGAGACGCTCGATGCCTATCTCCAATCCATCGGCGCAACGCAGCCGTTGGCAACGGACAAGGAGCAGAGTGAGTTACTAGGGTTGCAAAAGCTGAGCGGCCCAAACCAAAAATGACAAAGAACTCGACGCCACGGACGGCTGCGACGGGCAGGGCCGTCGCTACTCGGGTGTAGTCTAACCGGCATATATCGGCGGCGGCGGACACCGCAGCGCGAACTCACTCACGTCCGGTGCTCGAAAAGGCACTGATCGACGAGGTCATCGTGGACGCAACTTTGCTGGAGAGACGTGAGCTTTGCCGTGCTCGCGGCCGAGGCCGGGGTAGCACTTTCGCACCACCCCGAGCCTTCGGCGCCGCGCTAAATTCGCACGATGTGAACTGTCCGTGGCAGTTCGGAGAGGATTTCCGGGCCATCTTCGCGCAGGATGACGATATCCTCCAGACGGATGCCGAAACGGCCGGGCAGGTAGATGCCGGGTTCGATCGAGAACACCATGCCTTCTTCGAGCACGGTGTCCGATGTTGCCGTGATATAGGGCGGCTCGTGGCCGTCAATACCCATGCCATGGCCGGTACGGTGGACGAAAAACTCACCATAGCCAGCATCCGTGATGACCTTGCGGGCGGCCGCATCGACTTCCCGCGCAAGGACGCCCGGGCGGGCGGCTTTCAAGGCTGCCTGTACAGCCTTCTCGACGATCGTGTGGATTTCACCGTAGCCTTCCGGCGGCAGGCCAAGCACAGCCATGCGGGTAATGTCGGATGGGAAGCCCTGCTTGCGGCCGCCGATATCGATCACCACCGCGTCACCCTCCGCAATCACCCGGTCGCTTGCCGAATGGTGGGGAAAGGCTCCATTGCCGCCGGCGCCGACGATCCAGAATTGCGGCGCTGCGCCTTCGGAGGAGAAATGTGCGCGGATTTCGGCTCCGAGTTCCGCCTCGGTCATCCCCGGCCGGACGGCCGCAAACGCAGCCTGCATCGCCCGATCGGCAATTCCAGCATTCATCTTCAGCCGGGCATATTCGGCACTGTCCTTGCGCATGCGCAGGCCGCCAAGCGTGGCGGGGGTGAAGTCGCGGCGCGTATCGGCGGGCAGCGCATCTATCAGCAGCAAGGCGAAATCGGCGCGCATCGTTTCATCCAGCGCGACGGTGCCTGGCGCCTGCGCGCCGATGGCCGAAAGCGCTTCCTGCAGTGCCTCTGCCGGACCGTCCTCATCCGCCCAATTGTGGAAGGTGATATCGGTGAATTCGCGGCTCCCGGCGGCGTTGAGCGCCGGCATGAGGAAGGCTTCCCTCTCCGGGCCGATCAATAGCAGGCAAGGCCGCTCGTCGGGATGTGGATGGAACCCCAGGACCCAATCCATGTGGGAGCCTGGGGCAATGGCCACCAGCCCGGTGCCGGTTTCTGCCATGCGCTGGCGCAACGCCTTCAGGCGGAGGGCGGTCTGTTCGTTCATGGTGTTGATCCTTGTTTAGATGGCTGGAACGACGATGCGGCTGCCGAAAACAGGCCCGTCGTCGGGGAAAGCGTTGAAAGCGGCAAGTTCCGCCTCGGATGGGGGCTCGCAGGAGCCAATGCGGCTCGGAATCCAGCCGCATTGGCGTTTGAGAAGTGCTGCATATTCGGCACGCTTCAGCGCTGCGATCGAGGGATCGATAACCGGAACGCCAAGGGCTGCCTCGATCTCCTTGTAGAAACCGATTTCCATTGTACAGCCGAGGATCAGAGCCTCCGCGCCTCCGTCATCGACGGCCTTGCGCCCGGCCGCGAGCAGCCGCCGGTTGGTGTCCGAATGATCCTTCTGGAAATCATCGACGCCGAGACCGACATCATAAAAGCCGGCAAGCCGGCCGGCATGACCGTATTCATGCACGGTTGCTTGCATCTGGTGCACCCACTTCCGCCTGCCAACAATAATGCCGAAGCGGTTGGAGAGACTGGCGGCAATTTCGCAGGCGACGGCACAGGGTGCAGTAACGATCATAGCGCCGGAAATTTCGCGGGCATCATGCAGCGCGGTGTCGTAAAAGCAGCCGATGGCGAGCGCGTCGAAGCCTTCCGCGGCGGCTGTACGCACGGCGCGGAGGATTCCGCGCGTCACCAGCGCTTCATAGGTGCGAAATTCGATGTGGGAAAAGCCATACAGCGCCTTCGGCAGCGCCGCGACATGCACCTCCGTGCCCGGCATTTTGTGATCACGCGCCATTGCGGCAAAGATTACATCGGTACCTTCGTCTTCGCCGACGGGGTTGAGATACATGACTTTCAGGGGTTTGGTCTGCATGCACTGCTTCCTCCGTGGATCCTTTGCAGTCCCCGGCCAGGCGGGCCGGAGACTGCCTTGTTTCACAGACTGACGCCATAAACCGCGCGGGCACGCTCGGCGGTCAGATAGCCATTGCGGATGTCTTCGCGCACCAAGGCCGGATCGCGCTCCTTCGGATCACCCACGCCGCCGCCCGCGCCGGTAATGACGCGGATCACATCGCCGGTATCGACACGGATGCCGGAGGCGAAGGCGTAGCGTTCCGACGTGCCGTCCTTGCGCAGGACGAGCGCATAGTTGGCCGAGCCTTCATTCCCACCGTCGAGCGACCATGGCAGGATGCGCGAGCGGGTATAGCCGAGCGTCAGGAAGGAATCGTCACGGCGGATGCGGTAGTCGAGCCGGATGCCATAGCCACCGGTCCACTTGCCTTCACCGCCCGGGTCGGTGTTCAGCTCCATCCGGTCGACGAACAGGCCGTTGCGAGCCTCCGAAATTTCCGCCGGGCAATTGTAGGTTTCACCGTGCACGCCGGAAAAAATCGCCGAATTGCCGTCGCGGCCGTTTGAGGCGCCCCAGCCGCCGATCTGCGGCTCGATGATCGTGTATTGCCGCCCGGTATCGGGATGAATACCGCCGATGAAGGTGCCGGCGATCGAGGAGAAATGTCCCGCCGGCAATTTTTCCGGCATGTGTGGCGCGAGGCAACGCCAGACGAGATCATATCCGCGAATGCCGATCTCATAATAGAAGCCGACGGCTGCCGGTTCTTTTGCGTGAAAGCATGATCCCTCGCGCGTCAAAACCTTGAGCGGCCGGAAGGAGCCTTCGTTGGCTGGCGAGGTTGGGTCGGTCAGCGCCTTGAAGATCACCTGCATGCTGACGAACGTGTCGTCATAGCCCGCGTTCGAAGGGCCGGCGTCCTGGTCCGGATTGTCGCGCAGATCGATGACGAATTCCGTATCCGAGATCGTCACCTTGACATTGAACATGCGCCCGTCGTCCTGCTCCTCCGTCAGTTCGAAGGTGCCGTGCGGCAGCTTGGCGAGCTCGGCCAGTGCAATTTTCTCACCGTGGTCCATGAAGCTTGCCATCGCCGCTTCGAAGGTCGCGACGGTGTATTTCCCCGCCAGTTCCGCGAGGCGCTTCGCCCCGATGCGGACGGAGGCAATGGCGGCCCAGAGGTCGCCTTCAAGGAAGTCCGGCATGCGCGAGTTGACGGTGATGATATCGAAGATGCCGGGGATTGCCTCGCCCTTCGAGATCATCTTGATGGCGGGAAGACGCAGTCCCTCCTGGAAGATTTCCGTCGCATCCGCCGAGAGCGACCCTGGAGACTTGCCACCCACGTCGGAGTTATGGGCGATGTTGGCTGTCCATGCGATTAGCCGTTCGCCAACGAAGACGGGCATGCAGACAACGAGGTCGTTCAGGTGTGTTACGCCGCCGTAGTATGGGTCATTGGTGATGAAGACGTCGCCGGGGTGGATGTCGCCACGCTTCGCGAACTTTTGCAGAAGCACCTTCACCGACTTGTCGAGCACACCGATGAAGCCGGGAATGCCGGCGCCGGAAGAGGCGAGGCGGCCGTTGGCGTCGGTGATGCCCGTGCCCATGTCGAGCACTTCGTAGATGATCGAGCTCATCGCCGTCTTGCGCATCGCCGCGAACATTTCGTCGGCGGTCGCCTGCAGCGAATTCTGGATAATTTCCAGCGTGATCGGGTCGTGGGAAACTGTTGTCATATCCCGCACTCCTCAGGCTTTGAGATGGATGTGAATATTGCCGAAGCCATCGACCTCGACACGATTGTCCGGATGGATGACGATCGTCGTGCCGGGATCCTCGATGATCGCCGGCCCGCTGAAGGCCATGCCGGGCTCCAGCTTCTCGCCGTCGTAGATCGTGGCAGGGTGGACACCCTCCAGCGCATAGTCGACCTTTCGTTCGCCCTTCCTTGCAGCAGAGGCTGGTGTCACCGACAGCGGCTTTTCCTGCATCTTCAACTTACCGACCTCGGCCGAGGCGACGAGATGGATACCGACCAGTTCAACGGGCGCATCAAGGCGATAGGTGTATTCCCGCTCATAGGTCTCATGGAAGGCGGTCTCGATTGCTGCGAGGCTGTCACCGCTGATCGCGCCCTCGACCAGAACCTCTGTCGTGTGCTCCTGGTTCTGGTAGCGGAACTTGCCGTAGCGCAGGAATGTGACCTTCGCCCCGTCCACGCCTTCCACGCCGAATTGCTGCAGAGCCAGCGCTTCGGTTTCGGCAAACAGATCCTCGATTGCCGATGCGGCACCGGGCTTGAGTTCGGCGAGCTTGGTGACAAAATAGTCGCGCCGGAGATCAGACATCATCATGCCCCAGGCCGAAAACACTGCGGCACCGGCGGGGATGACCACCTTCTTGACGCCAAGTTCGGCACCGAGGGCCGCCGCGTGCATCGCGCCACCGCCACCGAAGGCGACAAGCGTGAAGTCGCGCGGGTCGAAGCCGCGGTTGAGTGAGACAAGCTTCAGCGCATTGACCATGTTGTTATTGGCGATGCGGATGATGCCGCGTGCCACGTCATCGGCGGAACCACCGAGCTTGCCGCCGACATCCGAAAGCGCCTTCTCCGTCGCCGCCATGTCGGCGACAACAGCACCGCCGCAAAAATAGTCGCGATTGATGCGGCCGAGCCAGAGATTGGCATCGGTCGTGGTCGCGTTGGTGCCGCCACGGCCATAAGCTGCCGGGCCGGGCATGGCACCGGCTGACTTTGGACCGACATGCAGCTTGCCGAAATCATCAACCCAGGCGATGGAACCGCCGCCATTGCCGATCTCGACGAGATCGACCACCGGCACCATGATCGGGTAACCGGCAGACGTGCGGTCGCGCTCGATCCAGTAGTCCGTCATGATGCGGACCTGGCCGTTCTCGATCAGCGAGCATTTTGCCGTGGTGCCGCCGATATCGAGCGCGAGGACGTTCGGTTCGCCGATCAGCTTGCCGAGTTCGGCCGCACCCCAGAAACCGGAGGCAGGCCCGGATTCGACCATAGTGATCGGGATCTTTTTCACCGATTCCAGCGAGTCCACACCACAGTTCGACTGCATGACGAAGAGGTTGCCGTCAAAACCCTTGTTGGAAAGCCCTTCATTCAGCCGGGTGAGATAGCGCTCAGCCGTCGGCTGGACGTAAGCCGACATCACGGTCGTATTGGTGCGCTCGTATTCACGCCATTCGCGTGTGATCTGATGCGACGCCACAGTGGCGATTTCCGGCCACAGGCGCTTGATCTCGGCGATCGTTGCCTGCTCGTGGCTGGTATTGGCGTAGGAATGCAGAAAGCAGACGGCAATCGCTTCCACGCCATCTGCGCGGAAGTCCCTGAGGATTTCCGGCAGCCCGGAAAGATCGATCGGCTTCATTTCCTGGCCGTGATAATCGAAACGGCCGGGCAGCTCGCGGCGCAGATAACGAGGCACGAACGGCTTTGGTTTTTCATAGTGCAGATTGAAGAAATCAGGCCGGTTACCACGGGCGATTTCCAGTGAATCGCGAAAGCCTTCCGTGATGATCAAGCCGACCTTGACGCCCTTGCGCTCGGTCAGCGCGTTGATGACGACGGTGGTGCCATGAGCGAGGAAGTCGACCGTCTTTGGGTCGACATGGCCCTTTTCCAGGACATTCAGCACGCCCTGTTCGAAATTCGGCGGAGTCGTGTCCGACTTTGCAGTGGTGATCTTCGATTCACCGGTCGCATGATCGGTCTCGAAGCATACGAGATCGGTGAACGTGCCGCCGACATCGGTGGCGACGCGAATGGTCTTCTGGTTCATCGGTTTTCCTCCCTCTTCTGCTGGGCGTGCAGCAGCATGCAGACTGCGCCTGGCAGCTTGAGCGCCTCGGCAGCACGGATGCGATCTTCGGTGTAGTAGTCCCTGTCATGCAGGCAGTTCAGCGTGCCGATGACCTCACCATCGACGATGATCGGTACGTTGATGACAGACTGGCAGCCGAGCGAGAGGATCAGCTCGTGGTCGTCAAAGACCTTGGCAATGTCCTCGATCGTATTGGCAACGAATGTTGCCTTGCGGTTCAGTGTGATTTCCGACCACTCGGTCTCATTATAGGGTTTGGTGCCCGAGACCGGGTAGACATCCGGCATGCTGGAATAGATGCGCTCGGACAGCTTGTCGGTCGTATCGGAGGTCATAATGGTGAAGAGCTTGACGCCGACGACGTCTTTCACCAGCTGTTCCAGCGCCGCATAGGCCTTGCCCGGCTGGCCGCCAGCGGCAGCAACAGCTTCGACGAAGGCGGTATAATCAGGCATTTCCATTCTCTTGCTCCATGATGTTGTCCTTGAGCGCCGCTTCCTGTGCGCTGACGACGGGAACGGCGCCGATGAGCCGGCGCGTGTAGGGATTTTCGGGCCGCGTGAAGATCGCTTTGGTTGTGGCCAGTTCGATGAGCCGGCCCTTTTCGAAAACGGCGACGCGATCGGCGATATTGCGAACAACCGAGAGATCGTGGGTGATGAAAACGTAGGTCAGCCCGCGGGCCTCCTTCAAAGACTTCAAAAGTCTCAGGACACGGGCCTGAACCAGTACGTCCAGCGCCGAGGTTGGCTCGTCGAGCACGACAAGTTCCGACTGGCAGGCCAGTGCCCGCGCGATGGCCACGCGCTGCCGCTGGCCGCCGGACAACGATGCCGGCAAGCGCGTGCGGAATTCGGCGGGCAGGCCGACCTCTTCCAGGAGTTCCCCGGTACGCTGATCCCGCTCCGTCCGGTCACCGATTGCATGCACGTCGAGCGCAAGCCGCAACGAGGCACCAATCGACCGGCGCGGATTGAGCGAGGAGAGTGGATTTTGTTGCACCAGCTGGATGGCGCGGCGAAGCTCCTGCGTCCGCTTGGCCGGCAGTGCCTCGTCCTTGAAGACCAGGTCGCCGTCCGTCGGCCCGTAGATGCCGAGAATGATGTTGGCAATGGTCGATTTTCCGGAGCCGGATTCGCCGACGATGGCCAGGCATTCCCCGCGTTCAACCTCGAAGGAAACGTCTTCGAGAGCCTGCACGGTGCGGCCATTGACCTCGAAACGCTTGGAGACATTTTTGACGGAAAGAAGCGTGCTCATTTGAGGAGTTCCTTCTCGCTATAGCCTTGATGCGCAAAGAGCGGCGCCAGAAACTGCGCCGGATCGTCCTCGATGTCGGGAATGCCGCCACCGGTAATGCGCGGCACGGCAGACAGCAGCGCGCGGGTATAAGGGTGCTGCGGATTGTCGAAGAGACCGGCAGTCGGCCCCTGCTCGACGATATTGCCCTTGTAGATGACGTAAACGCGGTCGGCGAACTCACGCACCACGCCGAGATTGTGCGAGATGAAAAGCACCGACGTTTGGTGTTTCTCGACAAGCTCGGACATCAGCCGGAGCGTCTGCGCCTGGACGGTCACGTCGAGCGCCGTGCCAGGCTCGTCGGCAAGCAGCAGTGCCGGATTGTTGGCAAGCGCCATGGCGATCATCACACGCTGGTTCATGCCGCCGGAAAGCTGGAAGGCATAGGATTCCAGCACGCGCTCCGGCTCGTTGATGGCAACGTCGGCGAGGGCGGCAATCGCCTTCCGGCGAGCCGTTTCGGTATCGATGCCAGGCTCAGCCCGTTGCAACACCTCGCGAAAGAGCGTGAAGATCGGGTAGACCGGGTTCAGCGACGACGTCGGATCCTGAAAGATCATCGACATCGACATCGCCGTACCGCGCAACGCGTGGCGTGATGCGGGTTTCAGCGTTTCGAGATTGATACCCTCGAATTCCACCGTGCCGGAGATGCGGGCACTTTTCAGTTGTTGCAGCATGCCAAGCACGATGCGCGCCGTTACCGATTTGCCCGAACCAGACTCGCCGACCAGCGCGACGCGCTCGCCCTTGCGGATGTGCAGCGAGATGCCGTGCAGCACGTCGATCGTACCTGACCAGGTCTTGAAGCCGAGACGGAGATCGTCAATCCTGAGCGTTGGGTTCGTCATTGATCCACTCCGAGGATTTCGCGCAGCGCATCGCCGATCAGGTTGAAGCCAAAGACGGCGATCAGGATGGCAAGGCCCGGGAACACGGTGAGCCACCAGCTGTCCGGCAGGTATTTCGCACCTTCTGCTACCATCGAACCAAGGTCCGGTGTCGGCGGTTGCACGCCAAGACCGAGAAAGGACAGCGAGGAGGCGATGAGGATGACGAAGCCGAAATCAAGCGTCATCTTGGTGATGATCGAGGGCACGCAGTTCGGCAGGATTTCGCGGAACATGATGTGCAGCTTCGAAGCGCCGATCACTTCGGCGGCCAGCACATAACCCTCTTCCTTTTCCGAACGGGCAATGTTGTAGACGAGCCGGGTATACCAGGGCCACCACATGGCGGTGACCGCGATCATGCCGTTGGTCAATGTCGGCTGCAGCAGCCCCATGATCGACATGGCGAGCACCAGCGGCGGGATCGACAGGAAGACGTCGGTCAGCCGCATCAACAGATACTCCGTCCAACCGCCAAGATAACCCGCCGCAAGACCGATAGCGACGCCGATCGGGACCGCGATGGCAAGCACGACGATGCCGAGGATCAGCGAGATACGGTAGGCATAGACGACACGGGTGAAAAGGTCGCGGCCGACGAGATCGGTCCCGAAAATGTTCGGCCAGTGCGGCGGCTGGTTGAAATTGGCGAAATCCACAACGGCGCCGACATGCGCGGGGAAGGGCGTGATGACATCCGCGAACAGAGCCGAGAGCACCACGATACCGACGAGGATCAGACCGATCAGCGACAGAGGATTACGGGTGAGAATGACGAGGGTTTTCTTCATGATGCCCTCTGCGAAAGCCGGATGCGGGGGTTGATGATCGACACCAGGATGTCGACGATGATGTTGACGATCAGGAACATGGCCGAAATGATCAGGACGGTTCCGACGATGGCGTTGAGATCCTTGCGCAGAATCACGGCGACGCCATAGCGCGACAGGCCCGGCCAGGCGTAGACAGCCTCCACCAGGAAGGCACTGCCAAGCATGGCGGCGAAATCGAGGCCGATGATGGTCAGCGAGGGGATCAGCGACGGCCGGAAGGCATAACGCCGCGCTATGCGCTTTTCCGGAAAGCCATAAGCCTCGGCCATCTCGATATAGGGGCGCTCATACGTCTCCACCATATTGGACCGCACGAGGCGTGCCGCCTGTCCGATGCCGGAAAGCGCCAGTGCGAAGGCGGGCAGGATGAGGTGCCAGACGGCATCGGCAAAGGCGCGCAGATTGCCGGCAAGAAGCGTATCGATCAGCATGAAGCCGGTCATGCTTGGCACCGTGATACTGTCGGAAAGCCGGCCGGCGATCGGGAAGATCTTCAGGAAGTAGGAGAAGGCGAGCATCAGCACCACCGCCCAGACGAAGGCAGGGGCCGAGACGCCGAGCATGGTCACCAGCCGGATCGTGTGATCGACCCATGTGCCGCGACGGCGGGCCGAGAGAATGCCGAGCGGCAGGCCAATCGCCACCATCATCAGGCCGGACACCAGGACCAATTCCAGCGTCGCTGGAAGAAACTGGGCGATGTCCGTCATCACCGGGCGGTTGGTGTAGAGCGATATGCCGAGATCACCGCGCGCGAGATCGGCAAGGAAATAGCCGTATTGCGTCAAGAAGGAAGCATCGAGATGCAGCTTCTCGCGCAGCGCCAGGACGGCCTCGGCGGTGGCATTCGGTCCGAGCGCGATGCGCGCCGGATCGCCGGGAATGACCCGGGCAATGGCGAAGATCAGCAGCGATACCCCGATCAGCACGATCAAGGAGGTACCCAGCCGCTTCGCAAGGAGGCGGAAGAAAGGTGACATTTCAATGTTCCTATCGACGGGACCGGGCTGCGTATCCGCAGCCCGGAAGTTCGGCCGCGGCTACTGTTTCATTTCCATCAGGCGGAAGTTGAAGCCGAACCCGGCAAGCGCGAAGGCCTTGGCGGGGTCGGAAAGTGCCGGCACGGAAACCTTGTTCGAGGCAGCAAAAACCGCAGTCTGGTCCTGTGCGAAGATCGATGGAGCAAGCGCGATGAGACGCTTGTTGGCCGCCTCGTAAACCTTGGCGCGCTCCGCCTCGTCGAGCGTCGTGCGGCCCTTTTCCAAGAGTGCGTCCACTTCGGCATCCTTCAGGTATTCGGGTGACATCCAGGTTCCGGCTGCACTCGAATGATACATCGAGTAAAGCAATGTATCGGGATCGCCGGACATGGTGTTGACGAAGACCTGGCTGATGTTCGGCGTGTTCTCCGGCTTGGAGACCTGCTCGGAAAACAGCGCCCAGGGCAGCTTCCGGACCTCCGCCTGAATGCCGATCTCGGCGAAGTTGGCCTGCATCAGCAGGGCGAAGCGCTCCTCCAGCGGCACTTCACCGATCCAGGTCAGTTCGACCTTCATGTCTTCCGGCTTGTACTTGCACTTGGCGAGATGCTCCTTGGCCTTCTCGACATCGCGCTTCAGCGGTTCGCCGCCAAGCGCACCGAGCATGCCGACCGGTAGCGCACCGGTCGCGGGGCTGCCCTGAGACACCTGGTCGCTGACCGCGACCATCTTCACTCCGGACTCGTAGTCGAAGGCATAGGTGACGGCGAGGCGGCACTCGAGATCGTCGAAGGGCGGCTTCGTCGTGTTCAGCTTGATGTAGAACTCGGTCGTGCCCTTTTCAGTCAGCAGTTGCGCACCATCGGCGGCGAGCGATTTCAGCACTTCCGGTGGCAGCCACTGGGAGGAAATCTCATGTTCGCCCTGCGCAATCAGCGTGCGAACAGTGGCCGCTTCCAGGCCGTACCGCAGGCGCACGGTATCGGGTGCGACCGCTGGGACCTTGAGGAAGTAATCGGCATTCTTCGCCATGACCGTCTCTTCCTGCGGATTGTGCGAGACAACGGTATAGGCTCCGGTGCCGGCCGTATGTGTGGAGAGATAAGCCTGACCCCAGTCCTTCATGTCGCCTTCGCCCTCGGCGAGGTTCTGCAGGACAAGCGCCTTGTCGACGATCGGCAACCGGGTCAGCGCCGAGATGAACGGCGCATACACCGTCTTCAGCGTGAATTTTACCGTCGAGGCATCGATCGCCGCGGCCTTCTCGACATTTTCGAAAAGGTAGGACAGCCCCTGGCCCAGCTTCATCATGCGATCAAAGGAGAAGACGACATCGTCCGCCGTCAGCGGATGGCCGCTTTGGAATTTGACGTCGGTGCGGAGCTTGAACGTATAGGTCTTGCCATCGGCGCTCTCGAAGGAGGCGGCGAGGAAGGGATCGTAGCCCGGCTGGCCCTGCTTGGGAATGACGAGCGTGTCGTAGAGGTTGAACATCAAGATGCTATCGGCATAGTCAGATGCCTTTGCCGGATCGAGTTCCCCGACGGGCGATTCATCAAGCCGTAGAACGGTTTCGGCATTCGCATGGGCGCAGAAAGCCGTTGCGGCGAGCAGGGCTGCCGCGATTGTCTTCAGAACGGATGTCATTGCTGTTCCCTTTTTTATTCCGTGGTCTTGGGTTTGGCTGTCTTAAGCGTCTTTGGCGCACTACGGCGGGCTGCCGAGCGCTTGACGACCAGGCTCTGCTGAGCCGGGACGGATGGTTCGCCGTCACCGAAAACATCCATCGTGCAGGTATGGAAGATTGTTGCCGGTTCGGCCGTGTGGTTCCAGGTGACGTGCGTCAGCGTCGACGGGAAGTGGGCGGAATCGCCCTTCTCCAGAATTGTACGCTCGCCGGCAATTTCAAGGGTCAACGATCCCTCGACGATGAAGTAGATCTCTTCTCCTTCATGCGACATGGGCTCGCTGCGGAAGCCAGGCGGCTCGTGTATGAGCGTCGAGCGCAGGATGTTGCCGGGGAAGGAGGCGGAAAGGCGCTCGTAGGAAACTGCATTGCCTGGCGTTCCACCGACGGCAAAGACCGGGCGTCCTTCGTGCCGCGTAATTGGGGCATCGACACGCTGGGTCTGGAAGAATGAACCGATCTCGGTCTTCAAAGCGCGGCAAACGGCAACCAGCGAAGTGAGCGACGGCACGGTAATGCCACGCTCGATCTGCGAGATGAAACCGACCGAAAATCCGGCCGTGTCCGCAACCTCCTGCAGTGTCATTTTCAGCTCCCGGCGCCGCTCACGCAGACGCTCGCCCACGGCGGGGCTGGCCCCTGCCTCAGGCTCTTCCATGTTCGCCACTGTGTTCACCCGTATTTTTAGTATTACTTCAATAATGCGCGCGTTGACGGCATTGTCAAATGTTTTTTAGTATGACTAAAAATTTGGATTTACCCGCGCGTTTAGCCGGGCAACATCATCGGTCTGAGAACCATGCAGCAGGAAAGACTTTGTTGATGTTCGAGCGTCACTAGCCCTGCACTTGACGGCAGATTATGGGCATTCGGCAGATGCGTCATGGGCTCGAAGCAGAAGAAGCCGGGCGAACTTCCGCACAATTTCCGGCGCCGGCGCGCATGCAGCCATGTGCCACTATGCGGCGTGGCCGGAAACCGACACAACGATCGACACGGCCACGCCCTTACAGAGTCCACCGGGACTTTATAAGGGCGTGGCCAGCGGTTTTAGGCTGTTTCGCCTCACGCTTCCTTGAAGACGTCGTCCCGGCCTCTGCGCATCGCGGGCAAGACAGCGACAACAAGGGCCAACACGCCGATCGCCAGAAGCGCTGCGGAAAGAGGAGATTGAAGGAAGGTCAAGGGGCTGCCATCTGAGATGATCAATGCCTGCCGCAGTTTTTCTTCAAGCAGCCGGCCGAGCACGAAACCGAGGGCAAGGGGCGCGGGCTCGAATTCGAGCTTATAGAGCGCATAGCCGACAAGCCCGAAGAAAGCAGCCATCATCACCTGGGCGGCATCATTGGCAATCGAATACAGGCCAATGCAACAGAAGCAGACAATTGCCGGAAACAGAAGACGGTAAGGCACGCGCAGCAGCTTCACCCAAAGGCCGATCAAGGGCAGATTGATGATGACCAGCATCAGGTTTCCGATCCACATCGACGCGACCAGCCCCCAAAACAGTTCCGGATTGCGTTCGATGACCTGTGGCCCCGGGACAATGCCCTGGATCATCATGGCCCCGACCATCAAGGCCATAACGGCGTTGGGTGGCAGACCAAGCGTCAGCAGCGGAATAAAGGAAGTCTGCGCACCGGCATTGTTGGCGCTCTCGGGACCGGCAACCCCAGCAGGCGCACCGTGGCCAAAATCCTGAGGCCGTTTGGAAAGCCGTTTTTCCACCGCATAACTTGCAAATGGACCGAGGATCGCACCGTTACCCGGCAGAACGCCCAGGATCGATCCGAGAAAAGTACCTCGCAGGATAGGCGCGGTATTTTCCCGTAGTTCTTTCAACGTCGGCCAGAGACGGCCGATACGGCTGCGCACGACGTCGCGCGATTCCGGGTCCGCCAGGTTCTTGAAGATTTCACCGAAGCCGAAAATCCCCATGGCCAGTACGACGAATTCAATGCCGTCATGGAGCATTCCGAAATCGAAGGTCATGCGTTCGCGGCCGGTTTCCATGTCCGCGCCGACGCAGGATAGAAGGACGCCAAGAAGGATCATGGCGATGGCCTTGACGAGAGAGCCGTGCGCCAGCACGACCGCGAAGACGAGACCCATGATCATCAAGGAAAAATACTCGGCCGGGCCAAACAGCAGCCCCATGCGCGTCATCGGGACGCCGAGCGCGGCAATCACGATGGTGGCGACGGTACCGGCAACGAAGGAGCCAATGGCAGCAAGGCCAAGTGCAAGCCCTGCCTGACCGTTCTGCGCCATCTTGTGCCCGTCTATCGCGGTGACGACGGCCGTTGCTTCGCCTGGAATGTTGACCAGAATCGCGGTGGTCGATCCGCCATATTGCGCACCGTAATAGATACCCGCGAGCATGATCAGCGAGCCGGTCGGGTCGAGCGACAGGGTCACAGGCAACAGAATGGCGATGGTGGCAACCGGCCCGACGCCGGGGAGAACCCCCACCAGCGTGCCGATGAGACAGCCGATGAAACACAGGGCAATATTCTTGAAGGTTAGCGCCACGGCCAGACCGAGGCCAAGATTGATAAAGACGTCCAGCATCTCAGTATCCTAGAAACCAGGGAGCAACGGGGACGGAAAGCCCCAGGGCATAGCGAAACAGACCGATGCAGAAGGCTGTCAGCACCACGGCAAAGATCAGCAGTTCGCCAAGACGGGCGTCTCGCGCGGCAAGGCCGGAGGCAACGATGGCTAGGGGACAGGCGACCGACAGCCCAAGGCTCGGAATGGAGATCGGGCCGAGATGATGGCCGCGCACCGTGACGGCGAACAGGACGACGCCGAGGATAACCGGAATGGTTTCGCGGATGGCCCACCGCCCCGTCGATGGCCCCGGATCCTTCCGGGATAGCAATAGTTGCAATATCCCAAGACCCAAAATGACGAAGGAGAGGAGACGGGGCAGAAGCCCCGACCCGACACCATCGCTCGTCATGAAAGGCAAATCGTACCCCGCCCAAAGACCAAGGCCGCCGAAGCCGATCAGCACTATCCCGGCAATCCGCTCCCGGCCGAGCCCTCCATTGGAGGGCGCGGCTTGCGTGTTCGTTTGGCTTCCCGTCATGTCACTCGACCTTGATATCGGCGGCTTTCACAACGCCGCCCCAGCGGGCGCGTTCCTTGGCCATGAAATCGGAGAATGCCTGAGGGCCCATGGAGGAAGGCACTGCACCGTCCTTCTTCAGCTTTTCGACGAATTCGGCGTCGCCCAGCGTCTCGGACGTCGCTGCTTCCAGCTTCGACTTGACCTCGGCCGGCATGCCCTTTGGTCCTACGAGGCCATACCACGCCGAAGCGGTATAACCTGAGACCCCGGCTTCGATTGCTGTCGGCACATCCGGCAAGCTGTCGAAACGTTTTTCACCGGTCACCGCCAGCGCCTTCAGCGTGCCACTTTCGATCAAGCCGATCGCAGACGGGATGGTCGTGACCATGAAATCGATATGTCCACCGACGAGATCGTTTACGGCCGGGCCTGCCCCCTTGTAAGGAACATGCTTGACCTTGATGCCGGCGGTCTGGCCAAGCAGCAGCGCGCCGAGATGGCTGGCCGAGGCATTGCCGGCCGAACCATAGACCAGTTCCCTGGACTTGGCTGCTTCAACCAGTTCACCCAGCGTGTTGACCTCCAGCCGCGGTCCAACCACGACGACAAGGGATGCGTCGGCGATCATGGCGATCGGATCGAGCGCTGTTTCCGGATCGGCCTTGAGCTTGAAGATATGCGGATTGACGGCCATCGGTCCCTGATTGCCGATGAGCAACGTATAGCCATCGGGATCGGCAGCGGCGGCAACTTCGGTACCGATGTTGGCAGCGGCACCCGGCCGGTTTTCAACGATGACACGGCCGCCCAATGCCTTTTCAAGCCGTGCAGCAAAAACGCGGGCGATGGCATCCGTGCCGCCACCTGCGGCATAAGACACCACCAGTGTGACCGGCTTGGACGGATACGCATCCTGTGCAAGGACGGGCGTGGCGATCGACATGGCCAGGGCTGCGCCACACATTGCGAGAGCAAATCGGCGGGTCGTTTGTAAGGTCATTTCATTTTCCTCCCAGTTGTTAATGCAGTTGTCGTATGGTCTGTCGCAAGACCTCTAGGCCTGCTTGCGAACAAGTGCCGCGCCCTCGAACAGCCGGCGCGTCGTTCGCATCACCAGCACCGTCGGGCTATTGTCTCCTGCCATCTTCTCGACGCGTATGCGCAGTTGCCCCGTCGGATGTTCCCAGGCAAGTGCCGCCGGCAAGGAGAGATCAGGAAAGTATTGCCCGACCAGGCCAGTCGGGATCGTCGCAGCCAGGCCGAGGCTTACGGCGCCGGTCGTCGCCAGCGCCGTGTGGCAATTTGCAGGCGTGAAGTATCGTACCGACAGATCGCCGCCATTGGAGGGCTCGCCAATCAGCACCGGCTTCGGCAACACCGACTGCCTGACATCGCCCAGCCCCATCAGCGCTCCGGCCTCCCGGCGGATTTGTTCCAACCGTGCGATAAAGCGAGTATCAGCGTCAAAGACCGCGGCGGGCTCCGACCCGGTAAAGCCCATGTCGCGGGCGCGCAGGATAACCAGAGGTGTGGCACCATCGACAAGTGACGTCTCCAAGCCCTGGATGACATCTACGGCCTTGCCGCTCGGCAGCAGACGGCCGGTCTTGGCGCCGATCGCATCGCGAAACGCCAGGTAGACCGGGGCTGCAGTGCCGGGAACACCATCGATTTCAGCCTCTCCCTGATAGGCGATATATCCGCCGGGTGTCAGAACGCGCGCATCGATGATCTTGCCCGTATTGACATTATGAACCTTGATCATCGTTTCCTCGCCAGTCGGCAGCACCAAGCCAGATTCGATGGCAAATGGCCCGACCGCCGATAGCATGTTTCCGCAATTCGGTGCTGTATCCACAACACGCTCGGTGACCTTCACCTGAGCGAAGAAATAGTCGACGTCCGCCTCCGGATGACTGGAGGGACCAACGATCGCGACCTTGCTGGTCAACGAATTGCCGCCACCGATCCCGTCGATCTGAAGCGGGTGGCCGGAGCCCATGATTTCGATCAAAAGCCGGTCACGCTCATCGGGGTTCTGCGGGAGATCCCGGGAAAGAAAAAACGGCCCTTTCGAGGTTCCGCCGCGCATCATGACGCAAGGTATTCTGATCAGGTCATCCATTCCGCACGTTCCTCCACCCCCGGTGGCCGTCTGTTGTCAGGGGTGGAGTCTCACGTCTCAAAACTGTTGTAAAATGCAAAAAATCACGCCATTATTCCGATATGCGCAATAATTTCGAATTCCTGGACCTCAAGGCTTTTCTCGCTGTGCTCGATCTCGGCTCCTTCAACGAGGCCGCCCGGCAGCTCAATTTATCACAACCTGCACTTTCAAGACGGATCAAGGGCCTGGAGACGTCGATTGGTGCGCAGCTCATCGAACGGACCACGCGTCACGTGGCGCCGACCCAGGTCGGGCGCGAACTTTTGCCGCTAGTACGGCGCCTGGTCGATGAATTCGAGGAATCCATCCTGTCGATTAGCGATCTGGGCGGCCAGCATCGCGCGCAGGTTACCATTGCCTCCGTCCCAACTGCCGCGTTCTATTTTCTTCCCAGGGTTGTGCAGTCGTTTAACCAGAAATTTCCTGGCATTCGTTTCCGCATTCTCGATCTATCGGCCAACGAAGGGCTGGATGCGGTGGCGAACGGCGAAGTCGAATTCGGCATCAATATTACCGGCGCAACGCGCACCGATCTCAATTTCACACCGCTCATCGACGATCCTTTCGTGCTCGCTTGCCGACGAGATCATCCTCTGGCGAATTCGAAGCAACTCAGTTGGGCGGATCTTGCAGGTCACCCGCTCATTGGCGTGAGCAAGACCAGCGGCAATCGGGCCGTCCTCGATCAGGCGCTGGCAACCGCGAAAGTCCAACTCAACTGGTTTTACGAGGTCAACCATCTGTCCACGTCACTCGGCCTCGTTGAAGCCGGGCTTGGCATCTCCGTCATGCCGCGGCTCGCAACGCCGCAGGTCGAGCATCCACTGATTGCGACGATCCCGCTTGCTGCGCCCACGGTTAGCCGGACGATCGGACTGGTGGAGCGCCGTGGCGGGCGGCTTTCACCGGCAGCCATCCGGTTTCGCGAGATGCTGGTTCAGGAATGGACCGCGTACTGACACGGCTGCGCTCAGCCACCGCCGATTACGCCGCCCAATCCAAAGATTGCCGGGATCCGCACGCATTTGCGCGCAGCCGCAGATGATCTGCCTCAGTCAATAGATGCAGGATTGCGATCAGAGCGCGTCGCGCTGGGTGCGCAGATTGGCGACGACGCGGCGGTTCTGCACCTTGCAGGAACGATCCGTGCAGTCGCGAACTTCGCGGTCATTGCCATAGCCCTTGGCCCACATGCGCCCCGGATCGACGCCCTTTGAAGCAAGGTAGGCCATCGTCGCATCGGCACGCTTCTGCGACAGCGTTTCCATTTTGGACGCCGATCCCGAATCGTCGGCAAACCCCTGCAGCTTGACCAGCCAGCGCGGATTGCTGTTGAGCCAGGTTGCCTGGTTATCCAGCGTTGCCTTGGCGACGGAATCGAGCGCCGCCGAATCTTGCGTGAAATACACCCGCCGGCCAACATTGAGGATAAAATCCTCTTCGCTGCCAACCGAGACAGTTTCGAAACCGGGTGCCGGATCGTTGGTCTGGCCGGACACCGGTACAGCGGCAGGTTCTTCGACGGAGGCGATATCGGTGGTGTTGCAGGCGGCGAGCAACAGAAGCATGGCCGCAGCGAGAAGGTGCCGCGTATATCCGATCTTAGCAGGCATCAGGGATATTCCTCATTCGACCGGGGTTGCGTCGCTGACCTGGGGTGCCTGGTCGGCAATATGCGGCAGCACCTGCACGGCCGTGCCGATCGGGCAACGCTGATAAAGATCAATGGCATCTTCGTTGAACATACGGATGCAGCCGCTGGAGGCATCCTTGCCGATGCTGCCCGGCTCCAGCGTGCCGTGGAAGCGGTAGCCGGTATCGACGCCATCGCGGTGCAAGTACATCGCGCGGGGGCCAAGCGGGTTCTTCGGCGAGCCTCCATCGACGAATTCGGGCAGTTCGGGATGACGCTTGCGCATATCCGCCGGCGGTGTCCAGCGCGGCCACAGCGATTTCTGATCGATCGTGGCGCGGCCAAACCATTTGAAGCCATCGCGGCCGACGCCGACGCCATAGCGGATGGCTGTCTTGTTCTCCATGATAACGTAGAGAAAATGGTTGCGTGTATCGACCACAACGGTGCCGATCGGCTCGCTGCTGAAATATTTGACGACCTGACGCCGCCACCGCTTATCGATCTTGCTAAAATTGGTTGTCCGGAACGTCACACCATTATCAACGGTGGTTCCGGCAAAATAGGAGGCCGCAGCCGCAAGTGCCGGCTTCTGTACCGCCCCGGCGCCAAGTAACGCAAAACCACCAAGCACAATATCCCTGCGTGTCGACACCATCGGCAGTATCCCCCAAAGCCAATCAGCGAGACGCCAGTAAATCAGATTTTTCATTTGTCACAACAGAAAATTCTTCGCCGTTGATTCTTTCGCCGAACCTTAGGATGCCACCCGGACGCTCGCTGGCGTGCGGATGTGAACGTTTTCGGAAACAAGTCGGCGAGCGATAAGTGTACCGGAGGATCACTATCGATAAATTTTGACTGTAACGATCTCGGCGGACAGACAGGTGGCGACAGCGCCACCTTCCTATTGGGTTCCCTTGTAATTCCGGCTTTTCCACGCAGGCGCCGGCCGATCACGACATGGCTATGATCTGCGTAGGAAAGCAGATATGCCAAGGCCTTGAATAATTACCGGAATAAGCCGCTTGCCAATCCTAATGCTGCGGCGGAGGTTCAGAGGATGGAGAGTGTAAAATGATCGCACGTGTGCTCGTCAGTGGACTATTGCTGACAACAACGACCATTTTGGCTCACGCTGAAGAGTATGATCCCAATGCCGTCAATATCGTTGATGCCATCGACTGCAAGCTTGAGGCGCCCCAATATATGGGGTTTTCGATAACGTTGGATGACGAGGATGGCGGCTTCAGAAAGAGGGGCTGGAAGAAACAGGAATCCGGCAACCTCTTCCTGTCACAGTATCTGCTTCCTTCGCCAATCACGATTGCCGGCCACGAAACCAGCACAATTGTTTTCAGTGCCAATGCCGTGCTGGCTGTACTCGATGTTGCAGATCCAAGCCAATTGGCGCTTCAGGAAAACATCCAGAACAGTTTTCCGGGAACGGACAAATTCCTTGGCGAACGTGAGCTGATCAATAAGGTCGAAAAGGATCAGGAAACGGGCTGGACCATAACCACGCGCATAACGCGGAATATATCCAATGTCAGCAGTCATCCGGGCAAAACCCTGGTCGGCTGCTCCTACGATACGAGCATAAAATTGCCTGGTGAAGAATAGTCTGCCCAAAACCCAGAGTCGGATCTTGTTCTATACAAGAGGCCCGGTCTGAACGGTTCATCACGCGCAGTGGGGATCCCACCCGTCGACGGAGATGGCGCTTCCTTAGCGGACCAGCCAGCCACCATCGACCGGAACGGTGATGCCGTTGACGTAGCTGGAAGCTGGCGAGGCTAGGAACAGCACCGAGGTGGCGAGATCGTCCGGCGTGCCCCAGCGGCCCATCGGAATGCGTGCAGAGATCTGGGCGTTGCGGTTTTGATCGTTGCGCAACGCCTCGGTATTGTCCGTTTCCATGTAGCCGGGGGCGATGGCATTGACGGTGATGCCATGCGGTGCAAGCTCGTTGGCCATGGCTTTCGTCAAACCAGCAATGCCGTGTTTGGAGGCGGTATAGGCGGGCACGCGGATGCCACCCTGGTAAGACAGCATTGAGGCGATATTAATGATGCGTCCGGGTCGCTTGGTCTCGACCATGTGCCGGGCTGCCGCCTGTGATAACAGGAAGGCGGACTTCAGGTTGACGTCGATGACGGCGTCCCAATCCTCTTCCGAATGATCGAGGAGATCGGCGCGACGGATGATACCGGCATTGTTGACGAGGATATCGATGCCACCGAGTTCAGAGACAACCGAGGCGACAATACCTTTCGCGTCGAATTTCTGTGAGAGATCGACTTCAAGCGCATGAAACCGGCGGCCGGTCTGTCGGATGGCTTCGGCCGTTTCCGGCATCGGACTGGAGCCAAGGGCTGCGATATCGGCGCCCGCACTGGCGAGCGCCACCGCCATGCCCTGGCCAAGTCCAGTTCGCGCGCCGGTGACCACCGCTACCTTGCCGGAAAGATCAAACAGCGTGTTCAAGGCGCAACCCCTTCTCGTTGAACAGATGCAGCGGAGCCGACGACAGCGACAGGCGGATGTCTGCTCCGGGCGTCAAATTATGCTGTCCCTGCGCGACGACCAGGATTTTCTGGCCGGCGACATCGGTGTGGACGATGGTCTCGGAACCGAGCGCTTCGACCAGCTTGATCTTGGCCGCGATGCCTTCGCCGCCGTTGCCAATCGAAACATGTTGTGGCCGGACGCCGAGCGTAATGGCGGAGCCATTGGCAAGGCTGCTGGCGGCCACCGGCAGTTCCAGCCTGTTGCCGCCTGCAAAGGTGGCGACGGCCTTGCCGGAAGACGACGATTCCACCGAGCCTTCGAGGAAATTCATATGCGGTGAGCCGATGAAACCGGCAACGAAGCGGTTTGCCGGGGAATTGTAAAGCTCCATCGGCGTGCCGACCTGCTCGATGCGTCCGGCGCGCAGAACGACGATGCGATCGGCAAGCGTCATCGCCTCGACCTGATCGTGGGTGACGTAGATCATCGTAGCGGATAAGCGGGCATGCAAAGCCGCCAGTTCGGCGCGGGTCGACCCACGCAGTTCGGCGTCAAGGTTGGAGAGCGGTTCGTCAAGCAGGAAGGCGACAGGACGGCGCACGATCGCCCGGCCGATGGCGACGCGCTGGCGCTGGCCGCCGGAAAGCTGTCCGGGGCGGCGGTCGAGATAGTGCTCGATTTCCAGCATGCGGGCCGCCTCGGCAATGCGCGTGGCGATCTCGGCTTTCGGCATTTTCGTGTTTTCGAGCCCGAAGGCGAGGTTCTGGCGCACGCTCATATGCGGATAGAGCGCATAGGATTGGAAGACCATGGCAAGGCCGCGATCGGCAGCGGGGATGGCGTTGACCACCTTGCCATCGATAGCGAGTTCGCCGCCGGTTGGTTTCTCAAGGCCGGCAATCATCCGCAGCAGCGTGGACTTGCCGCAGCCGGACGGGCCAACGAAGACGACGAGTTCGCCATCAGCGATCTCCAGATTGATGCCATGGAGCACGTCGATCGCGCCGAACGACTTGGTGATATTGGTGAGTTTGATGTGTCCCATGATGCACCCTTATTTCAGGCCGGTTCCGGCGATGCCGGTGGTGATGAAGCGCTGCAGGAAGAGGAAGACCAAAACCACGGGGATCATGGTCACGACGGTCATCGCCAGGATGAAGTGCCACTGCACGTTGAGTTCGCCGGAATAGATGCTCAGCCCCACTTGCAGCGTATAGAGTTCCTTGCGCGACAGCACGATCAGCGGCCAGAGGAAGTCGTTCCAGCGCCAGACAACGGAAAAGATGGCCAGCACGGCGAGCGCCGGTGCCGTTAACGGCAGGATGATCCGCCAATAGATCTGCCATTCCGACGCCTTGTCCATGCGGGCGGCGTCGAGCAGCTCGTCAGGAATGGTCAGCATGTATTGGCGCAGGATGAAGACGCCGGTCGGCGTCGCCACCGTCGGCAGGATCACGCCCCAGAGATTGTTGAAGAGGCCGAGCGCCGAGACGATCGAATAGAGCGGAACCATGATGACCGACAGCGGCACCATCAGTGTCGCGAGGATCAGAAGCATCGCGAAGGTGCGGCCGCGGAACTCGTATTTGCTCAGCGCGAACGCGGCCATGGAGTTGACCACCAGGGTAATCAGCGTTGCCGTCACCGTGACAAAGACGGAGTTCCAGAGATAGCGAACGAAATCGAAATGGGTGAAGGGCTCGGTGTAGTTTTCCGTCGCGAACGACATCTGCCGGACGGGCATGCGCTTGGCGATATTGACCTTGACGATCTCCGCCGGCTTCTTGGGATCGACCATCTGGCTGACGGTGCCGATGCGGCGCACTTCAGCGAGTGTCGCGGTGCTGCCGTCTTCCAACGTCGCTGTGTAGAGATCGAGCGGTTTGTCATAGCCTTCGACCGTCACTTTCTGGGTGACATAAGGCAGGATTGTCGGCGGGAATTCTGCAAGGGCCGCCGGTGACTTGAAGGATGATGCGGTCAGCCACACGGCCGGGCCGAACATCACGAACAGACCCACGACCAGCCAGACCCAAGTGACGATATCCGTCCAGTGCCAGCCTTTGCCGCCTTTGCGGCGAAACAGGAATTCGGTAACGCGGCTCATTTGCGGGCTCCCTTCTTGTCGCGGGATCGGCTGAGGCCGAGCTGCATAAGTGTGAGGACAACGAGCACCAGACCCATCAGGATCGAGGCGGCGGCGGCCAGACCTGGATTGCGCAATTGTGCGGCAAAGCCAGTCTCGTAGATGTACTGCGTGACAAACAGCGTGCTGGTGCCAGGCCCACCGCCGGTCAGCACATAGACTTCATCGAAGATCTGCACGGCGCGGATCAGCACCAGCACGATGACGACGAGCAGGTTCGGCATCAAAAGCGGCAGGGTGATGCGGGTAAAGACGCGCATGGCCCGTGTGCCGTCCATTTCGGCGGCCTCGTACAGATCCTTCGGGATGGCCTGCAGGCCCGCGAGAATGATTAGCGTGTAGAAGCCCATATGCGCCCAGATCGAAACGCCGACGGTGGCGGCGAAGGCCCAATTGCGGTCGTTCAGCCAGACATGCGGGTCGAAACCGAAACCATAGAGACCGAAATTCAAAAGACCTTGCCGTTGCAAAATCCATTTCCAGATCAGGCCGACGACGACGGGCGATAACAGCACAGGAAAGAAAAACACGGCGCGCCAAAAACTGCGGGCCATCAGGTTGCGGTTGAGGATCAGGGCGGTGATCAGCGACACGGCGATCATCAGCGTGACCTGCAGGACGACGAACCATCCGGTATTGCCGACGGCTGTCCAGAACGTATCCTCGGCGCAGGTGTTCGGGTTCAGATAGTTCGAGCAGTCGAACAGCCTTGCATACTGATCGGCACCGACAAAAGTGCGATCCGACAAGAACAGCGCGGTGCCGCCTGTCATCGAATAGGCGAAATTGATGAAGAACGGCAGAAGCACGAAGATGCCGAAGATCAGCATGTTGGGCAGCAGAAAGAATGCCGCCATGCCGCCAAGGCCAAACTTCTTTTGGACCCAGCGCAGAGGGGCATCGATGACGCCCATGGCAAGGCGCACCGGCACCATGGCGGTCTCGCCAAGGCTCTGGCCCGTCTGGCTGGTCTGGCGGGATATCTCTGCCATTATTGATCTCTTTCCTGATGCGCAGCGGATGGCGCTACGGCTATCTTCCGTTGAGGCCATGAAGCGGGCGACGGAGCGGAATTGCCCGCCGCCGCCCGCATGTTCTCACCTTAGAGAGCCGAATCCTTGACCTTGGCGGCAATATCCGCGTCGATGCGGGTGTAAGCCTCATCAAGCGTCATTTCACCGGCAGCCGCTTGGCTGACGCGGGTCACGAGGGCACCGTAGATCGTATCGGACCAGGCCCAACCCGGCAGTTTGCGTGCGAGTTCTGCCAGCGACGTTGACGCAGTGACGAAGATGCCAAGCGCCGTCTTTGCCTGCGCATCATCGGTGTTGAAGTCCAGTCCCTTTTCGATCACGCCCTTGTGGGCCGGCAGGAACAGGGTACGCTCGGAAAATTCCTTCACGACCGGCTCGCTTGCCAGATAGTCCATGACCTTGGCAACGTCCTTCGGGTTCTTGGTATACTTGATCGCCACCAGACCGGCGCCGCCCGGCATGCCGGTGCAGTTTGCCGGGCCGCACGGGCTACCGGTCGCAACCCAATCGAAGTTCGAGCCGATCTTGGTCGAGAAGTTCGGCACCTGCCAGGAGCCGGAATAGTAGAAGGCGACCTGGCCGTTGATAAAATCGTCGGCGCCGGCGCGATATGTCGAGCCCGCAGCCGAAACCCAGACGTCCTTGCTCATCGTGCCGTCTTCGATCCAGCCGATGAATTTGGAGATGAAGGCCTTCGCGCCGTCATCGATCGGTGCTGGCTTGCCGTCCGCGCCGATATAATTGGCACCGAAAGCGAGCTCAGGCGCGGTCAAGCGATGCCCGGAGCGGTCGAGCGCCATCGGGAAGGGTATCTGCTGACTTTCGGCGACCTGCTTGGAGGCTTTTGCCCAGTCATCCCATGTGGCATCCTTGCCGGGAAGGGCAACGCCGGCCTGTTCGAACAGCGTCTTGTTGGCAAAGCCGCCGGTCAGCGTGATCTGCGTCATGAAGCCGGAAATCTGATCAGTGCCGTCGGGACGCATCCAGTCGGCCTGATCGCCAAAATTCGTATCCCAATAGGCGGCATCGGCAACCAGTGGCCGCAGATCCAGCCAGTGTTTGCTGAGCGCCTTCAGAGCGGTAACGCGGGCAATATCCGGGCCGTCGCCAGCCTCGAGCTGCACCGGCAGTTGTTCGCGTACAACGCTGTAGGACACGTTGTCGATGATGACCTTGATATCCGGATTGTCCTTCATGAAGCGGCCGATGAGGTCTTTCAGGACCTCGCCCTCGACGCCGTCGGAATACCACATGATGCGCACATCCCCGGCCAGTGCTGCCGTGGAGGTCAAAAGCCCGACGGCGAATGCCGCGAGCATCGGTTTTGTCCTTGTCCTTGTCATTGTCTTCCTCCTCCTCCTCTGGGTGCGGGCTACTCCTCGCCCGCATTTGAACGGGCGCCGGCTCTCCTTGCCGGCGCTTCGCCTTTAGTGTGCGGCCAACATGGCAACCTCGCCTGCGACCGTGAAATCCTTCGGAACGATCGTCCGGCCTTCAGCCTCGACCGATCCGTCCTTGCGGAAGGTGACCGTGCCGTATTCGGGGTCCACCACCACCAGCGAACCATCTTGTGTTTCTGCCACGGACAGCAAGGCGAACCGGCTTTCGACACCAGCAAGATCCGAGGCTTCGCAGACGCGGACGATCCAGCGGGTGTTCTGTCCGTATTGGCGCAGTTCCGCATTGGCTGAAGGGCCTGTCGCCACCGGTTGTAAATCCGTGCTGCCAAGCAGGATGACCGCGCCGCCGCCGCTGCGGGCCAAAGCCACTCGGCCCTTCACCGTGCTTTCGTCGAACTCGGCGACCGGGAACCACGCATGGGTGAAATCCGGCTGTTCCTCGAAGGTCAAAAAGTCGAGTACGGCCAGCCCCCGGTACTGGTGGGCGCGAGGGAGGGTACCGCACCCGCCCCAGAAGGACGGCCGGCCGTACCCGAACTGGATGGTTTCGCCGGGATGGTTGATCCAGATGGCGGCTTCGGGCCGCTTGCCGAGGCGCAGATGCAGGACGGTTTCCTGATAACCCCATTCGTTCCACCGGTAATGGGCAGCAGAGCCCATAGCGAAATCACGTCCCTTGTAATGATAGAGCGCGGCAAACCGGTCCTGCCCCTGGGCGAACCGCCATTCCTGGTGCTCGTCGGCCTGATGACTGGCAACGGCGGCGAGTGTTTCGGGAATGATCAAACCGTGATCGCGCAGGCAGACCGCAAGCTGCGGCAGAGCATGAACGCGGCGGCCGTACCAGCCAGAACCCCAGAGCAGGCGTGCAACACCCGAAAGCTCCAGCGATCGCCCGGCGCAGAGCGTGTGTTCGTAGGAGCGCCCCTGCGCTGCAGTCACCATGCCGTGGTGCGCGGAGCGGGCGATGACTTCGCACAGACGGATGATCCCTTTCTTGGCGCGCTCGGCGATATCCGCATCCGGCGACAGCGCAGCGAGCGCCGTCAGGCCCTTGAGGTCAATCGGGAAATAGGGTGCTGAGTTGAACTCGGCCATTTCCCAGGCTTCGAAATGATCGAGCCAGGCGCGAACCCGGGCGGCGCCAACGGCGCTTTGCTCGGCCCCCGTGCGGCCCGAGCGGGTGAAGGTTTCACCGGAAAGCAGACGCCCGGCGAGATAGGCGGAGGTGTGGAAGAGCAAGGCGTGGTTTTCGGAGAAATACCACTGCACGTCGTTGCCGGGCTCATCCATCCAGTAGCGGAAATCAAGGATGGCGCGATCGATGCGAGCGCGGGTCTTGTCGCCGATGTCCTTGCCCCAGACGGTGCGCGACCAGAGGAGAGGCACGAGCGAAAAGTCGGCGCAGTCGTGGCAATCCTCGATCGACGGCAGGATTTCCTCGATCATCGCGTCGGTATCTGCGCCCCCGCGGCCGCTGGCCAGCCGTGCGAAAGCGCGGACAGTATCTCGTTCGGAGAATTCCGAGACTTCGGTGAGCGTCTCAGTGATGCGCTCAGCAAGCATCGCCGGTGCGGTGCCTTGCCGGGCCGTGTGGCAGATCTCGATGCCGAGTGAGCGTGATGCGACGAAGCCACCGGCTTTCAGCGTGATACGGAAGTGGCGGAAATCGGCGGGTGCAGCTTCTGAAGGACCGATCACCAGACGCGCTTCGCCAGCCTTGAGGATGAAGTCATAGTCGAAATGTTCGGTCGACATGAAGTCGCCCTCAACCGTGACATTGACAGCGACATCCACCGGCAGGGGCTCGGCAAGCCGCAGCGTGATATCGCCCTCGAAATAGGCGGTGCGCTCGAAATGCATGCTGTCGAGGGCGGCCTCGATCGTCTCTGCTACCTTGCCCTCGATCGGCACGGGAACGGCGACACTCGCCGCCGGGCCAACGAGATAATCAAGCTGGAAGAAGTAGCGGGCGTCGCGTTCAGCGAGATCATCGAAGAAGATCGTGACCTCGTTCAGGCCTTCCTGCAGCAGCAATTCGAACTCGGCCTTTGCCTCGAGATTGCGGCTATAGGGCGCCATCCAACCGGCTTCCTTGCTGTTCAGCCAAAGGACCGCGCCGCCGCAGGTGCCGAGCCGGAGCTTGGCGGTCCCGGCTTTTTCCGCCGCAATGAATGTGCGGGCAAAGGTGGCAAGCCGGGTCGGGCGGAACCAGAAGCCGGAAAGATCGAGCCGCGGCGAGCCGAATGGCAGCCACCAGCGGGCGGCCTCGAACGCACCACGCACATCCGGGCGTTTGCCGCGATAGGTTTCGGCAAAGATCGTGCGGCAAGGATATTCATGCGGAATGAAGTTCTTATGCTTGGTGAGAAAGAAGAACGGGTCCATCTCGCCCTTCATCGGCGCATCCGGCACGTCGAAACGCTCTTCGGCAATCGTTCCGAGCTGCCAGTAGCGGATGGCATCGCCAGCGTTCAGTTTGCGGTTCATCAGGGATCTCATCGGGGTCATTTCAGCTCTGCCAAGGCCACCGGGGCCACGTCGTTATACTCCTGGTTTTCTCCGGTCATGCCCCAGACGAAGGCATAGGGGCCAGTGCCCGCGCCCATATGGATAGACCAGGCGGGTGACAAGACGGCGTCGCCATTGGCAACGATCAGGTGGCGGGTTTCTTCCGGGCGGCCCATCAGATGGATGATGCGATCTTCCGCCGCCATGTCGAAATAGCAGTAGGCTTCCATGCGGCGTTCATGCAGATGCGGCGGCATGGTGTTCCAGACGCTGCCTTCGGCCAGATCGGTGATACCCATCAGAAGAAGGCAGGAAGGCGTCACTTCCGGATGAATATACATCGCAAGCCGCCGCTTGTTCGACCGGCGGCCGTCGCCCAGATCGACGGCCTTTGATTCCGATTTCCTGATCAGCTTATGTGGAATGTCGGCGCCGGCCGGAACGGAGTTCATATAGAAGCGGGCAGGGGTTTTTCCCGAAGCGCTCGCCATCGTGATTTCGCGGGCACCGCGGCCGAGATAAAGCACGTCGCGGTTTTCCAGCGTGAAGGATTGACCATCGACAGTGATGGTGCCGGTGCCGCCGAGATTGGCGATGCCCATTTCACGCGCCGACAGGAGATAAGGTGTACCAATCTCGTCTCCGGAGCCGAACGTCACGCTTTTGGAAACCGGCATCGCGCCACCGAGAAGCAGGCGGTCGACGTGCGTATAGGTGAAACTTGCGGCATCCGGCACGAACAGGTCGGTCATCAGGAAGGCGCTGCGGAGCTTTTCCGTGTCATAGCCTTTGACGTCTTCAGGGGCCGCGCCATACAAAATCTTCATCGTCATGCTGCTTGTCCTTCTTGGCCGACGTGCTGCAAGCCTTCGGAAAGGCACAGGATAGCCAGTGCCTGGCCGTAGCCGGTCGGTTGAATGGGGATATCCTTGTAGAACTGGAGATCATGGCCCATGCGGGTGCCATAGGAGACGTTTCCGACAGTGCCGGTCTCGTCGATGTTATCCATGACCACCTGTAAGGCCTTGAGGCCAGCTTCACGCCAAGCGGGGGGGCCGAGGCCGAGACGGTAGCCCTTCAACAGGCCGTAGCCGATCCCGGCGGTGGCGGAAATTTCTTCATAGGACGTGGCATCGTCGAGCAGGGTCCGCCATGCGCCTGATGGAGCCTGCAGCGACAAGAGCGCATCGACCTGCGCCACCAGCACACCTTGCAGGAAATCCTTCACAGGCTTGGCAAGCTCGGCGAGATCAAAGAGATCGAGCAGGCCTGCCGTGATCCAGGCATTGCCGCGTGCCCAACGCGCTTCGGCGAAGTTGTGGCGGCCATCGAAGGTCCAGCCATGGAACCAGAGACCGGTGTGCGTGTCGGCGAGATAGCGGGTGTGAACGAGGAACTGGCGTGAGGCTTCGTCGACCAGTTCGCGGCGGCCGCTCGCCTGGCCATAGGATGCGAGGAACAGGGCGACCATATAAAGAGTGTCATCCCAGAGTTCGTCGTGGTTGACCTTGTCGGAAACGTGATGCTCGAATCCCCCCTCCGGCGTGCGGCCAAGTTCGTCCATCACCCGGTTTGCCCACGCATCGAGAACCGGCTGCCAGCGCGGATCGCGGGTCTTCGCCCAAAGTACCGATAGGCCGAGCATCGGTGCCGTGGTGTTGACGTTGAGCTGCGGGAGACCGGCATCGATACGTTGCGCATACCATTGTTCGACAAGCTGGCGCAGATCGTCGCGGCCGGTGAAAAGCCAGAGTTTGATCAGTCCATAAAGGCCGACGCCCTGCGGCCATTCCCAGCTGTCGAAGCTGATGTAATCGCCTGCGGTCCCATCGAGATTGGGCTCGTGGAAACGGCCGTCGTGCTTGAGGCCGGTCGTTCCGGCGACAAGGCGATCGAGACCGTTGCTGATATCGCGGCCAGTTGGACCCATGAATGCTCCTCCACATGCGCCGCTCTTCGGGACGGCTCGTTGGTGAAATAAATGCACGTCGAATTTTGTTGCGCAATCTGAAAATTTTTCTCATGTTAATGCAACGGAGATCGACATGACTGTCAAACCCATCGCGGGCAAACGCGGAAAGAAGAGCAGACGGGTCCGCTTGGAGGACATTGCCGAGGCGTGCGGCGTCTCACTGAGCACAGCGTCGCGGGCGATTGCGGGCGAAAAAGGGGTACGGCCGGAAATCCGCCAGCAGGTGCTCGAAGCGGCAAAGATTGCCAATTACGTCATCCCGACAGCGGTCGCGGGCCAGAAGGTCATTCTGGCCGCGTCGAGTGCGGCGATGATCGATTACGTGCGCAACCAGTTCACGCTCTACGTGCTTGAAGGACTGAAGGAACGGGCACTGGCGCTGGGGCTCGAGATCGTCACACGGCCGATTGCCGACCGCAACGAGGAACTCGCTGTCCTCAAGGAAGCACAGGATGATCCGCAGGTTGCAGGCCTCTTGTTTCTAACGGTCGATGACGAGGGCATGCTGGCCGCGACCCGCGGCTTCGACAAGCCGGTGGTGCTGCTCAACAGCGACGATCCGTTCATGCGGCTTTCCAGCGTCACGCCCTGCAACCGCTCAAGCGCGCGGCTGGCGGCCGATCACCTGATCGGGCTTGGTCATCAACGCATCCTGTTTCTGATGCGGCCGGGACGGCGCACGATCGAGCGGCGGTACGAAGGTTGGAAAGATGCCTTGCTGCATCATGGCTTGGCCGCCGATGCGGATCTGGTCGTTCCGGTCGATGACTGGCTGCCGGAACTGGCAGCGCAGGCCATCGCGTCACGGATCGAAGCGCACGGGCTCGATTTTACAGCCGTGCTGGCCGCCGGTGACAGCCTTGCCGTCGGCGCCATGATGGGCGTCCAGCAACGAGGCTTTTCGGTACCGGGCGATGTCTCCGTCATGGGCATGGACGACCTGCCGCAAGCGTCCTTCCTCAATCCACCCCTGACGACGATGCATATCCCGATGCGTGAAATCGGCTCCGTTGCACTCGACCTTTTGCGCGACAGCCTCTCCGGCCTGCCGATGCCACCGCGCCGTGTCGAACTCGCCTGTCATCTGGTCGAGCGCGCATCGACGGGACAACGGCGGCCAATGTAGTCACGACCCGACCGAAAACCGGATCCTTGCCCGGCGATAGGCATCCGGAATGGAGAGCGCCCAGATGAACAGCCCACCCGCATGCCTCCCGATAAAGGACTGTTCCGGCGTGATGGTCATGTAGGTCAGGAACGAAAACAACAGCACGAACAGCGCAAATGCCAATCCACGGCGAGCCTCGCCGATCGCGACGTGACCGACGCCCGGCAGGATGACCGACAGAAAGAGAACGAAATAGGGGTTTACCGGTTTCGACACAGGCAGCCTTCAAGCAACTTGCAAGACAGGCAAACTGTCTGCTTCAGCGTAAATCGTACTCAGGCCTGCCGTCAGCGCAATGGCCTGAGCGATCGTTGCAGCCGGCACCGTCTCGAGCGAAAACCGCGCCTGCCGCAAAAACATGTGCGCCGCGCGCTCCCCTTGCGATGCCTGATAGACAAGCCGGGTTGCCTTGGCGGTTATCACGGCTTCCTTGACCTTCTGATCGGCAAACAGCCGCTGAAAATGCCGCCCGCCGATCTCCGCCTGTTCAGCGCTCGCCCGCCCGTCGCCGCGCATCAGCAAGGACATGCTCATCTCGGGTGGGCGCATCCATTCCGCAAACCCGTGAACGAGCGAATAATACTCAGAACCGGTCGGACGGGCGAGCGCGCCCAGCGACGGACAGTCCCGTGCAGCACGTTCGAACAACGTCACCTTCAGCCAGAGTTGCGGCAGGCGGCGTGTCACCATTGTATCGGCAATCAGTTCGATCCTGACATTACGGCCATCTTCGATCCGGCCGGTGACGATGGGAAACTGATCCGGCGCAATACCAATGCCCGGTTCGGTGAGCAGCCCATGGGCTTCGTCGAGCAACCGGCCGCGCAGTTGCATGGCCTGCCGATGTCCACGGATGGCTGCGCGGATGAACCAGGCGACAGCCAAAAGGGCAAAGGCGAAGAGCAGATAGTGGATCGTCAACCCTGATCCCTCCAAACGATGGGCCCGCAGCCGTTGATCAGGCTGCGGGTTGTGTTCAGATCAATATCCCTCCGGCCGCGGCCAGGGCATGGTGAACTGGTCGCCACGGCGCACAAACCGGTAGCGCCGGAAGTGGAACCAAAGCGACGCGATGATATAGAAACTGACCATGGCAATGAGCTGTGTCCCGTACCCCAGGAAGACGGCGACATAGGCGGTGGCGCAAAGGATCAGGAGCACGATCGTCGGCAAGGGGTGCATCGGGTGAACGTAACCGCGCTTGATCGTGTCGAGCGGCCATTTCTTGCGAAACATCACCATGTTGAAGGTCATGAACGTGTAGCCCAGCAACCCGGACAGGATCGAGAACGTAACGACCTGGTCAAGCGGAGCGCCGAGCGCGAAGATCAAGGCAATCGGCACGAGGAAGATGATCGACCGGTACGGCGTGCGATAGACAGGATGCACTGCGCCGAACCAGATCGGCAGATAACGGTCGCGCCCCATCGAGAACCAAGCGCGTGACGCATCATTGATGCAGCCGTTTGCCGAAGCGAGCGTCGAGAACATCGTGCCGATGAACAACAGAACCATCAGCCCGCGATTGCCGGTCACACGCGCCGCATCGAAGAGCGGCGTTCCGGCCTGACCGAGATATTCCCACGGAATAAGCCCGGAGCAGACATACCAGGTCATGGTCGCGGCGATCAGCAGCGTCATGATGCCGGCCATGGTGCCGTAGGGAAGAGAGCGGGCAGGTGAGCGCACTTCTTCGGCCGCCTGGCAGGTGCCTTCGATGCCGAGATAATACCAGAGGCCGAAATGCAGCGAGGCGAGAATTCCAATCCACCCATAGGGCATCGGATCGGTCGTCACCGCCGAAAAATCGAGCGGTACACTCGACACGCCGAACTGTACCGACAGGAACAGGGCGATGATGGCCATGAAAGCGATGGCGGTGATGACGAGATTGAATGTCAGCGTTGCCAGTACGCCGCGGTAATTCAGCCATGCCAGAAACATCACGCAGAGAACGATGAACGGCTGCTGGTGCAGGCCGCTATGGCCCTGCATCCCGGCCACCGTATCCAGTAGAAAACCGATGGTGATGGCGTTGGCTGCCTCGAGCATCGTATAGGCCATGACCAGGAACAGCCCGACATTGAAGGCCATCAGCGGCCCGACGATGTGCTTGGCCTGCGCATATTGGCCACCGGCAGCGGCGACCGTCGATGTCACCTCGGAATCGATCATGGCCACGCAGGTGTAAAGCAGGCCAGCTACCCAGCAGGCAATCAGGCCGGCAATCATTCCGCCTTTGCCGACGGCGAAATTCCATCCCATATATTCGCCGACGAGAACGATACCGACGCCGAGCGCCCAGATATGGGCGGGGCCAAGGACGCGCAGCAATTGCAGCCGTTCAGGCTGACCGGAGGCAGTTTTGGTGTCTACCATCTCGGAGCCCTCACAGCGTGTGACGTTCGGCTGCAGCCTCGATCTCGCCTTCGCGGGATGATGTCAGCAGGTCGTTGTCATAAGTCGTGTCGATGCGCACCATGTCCGACAGCATCAAAAGGGCGAAGAGCGCCGAAAGGGCCCAGGCCGCGTATTCCAGAATAGTCCAGATATCCATTGGTGCCCCACTATCTCTTTTTGACGCCGAAGCGTTCGGCGATGACGTCGCGATATTCCTTGTCCGACAACCGCACCACCAGCACGAAATATCCGATCACCAGGATTGCCATGACCACGAGGGCCATCCAGCTGAACGAATAATCGAAACGGGCGGTAATGATGTCGTTGGCGGCGGCCGGGTCCGTCACGCCAAGGGCCGCCCATTGCTGCTGCTCGGTGGCATTCTGGCCAAGGGCTTCCCATGTCGGGTTGGCGATAGGCGCGGGGGTCTTGGCCGCACCGGCAAGGCCAAGATAGAGCGGAAGATAGAGCGCACCGACGGTCAGGACCAGAAGGGTAATGACGTCGAAAATCTGCCCGGCAAAACTCTGTTTCGGCGGTTTGTAAGCCATGATCCCCTCCTAACGCCGGCGACGGCGCATCTCGTCGAGATGCTTGAGGTCGAGCCCGTAGATGAAATGCTTGTCCTCGTGATAGTGCCGCAGCATCGCCACAATGGCGGCGGTGTTGAACACCAGAACCAGGCCACAGGCGGTCGTCAGGATGATGCGGATGGCAGGTACGGAGATGTACGGCCAGATCGTCACCAGCGCGAACACCATGGTGCACCACAGCACAGTTATGAAGACAATCAAGCCTGCCCTGTCGCGGGAATGCATCCGGTCGATGCGCGTCGCAAGGTGCGCGTCGGCACCCGCCTCGTGGATTATCATGCGTTCCTCCCAGAATACGCCTTCAAGTCCAATATTGCCTTAAAGGCAAATTATTTTCCTACAACGAATATTGCGCCTCGCTCGATTGGTCAAGGCAGCCATGCGCCAAAATGCCGCATTTAGCAAAAAAGAAGCCAATAATGAGCGGCCTCGCCCCCTGAACCAGGCGGGTGCAACACGCTCCCTTAAAATTAGGATTGACTGCTTCAACTATGATGAAATGCGCAGACAGACCGGCTCAACTTGCAGAAGCCAATCGGCAAATGCCTTCGCGCCACAATGCAGCGACAATCCTTTGACGCCGGCTGCGGCGTTGAACTGCCGGGATGCGCCGCGTTAAACGCTGTGCAGGTAGCTCGCATATTCCAGGTCGGAAATATCGCGGTTGAACACGGCAAGTTCCTGGCGTTTGCAGGTCGAGAACATCTCGATCAGTTTCGGCTGGAAAATCCGTTTGACGATCTCGCTTTGCTCGAAGAGATCGAGAGCAGTCGGCCATGTTGCGGGAAGGGACTGCGCATCGCTGGCGTAGGTGTTGCCTGCCGTTGGCGCAGGCGGTTCAGCGTGCCGGGTGATCCCGTCGATTGCCGCTCCCAGAATGGCTGCGATTACGAGATAAGGGTTGGCATCGATGCCAGCGACCCGGTGTTCAATACGGCGGGCAACAGAAGGTCCGCCAGGAATGCGAATTGCGGCCGTGCGGTTTTCGTAACCCCAGGCGGCCGTGGTGGGCGCCAGGCTATCCGGGCAGAGCCTGCGAAACGAATTCAGATGGGGCGCAAACAGAGCGGTGCAATCGGGCATGGCGTCGATCAGTCCGGCCACGGCCTGCCGCATCAGAACCGTGCCTTCGGGGCCGCCATTATCGAAGACATTGCGGCCTTGCGCATCGACGATGCTGAAATGCACATGCAAGCCGCTGCCGGAATGGGCAGGGTAGGGCTTGGCCATGAAAGTCGCAGCAAACCCGTGCTTGCGCGCCATGTTGCGAACAATCTGCTTGAAGAATACGGTATCGTCGGCCACCTTCAGCGCATCGGGACCATGCATCAGGTTGAACTCGAACTGGCTCGGCCCGCTCTCTGAGGTCGCCGCATCGACGGCAACGCCGCAGGCAGCGGCCATCGCGTAGACATCGTCGAGGAAAGGCCCGACCTCGGCCAGTTCCTCCAGCGAATAGATCGTATCCTTGGCATCCGCATGGCCGACCGGCATCCGGGTCAACGGTTTTGCCCTCGGTGACTTGGGATCGATCAGGTAGAACTCGACCTCCGTCGCGACGACGGGGGTCAGGTGAACCGCCTGAAACCTGTCGAGGATATCGGCCAAGGTGCGGCGCGGATCACCGAAGAAGGGCTCGCCGGTTTCCATCCGCATCCACATCGGCACGAATTGTGCCTGCGTTGTGGACCACGCCAAGGGGATCGGCCCACGCTCCGTCGGTTCGCAAATGCCGTCGAGATCGCCCTGATCCAGCGTCAGGGAGTTTGCAAAGACATCCGTTCCCCAGATATCGACACCGATGGACGACATCGGCATGCGGATGCCGTTCTTCAAGATTTTGCCGAGCGATGCGGCCTCGACGCGCTTGCCGCGAAAGCAGCCATTGAGATCGCATGTTGCCGCCAGAATATAAGCGCCACGCTCCGCTTCCTGTTCAGCAGGAAGGCCATGTTTTTCGTTGTTCATCATCTGCTCCGTAACGACTTCGGCATCGCGTAGATGTCTGCGGTTTCCGATCGGCAACATCGGAGGAAACCGGCTGGGATGTCAACGGCGCAGCGGGCCTGGAGCCCCGATAGCCTTGAGATCACATTGGAAATTGTGTGCATCTGAGCTGCACGGTCTTCGGTGAAATCCGTGAACTCGCGATCCGGCTTGACCGTAACGCGTCATAATTCAACTAAACGGTTGACTATCTTCGCTGGCCGTATATATTCATCCATACGGTTGAATGTTAAGCTCTCGACCGCAGGCTCCACACCGGAACAACGTCTGGATTGTCTGAAAACCTGAATGTCTCGATCCCGCAGGATACGCTTGCCGGGCAGATCGAGCTTTAACCGAAGGACTGGAGACCGCCATGGACAATTTCACTGTGCGCTTTACCGTGACCCAGCCGCCGGCGGCGGCCTTTGCGGCAATCAACAATGTTCGTGGATGGTGGTCGGAGGCGATCGCAGGACCAACCGACAAGGCCGGCGGCGAATTCGATTATCACTATCAGGACATCCATCTTTGCAAGATCCGGGTCACCGAACTCGTCCCAAACAGCAAAGTCGTCTGGCTCGTGCTCGCCAATTATTTCAGCTTCACGCAGGACGAAACCGAATGGACCGGCACGCAGATTGTCTTCGACATTTCCCGCACCGGCGACCGGACGGAGGTTCGCATGACCCATGAAGGTTTGGTTCCCGATTACGAATGCTACGATGCCTGCTCTGAAGGCTGGACCACGTACGTTACCAAAAGTCTGCGGGCACTCATCGAGACTGGCAAGGGGACACCCAATGTCGGCGATCCGATAACGTCGAAAGAGCGGGCATTGACAGCCTGAGGCGGCTTTGCTGACGGGTTGCCGGTGCCGGCGCCGGCAACATCATCCTTTGCGGCGGCGCGACATCCTCGTAGACTTCACCCGCGAACGGCTCAATCTATCCACCTAACCGGCCGCCGGAACGGCTGGCAGAAGCATCGGGTCCTTGAAACGGAGACACGCCATGCAAGCTTCTACCTATCGCTGGGTCATCGTCGCTGCTGGCGGCCTGCTCGGCTGCCTCGCCATCGGCGCGGTGTTTTCCCTGCCAGTCTTTCTTTTCCCAATCGCAAGGGACACAGGCTGGTCGGTCACCGGCATATCCAGTGCCATGACCATCGGTTTCCTTGCCATGGCGTTGGCCAGCATGGTCTGGGGCGCGCTGTCTGACCGGTGGGGGCCTCGCATTGTCGTACTGACCGGCTCCATCATCCTCACCGCCAGCCTGGCGGTCGCCAGTCGGGCCACATCGCTTGTCGAGTTCCAGCTGGTCTTCGGGCTCGTGGTCGGCGCAGCCACCGCTGCCATCTTCGCGCCGATGATGGCATGTGTCACCGGCTGGTTCGATACGCATCGCAGCCTTGCGGTCTCGCTCGTGTCCGCCGGTATGGGCATGGCGCCGATGACCATGTCGCCGCTCGCCGCCTGGCTCGTCTCCGTCTATGACTGGCGGACCTCGCTCCTCATCATCGCAGCGCTCGCCGCAGTCATCATGATCCCGGTTTCGTTTCTGGTCCGCAGTCCGCCAGCACAGGAGCATGAAAGCGCTGATGCCTCCGGTAGCGAGGGTCCACAATCCGGCATGACCACGGCACAGGCGCTGCGCACGCCCCAGTTCATCGTCCTGATGCTCACCAACTTCTTCTGCTGCGCCACCCATTCAGGACCGATCTTCCACACCGTCAGCTACGCCATCACTTGCGGCATCCCGATGATCGCTGCCGTCTCCATCTATTCCGTCGAGGGCCTGGCAGGCATGGGGGGCCGCGTCGCCTTCGGCCTGCTCGGCGACCGGTATGGCGCCAAGCGCATTCTGGTCATCGGTTTGCTCATCCAGGCTTTCGGGGCACTTGCCTACGTCTTCGTCCGTGAGCTTTCGTCTTTCTATGCGGTAGCGGCCCTGTTCGGCTTCATCTATGCGGGCGTCATGCCGCTTTACGCGGTGCTGGCGCGCGAAAACTTTCCGCAACGGATGATGGGCACCGTCATTGGTGGAACGGCCATGGCCGGAAGCCTCGGCATGGCAACTGGCCCCATTGCCGGTGGCCTCATCTACGATACGTTTGCGACCTACAGCTGGCTCTATATCGGCGCATGGGGCATCGGCATCGGTGCCTTCCTGATCGCCATGACGTTCAAACCATTCCCGAAGACTGAACCAGGCGTGGCGTGGGACCATCTGGCCGCGTCACTGAAGGCTCCAAACTGAGATATCCCGGCGTGCTTATCGCGAGGATCACCGCAGGTTGTTTCGCAGGCTGCCGTGGGTCCTCCGGATGCCGGCGGATAAAGCGCCGCAGGCTGTCCGGCTTGACTTCGAGCCGGGTTTGGCTAAACGCAGCGGCATGACGGCGAATATCGTGATCCACCTTCGGCGAGAGTCTAAACTCTCGAAAACCGGCTCCTAGCCCGAACGTTGAAGAAGCCCTGGCTTGACGTTCGGGACGGCCAGGTTCTCCCATGATCATTCGACCGCCATTTGCGCACCCGTTGCTATTCTCCGGGATTATGACACCCATCCATCTGTGATCGCGCGCCGCCAGGCTGACTGGCCGCGCAACAACCGACGTGGCGGGTTTCAGCGCAAGTCAGGCAAAGGCTTCTGGAATATTTCGTCTTGGCAAAACAGGTCCCTGACAATGGCGCGCGCGCAACCATCTGCCGTGCGCTTTCCAAACTGGGTTATTGCTCCCGCACACAAGCCGAAAGACTTGTCGCCGAACGGCGTGTGACACTGGGCGGACGGGTGGTCACCGATATCCTGACTTGGGCCGACGTTCATGCGGATGTGATTGCGGTTGACGGCGTTCGGCTTGCCGCGCAATCCAGCGTCTATCTCATGCTCAACAAGCCGCGCGGCATGGTCACCACGAGGGTCGATCCGGAAGGACGCCCGACGGTGTTCGATTGCCTCGCGCACATGGACAATCCGTTCCTTTCTCCGGTCGGCCGGCTGGACAAGGCCAGCGAGGGATTGTTGCTGTTCACCAATGACACGGTGCTCGCGCAACGCCTGCTCGACCCGATTACCAATGTCGGGAAGATCTATCATGTCCAGGTAAAGGGCACCCCGGCCAATGATATGATTGCCCATATACGCCGCGGCGTCTGCGAGGGGGGCGAGATGCTCAAGGCGTCATCCGTCAAGATCCTGCGTTCCGGCGATAGAAACGCCTGGCTTGAAGTCGAGTTGCGGGAGGGCCGTTACCGGCAGATCCGCAGAATGCTGAAGGAACTGGATATCGAATGCCTCCGGCTGGTTCGGGTCGCAATCGACGATATCACGCTGGGTGACTTGGGGAAGGGTAAGGCCCGTACGCTTGACCGTCACGAGATCGAAATCCTGCGGCGGCGGACGAAAACCGGGTGACGGCGCCCCGACTGCGCAACCTACCGCGTGCCGGGTTTCAACCACACGTCGTATCCCGCATCCTTTCAGCATGACGTCAGAAAAAAGGGCCTCCAGCAAATGGAGACCCTGAGTTTTGAAGGATCAACCTCCAGAGGGAACAGTTGAAGGCGATGGACCGGGAGGAGAGTGCATCGGGAATTTCAACTGACCCCAGTATGCTCAATGCAACGGCGCTGAACAACGAATGGCATCCTGCGGCCACCGTGAAATGAAACGTTTTGCCCAAAGTCCGCGGCCAATCGGCATTTTTTTACTCACCGTGAAAACGCAACAGCGTCCCCCGAAAATACCGCTACCGAGGTGAAAAGCTGACAAGCGCATTTCCCGGCGCGTTTTTCCCTATCTCAATGACCGGCAGTCTCAAATTTCCGCAATCCCCGTCAGGGTTAGCCTGCGATTCCTTTTGTCCACTAAATTTATGGGTAATAATACTCCCTGACCGGCAGACCTCAAGATGCCGCGCCGCGAATGTGAGGATAGGATGAGCTTACTCAGGCATTTTGACCGCCTTCAAACCATGAGGGATCAACTGGAAGCCAAGCTCGATCTGGATGACGCGGGCTTTTCCAGAATGGGTTACCGCGCGCGCCGTGATCTGCGCGAGCGCATATCCGAAATTTCCCAGCAAATCTCCGCCCTGGAGCGGTCTTCCTACTTCCAGAGTTGACGGCGTCACGCGGTAAGGAGCACGCATATGACATCTACCCTGATCCTGCCTGGGTTGAACGGGTCCGACGACGGGCACTGGCAAAGATACTGGCTCCAGGATAACGCGGAAAGCCGTCTGGTCGAGCAAGATGACTGGAAATCCCCAAGGGTCGAACTCTGGACAAAACGCCTGGAGGATGTCCTTGCCCGGGAAGGACCGGCCTATATCGTTGCACATAGTCTTGGCTGTCTGCTGGCCGCCAAATGCGCCGAGGGACCTGCAGCAAAATTGATCAAGGGCGCGTTGTTGGTGGCGCCGTGCGATCTGTCCACCACGGAAAAATTACATCCGGGCGCCATCCATTTTGGCCGGATGCCGACCCGCATTCTGCCCTTTCCGGCGATCACCGTCGGAAGCTTGAATGATATCTATATGCCGCTGGAAAACCTGTCGCTCTACAGCAGACTCTGGAAGACTGAGGTCCGAAATCTCGGGCAAGCCGGCCATATCAATATCGACAGTGGCTTCGGGCGGTGGACGGGAGGCTACGAATTGCTGTCCCTGCTGAAAATGAAAGCGCGATCACGCCCGCACTACGGCCTGCCCCAGACACAGGATAACGAGGGGTTTGTGGGACAGGCAGTCAAATCCGGCATATCTCACTGAGAAAACCAGCAGGTTTGCTTGCCCGCATCCGGGCGAGTGCTTGCCCATTCGCATGACGATCCCCCCGGCCAGCGCCACCAAACCTGCTGCGGACTGGCAATCCTTTAGACCGGCACGCCACCGCAGGCAAGAAAGCAAAAAAATCCGGGAAAGCCCCCCTGCAACATCTGGAGCGCTGCCTATATCCTCTCTGTATGGACATGATCCACGCATGATGCACGGGGATAGAAGGCCATGAAAAACGCCGCAAACGAGCCCGAACGCCTTCGCGACGCGCTCGCCTCGCTGCCGGAACCGCTCGACCCACAAGATCTTGCCCTGCCGCACAATCGCTGGCGTGAACAGGACGATTTCTTGAAGGAGGCTCTGGACGAACCAGAGTCTGCCGATGCCCCCATGTCTCACCCACGTATCCGCTGAAACAGGCTCGTCAATCCGAAGCAAGGAACCTATCCATGACCGAAAAGACACCACGCGCGCGCCGTATGGCACCTTTGAGAACACCGTCCGGCCTCTCTGAAGACGCAACCCGGGATATCTCTGGCGCAATGACTGCTCTGCTTGCCGATACGTTTGCCCTTTACCTGAAGACGAAGAATTTTCACTGGCATATGTCCGGGCCGCATTTCCGCGACTATCACCTGCTGTTCGACGATCAGGGTGCGCAGATCCTGGCAATGACCGATCCGCTAGCGGAGCGCGTCCGCAAGATCGGCGGCACGACGCTGCGCTCCATCGGCCATATCGGCAGGCTTCAACGAATTTCAGACAACGATGCCGATTACGTCGATCCGCAGGACATGCTGGCCGAATTGCGCGACGACAATTCCGACCTGCTGGCCAGCATGCGCGAAACGCGCTCCCTGTGCGACGAATACGGCGATGTCGCCGGCGCAAGCCTGCTGGAAAACTGGATAGACGAAACCGAACAGCGCGTCTGGTTCCTGTTCGAAACAAGCCGCAAGGGCAATTCCTGATCGCAGCAGGCACACGCCGGGCATGCAGTACCGCATTGCCCGGCGCGCTGTTGTTAAGACCCGTGTACTGCGGCTACCAAAAAGCGTCCCATCGGTCATCGGCACAACGATATGCTGTGAGGCTTAACCGTGTGAAACACCGCACTGTTAAGTGAAGCTACACTGGACTTGGCTATTGTCGTTGGAGCAACAGGGCCGTTGAATGCGGCAGCCCCTGAGGCCGCTCTCTTTCTCGATTCCATCGATTTCGCCCGGCTTGGCTTCACCAAGGCGCAATCGGTGATAGATTCTGCCGACCAATTGGCGCGCCAGAGACAATCGATCGTTTTGGACCTGATGGACCACGCAAAACCTGCTAGGCCAGTCGCAACGATTTAACAGTGGCAACTACCTGAGCCTGTTTGGCTGTTCCGAGGCTGCCGCCGGTTTTAATGGACGTTGGGATGCTGGAAATGGCGTGAGCCTTCTCGGTGGCGCTGCCGTTGTGAACCCTAACAGGACCGACGTTTCCATCGATGCACTTGTTTTATTGGCTGGCGCGGCGCGCTATACCACGCCGGAAGCGCAATGGCGTGCATTTGGCGAGATCGGCGCCTGGGGTTCCCCCAAAGTATCTGCCAGCCTGTCGCGCAGTTACCTCAATATCAATGACATGGTCTTTGCCGGCGGCACAGTGTCTGGATCACTGTTCAGCGCCTATGGACGCGTCGGGGCGATCTATGCGCCTGATGATGCCAATGAAATCGCCCTTTCCGCCCGGTTTACCCGATCCTGGCTTGACCTTGATGGCTATCGCGAATCCGCCACCGGCAGGAACCTGTTTGCAGCAACGGTGAAGGGCGGCCGCTCCACGGCAGACCGTCAGTGCCGAGATTGCCTGCAGCCACGACATCAGCGGGCAACTGGACTATACAGTGGCAGCGACCATCGGACGTACCTTGGCAGACAACAATGGAGCCAAGGCTTCGGTAGACTGGGTTGGCGATGTCAACGGCGCGGCTGACGATCAGAATTTCGCGACGCTGGGCGGCCGGGTTGGCTGGAGGGTCGATGAAATCTGGAAAGTCGAGACGTCGCTGTCGGCAACATTCCGCCAGCAAATGCAGGCGCGCCTGATAACTGCGAAAGTCCCCTGGAAACGCCAGCTGAATTATACCCGCCCGCTGCGACAATGATGTCAAGCCAATGTCATGCTGTCCGAACCGGTGCGGGACACATAACTTAAGCAACCAACCTCCAATAAACCCGGCGAGGTTCGACGCGCTTCCACTATGCTCTGTTGGGTTGCTCGAACGGGCGCTGATCGTCACCGATCTGGCGGATATAGAGGTGGCGGAAGTTTGGATTTGTGTTGACGAAAATCGGCAGGCTGGCCGCGCCGATGACCGAGGCATCGTCAGTCAACTGACCAACAATGAGCCGCGGCGACCGGCGATCCTTGCGTTCGCTCAAGGAGCGGTACAGCGGATAGGCCCGCTCGACCAAGGCCGTGATGATCGAGGGTGGCAGTGACCCGCCGACGGTTATGAACTCCGGATCGATGGTGCCTTCGAGAATAGCGGCCAGAAAACGCAGGCAAAGTCCCGCCTCCTCCATCCAGGCGGAAAGCTGCGGATCGCGGCGGGCATGGATATCGGCAAGGATCGACAGGTCGGCGACCGCTGCATCGGCATCTTCGATGCTCCATTCGAGCGCCGACGCAATACCGTTCAGCGACAGGACGGCATCGATAATCGGCGGTGCACCATTGTCGCGCATGCGTTTCGGTTGAAATGGCAAGAGCCCGAGTTCACCGGCGTTCCCCCACGCGCCCTTCAAGGGCATGCCATCGACAATCATGCCGGCGCCGACACCGTATCCGATGTACAGATGCGCGAAATTGCGCTTGTCCTTGTCGCGGCGGGCAAAATGCTCGCCAATCGCCGCGGCCGTCGCGTCGTTCTCGACAAGCACGGTCAAACCGCACAACTCCTGCAGACGCTGGGCGACGGGGACGCTGGCCCAGGCGTCCCATCCCGGCTGCTTGGTGGCAAAATCGTAGATGTCATCGTCCAGCGTGGGAAGCACAAGGCCGATGCTCCAGATCTTTTCCCGCGGGACATCTGCCTCGGCGATGAGGTCTTCAGTGAGGCTGGCAATGTACTTGAGCGTTGGTTCCGGCTCGCGCGTATCGCCCGTCCAGGTTTTCCGGCCGATGACTTCCAGCAGAAGATTGCACACGACCATGACGACGCGGTTGCGGTCGAGATGAATGCCGATGGAGAACCCGGCAACGGGGTTCGGGCCGAGATAAATCTGCGGCTGGCCTCGCTGGCCCTGCGAACGCCCGGTTTCGATGATGAACTCCTGGTCCAGCAACTCCCGGGTGATTCCCGAAACCGTCTGGGGCGTCAGCCCGACGCGCTTGGCAATGTCGATGCGGCTGAGCGGGCCGGACTGGTGCAGCGCCTCGAAGATGAGCCGCCGGTTGAAGATGCGGGAATGCTCGAGATTGGTGCCGGTGACATCGGGCAGCCTCTGGCGCCCTTCGGCGAGCCTGGTCAGCTTGGGCGCTCCCGCCCGTGTCTTTGGCGTATCAGTCATTCCGTTTCCATTCAGCGTGCCCGGAATTCCTGGCCGAGGATGCCGTAAGCCGGGCCAGAGCGGCGCCCGAGCATAGCTTGTCCGGCAGCATCGAAAAGGTGAACCGCGGCGGCCGGGGCGTCGGCCACGAAGCGATCTCCGGCCGTGCAGAAAATATCGCCGGGATAACGCACGGTTATCATCTGCCCATCGGCGAGTCGCAGATAGACGATGCTGGTTTCGCCGAGATGTTCCACGAGGTCAACAGTCCCCTCGATCTTCACCGATGGGCCATCGCCGGGGATCCAGTGTTCCGGCCGGATGCCGACGGTGACTGTTGCGCCGGGGGCAACTGGTGCTCCCGAGTAAGGAAGGCTGATGTGCTGTTCACCCACAGACAGCTTCAGGTGGCCGTTTTCAAGAGCGATCACGCGAGCTTCCATCAGGTTCATCGCAGGGGATCCGATGAAGCCGGCGACAAACAGGTTGGCAGGGGCGTGATAGAGGTCGAGCGGCGTTCCGACCTGCTCGATGCGGCCGGCATTGAGCACGACGATCTTGTCCGCCAGTGTCATCGCCTCGACCTGATCGTGCGTCACATAGATCATCGTCGCGCCCAGTTCACGGTGGAGCTTGGCGATCTCGATGCGGGTGTTGACGCGCAGTGCTGCGTCGAGGTTGGACAGGGGTTCGTCAAACAGAAAGACTTTCGGCTGGCGCACGATGGCACGGCCAATGGCAACGCGCTGGCGCTGGCCGCCGGACAATGCGCCGGGCTTGCGGTCGAGAACCGCGTCAAGCTTCAGGATCGAGGCTGCCTTGCGCACGCGCCGGTCGATCTCGTCCTTCGGGATTTTTGCGAATTTCAGGCCGAACGCCATGTTGGTATAGACATCCATATGCGGATAAAGCGCATAGGACTGGAACACCATGGCGATCTGCCGTTCAGCCGGAGGAACGTGGTTGACGATCTCGCCCCCGATGCGGATGTCACCGCCGCTGATATCCTCAAGGCCAGCGATGGCGCGCAGCAGCGTCGACTTTCCGCAACCTGACGGGCCGACAAAGACGACAAATTCACCGTCTTCAATCTTGAGATCGATCCCGTGCAATACATTGAAGGCGCCGAAGGCTTTGCGCACGTTGGAAAGGGACAGGTCAGCCATCGATTTTTCTTTCTTTGATAGCAAGGCTCATCATTTCACGGCACCCGCGGTGAGGCCGGAGACGATGCGGCGCTGGAAGATCAGCACGAGCAGGATCAGGGGGACGGTAACGATGACGGAAGCGGCCATGATCGTGCCGAACGGCAATTCGAAGCGGCTCGATCCGGAAATCAGCGCCAGGCCAACCGGAACCGTACGAACCGTATCGCTAAGCGTGAACGTCAGTGCGAACAGGAATTCGTTCCAGGATGCGATGAAGGCGAGCAGGCCGGTGCTGGCAAGCGCGGGCGCAAGCAGCGGGAAATAGATCTGCCAGATCATCGCCCAGGTCGAGCATCCATCCATGCGCGCCGCATCTTCCAGTTCAGCCGGAATCTGGCGGATGAAACTGGTCATCACCCAGACCGTAAATGGCAGGCTGAAGATCATGTAGGAGAGGACGAGGCTGCCGAGGCTATTATAAAGCCCGAGCCAGCGGATCGTGCCGAACAGGCCGGACAGCACGACGATCTGCGGAAACATCGACGCGCCGAGAATGCCGGCCAAAACGATGCCGCGCCCCCGAAACTTCATCTTGCCAAGCGCGTAGGCCGAGGTGATGGCGAAGATCAGCGACAGCGTCACGACGCTGACAGCGACGATCGCCGAGTTGAGGATGTTGCGCAGAAAGTTGCCGTTGGTCAGCAGGTCGCGGTAGTTGGTCAGGTCGATTGCCGGAAAGAAATCAACCGAGAACAGCGCGGCACCCGACTTGAAGGATGAGACGATCGCCCAATAGAAGGGAAAGATCGTATAGAACACGACGACGATCTTGAGCAGTGTCAGCGCGACGGTTTTGGCAAGGCGTTTCATAGTCATCCTCACTCGCTGATCAGCCGGATCTTGGTGACCTGGATATAGACGGCGGCCACCAGTGAAATCATCAGGAACACCAGCATTGCCACGGCCGAGCCGTAGCCGACGTCCTGGAAATCGACCAGTTGCTGGCGGGCGTAGATCGAGATCGTCGCGGTTTCGCGGCTCTTGGAACTGAGCACATAGGCAAGGTCGAACATCCGCACGGCATCCAGCAGGCGAAACAGAATGGCGACGGCAAGGGTCGGCCAAAGCAGGGGCAGGGTGATGTAGAAGAACTGCGCCCAGCCGGGAGCGCCATCGACCTTCGCCGCTTCATAGAGATCGCGGGGAATGATCTGCAACCCTGCAAGGATCAGGAGCACCATGAACGGCGTGGTCTGCCAGACATCGACGGCGATGATCGCGGCCATTGCCGTGCCGGCACCCGCCGTCCAGGCAATGCCGTGGCTGATGAAGCCGAGTTTGATCAGCAATGCATTCACCACACCATACTGGTCATGCAGCATCCATTGCCACATTTGTGCGGAGACGACGGTGGGGATCGCCCACGGGATGAGCATGACGGCGCGCAGCGCTCCCCGGCCCTTGATCTGGCTGTCGATCAGAAGGGCGATCGCAACACCCGCCAGCGTTTCCAGCGTCACCGAAATCACCGCGAAGAAGGCAGTGTTTCGAACGGCATGCCACCAGTCGCCATCCTTCATCAGCGCCAGATAATTGCCAAAGCCGATAAAGCGCGGCAGATCGCCATCATCGAGCGAGGCGTGCATGAAGGAGAGATACGCGGTGCGCGCCAAAGGCCAGGCCGTGACCGTGGCAAGCACGATCAGCATCGGAGCCAGAAGCAGCCAGGGTTCGATGCGCTTTACCCAGCTGGATTGAGGTGCCGTCTCAGCCATCATGCCCCGACCTTGATTGTTTGCCGGCGATTGCCAGGCGGTTTTGCAAGAGCAGCGCCGACCACGCCGGCGCCTTCGCCAAGGGATGCAAGCTTGAGCGGAATGGACCGGCAGCGGGCGGCCCAGATGTTCTCGCGCATGTACTGTTCCAGCTTTTCACGATAGCGCCCGATCGAGCAGCCCAGCCCACCACCGAGAACAACCGCCTCGGGATCGACCATGTTGATCATCTGCGCCAGCAGCCGGCCGGTTACCTCTCCGGCCTCGTCGAGGATGCGAGTGCTGAGAGAATCCCCTTCAGCACTCATGGTTTCCAGTGTGCGAACACCGTCTTCCAGAGGCTCCCCGGCGCGGCGGGCGAAGGAGCGCTGCATACCTTTGCCCGACGCGAAATCTTCGGCATTGGCAATCGTCAGTCCGGTATCGTCTCCCCTTGGAAGCGCAAGCTCTGAACTGGCAAAGTGAATGGCAAAGCCGTTGGCGCCGGACCACGGCCGGCCGTTAATCACGAGCGAATAGCTGATCCCTGTGCCCAGCGATATATAAACGAAACTCTGATGGGGACGGCCTGCACCGAAGCGGGCTTCCGCATGGGCCGCAGCGCGCACATCGCTGTCGGCCATCGTTGGAATGCCGAGCAGACTTTCGATTTCCGCACCAATGGTTTCGATCGAGAAATTCCAGTCGCTGCAGACGCGTCCCTGGAGATCGACCAGTTCCGGCACGGCAATTCCGACCGAAAGCGGAAATCGTCCCTCAGCCTTGGCGAGTGCGATGAGGTCTGATGCAGTGTCCGCGACGGCGCGGATAATTGCAGCCGGCCCCTCGGAGACCGGGGTCGGTAGGCGCCGGAAATGGGTTATCGCGCCAGATTGGATATCGACCAGGCCGGCGGCGATCTTGGTGCCGCCAAGATCAATGCCGATCCGATAGTCGCCGCTTTCCATCGTTGCGGCTGAAGATTGCAAGGGTGTGCCAGCGCCTGTCATGCCTGAGCCGCCGCGGCGGTATCAAGCAGGATCCGGACCTGCTTGCAGCGATGAACGATGGTGGCCGGCCATTGCGGATCGAAACTTTTGCTCTCTGTCAGACGCCTTGTGGCGCCCTGCTTGTGCGCACCATGAATAATCATGGCGACAGATTTCGACAGGTTGGCAATCGTGCCGAGACCAACGGTCAGACCATGATGCGGCACGGCATCCAGCGACGGGAAGTCGGGGAAAGTGCCGAGATTGTCGCGGCGCGTCTCTTCGGCGAGCTTGACGATGCAGCTTGGACCATCGGCCGGGCTGCCGGGGGGATTGAAGGCGACATGGCCATCCGTTGCACCGGAGGCGAGAATGAACAGGTCGACACCACCTGCCGCCTTGATGCGCTCATCATAGGCGCCGGGGTTCGTCGCATCCGGAAACCAGACATGGTCTTTCGAAACCTGGTGCGCGGGCTCGATGCCGGCGTTCAACCGCTGGCGGATCTCGTGTTCGGCGAAGCGGCGGCAGCTGTTGTGCGCATCCGGCGGGCAAAGGCCAAGGCCGTCTTCGCCACCGCCGAGATATTCGTCCATCATCACCAGAACGAGATTGGAGAGGTCGAGATTGCCGGCCGCAGCCTTTTCCGCCATCGCGTCATAAACGGGCTTTGGCGAACGGCCGCTCGGGCAGCCCAGCAGATACTGTTTGCCATTGGCGCGCGCGGCAGCAATGGCGGCCAGGATATCAGCGGCAAGCACGTCGCCGATTTCGGCCGGGGAGTTCAGGATTTCAGCGGAATGGGCGGGCAAGTCAATTCTCCAGTCGGGATCGAGTGCGGCCGGCGGCGATGCGCCGGCCGTGCGCTCTGGGCTTACAGGCCGAGCGTCTTCAGGTAGTCGCGATTGTGCTTGGCGATCGGGTAGGGCTTTTCCGGCGGGCAGGGATACATGTCCTGTTCGACAACGGCGAAACCATCGTAATTGCGGGCTTCAAGGAACTTTGCCACCTCGGCAAAGTCGATGGCGCCCTTGTCCAGTTCGCACATGACACCCATCTGGAACGCGTCCATGAACGGGATGTTCTCATCCGTGATGCGCTGGCGCAGGGCACCATCCATATTCTTGAAATGATAGTAGGGGATGCGGTCGCCATGCCGGGCCATGAAGGCGAGGGGATCAGCACCCGTGTAGATGTGGTGGCCAAGATCAAAGCACAGTCCGACATGCTCCGGCTTGGTATCGGCCAGCAGCCGCTCGATTTCGGCTTCGGTTTCGATGCAGGTGCCGACATGCGGATGAAAGACGAATTTCATGCCGTAGTCTTCAACGACACGCTTAGCGGTGGCGCTGACGATGGCGATCATCTGCGCCCAGGCCTTGTCATCCAGCAAGCGGTCGCCAGGGGCGGCGTAGGATTCGGACTCGTCCATCAGGACGAACCATTCTGCACCTGCAGCTTTCAGCAGGCCACAGATCGGTCCGACGCGGGCAGCCAGGGTTTCAGCGGAATCGGCAAGCGATAGCGGATGAACAACGCCTGTGCCGCAAAGCTTGATATCGCGGCGGCCGAGTTCCGACAGGAGCGTATCCGGATCGGTCGGCAGGTAACCCCAGGGGCCGAGTTCGGTGTAGCCATAACCGGCCTTCTGAACTTCATCGAGATAGCGCTCCCATCCGACTTGTTTTTCGTCCTTCGGATACCAGACACCCCAGGAGTCCGGTGCTGTCGCTACTTTGATCGTCATCGTCTTGTTACCTTGCATTTTGAAAAGGCGGTTCGCGCCACAATCGGGCAGCGCGAACCTGGTTATCAGAGGAATTACCAGCCGCCGCGTGACTTGAGACCGTCGAGCTTGGAGGCCAGATCGTCGATCGCAGCGTCGGTGGCTGACGGGTCAGAAAGGCCGGAATGGAGATTGTTGGAAATCTCCGTCGAAACGCGCGGGTAATCGCTGCCGGTGATGCTGGTCGGCCGGGTGACGACATTTTCGAAGGCGGCCTTAGCACTCGTCAAGAATGGGATCGCCTTCAGGATATCGGCATCAGAAAACAGCGACGAGATGCTCGGGATGTAGGACCCCGCCAGAGCCCGGCGCTTTTCCTCCTTCTCGCCGGCGAGATAGGCAACGAGCGCTGCGGCTTCCTTCGGATGCGCCGAGTATTTCGAGACGCCTAGATAGGCTGCACCGTCGATGCCGACATGCTGGCCGTTTACGCCCTTGGGCAGGGGTGCAACACCAACCTTGTCCTTGATGGCGCTGTCGGCGCCGTTGGCCAGCGACCAGGCGTAAGCCCAGTTGCGCATGAACACCGCATCGCCATTCTGGAAGACGCCACGTGAACCTTCCTCATCATAGTTCAGAACGCCTTCCGGAGAGATCGTTCCGACCCAGCCGGCCGCCGTCTTCAGCATCTCCTTGGCTTGCGGCGAAGCAATGGTGATCTTGCCTTCGGCATCGATGAAGGTGCCTGCATCGCTGCTGGCAAACCATTCGGTGGCGTTGCAGACCAGGCCCTCATAGGCACGGCCCTGCCAGACATAGCCCCACATCTTGTCATTGCCCGCCTTGCGCTCGCCATCCTGGACAAGCTGAGCCGTCGTCGTCAGGTCAGCCCAGGTTTCCGGAACCTTGGCGCCGTACTTGTCGAGCAGGTCTTTGCGATAGAAGAGCAGGCCGGTATCCATGTACCAGGGCATGGCAACGAACTTGCCACCCACCGTGCCGGCGGCCACAGCCGATGGAAAATACTTGTCGACGGTACCAGCTGGCATGGCTTCCGCCAGATCGAGCAGGTGGCTTTTCAGTGGACCGACCCAGACCCCATCGAGGATCATCACGTCGACATCGGTCGACTGCGCCGACAGCAGCTGCTGATAGAGCGACAGAACGTCGTCCCAGTTTGCCGGCATGGTGGTGATCTTCACCTCGTTGCCGGTTTCCTTGCCCCAGGCTTCGGACCCCTCCTTGCAGAGCTGCAATTCAATACCGGAAGACGAGCAAAAGATATTGATGGTTTCGGCCTGCGAGACGGCGGGATAGGCGGCCGATAGCCCGAGGGCGGCAACGCTGAATGCGAAGACTTTGCGAATGGACATGCTTTACTCCCCTTTTATTAAATCCACATTATGGATCATAATATCGAGAAGTTTCCGCCTGTAAATGGAAAGTTTCGTTACCTGGCGTTAAAAATCGAATGTTCATTCCATTTTCACGCTTGAGCAAGGGATTGGCTTCCGGTATTTAAATTCATGATCCGAATTTAATTCGCGCAAAAAAGCGCAGCGCAGGAGTGGAATATGCGATTGAGAGTTGGCCTGATTGGGCTTGGGGAAGTGGCGCAGCTGATGCACATTCCAACGCTGCACAAGCTGCAGCAGCAATTCGAACTTGCCGCCGTGCACGATGTCTCGCCTTCCGTACTGGCCGAGGTCGCCGATCACTGGAAGATCGCCAAGCGCTACGATACGGCTGATGCGCTGTTTGCCGATCCCGATATCGATGCCGTTTTGATCCTCAGCCCCGACCAGCATCATGGCGAGCAGGCGAGGGTTGCGCTTGCCGCCGGCAAGCACGTCTTCATCGAAAAGCCTGCCTGCCTGACGGCAGCGGATCTGGAGATGCTGATTGCTGCCGAGGCTGCATCCGACCGCGTTGTCATGGTCGGTTATATGCGCCGCTTTGCGCCGGCCTTCATGGCCGCCAAGCAGGAGCTCGCAAATTTCGGACCGATCTCTTACGTCCGCGTTCGCGACGTGATCTGTGAAGGCCCCTGGTTCTTCAACCAGACGGTCAAGGTCGTGACGCCGAAGGGTGATATTCCGGCCGAGCTGATCGACGAGAGCCGGGCGCTGCGCAAGGAAATGATGGATGCGATGTGTGGGGCAGACGCACCTGCCATCGTCAAGCGCGGTTACGAGGTCATGACCGGCCTGTGCTCACATTCCCTTTCGGCCATGCGTGATCTGCTCGGTGGCTCGCCAAAGCGGGTGATCGGTGCGCAGCTGTCGCAAAATGGCGAGCAGCTGACCGCGATGTTCGATTACGGCAGCTTTACCGCCATCTACGAATGCCTGATCGACGATATTGCCCGCTTTGATGCCGGTATCGAGGTCATGTCGAAGACCAAGCGGCTGCAGTTCCGCTACAACACGCCGTATCTGCGCAATCTGCCGATGACGCTGGAAGTGCAAGAGAGCACCGCCGACAGCAATCTCGTGCGCACGCTCGGACCGTTCCACAAGGACGCGTTCCAGATCGAACTCGAAGCCTTTCACGACACGATCGTCAACGGCGCCCCCAATCGCACGCCGCCATCGGACTCGCGCGACGATATCGCCCTGTTCTCGGAAATCCTCGCGGTCGCGAAGGCGACACTGGCTTCATAATGTGGCCGGTCTGCGATCAGTAGATCATGCCCCGCCCGATCAGCGGGGGAGGCACGCGGCCCTGTCATAAGCCGCGTGCTTAGTAGCGGATTACTTGACGTCGGTGACCGTCAGCTTGCCTTCAACCCGCTCGGCGACGAACTCTATGTTCGCGCCTTCCTTGAGCTTTCCGAGGATGGCATCGTCCTTCACGCGGAACACCATGGTCATTGCAGGCATTTCGAGGTCCTTCAGTTCCTCGTGAACGAGGGTGACTTTCTTGGCCTTGACGTCGAGTTTCTTGACGGTGCCCTTGGTGAATTCAGCGGCGAACGCACCGGATGCCACGGTTGCTGCGAGCACGGCCGCAGTTGCAAGCTTGATGATGGATTTCATGATCTTATCTCCTTGAGAAGGGGTTATTTTTGGGCGACGGTCACATCGCCGTGCATGCCGGCGTCGTAGTGTCCGGGCACAAGGCAGGCGATCTTGAACGTGCCGTCATTGGTGAATTTCCAGATGATCTCGCCAGATTTTCCGGCAGCCAGCCGGATTGCGTTCGGATCCTCGTGTTCCATCTCCGGGAATTTTTCCATCACGGCCTTGTGCTCCATGATCTTGTCTTCCTGGTCGAGTACGAATTCGTGGTCGAGCTCACCGGCGTTCTTGATGGCAAAGACGATGGTCTGATCCTTGCGGACCTTGAACGTATTCGGCGTGAAGATCATCTTGCCGTCGTCCGTTTCCTTCATGCTGACCCGGATGGTCTGGGTGGCTTTCGCCTTCGTGCCGGGCTCGCCAACAGCCATGGCTTCGCCGTGGCCACCGGCGTGTGAACCGGACGCGAGAACGGGAGAGGCGAGTGCCGCGAAAAACAGGGCGATAATTGCAGTCTTCATGATGCAGTCCTTTGGTTGCTTGCTGCGAAACATTGCACGATCAGCCGTGCTTCATCGGTTTCGGGGTGATCTGCGTCTTTGCGTCTTTTGCTTTGGCCGTGTCGGGAAGCGCGCCCGTCCACTCCCAAGCCTGTGTACCGGGTGGGTTTTCGTACCAGCCGGGATCGCTGTAATCGTCGGCTGCAATGCCGTCGCGGACCTTCACCACGGAGAACATTCCGCCCATTTCGATCGGCCCATGCGGTCCCCATCCCGTCATCATCGGAACGGTGTTTTCCGGAATTTCCATTTCCATTTCGCCCATGTCCGCCATGCCCGCTGTTCCCATCGGCATGTATTCCGGGCGCACCTTCCTGACTTTTTCGGCAACGTCCTTCTTGTCGACGCCGATGAATGTCGGAATGTCATGGCCCATGGCATTCATCGTGTGATGCGACTTGTGGCAGTGGATTGCCCAGTCGCCCGGATATTTGGCATCGAACTCGTAAGCCCGCATCGCTCCGACGGGGATGTCTATACTGACCTCGGGCCAGCGGGCTTCCGGCCTGACCCAGCCACCATCGGTGCAGGTGACCTCGAAGTCATATCCGTGCATGTGGATGGGGTGATTGGTCATGGTCAAATTGCCGACGCGCACCCGAACCCGGTCGTCCTTCGAGACGACAAGCGGATCGATCCCCGGAAAGACGCGGCTGTTCCAGGCCCACAGGTTGAAGTCCGTCATTTCCATGATGCGCGGAACGTAAGTGCCGGGATCGATATCAAACGCGCTGAGCAGGAACACGAAATCCCGGTCGACACGCATGAACTTCTCGTCCTTGGGATGGATGATGAACATCCCCATCATGCCCATGGCCATCTGGACCATTTCGTCCGAATGCGGGTGATACATGAAGGTGCCCGACTTCACGAGGTCGAACTCGTAGACGAAGGTCTTGCCAACCGGGATATGCGCCTGCGACAGACCGCCGACCCCGTCCATGCCGGACGGCAGGATCATGCCATGCCAGTGAACCGTCGTGTGTTCGGGCAGCTTGTTGGTGACGAAGATCCGGACGCGATCGCCTTCGACAGCCTCGATCGTCGGCCCCGGAGACTGGCCGTTATAGCCCCAGAGGCGTGCCGTCATTCCCTCCGCCATTTCACGCTCGACAGGTTCGGCGACAAGGTGGAACTCCTTGACGCCGTTGTTCATGCGGTGCGGCAGTGTCCAGCCGTTCAGCGTCACGACGGGGGTATAGTCCGGCCCGGAAGAGGGGCGGATCGGTTTCTGTGTCACGGCTGTGTCCATGACCGCAGCCTCAGGCAGCCCCTTGTTGGAGGTCTGCGCCCATGCAGCGCTCGACACTAACGCGGCACCGGCACCCAGCATTTGTCTTCTATTGAACATATCTCTTGTCCTTTCTCAGTGACCGCCGCCGCCTTCAGCGGCAGCTGCCACCTCCGTTTCGCCGCTCGCTGCGCCCGCACCGCCGCCATAGATGGCAGGAGCGAGATTGGCTTCGGCCAACCAGAAGTCACGTTTTGCATTGACGGCCAGAAGGGTCGAATTGATCTTCTCGCGGCTGTCGGTGAGCAGTTCGAATGTGTTGGTGATCATGCCGTTGTAGGTGAGGAGGGATTCTTCCTCGATCTTGGTTCGAAGCGGCACGACACTGTTGCGGTAGTGCCGGGCGATATCGTAGTTGGCGCGATAGGCCTGATAGGCGGACCGCGCTTCGGAACGGACGTTCACAGCCTTTTCCGCAAGCAGGTTGGCAGCCCGCATATAGGCCAGCTCCGATTTGCGCATCCGGGCCTTGCCGCTGTCGAAGATCGGGATCACGAACTCGAGCTCGACATTACCGGTGGTATCGGCACTCCTCTCGCCATCCTCCAGTTCGCGCTCCGTCTCGAAACCGGACAGGATTTCCAGATCGGTCACGTATCGCGTTGCTTCGGTCAGCTTGTAGGACTTGGCAGTGCCATCGAGATCGAGCTTGGCCATCTGCAGGTCGACACGGCGTTTCAAGGCTTCGGCCTCGATCTGATCTCGCTTGATCAGGCCTTTTGGAAGTTGCGCCAGGCGGTTGGGAATCTGGTAGTCGATGTCAGATCCCCAAAGCCCCATGAGCCGGGTCAGTTCTTCCTTCGCAAGCCGGGCTTCAAGCCGCGCCTTGGCGCTCTGCCCCGCCAGTTCGGCATAGAACACATGCTCACGCGCCTGGCCGCCCTTGGTCATCGCTCCCGTTTCGCCGAGTTTCTTGGCAAGTTCCGACGCGGCATCTGCCGTCACTTGCGCCTGGTTGAGCTGGGCGACCGTCTCCCACGATGCAACGGCACTGATCCAGGCGCGCCTTGTATCTGCGGCAAGCTGCAGGGTTTGCAGGGCCGCATTGAGTTGAGCCTTGCGGAACCCAGTATCGGCGATATCCACATTGCGTTTGTGGGTCGCGAGAGCCAAGAGGTTGGTCGCAATCACACCTTCGACGGACTTGAACGCCGCCAAACCCGGTGTACCGATCCCTCTCAGCCCCACGCCAACGGTCGGATTGACGAACATCGTCGATTGCCACGCATCCGCAGCCGCGTCGCCAAGACCGGCATATGCCGCCTGAAGACCCTTGTTGTTGAGGAGGGCAACCTGCACCGCCGTCTCGGCATCAATGCTCTTGCGCGCCAGCAGCCTTTTCACCTGGCCTGCAACGGCCTGCGCGTCCTGCTGGTTCTGAACCCAGACGGTGTTCTTTCCCGTCACTTGCGCCGTTGTGGCCGAGACGGACGAGAACCCGGCATTCTTCTGCGCATATTCCGACGCCGAGACGCATCCACCGAGGATGAGAGGCACGGCGATGGTTGCCGCGAGTTTCAGCTTGATGAGGATCATGACGCGCCTCCCTGTGGAGCTTGAGCGCCGTTCTGGTCCCGCCACGGCTTTGGATCGACGGGGATGCGGTGGGTGTAGCTGGAAATGGGGCTATGGTAATGCTGTGGACGAACATTCGCCGGCGCACCGGCAGGCTCACCCGAAGCGATGACGTCAGGGGGCAACGTGGCTGCGCAACCACTCACAAGGAGCGATATGGCGGCCACCAGAAATTTGAGTTTCATGGTGTAATCCGAATAGGAGATATCAGCGGCGCGGTGGGCCGGTTACGCCCACATACGCACGTTCAGTCCCGTGAGGACGGGCAGGTCCTGCTCAGAGACCTGGAGGGCGGTGAAGGGAGTGGATTTCGCCGAACGACGACTGGTCGTCGATGAATTCGCGGATCGACGATACGACCGGCCCGGCAACGGTCTCTGCGGATACGATGATAGCGAGACCGATACAGAAGTCCTCGCAGCATTCCTGCTGCGCCGATTTCGAGGCGTCATCATCCGCCGAAACTGTCCCGCGGTGATCATGCGCGCTCATTTGAACGCCGTCACCATGCTGCATTACCGCAGACATTTGCATCGGGACACCAGGGGACGACGGGTTATGCATCGCTGCATTTGCCGTCGACAGCGAATAACCGGCAAGCGACAGAACAATCGCCAGTCTAATCGCAATCAGCAATTTCCGGAATATAATCCGATACATCGCGCCCATACTTCATTGGCTGCTGTGGCAGCCTGATCCCGGTTGGAACAAATCCCTCAGAAAATCTGCCTCGCCGAGGCGACAACAAGAGTTCTCCGATTCGTGTCATTCGTAAAGGTTACAACACTGGTAAGGTCAAGAGCTACCGCGTGGGCCTAATTGCAAAAGCTGCGATGGGGCTGCAGCCTCAACAGCACTGCCCCCCATGCGCACGGGTCCCGACAGCCCCTGAGCGCAGACACAAGGCGAACGCAATTACCGGGCGCATAAGCCTTTTATCATAAGCAAGGCCGTCAGGCTGCGAGGATGCGAAGTCCCGAATTTCACAGTAACTTTCCCGAAAACGCGCTTGACAATCATCCGCTATAAAGGTCAATTCCTGTTTACCGGATACGTAATGCGCTATACCGGACAAAGGCGGGGAGGCCTTATCTTAACAGATTTACCATGTCTGGGCACGAATGCGGCCTGAGCGGAGCCGTGCCTGCAACAAAGCGCGAGCAATTCCGGATTATAGGCTCGATACAAGTTCAAATCAAAAAAAGGGGAACTTAAATGAGTGACAAGTTGACGACGACCCGTAGAACTGCGCTGAAGCTGTTCGGCACAGGCGCGGCTGTTCTTGCAATGCCTTCCATTATTCGTCCACGCCCCGCCTGGGCGGAAAACGATGTCCTTAACGTAACGACCTACGACAAGTTCCTGCCGCAGGAATTTCTCGAAAAGTTCCAGAAGGACACCGGGATCGAAGTCAGGATCCGTCTGACGGACGACCAGGGAAAGCAGTACAACCTGCTGACGGCCGAAGGTGTCACCCCTTCAACCGACATCGTGACCGTGGCCGGCCATCGCTATTCTCAGTTCATCAGCTCGAAGCTGCTCCAGCCGCTCGACACCGGCAAGATTTCGAACTGGAAAAACCTCAACACCGCTTATCAGGACGCCCCCTGGGCGCGCATTGACGGCAATCTCTGGGGCCTGCCAATCCTGGCCGGTTATGAAGGCCTTGCCCGCAATGTCGACTATGTCAAGGAAGCGCCAAGCTGGGAGATCATGTTCGATCCGCAGTACAAGGGGCAGACATCCTACATCGTCAGCGATTTCATGACGATTGCCATGCAGTATCTCGGCCATGACGGAGACTTCGTGACCTATGCCGGCAAGCCGGAAATCGCCCAGAAGGCAACCAACGAAGCACGCGACCTGCTGATCAAGCACAAGGATATGGTCCGCAAGTACTATGATGCCGGTTCCGAAGTGCAGCAGATGTTCATCAATGAAGACATCTATCTCGCCCATTCGTGGTCCGGACCGGCTGCCAAGCTCATCATGGATGGCCATCCGATTCAGTTGTCGGTGCCGAAGGAAGGCACGTTCGGCTTCTGCTACACGCTCAACGTCGTCAACAACGCACCGAATGCCGAGAACGCCTACAAGTTGCTCGATGCAATCCTGGCCAGCCCGGAGGTTGGTGCAGCCATGACCCGCCAGTCGGGTTACAGCTCGACGATGAACGGCGTTGCCGACTTGCTCAACGACCGCGAAAAACTCGCTTCGACGCTGTCGCAGGAAGAAGTCGACCGCATCATCTTCTTCTCGTCGATCAACCGCGACATGAAGAACGAGATGATCGACCGCGCGACTGCAGAGGTCAAGGCAGCCTAACGAGGCCAAGCCAGCGTAAGCCTTCACCTGCTCCGGAGCATTTCGCTGATCTCCGGGCAGGTGGCGGCCAAAGGCCTGCAAGCCTAACAACGCGCAGTGACTGACCGCCGGCTGTACGGCGGCACCAGTTGGGCTGCGCCAACCGAGATTGTTTGATGGTGAATAGCAACACGATAGCCGGAGATGCGGCAGGGCGCGGTGCGTCCATACCCAAATACTCGACCGGCATAGCGCGGATCGTCAATTCCGCAATCTACCGGCACACGCTGGGAGCCGCAGTCGAGTCGCGGATCGGCCGCGTCATCCTTTTGGCTGGCGTGCCACTGATCTGGCTGGTCATGCTGCATATTGGTCCGATTTATCAGATGCTGAAGATCAGTCTTCTGTCCCACTATCCGGTCCAGCCGGGCGTGGAATCGCATTTTACCTTGGACAATTATGCGATCTTTTTCCGGGAGTCGCTCTACTTTACGCCCCTGATCAAGAGCTTCATCTTTGCAACCGCCGCAACCGCCGCCACATTGGTCGTGGTCTATCCGGTCGCCTACTATGTCGCCAAGATCGTCAAGCCGGAAGGCCGTTCCAAGGCATTGCTGCTGCTGCTGGTGCCATTCTGGGCCGGAGAGCTGATCCGCACATTTTCGGTGATCATGCTTTTGGCCAATCGCGGAGCGGTCAACGTGCTGTTGCGCGAAATCGGGCTGATCGACCGGCCGATTCCGATGCTTTACACATCATTCTCGCTCGGCTTCGGACTGGTCTACCTCATCTGCCTGTATATGCTTCTGCCGCTTTATTCAGCGATCGAGAAGATCCCGGGCCAGTATCTCGATGCTGCTGCCGATCTCGGTGCCGGACCGTTCACGCGCTTCCGCAGGATCATCCTGCCGCTGTCCAAGGATGGTATCGTGTCCGGGTGTTCTCTGGTGTTCCTGACGTGCATCGGCGTCTTTGCAACCCCCATGCTGCTCGGCGGCCCCAACACCGTCATGTTCCCCGAAACGATCAGCGGCTTCTTCCATGGCGCCAGCGACAAATGGCCGGTGGGTGCAGCCTTCGCCTTGATCATGCTGGTAACAGCCCTGATCGCGGCCGGTATCTTCATGCGCCTCGTCGGCGGCAAGAAAGGGAGTGCGATCTGATGCGCAACACGGTTTCCGACGGTCCGCGCACAACGCTGACCGCATTCTACTGGGCCTTCATCCTCTACCTGCTGCTGCCGCTTACGCTGATGATGGCGATGAGCTTCAAGGACGCCAATTTCGTCGCCTTCCCGATCGGCGACTGGACGCTCGACTGGTACGCCAAGGTGATGCAAGACAAGCAGTTCCTGGAGGCATGCCTCTATTCGATCATGATCGCTGCTGCGTCCACGCTGGCCGCGACCACGCTCGGCACCTGGATCGCCATGCTGATCGTCGCGGATGGCATACGCGGCCGCACGATCATCTTCGCGCTCGCCTGCCTGCCCGCCGTCGTGCCCGGAATGATTTCGGCGATTTCGCTGCGCATCTTCATCTCGACCATCGACATGCCGACGGGAACGGCCGCCATCATCCTCGGCCACACCGTCCACGCTGTGCCGTTCGTTGTCGTGATGGCGCTGACACGCCTTCGCTCCATGCCACGCAACCTCGTCGATGCTGCGCGTGATCTCGGGGCTGACGGTGTCGTTGCCTTCTTCCGCGTGACGCTTCCCTATCTCGGGCCGGCTTTGCTTGGCGGCATGATCTTCTGCGTCCTGCTGTCGATCGACGATTTTGTCCGCACCTTCTTCTTGGGCGGATACCGCCCGACACTGCCCATGCTGATCTTTGCCAAGGTGCAGGGCGGCATGTCTCCTGAAATCAACGCAATGGCGACGATTGTCCTGGTGGTTACGGCCGCTGTCGGATTGTACGCCGAATTTATCACCCGCCGCGCGAGGACCCGCTGATGGAACCCGTCGTCCAATTCGACAATGTCAACAAGAGCTACGGCAAGCATGTCGCCGTCGATAACCTGAACCTGAGCATCGAGCCCGGCAAGTTCGTCACGCTGCTCGGACCGTCCGGCTGCGGAAAATCCACCTCCCTTCGCATGCTTGGCGGCTTCGAGACGCCAACATCCGGCCGCATCATGCTGAGCGGCAAGGATGTAACCCGGGTTCCCCCCAACAAGCGCAACGTCAACATCGTATTCCAGGATTACGCGCTGTTTCCGCATATGAGCGTTGCCAAGAACATTGCCTTCGGCCTTGAGCTGAAAGGCTTCGACAACCAGCGCATCCATCGCCGGGTGTCGGAATTGCTGGAACTCGTCCAGCTGCAGGATTATGCCACGCGTCTGCCGGCGGAACTGTCCGGCGGCCAGCGTCAGCGCGTGGCGCTGATGCGGGCGCTTGCGCCGGATCCGGATGTGCTTTTGCTCGACGAACCGCTTTCCGCGCTCGATGCCAAGCTGCGCCAGCAGATGCAGATCGAACTCAAGGCGATCCAGGAGAAAACCGGCAAGACCTTCATGTTCGTGACCCACGATCAGGAAGAAGCGCTGACCATGTCCGACACGATCGTGGTCATGAACAAGGGCCGCATCGAGCAGATGGGCGACCCCAATACGCTTTACGGGCGGCCCGGCTCCGTCTTCGTTGCCAATTTCATCGGAGAGACCAACCTGCTGCGCAGCACGGTGATCAGCTCGGAGGGTGATGTTGCCGCTCTGAACTGGAACGGCATCACCATTACCGCCAATCCCGGCGGGCTGACGCCCCGGCACGGCGAGCACCTCTACGTCGTTCTTCGTCCCGAGGCGATCCATTGCTCGGCTGCGGAGCCGGTCAGCGGGAACCGCGTCAAGGGCAAGATTCGCCAGCGCGTCTTCAAGGGCAACCATACTTCGCTGATGGTCGAAGTCGGAGGCGGCGCCCTGCTCAACACGCTCGTGCACCCGAGCGATGTCGCCCAGCTTGGCGGTGAAGACATCTGGCTCGGCTGGAAGCCCGAAACCACGACGGTCATTCCCGACCGGCATGCCCACAATTGATAAAAAACCGCGGCCCGCATCGTTTAAGATGCGGGCCGAGACGAGTAGGGCAGCCATGCGAACCACACGTTCCATCGGCCGGCGGAGATGAACCATGGCATATAACGTACAGACACCGCTCCAATCTGCGGCGGCGAGCCTGCCGGAGCTGGAACAGCGGGTGCGCGACGATCTTGCCTGCCTGTGCTATCCGCCGGCAAACTGGGTTGTGCCGACGACCGCTGACGGCGAGGAGAAGGTGCACGATGTCGTCGTTATCGGCGGCGGCATGTGCGGTCTGGTCGCCAGCTTTGCGCTGATCGGCGCCGGCATTCAGAACATCCGTATCCTCGACCGCAATCCGCAAGGCCGCGAGGGGCCGTGGCTGACCTATGCCCGCATGGAGACGCTGCGTTCGCCCAAGCAGCTTACCGGTCCGGCCTATGGCATGGCGTCGCTGACCTTCCGCGCCTGGTACATTGCCCAGTTCGGCAACGAGGCGTGGGCAATCCTCGACAAGATTCCGCGGCCGATGTGGATGGAATACCTTTGCTGGTACCGCAAGGTGCTCGACCTGCCGGTTGAGAACGGTATCGAAGTCAAGACCATCCTGCCCGAGGGGCAGTTGATGCGGCTGACGCTGGCTGGCAGTGGCGCGACGGAAAAATCGGTGCTCACTCGCAAGGTGGTGATGGCGACCGGCCGCGACGGAATGGGTCATCCGAGCATTCCCGGTTTCGTTGAAGGCCTGCCGCAGAAATATTGGGCGCACTCGTCGCATGAGATCGATTTTGCCGCCCTGCGCGGTAAGCGGGTCGTCGTTGTCGGCGTCGGCGCGTCGGCAGTCGACAATGCCGCCGAAGCCCTGGAGGCAGGCGCGGCAGACGTGCGCCATCTCATCCGCCGCAAGGAAATGCCCTGCATCAACAAGCTGATGGGTATCGGCGCGTTCGGGTTTACCGCGGCCTTTCCCCAGCTGAGTGATGCCCGGCGCTGGCAAATCATGAACTATTCGCTGCGCACCCAGACGCCCGCACCCCGTGGCTCGACGATGCGCGTCAGCCGCCATCCGAACGCCTATTTCCATTTTGACGCGGCAGTTGAACAGACGGAACTCGACGGCGATGAGATCGTCATCCAGACATCGCAGGGCAAGCCGGTTCGCGCCGACTTCCTCATCCTTGGCACCGGTTTCGGCGTCGATCCGCTGGCCCGCAAGGAACTCGACGGTTACGCCGACAAGATCCTGTTGTGGCAGGACCGCTTCACACCACCGGCTGGTCAGGAAAATGCCGATCTGGGCAAGTTCCCCTACCTCGCCAATGATTTTACCTTCCTTGAGCGCGAGCCGGGGCAGGCCCCGTGGCTTGCCAATATTCACAGCTTCAATTCGGGCGCCACGGCAAGCCTTGGCAAGGTCAGTGGCGACATTCCTGGCATTAGCGAAGGTGCTGCATGGCTGGCGCAGGAGATCGCTGCAAAACTCTACACCGAGAATTTTGACCAGTATTGGCAGCGGTTGCTCGACTACGACACCCCCGAACTGCGCGGCGACGAGTGGACGGCATCACCCTTGCCCGGCTGCACGCAGAACACCGCCCGCAAACAGGCATAGGAGAACGACGGCATGGCTGAAAACGAGGATGTGATTGCCGCGATCACCGGCATTGAACCCGGCAGCGCGTTCGCCGAAGTGGTGGCGGGGAGGGCCGACATCATGGCGCTGACCCAGCAAACCCACGACGGTGCCCTGACACCGGAAAATCCTGGCGGTCTATCACATGCCGAGCGCGCGGCACTCGCCTGGCGCATCGCAAAGGTCAACGATCACAAGGCTTTCGAAGACCATTTCGAAGCGATGCTGGAGAAGGCCGGTGCGCCGGACAACGCCGCGCGCCTCGCCGATATCTGGTTCGACGGTGGCAGCGACCTTCGAACGAAGGCGCTCATCCGCCATGTCGACCTGGTTGCGCACGCGCCCAAGGAGGCGACGCGCCGTGACATCGAGTTGCTGCAGGAAGCCGGAATTGCCGACGCAGATATCGTGCGGCTATCGGAACTTGTTGCGTTCGTCAGTTATCAGATCAGGGTCGCCGCCGGTCTGCAGTTGATGCAGGAGCTTGCATGAGCAACATTGTCCACGACTTTACCACCGACATCCCGGTCTGGAAGACCTATGTGGGCCCGCTTGATCTTGCCGAGGCGAGTGCCGAGCAACTCGAGGCGCTGAAGATCACGCCGTCGAATACCAAGGTTTCGGACTACGTTCTTGTGCTTGCGCATGACGTCGAAACCCTGAAACACAGATCACCGCTGTTCAACGCGGTGATGTACAATCGCGGCGGCCTGTCGCGCGCCGAGCGCGAAATCGGAGCCGTTGGCGCGTCCATCGTCAACCGTTGCATCTACTGCGCCGCCGTTCATGCCAGCCGCTACAACCAGCTGACCAAGGATGAGGACGTCATCGCGGCGATCTTTTCCGATGGCGTTGATGCGCAAATCAATCCAAGATTGAAAGCGATCCTGACATTCGCGGTCAAGCTTTCCAAATGCCCTCCCGATGCAAACGCTGCCGATATGGCAGCACTCGTGGAGGCCGGCCTGGGCAAGGACGAGATCCTCGATCTCATCCTGTCCACATCGCTATTCGGCTGGGCCAACCGGCTCATGCACACACTTGGCGAGCCGATCACAGAGTGATTGGCCGCGACGCTTACGGGTTCGGAGAAGGGGGACAAAACATGCTTTCGATCAATCCGCCCGAAATCGGGCCACGCTTGCAGGCCTATCGAAAAGAACTCAATCTGACGCTCGCGGAACTCGCCGCAATGTCGGGTGTGTCGCGTTCGATGCTGTCGGAAATAGAACGGGGCAATGCCAATCCGACCTACGGAACGCTCTGGCACCTGACGCGCGCGCTCAGGATCGATCTCAACAGCCTGATCGGCGGCGCCACCGAGGAGCGCGGCGGCGGCTCCATCATCGATCTGCAACCCGGCAACCTGACGCCGACCATCCGCAGTGCGGACGGGAGCTGCACGCTGCAGATCCTGTCACCGGCCAATATGGTGTCGCTGATCGAATGGTATCTCCTGAGCTTTGAAGCGGAAGGGGAGCTGGCAAGCGATCCGCATGGGGCAGGCACCATCGAGCATTTGCACTGCACTACGGGTGAAATCATCGTTCGGAGTGCAAGCAACACAATGATCGTGCGGGCGGGCGAAACGGCGCGCTATGCCGCCGATGTGCCCCATTCGCTGAAAAGCGTCGGCCCGGTCGGGGCCGGAGCATTCCTGGTGGTTGCATCCGGTGATGTCGTTCCGGGCGTGCAACGGACGTCGATACGTCCAAAATGATGGCCGGGTTTTGCCGGTTCAATAGATTGACGAGAAAAGGAAATTGTAATGCGGGTAGGTATTGTTGGTGCGGGGTCGATAGCCTTTGGAACGGCTGTTCTTGTTGAGCAGCAAGGGCACAAGGTGACATTGTGGTCACCATCCGGCGAACGCACCAAGGCCTTGGCCGCCGGCGCGGCGCTGACTGCTGAAGGAGCAATCAAAGGCACGTTCCACCCGGCTGTCGCGGCAAATGCAGCAGAACTTGCCGCCGGCGCGGACGTGCTGGTCATCGCGCTCCCGGCCTATGGCCACAAGACCGTTCTCGACGCCATTGCGCCTTACGTTACGGCCGAGCAGACCGTCGTCTTCAGCTCGCACGCCTCCTTCGGCGCGCTGTACCTGTCGCGCCTGCTTGCCGAGCGCGGCGTCGTCGCCACGATTGTCGCCTGGGGAACCACGGCTGTGTCCGGCCGGCAGCTCAGCCCCACATCCGTCAATGTAAACACGATCCGCAAACAGGTTGATCTTGCAACCGTGCCTGCCTCGCGCAGCGCCGCCGGTCTCGCTGTTTGCAAGGACCTGTTCGGCGACCGTTTCCTCGATCGCGGCAGCCTGATGGCGATCGCGCTTTCCAACCTCAATCCGCAGAACCACATGGGGATCGCGCTCGGCAACATGACCCGCATGGAGCGGGGCGAAAGCTGGAGCCAGGGCCAGAACGTCACGCCGAATGTCGGGCGTCTTCTCGAGGATCTCGACCAGGAACGCATCGCCATTGCCACCAAGCTCGGTCTTGACGTGCGCAACATCTTCCAGCATTTCCACCTTTCGTTCCATGTGCCGATGAGCTCGATCTCCCAGATGAATCAGGAGATGCACGAAGCAGGCAATGGCGGCAGCGGCCCGACCACGGCCGACAGCCGTTATGTAACCGAAGATGTCCCGTTCGGCCTGGTGATGACGGCGAAGATCGGCCGCCTCGCTGGTTACCCTGCAGAATTGCATGAAGCCGGCGTGCGGATTTTCTCGGCCATGTATGGCCGCGACTTCACCGCCGAGAACGACCTTCTTACCGCCCTGCAACTGGATGCAATGTCGTTGGAGGAACTGAAAAACCTCTGCCATAACGGGTTTGCCGCCACCGCGGCCTGATCGTTGCCCCGGCCTTTGCTCTCGCGTCAGGTAAACTGCCGAACAAAGGCGCAAGGCCGGGGGAGGGGAGGGTGGTTCAGCCCTCCTCATCGTTCCCACACGGATTTTTCAAACCGCTGTTACGCGAAAAGCGTCATCGGCTTAAACGAGGCTGCATTTGCAATGAGCAACGCATTTTTGTCCCACCTTTCCGCGGAGCTTTCCGGTTTGAAGTCTGCCGGGCTTTACAAGTCGGAGCGTG
>UCNE01000015.1 GCA_900473685.1 Hyphomicrobiales bacterium
TCGGGAACTCGGTAATCGCAAAAGACACGCGAAACTGGAACGGTTATTGCATGAATTCTAATATACAGTTCTAGCCAGAGGAGAGTGTCATGAGTTCGGACATGTCGCATCGGTTTCCTGCTCTGTGGCTGCTGATGGGTGTTGGCGAACGATACAGGCTCGTCGAAACCGTTGATGAGGCGGCACACGTGCTGGTACATAACTGGCCCCTTGATGACGGCAGCAGATATCTCGGCGCGCTGTCCGCGTGCCGAGATGCCCTCCTGGGTGTTGTTCCCGCAAACGCGGCACGAGAAGCGCTGATGCGGGCAGCCGATGAGGCACTCATCTCCTACATCTGTGTTGTTCAGGGAGGAGGGGGCTTCAATCTGTCGAAAAGTGGCTGCCCCGGCCACCGGCCCAGGCTGAAGTATCGCGCCCGCTTTGGTTTCGGAACTTGGTGAAGCCCGCCATTCAACGATCGCAGGGCCTATAAAGCCGAACGAGGCTCCTAAAGCATCGGGTCTGCGGTCAGCCTGGATGAAAAGATAGGGTCCATGCCGTTTGCCGCGGCGAAGCACTTTACCAAGGAAGCCAACCGGCGTGGATCGTGACAAGTGCGACGAAGGGAACGTCCGCCTCCCGCGCGCGCGGATTGTCCGCCGTCGGTCACGGCGATCCCAGTTTTTCCAGCAAGGGGATTGGAAGACAGGCTCTCAATGCCGCTTCGTCACCTTCAGCGACAACGATCTCTCCTTCTCCCCAGATGTCATAGTCCATCTCCAGGCGCATGCCGTCCCGTTCAAGCACTGCCCACGAGTGCTCAAGGCCGCCTCCGATATCGACAGACCAGCCTTGTTCCCCCAGGGCAACAATTACCGCGTCCCATTCATCTCTCTGTATTCCAAGATAACGCGTTCGTTCCGGCACTTTCGTCATCATCCAAAGCACGTTGCCGCGATCGCTGTCGATAACGGTGTTGGTCCAATGTAACATGCTTTCCGTGTCGCGGGTGAGCGGAGGTATGTGGACGGTATGACCGTCAGCCTGAATACCCAGTCGACCAGCAGAGAACCGCTTACAATTCAGGTACTGGCGAAAGGCAAACAATGCGCATTCTACTCATTCTTGGCGCCCTCATCGTTGGAACGATCGCGGGTATTTACCTGTTCGGAGCGATCTGGCGAACGTCTGCTCCTGACGGTGCGGCGGCAATGATCGTTGGAGGGGGTACCCCGGTTGTCCTTGGAGCCCTGGCGTTTCTCGGCACAAAGGCGGCCGACGGCCAGCGGCCAAGTCTTGGCAACGTACGAACATGGCTTGCCCTTGTGGGCATTGCGGCGGCGGCGGCCGGCTTTTTTGTGCTTCTGATTATCGCGCTTTTTCTGGCGGTTCAGCGCGGATAGTCGAATTTCCCGCCCCAAGCGCAAATCTGGCAATGCCGTTGTGTCCGCTTCGCTCTAGCCCGTGCAAGATTCCTGAAATCGCGGAGAAGCGCTGCAGGGCGGAGACGCCTTGCGCTAGCAGCGTCGAAGCATGGCCGGAAATACCCGTGTTGAAAGGTGTGTGGCGCCTTCGGAAACAGCAATTTTGGGTGTTTTGGGCGTTGATTCAGCAGTCAAACCCGGGACCGGACGACCGAAGGCACTATCAAGGCCCAAAGCGATCAGGCTCCCGCAAACCAACAGAAGGCCCGCCCGGACAGGAGTATCCGGCAGGCTTTTTTGTGGGGCGTGATCTTTGGGTGAAGCCTATTGCCGCTGCCTGGACACGTCTTGCAGGTAGGGCACGACATCCGCTGAGCTGTCGGCCCGGTGGCGCAGCTCGGTGGCGATTTGTTCCAGGGCGAGATCCAGGCAATAGACCGTCTGCTGCGCGTCAAGAACCGCCGCATTTTCCCGCGCGAAGACGATCAGCCGGGTTATGGCGTGAAACTCTTCGATCTCGCTATCGGTTGATGAGTTGATGTCGTTCAAGGCGATGGTTGCGTATGCTGCTGGCATAATCGACTCCGCAGTGATTTGCGGGCATACTAATCGTAGCCGAGGCAAACTGCGCGTGACACAGGCGTGACACACTTTAAGATAGATTGCCGGGCTCCTTCGCCATGGGATGGTGTTTCCGCATTTCGTTCCAGAGGCTTGTGTGCTGGAACTGCCAGTCCGGACTGGGTGCTGGTGACTTGGCGTCAAGCCGTGACATGACATCCAGCAGCGCGATCGCATCGGCGCGCTTGCGATTGACGTGGCAGGATTGCATGGCGTTTGCGATTGACGCGCTTCTCCCGTTCTCAAGCAAGGACGCGTGAACGAGGATCGATCGCCAGGTCCTGTCCTTGAAAAAAATGGCGCGCGCCACGTCTTCCAGATGGCTGGCCTCGGCGGAAGAAATGCACAGCCTTTCGCGCAGCAGGCCGAGCGTCGCTTCAATATTGACCAGGGGTTCGCTGAGCGGCAGCCAGCCGAGTTCGGCGGGTCCGTGAATTTGTGCGACATCCGCATCGTCGACGCGCATGCCGTCGCGGTATTCTTCGAAAATGCCGCCGACACCGGTCATCCCGAAAGAATGACATTCGGCAGCGCGCAACGCACCCATGCTGGCAGCGCCAAGAACCCTTGTTCCAGCACTGAGGGCATAGAGGATTTCCTTGTGCCAGACCGGAGCGGTATATTCGAAGCCTCCATCGACAAGGCCGATCACGGTGGCCCCTTCCTCCACGGCTCGAAAGATATCGCCTTGGACGGCAGGCCCTCGAACACGGATATCGGCGGCATAGTCTTTCGCGTCCGGCAATGTCGGGCCGACATACAAAACCTTCATCCGAACGACCCCTTGGCGAGCGCGCGCTGGCCAAATCTTTGAGCGCGGCCACCATCGGGATTTTCCAGTTGTGGTGCAAGGATCTTTGCCACGGCAAACGGCCAGGCAGGCGCGCTGAGCGGTACGGCAATGACCGGGCCCAATTCCAAGTGCCTGAGAGCATCAAGAGTTTCGCCGCTGCGGCAGGCCTTGCGATGCCCTTCCCTGCATCCATATGTTTTGGGTGCAATTGCTGGAACTGCCTTCAGCAGGTTTTGGGTTTCTTCCGGCAGCGGCCGTTTGTAGACCGGCGGATAGATATCGTCCCTGCTGCCGCTGATAAATGTCATGCGGGATTGTACTGCTTCGGTGATCGCCCGGATCATCGCTGTTTCCGCATCGGGATGCGCTCCCGCGCCATAGTTCACATCGACGAACCGTGGCTTGCGGGCGCTCAATATCTGGGCGGGAGCGATAAGCGCGTTGAACGACGGCATGCCGATATCGCTGGTCATATCGAACAATCGCAACACAAAGCCGGCCGCTTCGGTCAACGTGACCACCGATGAAAGCTCCGGATGGCCGAGGGATCGTGGATCAATGCAGGACGATTGCCGGGATCGGGCGCTCGATACTTGCCAAAGAACATAGGCATCCCGCTCGATTCGTTCGTTCAATCCGTGAAAAAAGGCCTCTTCCAGGGTGTTTCCCGAAGCCAGGCCGTCGGACGATTGCCAATATCTGCAATCGATCAGCGTCCGGTCGAGGGTTACGGCATCAAGCGGCACATGGATACCGTCGCCGGTCATCAGATCGGTTCCGGCAATCCAGGCAATACGCTCGTCGCCCTGTACTGGGGACCGGCCCGACGCGACCAGGCATGTTAGCGTGTCGAACCGTTTCCCGGCGTTCGCAAGAGCGTTTGCGGAAGTATGAACGACGTCGGCATGCGGATTTGCTGCAACCACCCGTTCCAGCGCCTCCATCACAGCCGATGTCCTTGCCGCGTCGTCGGTAAGGCCCTTTCCCTGTGCTACGACAATGGATTTTGCGTTTGGCGTATAGGCACACCAAACCGGAACGCCGATGCGATCCAGCCCAGTGTGACGGGCAATCCGCGTTATACCAAAGTCAGCAAGAAAGGGAGAGACGCGCGCATATGTCTCGGCCGGAGGGCATGCCCTGTCACGCCCTCCCGTTTCGCCGGACGTCAAGCGTCGAAAAGTCCTGCTGATACGGATGCGGCCGAGGAGACGGCAACGGCAAAGTCGACGTCCTTGATGACCGTACCACCGGAAGCACGCAGCTGGCTTGCTGCAGCAAGCGATCCGCTGACCTTGGTAAGCTCCGTGACTGTTCCGGCATCGACGTCGGCCAGATAGAGTTTTTCGTCTCCCGGAAATCCGATCACCACGACTTTTGACATTTTATTCTCCTCGTTGTTGTTGTTGTTGTTTCAGTAGCCAGCCTTGATCAGGCCTTCGCGATACATTTCCTTCTGCCAGGCTTCGCGGATCGGCACGACGGCAAGCCATTTTTGCAGATCGAATTGCGGGTTGGCCTCGCGATCCTTGCGCCGGTAATATTGAGCGCGTTTCGTGTCGCCAAGCATTGCGCAGCTTGCGGCCAGCAGTCTGTGCGCGGAAGCCTGGTTGGACATGCTTTGAATTCGGGAAACGGCCTTGTCGAACGCGCCGACGAAGTAGCTGGCGCCCGCAGCACACCAGAAATACTCGTCCGGCCCAAGTGGGTTCAAAGAGATGGCGCGCTCGATTTTTTCCAAGCCCTCCATCGGGCGGGAGGCATGGATGAGCGCATCGGCATAGCTATAGATTGCATCCGCATAATGGGGGCTCAATTCCTCCGCACGGGCCAGCGCTTCAAGGCTCTCGTCCAGTGCGCCAAGATAGAGTTTCGCCATGCCGAGTTCTTTGTACCCGTAGGCGATATCGGGATTGCTTTCGATTGCCGATCGCGCGCTTTGCTCGGCCTTGTGCAGGAGCTCGGGATCTCCCCTGGCCGTCAGAACCCATTCGATGGAGTATGTCTTGGCAAGACCGCTGAAGGCATGCGAGAAATCGGCATTGTGATTGAGTGCTTCCCTGAATGTCTTCCGGGCGCTTCGAACTGAAGGCAATGTTAGCCGGCTCATCTGCTGCACGCCTAGCAGATACTGTTGATACGCACCGGGATGAAACGCGTAGTCGCTGAGCGCGCCTTCGTTGCGCTTGAGTTCGGCCAGAATTCGATCCTTCACGGTGTCCGCCAGGACTTTCCGGTGCGAAGACAGAAGTCCGTCCGTTATCGTGAAGCGTTCGGCATAGATCACATGGTCCGATGGTACAAAGATGATCTGAATGAGGAGGCCGTCAAGCGTCAGCTTTGTATCGATGACGTAAGAGATGTCATGCTTGTCGAGCAGGAGAACCTTGTCATCGCTGGAGCGAATACGCTCGGCGGTGTAGGGCGCGACGATTGAGAGACTGCGCAGCGAACACAGGCCGATCGCGACGTCGTCGATCAAGGCGCTCGCTCTCGAAAAATCAAGGCCCGGAGAGGCAACGCCGGCCGGCGGGAGAAGCGCGACGCGGGGCAGTTTCGCTGCGCCGAAGGTCCATTCACTGTCGGAAGCGGCGCGTTGCTCAACGGCTGCCAAAATGCCCCTTGGTTCGATCAGCCGTTCCGGGAGGGACAATTGTGGCCCGGCCGAAAGCGTTCTGCGCACCACCTGATCGTTCGGCGAATGCTCCAGAATCAGGAACGCCGCCTGTCTGGCGGCCGAGCTTTCTACTCCCGCTGAGCTGTTCGTTGATCTTTCCAGGAGTTTTTCGCGCATCAATTCCAGGTAGGCGCGGCGCTGCGACGACAGCCATCGGCCGGCCAGACCATCGGCTTCATCGAATTCGGACAGAAAGGGCCGACTCATCAATTCGACAAGAGACGGCAGGGACGTCTTTGCATTCCCGATCGCGTCCGCGTCGCAGCCGAGCCGTCGGCGATCGAGGCGAAGGTCCGTCGGCGATATGGTCAGGACCGATCCAAGCGCAGCGTCGAGCCGTGAAATCAGCTTGCGCAGGTTTGTCAAGGCAAGGGCACGATCGTCGTTGCCCCACAACAGTTCGGCCGCTTCGCTGCGGCTGATTTCGGTGTGGGTGCCGGTCGCCAGATAAGCGGCGAGGAACAACGCCTTGCGCGAAGAGCGGCACTCTTGGCCTGCAGCATCGAGCAGGCGTAACCTACCGAATGTCTGCAGGAGGAACATGGGCATCACCGATGAGCGAGGGAGGAAACGTCTTCCGCATCAGCTGTTCGCACACCGGTGTCATCGGCGTTCGCGAGTGCTTTCGTCAACGTGATGATGGACTGCCGAACCTGCCTGTTCTTGATGGAGGTAAAAGCGCGGTTGAGCGACACGCCGTCCCGGGAAAGCAGGAATGTTCCGATCTCGTCGACCTCCCTGACCAATCCATCCGGGACAACGGTGTCATTGTCCTCGAAGAAGTAGCCGATGGGAACGTTGAGGACTGATGCCGCAGCCTGCAGTTTGCTGGCACTGACGCGATTGGTGCCCTTTTCATATTTTTGAATTTGCTGGAAAGTGATGCCCAGACGCTCGCCCAGTTTTTCCTGGCTCAATCCCAAAACCAGCCGCCGCGACCTCAGACGATTGCCGACATGAATATCGATTAGATGAGGTTCGCTCTTTGCCAAGGTCCATTCTCCCGTAACTGCCGTGATTCCGATATGCGCTGGCAGTTCGCAGCATGCCAATTTTCATTAGAAATGCAACATTTACCGGCCCCGGGATATGGAGTTCCAGTTAAGTGGTAGCCTTTTCCTCAAAGGCTGTTGGATGGATGGCGAGCGCGGGAAGTGTCAGGCGGTGTTTGGCCGTACGCCGGGAGATCGATCCCCTGCGGTCTCGTTGCCGGTTTCAGACTGCTACTGAATGCCGTGTTGTGGCCGCCGTGAAATAGGCATCGAAGCGAGCCGCGATGAGACGGACAAACGGCCGGCCTTTGGTTGTGATTTCAAACCCGTCATTGCGCCATTCGCACAGCGCATCGCTTTCCATGGCCGCCAGGCGTCTTGCCTGCATCATGACATCGCCAGCGAGGGTGCCGAAGCGGCGTCGGGCTTCACGGCGTGAAAAGCGGAAATCGCACATCAGTTTTTCGATGACCCAGCGGCGGACGCGGTCGTCGTCAGACAGGGCAACGCCGCGCACGGTGGCAAGATTACCCTCTTCGATGCGGCGTATGTAGTCGCCGGTCGCCGGCGTGTTCTGCAGATAGCCTTGTTCGAATTGACTGATGGCTGAGGGGCCAAGCCCGATGATCGTATCGCAGCGATCGGCGGAGTAACCCTGGAAGTTGCGCCGGAGCCGTCCCTGTCGCGATGCCAGCGTCAGGGCGTCGTCGGGTAGCGCAAAATGGTCGATGCCGATGGCCCGGTATCCGGCGTCCAGGGCCAGAGCCCGCACCGCTTCCGCCTGTGCGTAACGCTCCATCCCGTCCGGCAGCCATTCGTCCTTGATCTGCGTCTGGTGCTTCTTCATCCAGGGCACATGCGCATAGCCGAACAGCGCCATGCGGTCGGGCTTGAGCTGAAGCGCCTGCCGCAGTGTCGCGCCGGCGCTTTCGACCGTCTGGTGCGGCAGGCCGTAGAGCAGGTCGAGATTGACCGAACCAATCCCACGGGCGCGGGCGCCACTAACGACATAGGCCGTCTGCTCAAAACTCTGCAGCCGGTTGATCGCTTTTTGCACACGCGAATCGAAATCCTGGATGCCGAGGCTTGCCCGGGTCATGCCGAATTCGGCGAGTGCATCGAGCCTTTCGTCATCCATGTCGTTGGGGTCGATCTCGATACTGATTTCCGCATCTTGCAAGACCTCGAAGGCACCGCGAAGACGGCCGCCCAGCGCGATCAGGTCCTCCGGCCGCAGCATTGTCGGCGAGCCACCGCCCAGATGAATGGCGCCGACCGGCACGCGCCCGTCGAGCAGCCGGGCGACCGCTGCGATTTCCGCGTGAAGGACTTGCAGATAGGCGCTGACCGGCTCGTAGCGCAACGTCTGCTTGGTGTGGCAGGCGCAGAACCAGCACAGCCGGTCGCAGAAGGGGATATGCAGATAGAGCGATACGGCTTTATCGGCGGGCATTGCCGACATCCACTGCCGCGCGGTTTCTGACCCGACACCGGCGTGAAAGTGCGGTGCGGTCGGATAGCTGGTGTAGCGCGGTACTTTCGCGTCGAACAGGGCGGCGATTGAAGCCATGGGTATCGTCCCGATCTGAAAATCGTTCCGCGGTCTGAAAACAAACCGTCTTTTGGCGGCAGCTTCCCCGCATCCTTCCGCTCTCACCTTGATCTGGATCAAGGCGTTCCTCGCCGCTTCGCCTGAAAGAGGAGTCAGGGGACCGCCGCGCGCGGTTCGACATCTGATTGATGCGGGGACGACGAGATGAAATACGGATCGGCGATCATCGGCACCGGCATAGCGGCGTTTTTCGCGCTGCTTGCTGCCGGCCTTGCCAAAGACGAGCTGTTCGCAAGCCATATGGGAATTCTGGTGATCGTGCTGATCGGCGCGGTTGTCGTGCTGATGCGCCAGACATCGTTTACACCACAGCCGGCGGTGGACATGTCAGCCTACATGGACGGCCCGATCCGCTACGGTGTGATCGCCACCGTGTTCTGGTGCGTCGTCGGCCTTCTGGTCGGCGTCGTCATCGCATTGCAGTTGGCCTATCCCGATCTTAACGTCGAGCCGTTTCTGTCCTTCGGGCGCGTTCGGCCGTTGCATACGTCAGCGGTGGTTTTTGCCTTTGGTGGCAACGCGCTGATCGCAACGTCGTTCTATGTCGTCCAGCGCACCAGCCGCGCCCGCCTGTTCGGCGGCGATCTCGCCTGGTTCGTCTTCTGGGGCTATCAACTGTTCATCGTCATGGCGGCGACGGGCTATCTTCTCGGCATCACTCAGGGCCGCGAATATGCGGAGCCGGAATGGTATGTCGATCTCTGGCTGACGATCGTCTGGGTCTGTTACCTCATCGTCTTCCTCGGCACGATCCTGCGCCGCAAGGAACCGCATATCTACGTCGCCAACTGGTTCTACCTGTCGTTCATCGTCACGGTGGCGATGCTGCACATCGTCAACAACCTGGCGGTTCCGGTCTCGATCACCGGCTCGAAGAGCTATTCGGCTTTTGCCGGTGTACAGGACGCGCTGACCCAATGGTGGTATGGCCATAACGCCGTCGGCTTCTTCCTGACGGCGGGCTTCCTTGGCATGATGTACTATTTCGTGCCGAAGCAGGCCAACCGGCCGGTCTACTCCTACCGCCTGTCGATCATCCATTTCTGGGCGCTGATCTTCCTCTACATCTGGGCCGGTCCGCACCACCTTCATTATACCGCTCTGCCGGATTGGGCGCAGACACTCGGCATGGTCTTTTCCATCATGCTGTGGATGCCGTCGTGGGGTGGCATGATCAACGGCCTGATGACGCTCTCGGGCGCCTGGGACAAGATCCGTACCGATCCGATCATCCGCATGATGGTTGCGGCCATCGCCTTCTACGGCATGTCGACTTTCGAAGGCCCGATGATGTCGATCAAGGCGGTCAACTCACTCAGCCACTATACCGACTGGACTATTGGACACGTCCATTCCGGCGCGCTTGGCTGGGTCGGCATGATCACCTTCGGCGCGGTCTACTTCCTCGTGCCAAAACTGTGGAACCGCGAGCGGCTTTATTCGGTGCGCATGGTCACCTGGCACTTCTGGTTCGCCACGCTCGGCCTCGTCGTCTACGCCGCCGTCATGTGGGTCTCGGGCATCCAACAGGGCCTGATGTGGCGCGAATACGACCAGCAGGGCTTCCTCGTCTACTCCTTCGCCGAAACCGTCGAGGCGATGCACCTCTACTACGTCGTGCGTGCGCTGGGCGGAGCTCTCTATCTCATCGGCGGGCTGATCATGGCCTGGAACGTCACGATGACCATCCTCGGGTACCAGCGCGACGAACAGGAAATCGGCGGCGCCGTGCCAGCGCCCCAAGCGGCCGAATAAGGAAAGAAGACCATGGGTATCCTGGACAAACACGCGATCCTCGAGCGCAATGCGACGCTTCTGCTCATCGGCTCGTTTCTGGTCGTCACCGTCGGCGGCATTGTCGAGATCGCACCGCTGTTTTATCTCGAAAATACCATCGAAAAGGTGGAGGGCATGCGGCCTTATTCGCCGCTGGAGCTTGCCGGCCGCAATATCTACATCCGCGAGGGCTGTTACGCCTGCCACAGCCAGATGATCCGGCCGTTCCGCGACGAGGTCGAGCGTTACGGCCATTACAGCCTGGCGGCGGAATCGATGTACGACCACCCATTCCAGTGGGGATCCAAGCGCACCGGGCCGGACCTTGCCCGCGTCGGCAACCGCTACTCGAATGAATGGCATGTCCAGCACCTGACAGAGCCGCGCGATGTCGTGCCGGAATCGATGATGCCGAGCTACGCCTTCCTGAAAAGCAAGCCGCTGCCGGTCAAGGACTTCGCCACGCATCTGAAGGCCAATGCCGCTGTCGGCGTGCCCTACAGCCAGGACATGATCGACAATGCGGATGCCGATCTGCGCGCCCAGGCCGACCCAACGGTCGATACATCAGGCATCGAGGGCCGTTATCCAAAGGCCCGCATCGGAGATTTTGACGGCAATCCGCAGGCGATCACGGAAATGGATGCGCTGGTCGCCTACCTGCAGATGCTCGGCACGCTGGTGGACTTCAAGACCTACGACGAAGCCGGCAGCGACCGCTGAGGAGGGAAACCCGATGGAATACCAACAACTACGGACCTTCGCCGACAGCTGGGGCCTACTGGCGATGACGCTGTTCTTCGTCGGCACGCTGATCTTCGCGTTCCGCCCCGGTAGCCGGAAATCTGCCGATGAAGCCGCACAAATCCCGCTCAAGGATGACTGATATGCACGATCCTCATAAAGATCCTCATCTGGACGAGTTGTCGGGCGTATCGACGACCGGGCACGAATGGGATGGCATCAAGGAACTCAACAATCCGCTGCCGCGCTGGTGGGTCGTGTCCTTCTATGCCTGTATCGTCTGGGCCCTGGTCTATACGGTCTTTTATCCGGCCTGGCCATTGCTGACGTCCGCAACCACGGGCGTGCTTGGTTATTCGAGCCGTGCCGATGTGCGCTCCGAACTGGCCGCTGCCGAAGCGGCTCGCTCGGGCTATGTCGCGGCAATCAAGGCCGCCGATATGCAGCAGATCCTTGCCGATGAGACGTTGCGCAATGTTGCCACGGCTGCCGGCAGCGCCGCCTTCAAGGTCAACTGCATCCAGTGCCATGGATCGGGCGCGCAGGGCTCGAAAGGGTTTCCGAACCTCAACGATGACGATTGGCTGTGGGGCGGCACGTCGGAGCAGATCCTGACGACGATCACCCATGGTGTTCGTGCGCCGGAAGACGCCGACACGCATGTCAGCGAGATGCCCGCCTTCGGCGACATTTTGAAACCCGACGAGATCGCGTCCGTCGCCATGTTCGTTGCCGATCTGTCGAACGGCACTGGCTTTCCAGAGGAAACGGCGCCCGGCGCGCAGATATTCGCCCAGAATTGCGCGAGCTGCCACGGCGATCGTGGCGAGGGTAATCAGGAGATGGGCGCGCCCAATCTCGCCGACAGCCTGTCGTTGCTGGTGGACGGCGAGGAGGCGATCGCCGCGCAGATCCGCGCTCCAAAACACGGCGTCATGCCGGCCTGGGGCGGACGCCTTGGCGATGTCACGGTCAAGGAACTCGCGGCATATGTCTATTCGCTCGGCGGCGGCAAATAGGCGTCGCGATCCGGTCGCTTGACCTCGATCAAGGAGATTGGCGCCGTCAAGTGCCACTCTCCGGTTCAAAGACGAGTGGCCGGCCTTGCCGGCGTCATGCCCTTGAGGCTGGAATGCTGGAAAAGATGGACATCGAAAGACTGGACGCCGAGGCGGTCAATTCGCAGAAGCAGCGGCAGGTGCTTTATGCGCCGCGTAAAAAGATCTTCCCGAAGCGCGCCTCGGGAGGATTTCGCCGTTTCAAATGGCTGATCATGGCGATCACGCTCGGCATCTACTATCTGGTGCCATGGCTGCGCTGGGATCGCGGCGATTACGCACCGGATCAGGCGGTGTTGATCGATATCGCCAACCGACGTTTCTATTTCTTCTTCATCGAAATCTGGCCGCAGGAGTTTTTCTACGTTGCCGGTCTGCTGGTCATGGCCGGGCTTGGGTTGTTCCTTTTGACCTCGACGGTCGGGCGCGCTTGGTGCGGCTATACCTGCCCGCAGACGGTTTGGGTCGATCTTTTTCTGGTTGTCGAGCGGGCGATCGAAGGCGATCGCAACGCGCGCATCAAGCTCGACAAGGAACCCTATTCGCCGCGCAAGCTCGTGTTGCGGACCACCAAGCACGTCATCTGGCTGCTGATCGCGGTGGCCACCGGCGGGGCCTGGATTTTCTATTTTGCCGATGCACCGACACTGCTTGTCGATGTCTTCACCGGCCAGGCTGAAATCGTTGCCTACAGCACCATCGCGTTCCTGACAGCAACGACATACATCTTCGGCGGGCTGATGCGCGAGCAGGTCTGCACCTATATGTGCCCGTGGCCGCGCATCCAGGCGGCGATGCTCGACGAGGCGTCGCTGACGGTGACCTACAATGACTGGCGCGGCGAACCGCGTTCGCGCCACGCCAAGAAATCCGCAGCGCAGGGCGCGGTGGTCGGCGATTGCGTCGATTGCAACGCCTGTGTCGCCGTCTGTCCGATGGGCATCGATATTCGTGACGGCCAGCAGCTCGAATGCATCACCTGCGCGCTGTGCATCGATGCCTGCGACGGGGTGATGGACAAGCTCGGCCGGGAGCGCGGCCTGATCTCCTACACGACACTCAACGACTACAATGCCAACATGGCGCTGGCGACAGCCGGAGGCACGCAGCCGATCGACCCGGCGCGTGTCCGCACACCGGACGGCAAGCTCGCGGCGACGCTGCGCCATATCAGTCTCGCCTCGTTCCTGCGGCTAAGAACGTTGCTCTACGCCGCACTCTGGTCGCTGGTCGGCATTGGTCTCGTCTATGCGCTGGTCACTCGCGACCGGCTCGACGTCAACGTCCTGCATGATCGCAATCCGCAATTCGTCATGCTGTCGGATGGATCGGTGCGCAATGGTTACACTCTGAAAATCCTCAACATGATCGCCAAGCCGCGTGTGATGGCCGTGCGTATCGAGGGCTTGCCGCAAAGCTCCGTCGCGATCGCCGGTATCGAGGCTCAGGGTGACGGATCATTCCTTGTACCGGTCGAGCCGGACCGCCTGCGCAGCCTGAAGGTTTTTGTCACCCAGCCGCGCCACGTTGCTGACGAGCAGGTGCAGACCTTCCGCTTCGTCATCGAGGATACAAAAGGCCCCGAGACGAAAACCTACACGGCAACATTCCAGACACCGGGAGGCTCGAAATGAAACCGCAATCCCGCGAATTTACCGGCCGGCATATGCTGATAATCATGCTCGCCTTCTTCGGGGTCATTATCGCCGTCAATTTCGTGATGGCGCGGTTCGCCGTGACCAGCTGGACCGGACTGGTGGTCGAGAATTCCTATGTTGCCAGCCAGCAGTTCAACGAGAAGATGATCGCGGTGCGAACGCAGAACGATCTCGGCTGGGTGCCGAAGCTCGACATCGCCGCTGGAAAGATCTCCTTCACGCTGGCCGACCGTATTGGCAATCCGGTGAAAATGACCGGTGGAAAAGCGACCTTCCAGCATCCGAGCTTCGAGGCGGCGGACTGGTCGGCGGTACTGGTGCCGTCAGGAGATGGTCAACTCAGCGCCTCCTCAGCGGTATCTCCCGGCATCTGGGTCGTCAGTGTCGAGGTCGACGGCGGCCTGGCCGTGCCCTACCGCCATAGCGAACGTGTTCTGATCAAGGATGGAAAAAGCCAATGAACTGCTGTGCCGTCGGCAATGCATCCATGCTCGAGCTGGAGGCAGAGCGCCAGGCGATGCCGCCGGCAGACGAAATCCGCCTGCTCAGCCACGTGCTCGGCGACGGTTTGAGGCAGACCAATCTGTCCGTGCCGGATGTGCATTGCGCTGCCTGCATCGGCAAGATCGAGCGGGCGCTGAGCAAGCTCGACGGCGTCGAGAACGCCCGTGTCAACCTCTCCACCCGGCGGGTGTCGATCCGCTGGCACGATGGAGCCGTTCCGGATTTCTGTGGGGTGTTGTACCGGCTCGGTTATCCTGCACATCTGTTTTCCGAGCAGGACGGTGAGGGTGATCGCACCCGGTCCGAGCTGATCCGGGCGGTCGCTGTCTGCGGTTTTGCCACGGCGAACATCATGCTCTTGTCCGTCTCCGTCTGGTCAGGGGCCGAAGGCGCAACGCGCGATCTGTTCCACTGGATTTCGGCCCTGATCGCGCTTCCGGCACTGGTGCTGGGCGGCGGCATCTTCTTTCGCTCGGCGGTATCGGCGCTCCGGCATGGCCGCACCAACATGGACGTGCCGATCGCCGTCGGCATCTCGCTTGCCTTCGGCATGAGCCTTTATGAGACCATCAACCACGGCCAACATGCCTATTTCGATGCCGTCGCCTCGCTTCTGTTTTTCCTTTTGATCGGCCGCGTGCTCGATCACGTCATGCGCGAGAAGGCTCGCTCGGCCGTCAGCAGTCTCGTGCGGATGACCCCTGCGGGCGCGGTGGTCCTTGGACCGGATGGTAGCCGCGAATATATGCCGCTGGCGCGGATAGAGCCCGGAATGAAGGTATTCATTACTGCAGGCGATCGCATTCCAGTCGATGCCATCGTCCGGCAGGGTCTCTCTGAGCTCGATTGCTCGCTGGTCACGGGCGAAAGCGATCCACGCCCGGTAAAGGCCAGCGATACCATCAGCGCCGGTACGCTCAACCTGACAGGGCCGCTGACGATCGAAGTCACCGCCGCTGCCGAAGCCTCATTTCTCGCCGAAGTCATCCGGCTGATGGAAGCGGCCGAAGCCGGCCGTGGGCTTTACCGGCGCATCGCCGACCGGGCCGCAACCTATTATGCACCGGCGGTTCATCTGACCGCATTTCTCACAGGGATCGGCTGGCTGCTGGTCTCGGGCGATTGGCACAAAGCCATCACCATCGCGATTGCGGTTCTGATCATCACCTGCCCATGCGCGTTGGGGCTGGCGGTTCCGATCGTCCAGGTCGTTGCCGCGCGCCGGTTGTTCGAGCGCGGCATCATGGTCAAGGACGGGTCGGCCATGGAGCGGCTCGCCGAAGCCGATATGGCCGTGTTCGACAAGACTGGAACCCTGACGCTCGGCCAGTTGAGTCTTGCAAGCAGCGATGCGCGGGACGAGACAGCCCTTGCCATCGCGGTCTCCCTGGCCGGATATTCAGGCCATCCCGCCTCACGCGCCATCTGGAAGGCGTATCCCGGCCATCATTATCCGGATGTCAGGGCTGACGGGGTAACCGAACACCCGGGACTCGGGATCGAGGCGGCGATCGCGGGCAAGACCTATCGGCTTGGGCGCAGCCCATGGGCGGGACCGGTCGAGCAAGGAACTTCTGCAACGGTCCTGTCGGAAAACGGCAGGGTCATCGCGCGCTTTGCCTTCAGCGACACTCTTCGGCCGGATGCGGCGGCGACCATCGAGCGCCTGCATCGCCTTGGCATGCCCATCGAACTTCTTTCGGGAGATACCAAGGCGGCCGTGCAATCCGTTGCCAAGACCCTCAAGATTGAACATTACGGCGCCGAGCTTCTACCCGGCGACAAGCTTGAACGCCTGCAGGCGCTTGCGTCGGACGGGCGGCGGGCACTGATGGTCGGTGACGGCCTCAACGACGCCCCGGCACTTGCCGCAGCGCATGTTTCCATGGCACCGGCAACCGCCGCCGATGTTGGCCGCAATGCCGCTGATTTCGTCTTCCTGCGCGATTCGCTCAGCGCCGTTACCGTGGCACTGGATGTGTCGCGAAGGGCCGGCCGCTTGATCCGGCAGAATCTGGCCCTGGCGATCGGCTACAACGCCTTTGCCATTCCGATCGCCGTTTTCGGCTACGTGACGCCGCTCGTCGCCGCCATTGCCATGTCTGCATCCTCGCTGCTGGTGATCGGCAACGCCCTGCGTCTCAATACCGGGGCGGACCATTTCGATGCGCCGTCATTATTGCCGTCCGCCAACCCGGAGGGCCAGTTGCGATGAAGTCGCTGATCTATCTCCTGCCGGTTGCCATCTCGCTCGGATTGGCCGGGCTCGGTGCCTTCATCTGGTCGCTGAGGAGCGGCCAGTACGAGGACATGGACGGGGCGGCACAACGGATATTGCTCGATGACGAGCGCTCGCAGGAAGGAGAGGGCAACAGGTCGGCTTGATCGAGGTCAAGGCGCCGGGGCGTGCGCGGATGTTTCATCCGGCAGAGGAAACAACGGTATGGGCAGATGTCCAGCCGGGGAGGACCATCGATGGACAGGAAGATGCCGCCTAGCGAATCAGTAACAGCAGATAATGACCCGGCTATCGATCTTTTGGAATGCGCACTCAGGGATCAGGCTGTTCTGTGCGATGCACTGGAAAATGCGGCTGACCGTTTACCGGACAAAGTCGTGCTGGGCGAGTGCCTGCAGCTGCGCCGGGCGATCCCGCCGATCCTGACGGCCGTCCATCGGCTGGAAGAGGAGATCATCCTTCCCTTCATCAAGGAAAATCGGCGAATGCTACCTGGACTGCCGGAAATCTTGGATCAGGTTCGCTACGAGCAGATCGAAGAGGGATGCTATGCCGAAGAGCTATGCGATGCCTTGCGTGCCTATGGCATCGGCCTTGGCAAACCATCGCCGGAAACGCTGGGCTATATGCTGCGGGCCTATTTCGATTGCGCCAGACGGCGCATCCGGTTTGATTGCACCGTCCTGATCCCGATGCTTTCGGCCACCCGCATCGCCCCCTTGGCTGTCTAACCGCAGCGTGCCTTCAGGCGCTTGAGGCTCGGGATCGTGATCTGGCGGTTGGCGATCACGGAAATTACCCCTTCGGTTCGCAGCTTGGTGATCTGCCGCGATACCGTTTCGATCGTCAGGCCGAGAAATTCAGCAATGTCCATACGCGATAAAGGCAGATCAAACTCGGCGGTGTCGCGTGTTTCGGTGCCGGTCGATGGGTTGATATGGCCAGCGATCAGATACAAAAGGCTCGCGACCTTTTCCGCTGCGGTCTTCTGTCCAAGGGTCACCATCCAGTCCCGGGCCTCGTCGAGCTCGCGCAGAACCTGAGCGAAAAGCCGGTGTTCCATCTGCGGATATTCGGCCACCAGCCGCTCGAAAGCGGCGCGTGGCACTTCGCAGAGTTCGACATCGGATGCGGCCTCCGCCGTCACCGCATTTTCCCGGCCAAACACCCTGCCCAGGAAATCTGGTGCGAACTGGAGGCCGACGACCTGCTGGCGACCGTTCTCAAGCACCTTGGTCAACTTGACGACGCCGCGCATGACATTGGCATAGGACTGGATCGGCGTTTCCTCACCGGCCAGCAGTTTGCCGGCTTCGTGGCGGGTCATGCGGGTGTGTTTTGCCATGGCGAGCAATTGCCCGGCATCAAGCGCGCCGCACAATCCCTTGTGACGCACTTCGCAGCTTCGACAGAGAATGGGCGTTTCGGAATTATGGATATCGATCCGGGCCGTTTCAGACAGTTTGGTTCCCCAATGCGTGGTCAATTGTGCAACTAGAACAGGCATAGCAGGTTCGCTCTGCCTTTGCCTCCGTGAAGTGGGCGAGCGTCACGGACCTTTCGTCGCGGGGCGAACCCTCGCGCCGATCGCCCGGCCGGATTTGTCGCCGCGATTCTGGACAGAATTTAATTCTGGCGAGGGGCGCGTTGACACCGTGTTGCCCGGTTCGGGGTCATTGATAACCTCTGGTATTCGAATAATTCTGGTGTTTGAAAATGCGTTGTTGCCACTGAAGGAAAACAACATGCGGTACCGGAATTCGCTTCTCGTCGTCGCTGTTGCCGTTGCGGGCATTTTCCTGGCGCGCACGGAACTCGGCCCCTATCTGCCGGGCTCGGTCGCGCGCTTTCTGTCGGTTGATTCCGCCGAAAGCAAGCCGAGCAGTGAGGCCGGCATGACGAAGGGTGCTGCGGGCCACACGCGCGGCGCGGTGACCGTCAACGCCACGGCGGCAAAGGCTGGTGCCCTGCCGGTGACGCGCAGTTCGCTCGGCACCATCGTTCCACTCGCCTCCACCGCTCTTTCCAGTCCAGTGGCAGGCACCGTCGCACAAATCCTGGTCAAGGACGGTGCCGAAATCGCGGCCGGTACTTTGCTTGTGCAACTGGATGATCGCACCATCAATGCAAATATAGCCCGCGACACCGCCATGCTTGCCAAGGACCAGGCGGCACTCGATGAAGCCAACATAAACCTGAAGCGCGTCACGGCGCTGAGCAATGACGGCGCAGAAACCCGCCAACAATATGATGATGCTGTTGCCGCAGCAAAACAGGCAGAAGCTGCAATCGGCGTCGATAGTGCCACGCTGGCTGCCGACAAGGTGGCGCTGACGCAAACACAAGTGCGCGCACCCTTCGACGGTAAGCTCGGGGTGATCCTGTTGTCGCCCGGGGCCTATGTCGCGCCGGGTGAGGATATCGTTACGCTGACGCAGATGAAGCCGGTCTATGCGGAGTTCACGCTGCCGGAAACAGATCTGGCTCTCGCCCGTCAGGCGCTTGCAGACGGGCAACTGAATGTCAGTATTTCCCCCACCCTGTCGCAGGATAAAACCGCAGGAGAGACCGGACCGATCGTGTTCATCGACAATGCGGTCGATGCGCCCTCCGGCACGTTCAAGATGCGAGCGCGGCTTGATAATGCCAACGGGACATTCTGGCCGGGACAGTCGCTGCGTGTCACGGTCACCGCCGGAGAACAGAAAGACCTGGTCCTGGTGCCCACAGTCTCGGTGCAGCCGCAGAGCGACGGCGCCGTCTGCTACGTAATCAGAAAGGACAAGACCGTTGAGGTGCGCAAGGTGAAGGTCGCTTTCGCCGCGGGGAACACGACCGGCATCGCCGATGGCCTGAAGGAGGGCGAGATCGTCGTCACCGAAGGGCAGGCGGGGCTGGTGGAGGGAACACCAGTCGAAATCGTGTCGGCGCCGGTGGTAGCACCCGAAACGGTGGCTGAAAGCGGAGCCGGAGCGATCGAATGAACATCTCCGAAATCTTCATCCGGCGCCCGGTCGCAACTATCCTCTTGATCGTTGGTGTTCTGCTTGCAGGGGCGTCTGCCTATAGCAACCTGCCTGTCGCCGCCCTGCCGCAGGCGGATTTTCCGACCATCAACGTCACGGCGCAGCTCGCCGGCGCTTCGCCGGATACGATGGCCAGTTCCGTCGCTACGCCTCTGATCAAGCAGTTCGAGACCATCGCCGGGATCGATACGATCAGTGCCAGTTCGTCGCTCGGCAACAGCCAGATCACCATCCAGTTCGCTCTTTCGCGCGATATCGATGCCGCCGCCGCTGATGTGCAGGCGGCGATTGCCAGAGCCCAACGGCAATTGCCTGATAATCTCACGGCGCCACCCAGCTATCGCAAGGCCAATCCTGCCGATGCACCGGTGCTGATCCTGGCCTTGACCGGAGACGGTGCCTCGCTGACGAAAATGGACGATGTGGCGGAAAATATCATTTCCCCCGCGCTCTCGACCATTTCCGGTGTGGCTCAGGCGCAGGTGTTTGGCGCGAAGGCCTATGCGGTACGGATCGAGGTCGATCCGAACAAGCTGGAAAGCCGCGGCCTTTCCCTTGATGGGCTGGCGGCGACGGTTGCCGCTGCCAACGATCAATCCCCTGTCGGCACCTTGCAAAACAAATCGCAGGCATTGACGGTGGATGTCGCGACCCAGCGCAGCGATGCCGAGGCGTTCAAAACACTGATCATCGCCCAGCCCGGCGGCCGCATCGTCCGGCTGGATGACGTCGCGGATGTCGTCGACAGCGTACAGATCGTCAATCAAGGTAGCTCGCTTGACGGCAAGCCGGCCATCGCGCTTGCCGTGCAGCGTCAGCCCGGTGCCAACACCGTGGCAGTGGTCGATGCCATTCTGGCCAAGGTGCCGGATCTTCAGGCCAACCTTCCAGCCAACATGCACATCAACATCGTCAACGACGCCTCGGTATCGATCCGTGCGGCAGTGGCTGATGTCGAGACGACGCTGATGATTACCATCGGTCTTGTCGTTCTGGTCATCTACCTGTTCCTCCGGCGCGTTTCGGCAACACTTATCCCGGCGCTCGCCGTGCCTTTGTCGCTGGTGGCGACACTGGCCGCGATGTACGCGCTCGGTTTTTCCATCGACAATATTTCGCTTCTGGGCCTGACCCTCTCGGTCGGTCTTGTGGTCGACGATGCCATCGTCATGCTGGAAAACATCGTCCGCAAAGTGGAGGAGGGCATGGCGCCGCTCGAGGCGGCGATTGAGGGCAGCCGCGAAGTCACCGGCACCATCATTTCGATGTCGATTTCGCTGGTGGCGGTCTTCCTGCCCATCCTGCTGATGGGCGGCATCGTCGGGCGTGTGCTCAACGAGTTCGGCGTCGTCGTCACATTGGCGATCCTGTCCTCGGCCACCGTATCGCTGACAGTCACCCCGATGCTTGCGGCCCGGTTGCCGCACTGGGATATGCAGGAGCCGCAGCGTCAGGGTCTGTTCGACAGGGTGACCGCCGCCTACGGCCGGGCTGTGGGGTGGTGCCTGAACCACCGCGCAATCGTCATGCTGGTGTTTGCCGCCACGTTTGTCGCGTCCGGATGGATGTTCGCCAGCCTACCGCGCAGCTTTTCCCCCTCGGAAGATATCGGTATCCTGACGATCTCGACGCAGGCCCGCCAGGATATCTCCTATCAGGCGATGAGCACCTTGCAGGCCCGCGCTGCCGCCATTGTCTCCGGCGATCCGTCCGTCGCGCATGTGACCTCGACCCTGGGTTCCGGGCCAGGTGGATCGGCACTCAATGCCGGGTCTCTTCTCGTTCAGCTGAAACCGCGCGATACGCGTCCGCCGCTTGATACGACCCTGCAGGTCCTGCGGCATTCGCTGTCGCAGATCGCCGGATTGAAAACGTTCATCACCCCCCAACAGAGCCTGCGCTTTGGCGGGCGCAGCACCCAGAGCCTCTACCAGGTCGTCCTGCAATCGATCGATGCGGCCGCGGCACGGCAATGGTCGCAGACGCTTGGCGACGCAATGCGGGCAGACCCTGCCCATTTTGTCGATGTTGCCACCGACCTGCAGAACAACGCGCTTCAGGCGCATGTCATTGTCGATAACGACCGGGCAAACAGTCTTGGAATTTCGTCGCAGGCACTGCGTACGACGCTGGAAGCGGCATTCGGCAGCTATGTCGTCACGCAGATCCAGACGACCGGCAACAGCTATGACGTCATCATCGAGTATGACCAGTCGCTGGACTGGAACGAGCAGTCGCTGTCGGCTATCCGGATCGCGTCCGCGTCCGGCACACTCGTGCCGCTGTCAAGCTTTGCGCGGGTAACGCGAGAAGCAGGGCCGGTCACCGTCAATCAGACAGGGCAGCTGACCGCGGTCACCTTGTCTTTCAACCTGCCGAAAGGCGTGTCGCTCGGGACAGCAACGGCGCGTGTCGATGCGCTCAAGCAGCAGATCAATCTTCCTGCGACCGTCACGACAAACTATGCCGGTGCCGCCCAGATTTTCGAGCAGGCAAGCGGCAATACCGGGCTGTTGATTGGTGCAGCCGTGCTGATCATCTATGTGGTGCTCGGCGTCTTCTACGAAAGCTTCCTGCACCCGCTGACCATTCTCTCCGGCTTGCCGTCGGCAGCCTTCGGCGCGCTTCTGACATTGAGGATTTTCGGTTTCGATTTGTCGATCATTGCGCTGGTCGGCTTGCTGATGCTGATCGGTATCGTCAAGAAGAATGCGATCATGATGATCGATGTGGCGCTGACACTGCAGCGCGACCAGCATCATGAAACGCACGAGGCCATTCATATGGCGGCCGTGCGGCGTTTCCGGCCGATCATGATGACGACGTTTTGCGCCCTTCTCGGCGCACTGCCGATCGCCGTCGGAACCGGCGCCAGCTCGGAGCTGCGCCAACCGCTCGGGGTGGCGGTTGTCGGCGGGTTGCTGGTCAGTCAGGTGCTGACGCTGTTCATCACACCGGTGATCTTCGTCGAGATCGAGCGGTTGTCCGCTTTTGTCCGGTCCCTCTGGTCACGCAAAGACGCTGTCGTGCCTGCACAATGAAGGTTCAGCGTGAGGCTGATAGCGGCGGGCGGATTCAATTATAGATCAATCGCTTTGGCCGCACCAACCGGGCAGATGCTTTGCTGACTTGGTCCGGGCAAGTTTGAGGGCGGCGATCTCGGCGTCCTTGAAATCCCGGTGCAGCAATTTCTGATCGATGCGGTTTCTGAGGAAATCCGCCCACATGAATTCGCTGAACGGCGTATTGTCCTTGGCGTAACCACCGGCACGGCGAACTGCGCCGGCCAGCGACCGGTAGGGATCGTCGGTGAGCCCGCCGATCGATTTGGGCAGGCTGTTATGCGGTTGCCGCTCGCCTGCCGCGTCGAAGGGATAGCTCCAGCGATAGTGATCCATCACCGACCAGAATTCCGGTTTGGCAAGATCGCTGAGATCGGCAACGACGCTGGTCAAGACATGCGCCACGCCTTCCTCTTGCAAGGCCCTGACAAGGTGATGGTGATCGATCAGATAGGCGTGTTTCTTCCAGCCGATCACGACCGGGACCATATGGCGGCCGAGAAAGTCCGGTCCGTCGTGACCGGCAATCTCGCGCCATTCCAGCCGCTTGCTGGCGACCTCGCGAAAGCCGACCGTCATTTGCGTTGGCCGCAGGCTCGCTATCGCCACGGGCTGCAGATGGGGTTCATAGGTTTGCGTCATGGGGCACCTCGGGTGCTGGATGTTTGGGTTAGAACGGCTGAAACAGCATCATCGACGCTGACGCTGCAGCGGCCTGCAAGCTCAGGTGCTGCCGCCATGATCAGGTCGCGGGCCTGGTCATGCACGCGGGCATATTGCACCCGCCTGCCGGAGGCCCGCACTGTGGTGTCGAATTCCAGCAGGGCATCGAGTGCAGTGCTGTCCAGATCAAAACTCTCTTCAAGGCTGACGACAACGCATTTGCTGCGGCCGTCCGCTCGAATGCGGCTGACGATCGTGTTCAGAATGGCATCCGCATTGGCGAAGAACAAGGGTTGCGCCGGCCGCCAGACGGTGACCCCGGAAACCGGGAATGCGTCGGAATGGCGGGCGATATCGACAAAATCATGGCCCCCCGCGAGCCGCCCAAGACGGGCGACATAGGGTGATGCCATGCGTCTGAGCAGTGCTGCCAGCGACAATGCGATCGCCACCAGCATGCCGTCGAGAACACCGAACACCAGGACGCCGAGAGCCGCACCAAGTGCGATGTAACCGTCACGTTTCAGCCGCCACAGGCGCAACAGTGGCATGGGGTCGAGCGCATGGGTCAATGCCGCGACGACCACTGCCGCCAGGACCGGCTGGGGCAGAAGCGCGACAGGTGCGGCGGCAAAGGCAATCAGCAATGCCAACCCGAATGCCGCGACGACCGCGGTCGCCCGGGTTTGCGCGCCGGCAGCCTCGCTTGCCGCCCCGGCCGAGAACCCGGCTCCGACCGGCATGCCCTGGACGATGGCACTGGCGAGGTTTGAGAGACCAAGCGCGCCAAGCTCCCGGTTTGCCTCCACGGTCTCATTATGGCGCAGCGAAAATGAACGGATAGTGCCCCAGGATTCCGCAAACAGGATGAGCACCAGCGGCAAGACGAAGGGCAGAAGCGCGATGATTTCTTTCCATTGATGCGACGAGAAATCCGGCCAGGCCGGCAGAAGCGGAATAGTCCCGACCAGGGCGACACCGTGGTGGGAAAGATCGAAGACCACCGACGCGGCGATGCCAGCGCTGAGAACCAGAAATGCGCCGGGGAGAAACGGAACGCGACGGAGCCCGATCAGCGTAACAAGCGCCGTCACGCCGACAAGAACGCTCGGAAGATGCCATTGCGGCACAGAAGAAACCAGGCGGGTGACCAGATACAGCAGGTTGGAGGCGCTGACGGGGACACCCGCAAGAACCGGTATCTGGCGCAGGATGATCGTGATTGCCAGCCCGAACGCGAAACCGCGCAGCACGGGCCGTGATATGAAGCCTGCCAGATTTCCAAGCCGCACAATCGAAGCGATCAGGAAGAGAATGCCGACAAGAGCGACCAGGATCGTCGCAAGCACCGCCTTGTCGTCGGCCGAGCCCGGCAGCGCGAGCAGTGTTGCTGCCAGAATGGCGGCCGAGGAGGAGGTTGGACTGACAATGGCAAACCGGCTTCGTCCAAGCAGCCCATAGGCAAGGCAACCGGCAATGGCTGCACAGATCGCCCGTTGTGGCGGCAGGCCGGCAATTCCGGCATAGGCGACGGCTTCGGGCAGCATCAATCCCGCGACCGACAGACCCGCAATCCAGTCTCCCTTGCGCATCGCGGCCGGATTCTCCTCTGTTGTCTCGGCAAGGATCAGTACCACAGGATGCCTTGCATCAGGCTTTGCGCGGCAACAGTTCTTCGGGTGTCGATCAAGGTCCGTTCAGTGTAATTGTGGTGGTACCGGCCCTAAAAGATACGATCAATTTCAGCGGTATTCATCAATGTGACTGCTGCCGAACAACCCGTGGTCCAGCACATTTTCCGAAATGACTTTGGAGTTTACGTTTCCGGCAATTGAACCGGGCCATGGAGATGGCCCGGCGTTCGATGACGTCCGCATGCCAGCCCCGAACACGCAGCCTGCGCTGTATGTTCGGGGCTGGCCGTCGGTTATGCCATCCGGCGGATGTCGGTACGAAGCTGCTGAGCCTGGTTTTGCAGGCCAATGTAGCGAGCTTCTGGTATTGCACCATTGTGGCGATCGGCCACCGCCATCGCTTCATGGCGTATCCGGGCATCGTCTGCTCTCAGGCGCTGATATTCAGCGCTGGTGAGAAGGCCGTGGCTCTTGTCGGCGTTCATGGTGCGGTTGTCTGCCCGGAGTTCGGCAAGGATCGTATCGAGCCGCGACCGGTGGACGTAAGCAGGCGCATAGGCCGGAACAACGTAGGTTGGGCTTGGGGTGACATCGGTTGTGATGTCGTTGTCACCCAGCATGGAGCGGTCACGGAACCCGTCGTGATGGTCATGGTCGCGGCCGGGGTCACCGTGAGATCCGGCGAAAGCGACACCCATGGAAGCTGAAACGAAAATTGCGGAGATTGCTGCGGTTTTTGCAAAAGAGAACATTTGCGTTACCTCTAATATAGAGACGCTCCTGAAACGTCTCTTGGTAGGAAGCCATCTTATAGTGTCGCGTCACGGCGCGATTGCCGCCGGCAATACATGGCTTCGATCAGGAATATACTGCTCATGCCCTATTAGATCATGTTAAATTAAAGTAATATTTAGGTGCCGCCGCTTGCCACAATTCCGATCAATTGTGGGAGGGGCGGCGGGTGCGATCGTCAAGCCAGCCGCGTCCGGATCAGGCGGTAGTAGCCGGCGAGGTGAGGGATCTCACGTTCGAGTTCGGTAAAGGCCGGATCGCGGTCGCTCAGGTTCCCGGCATATTTGGCAGCGAGCATTTGCCGGTGCATTTCCAGCGGCTCGGGCTTGCCGGATGGAAGCACCGTGAAGATCGGTGACAACGTGGTACGGCCCTTGACGGTGATGCTGTCGAGTTCCGCGATGATGAAATCCTCAGCGCTGAGCGCTGCCGTGCGCTCGCCGAGTAGAAGCGGCACGCCGTAATTCTTCGATTCGCCTTCCAGGCGGGAGGCAAGATTGACGGCATCGCCGAGCACGGAATAGTCGAAGCGGCGCGCGGACCCCATGTTGCCGACGACGCAGTCGCCGGTATTGATACCAATACCGATCTTCAGTACTCGCGCCTCGCCGCCGGCTTCTGCCGCTTCCTGCCGCAAGTCTGCGTTCAGCTGCTCGATCGCCTCCAGCATTTTCAGCGCCGCGCCGACCGCGTGGCTGGCATGACCGGGATCGTCGAGCGGCGCATTCCAAAAGGCCATCAGGCAATCGCCGATATACTTGTCGATGGTGCCGCCACTTTCCAGCACGATGTCGGACAGTGGCGTCAGCAGCCGGTTGATCAGCGCCGTCAATTGTTCGGGATCGTCCTTCAAGGCTTCGGAAATCGTCGTGAAGCCGCGCACGTCGCAGAAGAGAATGGTCAGCGTCCGGCGTTCGCCGCCCAGTTTCAGTTGCGATGGATCGTCCGCCAGGCGCTCGACCAGCGCGGGTGACAGATAGCGTGAAAACGCACGGGTAATATCGCGGCGGCTACGGCGCTCGGCGGCATAGTCGAGGGTTGCCTGGCCGGCGACGACCGACAGATAGGCCAGCGCCGGGCCGACTGGAGAAATAAAGATATGGCCGAGCCGCAACATTGCATAGCTTGTGGCAAGCAGGAGGACCAGCACGGCCACGCTCATCGCCGTTGCCGGCCATCCCGTTGCCCGGAAAACCACCCCGCCGGCCAGCAGAGCCCCAAGCACGATCGCTGCAATCACTGCCCCTTGTCCCGCCTTGGCGATGAGCAGCCCACGGGTAATATTGTCGAAGATGGTCGCCTGGATTTCGGCGCCCGCCACCAGATGACCGGTTTGCACTGTGAACGGCGTAGCAAAAGCGTCGGCGCCGCCGGCCTTGAGGGTTGGTGCATTCTGCAGGCTGAGGCCGACAATGACGATACGGTTGCGGAAGATGCCGTCCGGCAGGAATTGGCCGGGATCGAGCGCCTGATAATAGGAGACCGTCGGATAGGTCCGTGCCGGGCCGAATGTCTGTAACAGCGCCGTTCCTGATACCGGCTTTTTCGGCCGGCCGGCAACCTCGGCCAGTCGTGCGGCAAAGCCGTCGGTATAGCCAGGCACTTGCCGCAATGTGCCGTCGCCGCTCAGATGAACCGACGCAATACCCGTTTTGGCACCGCGGGCAACAAACTCTGCCAGCGGTTCCGTCCGCACGAACTGGTCCGCCTGCGGCGTCTCGATCAGCGTTTCGTCACCGGCCAGAACGACATCGGGACCAAGCGCCTCCGCAAGAGCTACGTCATTTTCCGCTACTGCCGAAGGTTCGGCAAAGATCACGTCGATGCCGATGGCCTTCGCCCCGGCGGTGCGCAGCGCCTCGATCAACTGCGCATGCAGGGCACGCGGCCACGGCCACTGGCTGCCGATCTCGGCCATTGAAGGCTCGTCGATAGCAATGATGACAGGGCCGTCTTCAGGAAGGGGCGGTGGCGCAAGCGTGGATAGATAGTCAAAGCTGCGCAGTTCGATGAGCGAGAAGGGAGACGTGAGTGAGAGGAGGGAGAGGATTGTTGTGACGAGAGCGGCAAGGACGGCAAGGCCTGCCCGGCGGCGGCGGCGGGCAGCGCTACCGCTGGTAGCATTGATGGACGGGCGCCGCCACGGCTTCGTCGCGGTCATCAGAAGCGCACTTTCACCGTCCCCTTGAAGGTCGGTCCCCAGCCGGGAAGAGCATTGGCAATATCGAAGTCCTCATCCAGCAGGTTGAAACCCGACAGATTGACCTCGATGCGCTTATCGAACGATTCCCACTTTATGTTGGCGTCCAGTGTCCAATAGTCGTCGAGATTGATTCCGGAATTGTCGAGGCGCTCACCTGTATAGTTCGCGGCAAGCGTTGCGCGGATGTTGTTGGTGTTGACCCATGTGAGGGCTACGCGTCCCGCCGTATCTGGAACGAAAGGCAGGCCGCCTTCGAATGTGTTGCCGACAATGGCGCCACTGCCACTGGAATCGTTAGCGGCGACGGTGGCGGAGAGGCCGAAGCCGTGGCCGAGCCAAAGATTCGCCGTCAGGCTGGCCCGATCCAGCCGCCCCTCGTCAATCGCGATCGTGTCCACCGTGTAGGGCAATGTTGCCGTAATGGAATCGAATTCCTGGTGCTGGACATCAACGGATGTGAAAAAACGATCGCTCCATTCGGCATCCCAACGAAACGCGAACGTGTCCGACTTGCCGTCCATGGCAAGATCGAGCTGGTTGGACTGAATGCCGAGCACCCCGATTGGGGCAAGTGTGGGCGTGTCCGAGGCTGCGCCTTCACGCAAATAGGCGGCCCTGAGCCAGTGTCCTTCGACAGGACTCCAGGCAACACCGGCATGCGGTTCGAGCCGCCGGATCGCGCCGTCACCGTTTTCAAGGTAGGTGGCAAACAAGGCTGCCTCGGCCTTGAGGGTTGGCGTTATTTCGGCAAGGACAGAGCCATAGGCCCTGCCGAGTGGTGACGTGTCGCTCGAGGAAATATCGTAAAACGCTACCGGTGGCATAATATTGCTGTAGGTGACGTGCGACGACAGTTTTAGCATGCCGCCTTCAAGGCCATAACGAAATGTCAGGTCGCCATCCCCGTAAATATGTCCGATCGCGGCAACGGCGCTGGTTTTTTCGCCGTCCGTACTTTCCTCGATCAGGGGAACTCCAAGCAGAAGTCCGTTGTCCTGAACACGTGCCTTGCTGGACGAATAGAAGACGCCGGCATTGACGATATTCTGATAGGCAATCGTATGGCTCCATCCGGCGCCGATGTTCAGAGAGGTCGCCGAAATATCCAGGTCCCGATCGAACACCAATGGAAAGGGGATCGTCGGCACCGTCGTCAAAATACCGGCATCAAGCGAGACATCGTTGCGCGCATAGTTCGTGTAGAAGACCAACCGGTCGTCCGGTGTCGGCGTTGCGGTCAGGTAACCATTCCCGCCGAGGAGCTCTGTTTCGGTTGAAAAGCTACCCGTAATGTCGTCAAGCGGGCGGCTCTGGGGTGTCTTTTCCCATTGCAACGTCCCGTAGACGCTGACGGGGAAAGGGGCATTTCCTAATCCGCGAAGCTCCGCCTCACCGGTATATCCGGTATTGCCATCGCCGGAGACCAAGCCGCCGCCAAGGGAAGCTTCCAGGAACGGTCTCTGGATCAGGTTGGCGGTCCGGTCGCGGCTTGCGAGCATATGGGGCTCAATCAGCAGCCCTTGGATGAAGGAAGAGAACGCCGCGTCAGTGGCACTGTTTTCGATGATTTTTCCGTCATAGCTGTATTCGCTGGTGAACGGATTGACGCTGCCGCGCACTGCCTGGTCGATATAGCTCGATCCGGCGAAGGGATCGAAGACCACGTCGCCATAATATTGCCCCCACGCATCCAGCCCCTGCAGCCGGAAGGCGTCGTTAAGCGTCGAGCCTGCCTGCTGGTTGGCGCCAAGTGGCGCGTGGTCACCGCCTTGCGCGCGTGTCCGGCGCATGATCTCCTGCGCGTTGCGGATCGCCCCGTCAGAATCGTATTCGTCAATGGCAATCGCCGTGCGGACGACGGGAATGACCGGGTCATTCGGATCGAGCCGATCCGCATTATCGATTGCCTGCGCGGCGGGCACGCGGTCTCCCTTTTCATAGTGGGCGGCGGCCAGCATCAGCTGGGCTTGGGAATAACCGGGATTGGCGGTCGAGCCAGCCAGCAGGTCCTCCAGGGCCTTGTCCATTTCACCGGTCTGCAGGTGGTATCGGCCACGTGCAATCAAGGCAATGTCGAAGGAAGGGTCAACCCTCAATGCCTCGTCTATCTCGCGCTTGGCTTCCTTCATCCGCATTTCAACGAGATAGAGAAGCGCAAGATTAGCGTGGCTGACCGGGTCAAGTGGATCAAGTTCGATGGCTTTTTTGTAGGCGGCTTCCGCTTCCCTGTTGGCATTCCGGTCACTGTGCACGATCCCGATCGTATTCCAGATGGAGCTGGATCCAGGCGAGGTGATGAGAGCGCGGTTCAAATCGTCGAGCGCGCCCTGCCGGTCGTTCCGGAGATGCAGCTTGTAGTTTGCCCGGGCCTCAAGGCCGGTCGGGTCTTCCGGATCGAGTGCGAGCGCGCGTTCAAATCCGTCGACGACCTCCTTTTCGTCGGCAAGCAGGATGCCGAGCTGCGCGCGTGCGCCGGGCAAGGTCGGGTCGCCGGGCGTATTACGTTCACCTTCCCTGATCGATGCCAGCGCTGCCGGGATGTCCTCTCGAAAACCTGCGGTCCAGGCCTTCGCAATGGCGGCATAGCCGCTGTTAGCGAGCCGAGGAGGTTGCTCGACATGGTTGGGATCAGCCAGAGACCGGGCGAAATAGCCGCCATAGGCGGCAATGGCCCCGCGTTTGGCATTAAGTCTCCGCCGCGCCTTGTCAAACAAAGCGGCAGCATCACGATAGCGGTTTTCCGAACCGGCAATCATGGCATCGACCAAATCCGCCCGTGCGGTCTGATCGCCACGCAATCCGCGGGTCCGGGCTTCCTGCAATGCCGCCTGCGCTTTTTGTCTTCCATTCAGCGAAAGATAGATTTCCGACAGGCTCAGCCAATCTTCCGCCGAACGCGTGTTCGCGTCCTGTGCCTCGATGCGGGTGCGCTCCTTGCGCATCTCAGGCACGATCAACGGCGTTACCGGCATCCACTGGAAAGCATTTCTCAGTGACAGGTTGAACAGCATCTGTTCCCTGTCCTTCGGTTTGGCAATGATGATCTTCGAAGGCGCCTGGCCGATCGCGGCGACTGCCCCTTCGCCTTGCGCGACCTTGACGCTGCCTTGGGCATTGCTGAGTTCAACCAGCCCTTCGAGCACGATCAGCGAGGTCTTGCCGTCGGCGCCGACCGTCATCGACCAATCGGTGCCGCGGATGGCGGCCGCCGCTGCCGGCGTGTCGATCACCACGCCCTGGCCGCCACGTTCGGCGCGCGCCCAGATCGTGCCGGATTGCAGCTCCAGCCCGGTATCGCCATTGCCACCCATCCGCTTGACCAGCAGCGAGGTATTGCGGCCAAGCCGAACCTGGGTGCGGTCGGAGAAGAGAACAGCAAGCTGGCCAGTTGCATTGGTGCGCAGCACGTCGCCGCTCAGAAGGTCCTGCTGCAGATCGACAAAACGCCAGCTGGAAATGTCGACAAAGCGCACTTCCTCGCCGGATTTGCGGGCAATGACTGATCCTGCGGCGGGGGATGGACGTGGCAAAGGGTCAGCCTGCGCCGGCATGGCGAGACAGAGCACTCCCAAGGCAACCCCCATGGATCTGTATTTCATGCAGTTTCCCCAAAAATGCACGCGTAATCACTGAATTTGAGCACCCCAAAAGTCAAGTAGGGCGGCAGGCGAGCTTCTGCTTTGCGAAACAAGTGTCGAAATAAAGAAACACAAAGAAATATCGTTGGTTGTTCCAAAAGATACACGGGATATATCGGTTGCATATTCCGCAGAAACGTTTTCGCTGTTCAAACTATTCGTGCGGTCCGGATATTTCACATCGGATGATCATCACGGCGGTTTGCCGCTGGCGCGCTTCGCTCGCCATTTCAAAAACTCCTATGAGATTTTTATATCTCTGCCTGGCGGCGCGTCTCGAACGCTAATGCGGTTCGGGGCGATAGTCGGCGTGGAATTCAGGCCCCGGATCTTGCGTCGAGCATGATCGAACGGGGCCTCTTTCGCGTCGCTGCCCTTCTTTGAAGAGAAGGGAAAGATGAAATTCAACAAAAGGAGCCTGGATCGATGATGGATATTGTCTTGATCGGGATCGGCGTTTTGTTTTTCGCGCTGTCGTTTGCCTATGCCCGGGCCTGCGACCGTCTCTAATTCGAAGGATTAAGAGAAATGCTTGTCGATTATGTGCTCGGAGCCGGCGTGACCGTGTTTCTGCTTGCCTATCTGACCTACGCCCTCATTCGCCCTGAGCGCTTCTAACAACGCCAGGTTCGGAAAGTTATTGCCATGACACTCAACGGATGGATCCAGATCCTCATTTTCTGCGGGATCGTCATTTTACTCATCAAGCCGCTCGGCGCCTATATGACGCGCGTCTTCGGCGGTGAGCGCACCTTGCTGTCACCCCTTTTTGCTCCTGTCGAACGCGGCCTTTACCGGCTGTCCGGCACCAGCGAGAAGAAAGAGCAGCACTGGACGAGCTATGTGTTCTCCCTGCTCCTGTTCAATCTTGCCGGCTTTGCCGTTCTCTATGCGCTGCAGCGGTTCCAGGGTTTTCTGCCGTTCAACCCTGCGGGCATGTCCGCGGTTGGGCCTGAGCTTTCGTTCAATACCGCCACCAGTTTCGTCGCCAACACCAACTGGCAGAACTATGGCGGCGAAAGCACGATGTCCTATCTGGTGCAGATGGCTGGTCTGACCGTGCAGAATTTTGCCTCTGCCGCGACCGGCATGGCCATCGCCGCTGCGCTCATCCGCGGTTTTGCGCGCGCTTCCGGCAAGTCGATCGGCAATTTCTGGGTCGATATGACCCGCGCCACGCTCTACATTCTTCTGCCGATCTGCATCCTGCTGACGATTGCCTATGTCTATCTCGGCGTACCGCAGACGCTCGGCGCCTACGTAACGGCAACGACGATCGAAGGTGCACAGCAGACCATCGCGCTTGGCCCGGTCGCCTCGCAATTGGCAATCAAGATGCTCGGCACCAATGGCGGCGGCTTCTTCAATGCGAACTCCGCGCATCCTTTTGAGAATCCGGACGCGATCTCCAACCTCATCCAGATGGTGTCGATCTTCGCGATCGGCGCGGCTTTTACCAATGTTTTCGGCCGCATGGTCGGCAACCAGCGCCAGGGTTGGGCAATCTTTGCGACCATGGGCGTGCTCTTCCTCGCCGGTGTCGCTGTCACCTATTGGGCCGAAGCTGCCGGCAATCCGCTGGTCCATGCCATGGGCCTCGAAGGCGGCAACATGGAAGGCAAGGAAGTCCGGTTCGGCATCGTCCTTTCGTCGCTGTTCGCCGTTGTCACGACCGCTGCCTCCTGCGGTGCCGTCAATGCCATGCACGGCTCGTTCACGGCACTCGGCGGCCTGATCCCGCTGATCAACATGGAACTGGGTGAAGTTATCGTCGGCGGCGTCGGCGCCGGTTTCTACGGCATCCTGATGTTCGTTATCCTGACGGTGTTCGTCGCCGGCCTGATGGTAGGCCGCACGCCGGAATATCTCGGCAAGAAGATCGAGGCCAAGGAGGTCAAGATGGCCGTTCTCGCCATCCTCATCCTGCCGGCGACCATGCTCGGCTTCACCGCCGTCGCCGTCCTCTTGCCGACAGGCGTGGCCTCGATCGGAAATCCCGGACCGCATGGTTTCTCGGAAATCCTTTATGCCTACACCTCGGCTGCCGCCAATAATGGCTCGGCCTTCGGCGGTCTCACCGGCAACACGCCCTGGTACAATATCACGCTTGGCATCGCCATGCTGATGGGCCGCTTCCTGGTGATCATCCCGGCGCTGGCGATTGCCGGTTCGCTGGTGATGAAGAAGACGGTGCCGGCTTCGGCAGGGACGTTCCCGACCCACGGCCCGCTCTTTGTCGGATTGCTCTGCGGCGTCATCCTGATCGTCGGCGGTCTCACCTTCTTCCCGGCGCTGGCGCTCGGGCCGATCGTCGAGCACCTGGCGATGATATCGGGTCAAACCTTCTAGGTGCCGTCATGAACCGCTTGTTCCAGCAGAAGTTCAGAAGGCTCCTCAACCCTCGCGACGGTGATCCGCCGCGAGCGGCACCCCCGCAGGCAACCAGCATCATCATCGCTTTCATGCTGGTCCTGCTGGTGATTGGCGGTCTTGCCCACGCTTTTACCGAATTGTTCCACGGCTGACGCGGTCACCGTGATGTCACACACAAAAGAAACTGGAGTTCTCTTATGAGCCAGTCCAAATCTGCGAGCCTGATGGACTCTCGCATCCTTATTCCGGCGATCGGTTCTGCTTTCGTCAAGCTTGATCCGCGCACGCTGGCCCGCAACCCGGTGATGTTCGTCGTCGCCGTCGTCTCGACATTGACGACCGTCCTGTTCCTGCGCGATCTCGTCACCGGAAGCGGCAATCTCGGCTTTTCGCTGCAGCTCAATATCTGGCTGTGGTTCACGGTGCTGTTTGCCAATTTCGCCGAAGCTGTTGCCGAAGGCCGGGGCAAGGCGCAGGCGGAATCGCTGCGCAAGACCCGCACCGAAACGCAGGCCAAGCTTCTGACCGGAACAGATCTAAAGAGCTTCAAGATCGTCTCCGGCACCAGCCTCAAGGTCGGCGACGTCGTGCTCGTCGAAGCCGGCGAGATCATCCCCTCCGATGGCGAAGTCATCGAAGGGGTCGCCTCCGTCAACGAGGCGGCGATCACCGGTGAATCCGCCCCCGTCATCCGCGAATCTGGCGGCGACCGTTCGGCCGTTACCGGCGGCACGCAGGTCCTGTCCGACTGGATCCGGGTGCGCATCAGTGCGGCAGCGGGTTCGACCTTCATCGACCGGATGATTTCGCTGGTCGAAGGCGCCGAGCGCCAGAAGACACCGAACGAGATCGCTCTCAACATCCTTCTCGCCGGCATGACGCTGATCTTCGTTCTGGCCGTTGTGACGATCCCGAGCTTTGCGACCTATGCCGGCGGTTCCATTCCGGTCATCGTGCTTGTTGCCCTGTTCGTGACGCTGATCCCGACAACGATCGGCGCGCTTCTCTCGGCTATCGGTATTGCCGGCATGGACCGCCTGGTTCGCTTCAACGTTCTGGCCATGTCCGGCCGCGCCGTCGAGGCAGCCGGCGATATCGATACGCTGCTGCTCGACAAGACCGGCACGATCACGCTTGGCAATCGCCAGGCAACCGAGCTTCGCCCCGTTTTGGGCGTGTCGCAGCAGGAACTTGCCGATGCGGCCCAACTGGCCTCGCTTGCCGATGAGACGCCGGAAGGCCGTTCCATCGTCGTGCTGGCCAAGGAGAAATACGGCATTCGCGCCCGTGACATGGCACAACTGCATGCGACCTTCGTGCCGTTTACCGCACAGAGCCGCATGAGCGGCGTCGACATCGAAGGCTCGTCGATCCGCAAGGGCGCTGTCGATGCGGTTCTGAGCTACGTCGCCAGCCAGAATACGGCGGCGCGTCCGGATACCGTCCGCGAAATCCAGTCGATTGCCGACGAGATCGCCAAGTCAGGCGGCACGCCACTCGCCGTCGTGCGCGATGGCCGCCTGATGGGCGTGGTGCACCTGAAGGATATCGTCAAGGGTGGCATCCGAGAGCGGTTCGCCGAACTGCGCCGCATGGGTATCCGCACGGTGATGATCACCGGCGACAACCCGATGACAGCCGCTGCCATCGCTGCCGAAGCCGGCGTCGATGATTTCCTTGCCCAGGCAACGCCGGAAAACAAACTGTCGCTGATCCGCGAGGAACAGGCCAAGGGCAAGCTCGTCGCCATGTGCGGCGACGGCACCAACGACGCCCCGGCGCTTGCCCAGGCCGATGTCGGCGTGGCGATGAACACCGGTACGGTCGCGGCCCGCGAAGCCGGCAACATGGTCGACCTGGATTCGGACCCGACCAAGCTGATCGAGATCGTCGAGATCGGCAAGCAGCTGCTGATGACCCGCGGTGCGCTGACGACGTTTTCGATCGCCAACGATATCGCCAAGTATTTCGCCATCATCCCGGCGATGTTCCTGGCCTTCTATCCGCAGCTTTCGGCGCTGAACGTCATGGGCCTTGCCTCGCCGCAAAGCGCCATCCTGTCGGCGATCATCTTCAACGCGCTGGTTATCGTCGCGCTGATCCCGTTGTCGCTCAAGGGCGTCACCTATCGCGCGGTCGGTGCCGGTGCACTTCTGTCGCGCAACCTGCTCATCTACGGCCTTGGCGGCGTCATCGTACCGTTCATCGGCATCAAGGCCATCGATATGGCCATCACTGCCCTTGGTCTCGTTTAAAGGAACACTCCAATGCTGAAACAATTGCGGCCCGCTCTGGTCATGATCTTTGCCATCACCATCATTACCGGCCTTGCCTATCCGCTCGGCATGACCGGCATTACCCAGGCTCTGTTCCCGCATCAGGCCAATGGCAGTCTGGTCGAAAAGGACGGCACCGTTGTCGGTTCCGCGCTGATCGGTCAGGTCTTTACCGGCGATACCTATTTCCACGGCCGCCCGTCGGCTGCCGGTGACGGCTACAATGCGGCTTCGTCCAGCGGTTCGAACCTCGGACCGACCAACCCAAAGCTGCTTGACCGGATCAAGGCAGATGCCGAAGCCCTCAAGGCTGCCAATCCCGGCGCTACCGTGCCGATGGATCTGGTAACGGCCTCGGGTAGCGGCCTTGACCCGCACATTTCGCCGGAAGCTGCCTATTTCCAGGTTCCGCGCGTCGCCAAGGCGCGCGGCATGGATGAAAGCAAGGTTCGCGCGCTGGTCGACCAGGCCATCGAGGCACGCGAACTCGGTATTCTCGGCGAGCCGGCGGTCAACGTCTTGGCGCTGAACATGGCGCTTGATAAAGCTGTCTAGCCTTGTTTCGTCACGGTATCGCGCTTCGGCAATGAGGTGCGATACCGGTGGCAATTTGATTGATGGAATCCGTCCCAGATCCTGCGGGATTTTCAGGACGCATCCGGTATGGTCAAAAGCGGCATCCTGCCGCTTTTCGGCATTGATGAGGAAAGACGAGCGCGCATGCGGGACGATGTCCGTGACATGGATGGAAGGCCATCTCCCGACGCCCTGTTGCAGCGGGCGGAGCAGGAGACACGCGGCCGCTTGAAGATTTTTCTGGGGGCTGCACCCGGTGTCGGCAAGACCTACGAAATGCTGACCTCCGGCCATGCCAAGCAGGCCGATGGCGTCGATGTCGTGATCGGCGTGGTCGAAACGCATGGCCGCAAGGAGACCCAGGCGCTGGCCGACGGTTTCGAGGTCATCGCGCGCATGCCGATCGACTACAAGGGCCGCCATCTTGAAGAAATGGATATCGATGCCATTCTTGCCCGCCGCCCCGGCCTCGTTCTGGTCGACGAACTGGCGCATACCAACGCACCCGGTAGCCGGCATCCGAAACGCTATATGGATGTGCAGGAGCTGCTGTCGCGCGGCATCGACGTCTATTCGACGCTGAATATCCAGCATGTCGAAAGCCTGAACGACGTCGTTGCCCAGATTACCCGCATTCGTGTGCGCGAAACCGTGCCGGATTCGATCATCGACCGGGCCGACGATATCGAGATCATTGATCTAACGCCGGAAGACCTGATCAAGCGCCTGCATGACGGCAAGGTCTATATCCCGAAGACGGCGCAGCGGGCGCTCGAAAACTATTTCTCGCCCGGAAACCTGACGGCACTGCGCGAGTTAGCACTTCGTCAGACCGCGCAGCGGGTCGATGACCAGTTGCTGACGCATATGCAGGCGCATGCGATTTCCGGTCCCTGGGCGGCCGGTGACCGGGTGCTGGTCTGCGTCGATGACGAGCCGCGCAGCGCGTCGCTGGTGCGTTATGCCGCCCGTCTCGCGGATCGCCTGCGCGCGCCGTTGGTGGCGCTGCATGTGGAAACGGCGCGGTCGATGCACCTGTCGGAGGCAGCCCGGGACCGTATCGCCGCGACCTTGCGGCTGGCGGAGCGGCTGGGAGCCGAAGCGCTGACACGGCCGGGTTCCGACGAAGCCGAAGAGATCGTCCGTGTCGCAACGTCAAGCAACGTGACCCACATCATCGCCGGTACGCCAAGAACATCGGGCTGGCGCGAGTGGCTGCAGCGTTCGGTGACCAGCCGTCTGATACGGCGGGCTGGCAATATCAGCGTCCATGTCATCGCCGGTGACGACCGGGAAGGCGAATCCGTTGCAGCCGGTGTCAAGACCGCCCCGGCCCCTGTTCAATTCAAGCTGCGGCCCTATGCGCTGGCAACACTTTATGCCGGTTGTGCGCTCGGTGCCGGTTTCCTGCTCGACCAGTCGCTCGACGTGCGCAACATCGCGCTGGTCTTCCTCATGGCCGTTTTGACCACGGCGGTGACGGAAGGCCTGAAGCCGGCTCTCTATGCCAGCGTCGTCAGCGCCTTCTCTTTGAATTTCTTCTTCCTGCAGCCGCTCTATACGCTGGATATCAGTGATCCCGACAGTGTTGTCGCGTTCATTCTTTTCTTCATCGTCGCGGTCATTGCCAGCAACCTGACGGCCAGTGTTCAGCGGCAGGCGGCCGCCGCCCGTTTGCGGGCGCGCACCACGGAAGACCTCTATCTGTTCAGCAAGAAGCTGGCCGGCACGGGCACACTGGATGACGTGCTGTGGGCAACCGCGTTCCAGCTTGCCTCGATGCTGAAGGTGCGGGTGGTCCTGCTGCTGCCGGAAGACGGGACGATTGCGGTCAAGGCTGGCTATCCGCCTGATGATACGTTGGACGACGCCGATATCGCCGCCGCACGCTGGGCCTGGGAGCACGATCGCGCCGCCGGACGCGGTGCCGATACGCTGCCCGGCGCAAAACGTCTTTATGTGCCGCTCCGAACCGGCCGCGCCGCTGTTGGCGTGATTGGTCTCGACAACGACCGGCAAGGTCCGCTTTTAAGCCCGGAACAGCAGCGGCTGCTGGATGCGCTAGCCGATCAGGCGGCATTGGCCATCGAGCGCGTGCAACTGGTCGCCGATGTCGATAATGCACGGCTGGCGGAAGAGGCTGGACGGCTTCGCTCGGCGCTGCTGACCTCGATCTCGCACGACCTGAAGACGCCGCTTGCCGCCATCATGGGTGCTGCGGGCACCCTGCGCGATTACCAGTCGGCGCTGCCGGAGGAAGACCGTATCGAGCTTCTGACGACCGTGACCGACGAATCCGAACGGTTGAACCGGTTCATCGCCAATCTGCTCGACATGACCCGGATCGAATCCGGCGCCATGGAGCCGAATGCGGCTTTTCATTATACCGGCGATATCGTCGGCAGCGCACTGCGCAGGGCACGCAAGATTCTGGCCGGTCATACCGTGGATGTCGATGTTCCCGCCGACCTGCCAATGATCAGGGTCGATCCCGTGCTTTTCGAACAGGTGCTGTTCAACCTGCTCGACAATGCCGCCAAATATGCGCCCGACGGATCAAACGTCAGCGTCCGGGCCGAGAGCAATGGCGAGCGGGTCCTTATCCGGATTTCCGACGAAGGGCCGGGTATTCCGCAAGGTGATCTGGAACGGGTCTTCGATACGTTCTACAGGGTGCGCAAGGGGGATCGCGTGCGGGCGGGAACCGGACTTGGGCTTTCCATTTGCCGCGGTTTCGTCGAGGCGATGGGCGGCACGATTGCTGCGGAAAACCGTCTCGACCGCTCCGGTGCGATCTTTACCATCAGCCTGCCGCTGCTGCCGGATGCCCCCAATCTGAAGGACTTGAAATGACGCTCTCAGCGGTGAAGATCCTGGTCGTTGATGACGAGCCGCCGATCCGGCGGCTGCTGCGGGTCGGACTGGCGACGCAGGACTATGACGTCAGCGAGGCCGGTAACGGCAAGGCGGCGCGTGAGAGCGTCAAGGCGGAGCTGCCTGATTTGATCCTGCTCGATCTCGGGCTGCCGGACACGGCTGGCCATGATCTGCTGCAGGGCTGGCGGGAGGAAGGCCTGACGCTGCCGATCGTCATCTTGTCGAGCCGTACCGACGAGGCGGGGATCGTCAAGGCGCTGGAACTTGGCGCCGACGACTACGTGACAAAACCTTTCGGCATGAACGAACTGGTTGCGCGTATCCGGGTGGCGCTGCGCCACCGCCTGCAGCAGCAGGGCGAAAAGCCGTTGTTCCAGACCGGCGGCCTGTCGGTCGATCTGGTCAAGCGTATCGTCAAGGTCGATGGCCGTGAGGTCAAACTGTCGCCGAAGGAATATGATATCCTGCGCACGCTTGTGCAGCATGCCGGCAAGGTGCTGACGCACAAATTCCTGCTGAAAGAGGTCTGGGGCAATGCCGATGATGTGCAGTATCTGCGCGTCTATGTGCGCCAGTTGCGTCAGAAGATCGAACTGACGCCGGACCAGCCGCAATATATCACGACCGAAACCGGCGTTGGCTACCGCCTGCGCGAAGCCGACCTTTAGCCGGATCGGTCTACAGGCTGTTGCGGTTCAGCCAATTGCGCAGAACAGTAATACCCTCCGGTACATGTAGGCGACCGAAGCCGACGCGCAGGCAGTTCTGCGGCACGGGCGTCAGCTCCGAATGATAGACGCTTGACGGCAGGAAGAACACGCCGGCTTCCTCGACCGCGCGCCGGGCAAATTCCTCGACGCCTTCCGGCCCCTTGTAGCGGATGAACGCGACGCAACCGCCGTCCGGCTCGCGCCAGTCGAACAGGTGCGGAAAGTCGGCGAAAAACGTGTTCCATTCGGCGATATTGCTGCGGACGATGGCGCGTGTTCGCGCCAGAATTTTGTCGCGGTTCTTCAGCCCGATACGGGCCAGAACTTCCGAGGGGGCCGAATTGCAGATCGACAGGAAATGTTTGTAGCGCTCGCAGCGCGTCAGGAACTCTGCGTCCTTGCAGGCAAGCCAGCCGATCCTCAATCCTGGAAGCCCGTAGGCCTTCGACATGACATTGAGTGAAATACCGCGCTCATAGACATCGACAGCCTGCGGCAAGCGGGACGCCTCGTCCTTCTCGATCAGCCGGTAGACCTCGTCGCTGAACAGCCAGATGCCATGCTTGCGGCAGATTTCAACGAGCGCATGATACGTCGTATGCGGCAGGATTTTGCCGGTCGGATTGTTGGGGAAGTTGATGGAGATCAGCCGGGTGTTCGGCCGGATCGCGGCCTCAATCTTGCCGAGGTCGAGGTTCCAGTCATTGTCGATATCCAATGCCACGCCCGTAACCGCGCAGATGCTCAGCGGCAAGGTTTCGGCCGCCTGATAGTTAGGCGTAATGACGATGGCATGGTCGTCGGGCGTCAAAAGCACTTTCATAGCCACATAGATCGCTTCCTCGGCGCCGGCAAAGCAGATCAGGTTTTCTGGCTGAACGGTGTCGTAGGTTCGTGCAATTTCCTGCCGCAGCACAGGCGCACCAAACGTTTCAGTATAACCAAGGCTGAGGTTTTCGAAATCGGCGCGGTCTTCGTCGCTAGCCATCGCCAGAAGCTCCGGCAGGCGCATGCTCTCGGCGTCCGAGGCGGTCATGTTGTACCGAGCGGTGAACTCCCATTTCGACATGAAGGTTTCGAGCACAAAATCGCGCATTGGCCTGCTCATCGTGGCTCTCCTTGGACAGTGGCGTCCTGTTTCTGGCGGATCGCGCCAAGGCGGTTGTAGATCGTCGCTCGCGACAGTTTCAGGATCTCGGCGACATAGGGAACGGCCTTGCGGATGGCAAAGACGCCACGGGCGTCGAGCTGCGCAAGCAACCCGTCCGTGTTGGCATTGGTCAGGCCCGCAAGGCTGGTCCTATGTGCCGTGAGAAATTCTCCGATCACGGAATTCACCGCTTCGCGCCAGTCATCCGCCATCAGAGCCGTTGTCTTTTGCATCGGAGCGGCAATATCCATCATCGATTTCAGCTGATCGAAGATGCCGGCAAAGGCTTCGATGTCATGGTTGATACAAAGAAGGCCGACGGGCTTGCCCGCGGCATCACGCAGCACGGACGTGATCGCCTTCAGCCTGCGGCCGTCCCAATTGGACTTGCCGTAGGGGCCGATCACATCCTCATCAAGGGTCGAAACCAGTCCGGCCTCGTTGAGCGAACTGTCCCCCGGCCGCCGCTTGGAAAAGGCGTTGGCGATATGGAAGATCAAACCCGTTTCAAGGTCATGCAGAACGGCTTCCACATGCGGTGAAAACAGCGTGGCGACGGCGTCGCAGACGGGTATGAACGGTGAGAGCGGATGAGGCATGACGCCTTATCGGCTTCAATAGACAATTTGTCAATGTTGACAAACTGAATAGTCATCGGCCGACCGATGATTTTCCGGCATTAAGCTGCCGCTGAAATTCCGGATCGCGCTGCGACAGTTTCTTGTGAAGATGAACCATCATGCCGGCCGCAAACAGCGGGGTCAGCAGGTTGAGTAGCGGCACGGCCAGAAATGCCGCAAGCACGAGGCCGCTGAGGAAGACTGTGCCGGCATGTTTGGCGCGGAAAAGCCGGGCTTCCGCCGGGGAACGGTAACGCATCGCCGCAAACTCGAAGAATTCCCGGCCGAGCAAGTAGCCATTGACCAAGAAGAAGGCGATCAGGTTGATGCCGGGAATCAGCAACAGAAAGAGAGCAACGATGTTGCCGGCGATGATGACGCCGAGAAATTTCAGCGTGCCGGCAATCGCCTCTCCCAGCGGCAAAGCACGGCCCGCCGGTTCGTTCGGGTAATCGCGTTTTTCGACGACTTCGGCGACATCATCGAGAAAGAAGCCGGCAATTAGCGCCGTCACCGGGGCAAGAAGCAAAGCCAATCCCAGCGCCAATCCGAGACTTGCAAAAATACCGACAACGAATGTCAGCCATCCCGCCCAGCCAGGTGTTCCTGGCAACAACGCGTCAAGCCACGGCAGTGCGAGGTAGATGAACAGTTCGCGCAAGGCGAGCCACAGTCCGGCCAGCGCCAGAAGCGTCAGGCCCAGAACCTTCCAAAAGACCGAGCGCGTTTCGGGCGCGAAAAGATTGGCGAAGGAAAGCCGCGCCGCGTCGAGTATCATCCGGTATCTCCTTGAAGGCGTTTTCGCTGCCGTCTGGCATGTAGGCGGAGCAGGGCCTGCGGGCAAGGCCGCGCGGTCTGCTGCGTTGGAAAGCTGGATGAAAATCATGCGGATGATGCGGAATACGCTGCCAAATCCGGTGCTGCCCCGATATGGTGACAGAATCTGAGCAATGTGGAGTGATGAGACGATGGATGGAGTGGATACAAACAAGTCTGTCGCAGGCCTTTCGGTGCTGCTGCAGTCCGGCGCGCTCGATCCGGTAGCATTGGCAGAGGCATCGCTGGCAAGGATAGCCGGCTATCAGGATCAGGCTGTCTTCACGAAGTTGCTGGGCGAGCGCGCCTTGACGGAGGCCAGGTTGTCCGCGCAACGCCTCCGCTCGGGACGGTCTCTCGGCTTGCTCGATGGCATTCCGGTCGCCTGGAAGGATCTGTTCGATACGAAGGAATCCGTAACCACTGCAGGATCCGTCGTCTTGGCCGGGCAGCCGCCTGCAGCCACGGATGCCCCGGTGGTCGCGTCGCTTGCCGGTGCGGGCATGGTCAGTATCGGCCGCACCAATCTCAGCGAATTCGCCTTTTCCGGCCTCGGCATCAACCCGCATTATGGAACGGCCCATAACCCTGCATCGCGCGATGTGCCGCGCATCCCGGGTGGCTCGTCGGCCGGGTCCGGCGTTGCCGTGGCAGCCGGTCTGGTGCCGGTGGCGGTCGGTACGGATACCGGCGGTTCGATCCGCATTCCCGCGGCGTTCAACGGCATTGTCGGCTACAAAGCGACGCGCGGCCGGTATTCCATGCAAGGCGTTTTCCCGCTGGCAAAGAGCCTCGATTCACTCGGCCCACTCTGCCGCACCGTGCAGGACGCCGTCTGGATCGATGCAGCGATGCGCGGGCGCACCGCGCCGGATATCCGCCGGGCGGACTTAAGCGGCCTGAAGCTTGTCATCCCTGAAACGATCGTCTTCGACGACGCTGAACCTGGTGTCGTCGCCGCATTCGAGGCTGCAGTTTCGCGGCTGGAGAAGGCCGGTGCCCGGGTCAAACGGCGGGCCTTCCCGATTTTTGCCGAGATTTTCGAGATTACGGCACGCCATGGCGCACTGGTCACGGCGGAAGCGTTTGCGCTCCACAAGGCGCGGCTGGAAGGTCCGGAAGCGGCCCGCATGGATCAGCGGGTCGTCGCCCGCACCCGGCTGGGCGAAAAGACCACGACCGCCGATTACATTGCCATCGCTGACGCCCGCCAGCGATTGATCGCCGCATTTACCGACAATCTGGAGCCCGGCGAACTCGTCATCCATCCGACGCTGCCGCATGTGGCGCCGCCGATCGCACCGCTGCTTGCTGATGACGATCTGTTCTTCAAGATCAATGGCCGGACATTGCGCAACACATCCATCGGCAATTTCCTTGATGGTTGTGGCGTCTCGATCCCCTGCGGCACAGGCGATGCCGGCATGCCGGTCGGCTTCCTTCTCTCTGGCCTCCGCAACGGCGACGAGCATCTGCTCTCCGTGGCGCTTTCAGCCGAAGCCGTTATCCGGGGTGACGCATGATCGTCTGTTTCGATATTGGCGGCTCGGCCATCAAAGGTGCCGTTGCCCACGCGGCGGACCGGATCGAACCGCTCGAACGCCGCATCACGCCGCTCGATGATTTCAACGCCTTTGTTGGCACGCTTCGCGATGTCATTGCGGAAGCGGGCGAAACGCCTGACCGGATCGCCATATCGATCACCGGCGTCGTCGATCCTGAAACGCAGGCGATCAAATGCGCCAATATTCCCTGCATCGACGGCCGCAAGCTTGGAGCGGAGCTTTCCGATCTGCTTGGGCTGCCTGTGTTGATTGCCAATGACGCGGATTGTTTCGCACTGGCTGAGGCCGGAGCCGGTGCCGGGCGTGGATACCGGATCGTGCTTGGGGCGATTCTCGGCACCGGCGTCGGCGGCGGGCTGGTGGTCGATGGCCGGCTCATCAATGCGGAAGGCGGTTTTGCCGGTGAATGGGGCCATGGCCCGGCGGTGGCCTCAACGGCCGGAACGCCGCCCGTTGCCATCCCGATCTTTGACTGTGGTTGCGGCCAGCGGGGGTGCGTTGATACGATCGGTGGCGCCCGTGGCATGGAGCGTCTCCATCTGACCTTGCACGGCAAGAATCTGGCGAGCCATGAGATCACCACGCTCTGGCAGAACGGCGATACTGAGGCGGCGAGAACCATTGATGTGCTTGTCGACCTCATCAGTTCACCCCTGGCGCTGACGGTCAATATCACCGGGGCGACGATCGTCCCGATCGGCGGCGGCCTGTCCAACGTGACGCCGCTGATCGCCGAGATCGACAAGGCCGTGCGGGCGCGGATCCTGCGGAAATTCGACCGGCCGCTGGTGGTGGCGGGCGAATGCCGGATCGAACCCGGCTTGATTGGCGCGGCCGTTCTCGGTCTCGCAGGAGATAAATAATGACGAATATTCTTCTGGAAGTCTGTGTCGAGGATGCGGCCGGTCTGCAGGCAGCGGTCGATGGCGGCGCCGACCGTATCGAGTTGTGCTCGGCTCTGTCCGTCGGCGGGCTTACGCCTTCGCCGGGCCTGATGGCTCTGGCCGGAAAATCCGGTATTCCGATCTATGCGATGATCCGGCCACGGCCGGGGGATTTTGTTTTCGATGCCGGCGATATGGATGTCATGCGCGTCGAAATCGAAGCGGTCCGGTCAGCAGGTCTCGCCGGTGTCGTTCTCGGCGTAAACCGCCCCGACGGGAGCCTCGATAAGGAGGCTCTAAGGACGTTGGCGGATCACGCGCATGGATTGGGGCTGACTTTACATCGCGCGTTCGATCTCGTGCCGGATTTCGCAGAGGCGGTTGAGATCGCTGTGGACCTCGGTTTTGAGCGTATCCTGACCTCGGGCGGGGCGAAAAGAGCAGCTGACGGTGTCGACGCACTGGCTGGAATTGTCGCTGCTGCAAAGGGCCGCATCTCGATCATGCCCGGTTCGGGGGTGACGCTGGAGACCGTCGGCGGACTTCTGTCCCGTCTTCCGGTATCGGAGGTTCACTCGTCCTGTTCCGTGGAAAAGCCGGCTCACGATGCCCGGCTGGTGTCGCTCGGCTTTACTGCGCCCAGTGCAAAGCAGACGGATGAACGGTCCGTGCGGGCGCTGAAGGCGCGGCTGACCACCGCGCCCTGATACGTCGGAATTCTATGCCTGGAAGACGCGTGTGCCGCCAATCCAGGTCGATGCCATGTCGAGGTCCTCTGTCAGAAGGACGAAGTCCGCATCAAGACCCGGCATCAGCCGCCCCTTGCGGGCGGCAATGCCTGCGGCATCCGCGGGATAGGCCGACGCCATGCGCAGCGCCTCATCGAGCGGCAGATCCAGTTTTTCATGGGCGAAACGCACGGAAGCGAGCATGTCGATATCGGCGCCAGCCAGCGTGCCATCGGCCAGCGTCAGGCGCCCGCCCTTGCGGAAGATCTCGCGGCCATTCAGGAGGAAACTGGTCTGATCGGAGCCGATCGTCGACATCGCATCGGTGACGATGAAGATGCGGCCCGGGCCGTTCTTGGCGCGCAGCGCGATACCCATCGATACCGGATCGGCATGAAAGCCATCCGCGATGATGCCGGCATGCAGGCTGCCAATATCGAGAGCCGCACCAACAACGCCCGGTTCGCGGTGGCCGAGCGGGCTCATCGCATTGAACAGATGCGTCACCGTGCGCGCGCCAGCCTTGGCGTACTCAACGACGGTCTTGTAGCCGGCATCCGTATGGCCAAGGCTGACAATGATACCGGATTTGGCCATCGCTGAAACCTGCGATACGGTCGTGTTTTCGGGCGCCACCGTTACCATGATCGCATCAAAATCCCCGGCGCAGTCGAGCAGCGCGTCGAGATCGGCCTGATCCATCGGCCGGATCAGGGCCGGATCATGGGCACCCTTGCGGGCCACGGAAAGGTGCGGCCCTTCCAGATGCAAGCCTAGGAATCCGGGTACATTCTCCGCCCTGGCCTGCCTGCCGCCCGCGATGGTACGGGCGCGGATTTCGAATGTGTCGGTGATCAGCGTCGGAAGCAGGGCGGTTGTGCCAAACTTTGCATGGGCGGCGCAGATCGTCCGGATGGCATCGGCGTCCTGCCGGTCGTTCAGCATCACGCCGCCGCCGCCATTCACCTGCAGATCGATGAAGCCGGGCACAAGCAACTGGCCATCGGCCGGGACAATTTCTGTCCCGGCAGGCAGGTCGCTCTGCGGCAGGATGCCGGTGATCGTCCCGCCATCCAGCAGCAGGGCCTGACCATCATGCCAGAACAGGCCGTCGAAAATCCGGGCGCCGGTGATAGCTTTTTGTGCGGTCATCGCGTTTCCGTTACCTTCTTGAGAGCGACGGGCGCGTCAGGATTGAGGCCACGCGAACGGGACCAGGATTCGACGAAGCCATAGAAAGGAATGATCAGGGCCAGCGCATCGGTAATCGGATGACCGGTGGCAACGAATGGAAGCGTCTTGGTCGCCTTCGCTTGCGAAGACGTGACGAAAGCCAGTGCGCCCTTGGCGCTCAGACCGTCGAGGATGCCAGCAACTGAACCTTCGGCAGCGTCACGTGCGGCAAGGCCGATCACCGGGAAGCGTTTTTCGACCAGCGCCACCGGCCCATGCAGCACTTCCGCCGCCGAATAGGCCTCTGCGTGCATGCCGGATGTTTCCTTGAATTTCAACGCTGCTTCGCTGGCAATGGCGAGTGCCGGGCCGCGACCGAGCACGAACAGCGATTCCGCATCGCCAAGTTCGTCGGCAAGCGGCTGCCAGTCGAGCTTCACGGCCTTGGCAAACTGGGCGGGCAGATCGGCGACAGCGCGCTGTAGGTCAGCGTCCTGCGTCCACTCGCCGAGAACGGCGAGGCCGGCAACGATCGAATTGACATAGGACTTGGTTGCGGCGACAGCGATTTCCGGCCCGGCGAGAATATCGAGCGGATGGGTGCTGGCTTCAGAGATCGGTGAGGGCAGGGTGTTGGTCAGTGCGATCGTCACCGCGCCGGCCTTGGTTGCAGCCTCGGCCATTGCGACGATGTCCGGGCTCTTGCCCGATTGCGAGATGGCGATCGATGCTGCGCCCTGAAGCTGCATCCTCGCGCCGTAGATCGAAGCAAGCGACGGGCCAAGCGAGGCAACGGGCCGCCCGGTCGAAAGCTCGATCGCATATTTCAGGAACAGTGCGGCATGGTCGGATGAACCACGGGCAATCGTCACGAAAAAGGCCGGGTCTTTCGCACGCAGAGCTGCGCCGGTTTCCTTGACCGCTTCCTTGGACTGTTCAAGAAGACGCGCTGCCGCTTCGGGGATTTCGTTGATTTCGCGCCGCATGTTGGTTTGCATGGTCATGTCTTTCTTATCTGGGCCGCTCTCAGGAATCCGACAAAGTCAGTTCGGCGACGAAATCATAGGCATCGCCCCGATAGAGCGAGCGGGTGAATTCTACCACGCGGCCGGAGGCGAGGTAGGAAATGCGTTCGATGGACAGACTGGCGGAGCCGGCGGGTACACCCAGCATCGCCGCGTCCGGATCCTTCAGGCTGCAAGCGGAAATGCGCTGCACGGCGCGCACGGGCCGCGATTTGGTCTTGTCGAGTTCGGCATAGAGCGAGGTGCCGACGCGGATGGGATCCGGCAGGAATTCCGCGGAAACACTGGCCCGCTCGATCGCAAGCGGCATATCATCGGCGATACGCAGACGGCCGAGCCGCGCGACAAGCGCATCGGCGGGCAGGCCAAGCGCCATCATCTCATCCGGCGAGGGATGATAAAGCCCGCGCTCGATCCATTGCGCCGTGGTCACCAGGCCCCGGCGTGACATATCCTCGGTAAATGAGGTCAATCGCGACAGCGATTGCTGGACGCGGCTCACTGGCTTGACGACAAAGGTTCCGGATCCGTGGCGGCGCACCAGCAAACCGTCCTTGACCAGATCGTCGACGGCCTTGCGCACCGTCACGCGGCTGATACTGGCGTAGTCGGCCAGATCCCGCTCCGGCGGCAAGGCATCGCCATGATTGAGCTTGCCCGAGAGGATAGCGTCTTCCAGCGATTGCCGCAGCTTGAGATAGAGGGGGCCTGAGCCCCCAGCCTGCAGGCCGTCCAATGGCAATATGGCTTCGAGATGCTGGGTCATGCGGCAGATCCCGTCACAAACCGCTTGGCTGCCAGTGCCACCGAGCCGGTCAGGGCGTCTGCCTCCGGTTCGATGAACAAAGGCTGATGCCGTTCGGCAAGCCACGGCCGATAGATCGGTGCCAGGCCGCCCAGCAGGCAGAGCTTGCGGCTACCCTGGGCCACCAGGGCATCCAGAGCCTCATCGACGGTTTGCGCACAGCTCTTGAGCAAGGCGATCGCCACCGGATCGTTACGGCCGGCATAGTCGAATATCTTCGGTGCAAAGCGGCCGAATTCGCCGGGTACCGCGGCCCGGGCAAATTCCACGGCCTCGCGTGGATCGTTATTGAATTCGGCCATGACCGCATCCGTCAGCGGCGACGATGGATGAATCCGGTCGAAGGCAAGCACGCTTTCCTGCAGAAGTGCATGGCCAAGCCGGGCACCACTGCCGAGATCACCGATCTGGAAACCCCATCCGCCGATATAGCGGACCCGGTCGCCCTGGCGGGAGATATAGATCGAACCGGTGCCAAGAATGGCCACTGCGCCGTCGCTATCGCCGAGTGCACCCTGTAGCGCGATCAGCCCATCGGATTCGATATCAGCCTTGGCGAACGGCAGTCGTTCCTTCACATAATGCACGGCATCGCCGACATTGCTGCCGGCAACCCCGACCAGGGCGCAGGCCGAACCGATCTCCGCGGGAGCGATGCCTGCTTCCTCGAATGCAGCCGTGGCTGCGCTGACGATATGGATCAGGGCGTTATCGGGATCGGTCAGGATGTTGGCTGCGCCGCTTTTGCCGCGCCCGAGGATGCGCCCATCGGCGCCCGCTACAGCCGCACGGCAGCTTGTGCCCCCGCCGTCGATTCCCAGAATGTAATGTGGCATGGATACCTCCGGGAAAAAGGATACCAAAAAAATACCATTTACCAAGAGGATTTTGGTCTTTAATTGGAATTATCAATTAACAAGCTGAAATATATAAATTATTTTAGAAATTGAAAATTTTCTTCCGCCGCAAGTTAATTTTTCCTAGACAATTGGTATTTTTTTGGCATTAATTTGCGGAGAGGGAGATAAGCGCATGCCGTCAGTGAAAACCGAGGAGCGTCACGACAAGGCGATGGGGCTGGATGTAATGCATCCGGCGCTTGCCCTGCGTCTGCTTGCGTCCGGCCAGCAGGCTGCGGCCAAAGCTGTTGATTCTGCTATCGAGGCCATCGCCGCTGCCGCGCAGATCGCTGCCGCCGCGCTCGCCAATGGCGGGCGCTTGGCCTATGCCGGTGCCGGTAGTTCAGGCCTTATGGCCATGACCGATGCGCTGGAATTGCCCGGTACCTATGGAATTGCGCTCGACAAGGTCGTGGTGCTTCTCGCTGGCGGTGCCGCGAGCCTCACCGATCTCGCCGGTGGATATGAAGACGACATGGAGCTGGCGCGCAAGGATGTGCGTGACGCCGGTATTGGCGCGGGAGATTGTCTGATCTCGGTGTCTGCCAGCGGCTCGACCCCCTATGCGCTGGCGGCTGCTGATGAAGCCCGGGCACGCGGTGCGCGGGTTATCGCCATGGCCAACAATCCCGGTGCCGTGCTCTTCCAGAATGCCGAAGTCTCTATTCTGCTGCAGACCCCGCCGGAGGTTATCTCCGGATCGACCCGCATGGGTGCGGCCACGGCGCAGAAGATCGCCTTCAACATGTTTTCGACGCTTGTCGGTATTCAACTCGGTCATGTCTACGATGGACATATGGTCAATCTGAAGGCTGACAATGCCAAGCTGCGCGGCCGTGCCATTCGCATCGTTTCCGATATTGCCGGGATCGGTGCCACGGAAGCCGGCCATTATCTCACGACATCTTCGGGTTCGGTAAAGATCGCCATCCTTCTTGCCGCTGGGGCAAAAGACGTGGCTGCTGCGGAAGCGGCACTTACCGAAGCCGGTCAAAACTTGCGCCGCGCGTTGTCTGCTGTCGCGGCACATTGAGTCCAAGGGTTTTAAAACCGCGCCAAAAATGGCGCACAATGAGGGAGAACGTAATGACCCGCACTACCTGGAAAGGCCTGCTGCTTGCATCCAGCATCCTCGGTTCCGCCGGGCTGGCGCATGCAGAAGACGTCACGCTGACGATCGAAAGCTGGCGCAACGACGACCTGGCCATCTGGCAGGAAAAGCTCATTCCGGCTTTCGAAGCCAAGAATCCGGGCATCAAGGTCGTCTTCGCGCCGACTGCCCCGACCGAGTATAACGCAGCGCTGAACGCCAAGCTCGATGCCGGTTCGGCTGGTGACCTCGTCACATGCCGCCCGTTCGATGCCGCGCTCGAACTTTACAACAAGAAGCACCTGGCTGACCTGACGGGTCTGGCCGGCATGGAGAACTTCTCGCCGGTCGCCAAGTCCGCGTGGACGACGGACGATGGTTCGGCCGCTTTCTGCGTTCCGATGGCCTCGGTTATTCATGGTTTCATCTACAATAAGGACGCCTTCGACAAGCTCGGCATCGCCGTCCCGGTAACGGAAGCCGACTTCTTTGCAGCGCTTGACAAGATCAAGGCTGACGGCACCTACATTCCGCTCGCCATGGGCACGAAGGATCTCTGGGAAGCCGCGACCATGGGCTACCAGAACATTGGTCCGACCTACTGGAAGGGTGAAGAAGGCCGCGCTGCCCTGATCAAGGGTGAGCAGAAGCTGACGGACGCCGCTTGGGTCGAGCCCTATAAGGTTCTTGCCAAGTGGAAGGATTACCTCGGCGACGGTTTCGAAGCCCAGACCTATCCGGACAGCCAGAACCTCTTCACGCTGGGCCGCGCTGCCATCTATCCGGCCGGCTCGTGGGAAATCGGCCTGTTCAACACGCAGGCCCAGTTCAAGATGGGTGCTTTCCCGCCGCCGGTTAAAGCTGCAGGCGACGCTTGCTACATCTCCGACCATAACGACATCGGCGTTGGCCTGAATACCAAGAGCGCGCATCCGGAAGAAGCCAAGAAGCTTCTCACCTGGATCGCTTCGCCGGAATTCGCCGACATCTATGCCAACTCGCTGCCGGGCTTCTTCAGCTTGAACTCGACACCGGTAAAGATGGCCGATCCGCTCGCACAGGAATTCGTCTCCTGGCGCGAAAAGTGCAAGCCGACCATCCGTTCGACCTACCAGATCCTGTCGCGTGGCACCCCGAACCTCGAAAACGAGACCTGGGTTGAATCGGCCAACGTCATCAACGGCACCGACACGCCGGAAGTTGCTGGCGAAAAGCTGCAGAAGGGCCTCGACAGCTGGTACAAGCCTGTCAAGTAAATCGGGCGTGGGCGCATAGCCCTCTCCCAGACCCTCTCCCCGTATGCGGGGAGAGGGGACTCTCGAAGTTTGCAGCTTGTCCCTTCTGCGCGTTCGCGGCAGAGGGTGCCCGAGAAGGCGGATGAGGGGCTGCACTTGATGCGGGATGTCCTTGCAAAAAAGCAAAGAATCCAGCCAAAAACATGTAATCTGAAATCACATCCTGCCAGCGCCTTCGGGCTTGCTGGTAATGGCACGCGCTGCGGGGACCGGCAGCGCAGGCCTTGCCGCACATCGCGGCGATCGACGAAAAACGGGTCGGAGCGGCAGAAGCCATGAGCAGCGCCATATCGTCTGAGGACAGCATCCAAATTTCGGCGCGGCCGAGACGCTGGCATATCCTTGTTTTCCTGTTGCCGGCTTTCATCGTCTATTCGGCCGTGATGATCCTGCCGCTGATCGAAACGCTGCGCCTGTCGCTGTTCAATACCGTCGACGGGCAATCGACCTTCGTCGGGCTTGCCAATTTCCAGGTCCTGTTTGGGGATGAGCGCTGGGCCGCCGATTTCTGGCGGGCGCTGAAGAACAACTTCATCTTCTTCACAATCCACATGCTGGTGCAGAATCCGCTCGGCATCGCGCTTGCCGCCATGCTGTCGATCCCCAAGCTCAGGCTTGCGGCCTTCTACCGGACGGCAATCTTCCTGCCGACGGTCCTGTCCTTCGTTATTGTCGGCTTCATCTGGAAGCTGATCCTGTCGCCCATCTGGGGCATCACGCCGTTCTTCATGGATCTTGTCGGCCTGAAGGCGTTCTTCGGGCCGTGGCTCGGCAAGCCCGGCTCGGCGCTGATTACAGTCTCCTTGATTTCCGTTTGGCAGAATGTCGGCATTCCGATGATGCTGATCTATGCCGCCCTTCTGAATATCCCGGACGAAGTCATCGAAGCCGCCGAATGCGACGGCATCACCGGCTGGAGCCAGTTCTGGAAGATCAAGTTGCCGTTGATTCTGCCTGCGATCGGCATGGTCTCGATCCTGACCTTCGTCGGTAATTTCAATGCCTTCGACCTGATCTACACCGTGCAGGGCGCGCTTGCCGGACCGGACGGGGCGACCGACATTCTCGGAACGCTGCTCTACCGTACGTTCTTCGGTTTCCAGCTGCAGCTTGGTGACCGCTCGATGGGCGCCACCATTGCCACCGTGATGTTCCTGATCATCCTTGCCGGTGTCTCACTGTATCTGTTCGGCATCCAGCGGCGCGTTCGCCGCTACCAGTTCTAAGGGGAACGGATCATGTCAAAAGCACGCATGTCGCCGCTGCGCTCCGGTTTCGTTCACCTGGCACTGGCCGCTTATACCGTTATCGCGCTGTTTCCGGTCGTCCTGACGATCATGAATTCGCTGAAAGACAAGAACGCGATCTTCCGCACGCCGCTGGCTTTGCCGACGGTGGAGACGTTCAGCCTGATCGGCTATACGACAGTGCTGAAGCAGGGTGATTTCATCGGCTATTTCCAGAACAGCCTGATCGTCACGGTCGTTTCGATCTTCTTTGCGCTGCTGTTCGGCGCCATGGCCGCCTTCGCGCTGTCGGAATACCGGTTCCGGGGCAATACGCTGCTGGGGCTCTATCTCGCCATCGGCATCATGATCCCGATCCGGCTGGGCACCGTCGCCATTCTGCAGGGCATGGTCGCCGCCGGTCTGGTCAACACGTTGACGGCACTGATCCTCGTCTATACCGCCCAAGGCCTGCCACTTGCCATCTTCATCCTGTCGGAATTCATGCGCACGGTCTCCGATGACTTGAAGAACGCCGGCCGCATCGATGGCCTGTCGGAATATGCCATCTTCTTCCGCCTCGTCCTGCCGCTGGTCCGCCCCGCCATGGCAACCGTCGCTGTCTTCACGATGATCCCGATCTGGAACGACCTCTGGTTCCCGCTGATCCTCGCGCCCGGCGAAGCCACCAAGACCGTCACCCTCGGCTCGCAGGTGTTCATCGGCCAGTTCGTAACCAACTGGAACGCGGTTCTCGCCGCCCTGTCGCTGGCGATCTTCCCGGTCCTTATTCTCTACGTTATCTTCTCGCGGCAGCTGATCCGCGGCATTACCGCAGGAGCAGTCAAGTAATGAGCAAACCCGTCCGTGTCCTCGTCGCCGGTCTCGGCAATATGGGCCGCAGCCATGCGCTCGCCTATCACAACAATCCCGGCTTCGAGATCGTCGGCCTCGTCAATCGCTCCAAGCCCGTTTTGGCGCCGGAGCTTGGCAGCTATACGATCCATCCGGATTTTGCCACGGCTCTGGAAGAGCTGAAGCCCGATCTCTGCTCGATCTGTACCTATTCCGACAGCCACGCCGATTATGCCGTTATGGCCTTCGAAGCTGGCTGCGATGTCTTCATCGAAAAGCCGCTGGCAACGACGGTGGCCGATGCCGAGCGTGTTGTCGCGGCGGCAAGGAAGGCCGGCAAGAAACTGGTGGTCGGGTATATCCTGCGCCACCATCCGTCGTGGATCCGGCTGATCTCCGAAGCCCGCAAGCTCGGCGGCCCCTATGTGTTCCGCATGAACCTCAATCAGCAGTCCAGCGGCCCGACATGGATGACGCACAAGTCGCTGATGGAAACCACCCCGCCGATCGTCGATTGCGGCGTGCACTATGTTGATGTCATGTGCCAGATCACCGACGCCAAGGCCGTCGAAGTCCGCGGCATGGGCCTGCGCCTGTCGAATGAAGTTGCGCCGTCGATGTATAATTACGGCCATCTGCAGGTGTTGTACGAGGATGGTTCGCTCGGTTGGTACGAAGCCGCGTGGGGACCGATGATCTCGGAGACCGCCTTCTTTGTGAAGGACGTGATGTCGCCGAACGGGTCGGTTTCCATCGTCATGGATCCGAATGCCAAGTCCGACGATATCGACACGCACACCAAGACTGCGGTCATTCGCGTTCACAAGGCCGAAACCGGCGCGGACGGCAAGTTCGTTCACAAGGACGAAGACCTGAAGATGGACGGCGAGCCGGGACATCAGGAGCTCTGCGATCTCGAGCAGGCCTATGTGTTGAAAGCCATCACCGAAAACATCGATCTCGAACGCCATATGGACGATGCGGTCCAGTCGCTGCGCATCTGCCTTGCGGCCGATGAGAGCGTGCGCACCGGCCAGCCGGTCAAACTTTAAAAGGGGCCTCACGTGGGATCACTTCAACTGAAATCCATCCGCAAGGCCTTCGGCAATCACGAAGTTCTGAAGGGCATCGACCTCGAAGTGGAGGACGGCGAGTTCGTCATCTTCGTTGGCCCGTCCGGCTGCGGTAAGTCGACCCTTCTGCGCGTCATCGCCGGTCTTGAGGATGCGACCTCCGGCAGTGTCCAGATCGATGGCCAGGAAGTGGTCACCACGCCACCGGCCAAGCGCGGCATCGCCATGGTGTTCCAGTCCTATGCGCTCTACCCGCACCTGACGGTCAAGGACAATATGGGTCTCGGCCTGAAGCAGATGGGCGCCCCGAAAGCGGAAGTCGATGCCAAGGTTACCAAGGCATCCGGCATGCTGTCGCTGGAGCCCTACCTTGCCCGCCGCCCCGCCGAATTGTCCGGTGGTCAGCGCCAGCGCGTCGCCATCGGCCGTGCCATCGTGCGGGAGCCGAAGCTCTTCCTGTTCGACGAGCCGTTGTCCAATCTCGATGCGGCGCTGCGCGTCAATACGCGTCTTGAGATCGCCCGGCTGCACCGCAGCCTCAAGGCAACGATGATCTACGTGACGCACGACCAGGTCGAGGCGATGACGCTGGCCGACAAGATCGTCGTCCTCAATGCTGGCCAGATCGAGCAGATCGGTTCGCCGATGGAGCTCTACAACAGGCCGGCCAATACGTTCGTCGGCGGCTTCATCGGTTCGCCGCAGATGAATTTCATCGAGGCTGGCCGGCTTGGTGATACCGGGGCAAAGACCGTCGGTATCCGTCCTGAACATATCACCCTCTCGCGTGAGAGTGGTGACTGGAAGGGGAAGGTTATTCACGTCGAGCATCTCGGTGCAGACACCATCCTCTATCTCGAAACCGAGGTCACCGGCCTTTTGACGGTTCGTCTGTTTGGCGAGCACAAATACGATGTTGACGACACCGTCTATGCGAGCCCGGACAAGGCCGCGATGCACCGTTTCGGTGCCGACGACCGGGTTCTGCGCTGATCGACGGCTCCAATTGTTTCCGAACGGTGACGAAAGTTGTCGTTCGGTAACGTTTTATTGTGCACCGCATCATCGGCTTGCGCTCCCCCGGGTTTTAACATACGTATCTGTTTGTATAATTGATGCGTAGGCAGATCTTACCCGGATGACCTCCGTATCACGTTGATTTTTCATGAAACTCCAGCTGCAGCTGATGTCTTGGAAAAGACAGTCAGCCGTGCGGCTGGTCTTTGCGTATGGAACCAAAGATGCGGATGAACCGACCGATATTGGCTGCAACAGTGGCTGCCCTGGTGATCATTTCAGGTTGCCAGAAGGACGACAGCGAGAAGCAGGCGGCTCCGTCCTACCCGCCGCCGCAGGTCTCGGTGATCTCCACCAAGACCGAATCGCTACCGATCACCAACGACCTGCCGGGCCGCATTGCTGCAACCCGCATCTCGGAAGTGCGTCCGCGCGCCACCGGCATCGTCATCGAGCGTGTGTTCGAGCAGGGCTCGCATGTGAACGCCGGCGACGTGCTGTACCGGATTGATCCGGCTCCATTCCAGGTTCTGGTCGAGAGTGCCGAAGGCACGCTGCGCCGCGCGAAGGCCGTCCAGCTGCAGGCCAAGCAGGCAGCCGATCGCCAGGAGCAGTTGAAGAAGTCAGGTGTCGCCACCGGCCAGACCTACGATGACGCCATCGCGCAACTGGCACAGGCCGACGCCGACGTGGCCATCGCCGAGGCAGGCCTCGCGACCGCCCAGCTCAATCTGCAATATACCAATGTCACGGCGCCGATCACCGGCCGTATCGGCCGCGCGCTGATCACCGAGGGTGCGCTGGTCAGCGCCAATGGCTCCGAGAACCTGGCGACGATCCAGCAGCTCGATCCTGTCTATGCCGACTTTACCCAGTCCGCGACCGATCTCATCCGCCTGCGCAAGGCGCTGCAGGATGGTGCACTGGCAGGCGACAGGAACGAAGCCAAGGTCAATCTGGTCATGGATGACGGCAGCGCCTATCCGCATGCCGGCAAGCTGCTGTTCTCGGAAGCTGCCGTCGACGAGACGACTGGCCAGGTCACATTGCGTGGCGAATTCCCCAATCCGGATGGCGATCTGCTGCCGGGCATGTATGTGCGCGTTATCATCGAACAGGGCGTCGAGAAGGATGCCATCGCCGTGCCGACCCAGGCCGTGCAGCGCGATACATCCGGCAATGCACAGGTCTATGTCGTCAAGGACGATAAGACGGCTGAACTGCGTACGGTGTCAGCCGGTCATGTTCTGGGCGATCAGTGGATCATCCGCAGCGGCCTGAAGGCCGGCGAGAAGATCATCGTCGAAGGCTTCCAGAAGGTTCGCCCGGGCGCGCCCGTCGAGCCGGCGGACTGGAAACCCGCCGATGCCCAGCCTGCCGGCGCAAAGCCAGCGGACGCGAAGCCTGCTGCTGATCAGGCCGGCACGGACGGCGCTGCCGCCAAGCCGGCGGAAGAGGCAAAGCCTGCCGAACAGGCGAAGTGAGGATCTGATCGATGCCTAGTTTCTTTATCGACCGGCCGATCTTTGCGTGGGTCGTCGCGCTTTTCATCATGATCTCCGGTATCATCGCGTTGCCGCTGCTGCCGATTTCGCAGTATCCCAACGTCGCGCCACCGCAGATCTCCATCAATACCAGCTATCCCGGTGCATCCTCGGAAGAGACCTATCAGAGCGTGACGCGGCTCATCGAAAATGAGCTGAACGGCATCGAGGGCATGCAGTATTTCTCGTCGACGTCCAGTGCTGCGGGCAGTGTGTCGATCAACGTGACCTTCGCTCCGGGTACCGATTCCGGCGATGCGTCGATCGACGTGCAGAACCGCGTTCGCCGCGTCGAGGCGCGTCTGCCCGATGCCGTGCGTCAGCAGGGTATCGAGGTCGAAGAGGCCGGCTCCGGCTTCCTGATGATCCTTGCGCTCACATCCACGGACGGGTCCATGGATGCGGTTTCGCTCGGCGATTATCTGAGCCGCAACGTGCTCAATGAAATCCAGCGCGTCGAAGGCGTCGGCCGGGCGCAGATGTTTGCCACCGAGCGCGCCATGCGTATCTGGCTCGATCCGGACAAGATGCGTGGCTTCAACCTGACGGCCAGCGACATCAATGCCGCGATTACCGCACAGAACGCCCAGGTTGCGTCAGGCAGCATCGGCGCCCAGCCGAACCCGATCACGCAGCAGATCAGTGCGCCTGTCCTTATCAAGGGCCAGCTCACCTCGGCTGAAGAGTTCGGGGCGATCATCCTGCGTGCCAATCTTAACGGCGCCACGGTTCGTCTGCGCGATGTTGCCCGCATCGAGATCGGCGGTCAGGACTACAGCTTCTCGACTCGCCTGAACGGCAAGCCGTCCGCGGCTATCGGCGTGCAGCTGACCCCAACCGGCAACGCGCTTGCCACCTCCACGGCCATCAAGGCGCGTATGGACGAACTGGCCACGTTCTTCCCGGCAGGCGTTGAGTACTCCGTGCCTTACGACACGTCGCCCTTCGTCGCGATCTCGATCGAAAAGGTTCTGCACACACTGCTTGAAGCGGTGGCGCTGGTGTTCCTGGTGATGTTCCTGTTCCTGCAGAACATCCGCTACACCATCATTCCAACGCTTGTCGTTCCCGTTGCTCTACTGGGTACATGCGCGGCCATGCTTGCCATGGGCTTCTCGATCAACGTCCTGACCATGTTCGGCATGGTGCTTGCGATCGGCATTCTCGTCGACGATGCGATCATCGTCGTCGAAAACGTCGAACGCATCATGTCCGAGGAAGGCTTGACGCCGAAAGAGGCGACACGCAAGGCGATGAAGCAGATCACCGGTGCCGTCATCGGCATCACGCTGGTTCTGTCGGCCGTGTTCATTCCGATGGCCTTCTTCCCCGGCGCCGTCGGCGTCATCTATCAGCAGTTCTCGCTGACCATGGTGGTTTCCATCCTGTTCTCGGCGCTGCTCGCTTTGACGCTGACGCCGGCCCTGTGCGCCAGCTTCCTCAAGCAGGTTCCAAAGGGCCATCATCACGCCAAGCGCGGCTTCTTCGGCCTGTTCAACCGCGGCTTCGACAAGGCATCGCATGGGTATAGCGGCTGGGTCGCTGGCATGGTGACGCGCACATGGCGCTTCATGCTGATCTATGTCGTTCTGCTGGGCGGGCTTGCCTATCTGTTCATGCAGCTGCCGTCGTCCTTCCTTCCGGATGAAGACCAGGGCTTCGTCATCGTCAGCATGCAGCTGCCGTCGGAAGCAACCGGAAACCGTACGACCGAGGTTATCGAGCAGACGGAAGCGATCTTCAGCAAGGAACCCGCTGTCGAACGGATCATCGCCATCAGCGGCTTCTCGTTCTCCGGTACTGGTCAGAACGCCGGCCTTGCCTTCGTGACGCTAAAGGATTGGTCGGAGCGTGGACCGAACGATGTTGCCTCCGTCATTGCCGGCCGGGCATCGGGCGCCATGTCGCAGATCAAGGATGCGATCAGCTTTGCGCTGTCGCCGCCGCCGATCCAGGGTCTCGGTACCTCCAATGGCTTCGAGTTCCGCCTGCAGGACCGTGGCGGCCAGGGGTCTGCGGCACTCGCCGCAGCACGTGATCAGCTTCTCAGCCTTGCGGCGCAAAGCCCGGTCATCTCGGGTGTTCGCGTCGATGGTTTGCCGGATGCAGCACAGGTCAATCTGCTGATCGACCGCGAAAAGGCCAACACGTTCGGTGTGACCTTCGCTGAGATCAACTCGACGATCTCGACCAATCTCGGTTCGTCCTATGTCAACGACTTCCCGAATGCCGGACGTCTGCAGCGTGTGACGGTGCAGGCTGACGAGAACCGGCGCATGCAGACGGCCGACCTTCTGAAGCTCAACGTGCGCAACAGCAATGACGGCATGGTGCCTCTGTCTGCTTTTGCCACGATCGAGTGGACGAGCGGCCCGACACAGACCGTCGGCTACAACGGCTATCCGTCCGTTCCGATCAGCGGCCAGGCCAATGCAGGCTATTCCTCCGGTGAAGCGATCGCCGAAATGGAACGTCTGTTCGGCCAGCTTCCGCCCGGCTTCGGCTACGAGTGGACGGGTCAGTCACGTGAAGAAATCGCATCGGGCACACAGGCACCGCTTCTCGTGGCGTTGTCCTGCCTCTTGATCTTCCTGTGCCTGGCAGCTCTTTATGAAAGCTGGAGCATCCCGGTCGCGGTGATGATGGTGGTTCCGCTTGGCGTCATCGGTGCGGTTCTGGCCGTGACCCTGCGCGACATGCCGAACGACGTGTACTTCAAGGTCGGCCTGATCGCGATCATCGGCCTATCGGCGAAGAACGCGATCCTGATCATCGAGTTCGCCAAGGAGCAGATGGAGGCCGGAAAGCCTTTGCTGGATGCCACCATCGAGGCGGCGCATCTGCGCTTCCGTCCGATCCTGATGACCTCGCTGGCCTTCACCCTCGGCGTTCTGCCGCTGGCGATTGCCACCGGCGCAAGCTCCGGCAGCCAGCGCGCCATCGGTACCGGCGTCATGGGCGGCATGATCTCGGCGACGGTTCTGGCGATCTTCTTCGTGCCGGTCTTCTTCGTGTTCATCATGAAGCTGTTCCGTAGAACGACGCTGAAGCCGATCGGTGCGGATACGGCGGTCACACCGGCGGAATAATGGAGACGGCCCGCCGGAAGGCGGGCCTTTTCTGCCTGAGGAGGCGTCATGCGTAGAACAAAGGCCGAAGCGGAAGAGACCCGCAACAGCATTCTGAGCGCTGCGGAACGGGTTTTCTTCGAGAAGGGCGTTTCGACTGCATCGCTCGATGATGTCGCCAAGGCGGCCGGCGTAACGCGCGGCGCCATCTACTGGCATTTTTCCAACAAGACCGATTTGTTTCTCGAACTCTACAACACGGTCAACCTGCCTCTGGAAGACATGATCACCCGCGAGGTCGAGCGGCCGGCGGCCGAGGTGCTTTGCTATATCGAGAAATCAGCTGGACACTGGCTCGACGAACTGGCTGCGGACGAGCACCGCCAGCGCATTTTTACCATTCTCCTGCGCTGCCCATATGGCGACGATCTATTGCCGGTTCTGGAAAAGCAGCAGGAAGTGGACGATCGCCACACGGTGATGCTCGATAATGCCTTTGCCAAGGCAAAGAGCGAAGGTTTTCTCAATGGAAACTGGACGCCACAATCGGCCACCAAGGCCCTACGCTGGATGATGGAAGGGCTTTGCAGCGACTGGCTCCTCTTCGGCCGCCGCTTTGATCTGGCAGCCGAAGGCAAGGACGGGCTGAAAAGGCTCTTCGGCAGTTTCCGCCAGATTTCGGCCACCGCGGAAGTGCCGGGATAAGTCGCGTTTCAGACGGGCGAAAATCAGCGGCTGTTGGCCGATCAGCGTCATACTGCGCCCTGTGCCCGATAATTGGCCTTGGCTTCGCTGCCGGGGATATCCACCACCGGCAGCGCCACATGCTATGTCATTTTGTTGTGTAACCACCATTCACGAGTATCGTCTGGCCAGTCATCCACCAGCCTTCCGAAACCATGAAGCGGATGTAGGGAACAATATCCTCAATGTCGGTCAGCCCAGTCTTGGAAAGCTTCGACAATGCGGCCGCCGATCGATGGTAGGCAACGGCGTCTTCACCCTCGGCCGGGTAGAAGAAGGGGGTGTCCATCGGCCCTGGACCAATTGCGGTGACGGAAATGCCGCGCTCGCCAAACTCCTTCGAAGCTGCGCGGGTAAAATGTTCGACCGGGGCCTTGGTTCCAGCATAGGCCGCATAGAAGGGAGTGAAGGCTCCCAGTAACGACGTTACCAGCGTGCAGATTTTGCCGTTGTCATTGAGGTTCCTGCCGGCTTCCTTGAGAAAGAAGAAGGCGGATTTGGCATTGATGGCGCTGATCTCATCATACTCCATCTCGGAAATCTCGAGGATCGGCTTTTTCAGCACCTTGCCGACCGTATTGATTGCAATGTCCGGGCGTCCTATCGCTGCGACGGTATCGGCGAAGAGTGTCTCCATCGCTGCCGCTGTTGTCAGGTCCGCCTGGAAGGCAACGGCTTCGGCGCCGGCAGCCTTTACTGCGGCCAGGGTCTTTTCCGCTTCGAGCTTCGTTCCGGCGCTGTTGTAGTGAATTGCGATGGCTTTCGCGCCGTGCTGGGCGAGATCCCGGGCAATGAGCCCGCCAAGATTCTTCGCGCCTCCGGCGATGAGGACGGTTTTGCCTCTTATGCTGTGATCGGTCATGGCATTGGCCTCCTGATGCGCAACTGCGTCTGCAGCCGCTTTCAGGTTGGGAGGATATCGTCTAGAAATGATCGATAAAGAGAGATATTCTGACATCATTTGTCAGAAATGACAGACAATCGGAGGTTCGTTCTGGACCGTATAGACCTGTTTCGCATCTTTGCCCGTGTTGTGGAATGTTCGAGCTTTACCCGGGCAGGAGACACGCTGGGTCTGCCGCGCTCCTCGGTATCGGCGGCTGTGCAGGAACTTGAAGCTCGTGTGGGCGCGCGCCTCCTTCACCGCACGACCCGCAAGGTTGCGCCGACGCAGGACGGCGCCGCGTTCTACGAACGCTGCGTGCGCCTTGTCGATGATGTGGCGGAAACGGAAAGCCTTTTCCGGCGGACGGAGGCGCAGCTTTCGGGAACTCTCAGGGTCGATGTCCCAGGGCGTATCGGTCGCCTCATCCTTGCTCCGGCACTGCCTGAATTCCTTGAGCGCTTCCCGCAGATCAACATCGATCTCGGTGTCACCGACCGCGCCGTCAACCTCATCGAGGGCAGTATCGACTGCGTCTTGCGCGTTGGGCCGCTGGTTGATTCCGGATTGATTGCCCGCCCTGTTGGAGAGTTGGAACTGATCAATGTAGCGAGCGCCGCTTACCTGGAGCGAAACGGCACTCCTGAAAAACCGGCCGATCTCAGCACGCATTGCATCGTAAACTATGCTTCGCCCTCCAGCGGGCGTCTCGAAGATTGGGAATGGGTGGAGAGCGGTGATCTGCGCAGCATGCCGATACGGGGCCGGGTCAGTGCCAATGGTGCCGAAGCCTACATCGCCTGCTGCCTTGCCGGGCTCGGCCTGATTCAGATTCCGGCCTATGATGTCCGGTATCACCTCGAATCCGGCGAACTCATAGAAGTTATGCCGGATTACCGGGCCGCACCGATGCCGATGACGTTGCTCTATCCGCACCGCCAGCATCTCTCCCGCCGCCTTCAAGTTTTCGTCGACTGGTTCGAGATGCTGCTCAGGCAGAAGCTTTTGTCTTGACGCTCGGCAGCGTCAGTGCGCCTCATCCCAATTGTGTGCAGCCCGTGCATCGACCTTGAGCGGCACCTTCATATCCAGCGCTGGCATGGCTGCGTTCTCCATGACCGAGACGATCAGCGGGATGGAACGTTCGACATCGGCATCTTCGACCTCGAAGATCAGTTCGTCATGCACCTGCAAAAGCATGCGCGCGCGGGCCGAAAGCCCTGCCTGTTCGAGTGCAGGCTCCATCTTCACCATCGCGCGGCGGATGATATCGGCGGCCGAGCCCTGGATCGGTGCGTTGATCGCGGCGCGTTCGTTGAAGGCGCGGTGCGACGGGTTGGACGAGCGGATATCCGGATAGTGCGCCCGGCGGCCGAAGATGGTTTCGACATAACCATTCTCACGGGCAAACGCCTTGGTGCTTTCCATATAGTCGCGGATGCCGGGGAAGCGTTCAAAATACTTCTTGATGTAGTCGCCCGCTTCCGAGCGTTCGATCGACAGCTGATTGGCAAGGCCGAAGGCGGAGATGCCATAGATGATGCCGAAATTGATCGCCTTGGCACGTCGGCGGATTTCGCTCGGCATGCCCTCGACCGGCACACCGAACATTTCCGACGCCGTCATCGCATGAATGTCGATGCCATCGGAAAAGGCCTGCTTCAGCTGCGGGATTTCGGCGACATGGGCAAGCACGCGCAGCTCGATCTGGCTGTAGTCGGCCGAAACCAGCTTGTGGCCCGGCGTCGAGATGAAGGCTGTGCGGATCTTGCGGCCTTCGGCGGTGCGCACCGGAATGTTCTGCAGGTTCGGATCGGAGGAGGAAAGGCGCCCCGTGGTCGTGGCAGCCAGCGCATAGGAGGTGTGGACGCGCTTCGTCTCCGGATGCACGAAGCCCGGCAGGGCGTCGGTATAGGTGGATTTCAGCTTGGTCAGCTGCCGCCAGTCGACGATCTTGCGCGGTAGTTCGTGGCCTTCCAGCGCGAGCTCTTCCAGTACCTGCGCAGAGGTCGACCATTGCCCGGTCTTGGTCTTGGCGCCGCCAGGCAGGCCAAGGCGGCCGAACAGGATATCGCCGAGCTGTTTGGGCGAACCGATATTGAAGCTCTCGCCGACAAGCCCGTAAATTTCGTGTTCGAGGCCAGCCGCACCCTGTGCCAATTCACCCGACAGCCTCGACAGGATCTGCCGGTCGATGGTGATGCCGCGTTCTTCCATGCGGGCCAGCACGGGCACCAGCGGCCGCTCCAGGCGCTCGTAGACGGTATTGAGGTTCTTGGCCGCCAGGCGCGGTTTTAGCACCTGCCAGAGCCTGAGCGTCACGTCGGCATCTTCGGCCGCATAGGCGGTTGCCTTGTCGATCTCGACATAATCGAAGCTGACGGAAGACTTGCCGCTGCCGGCGACATCCTTGTAGGGAATTGGCTGATGGCCCAGCCATTTTTCCGACAGCGAATCCATGCCGTGCGTACCGGCACCGGCATCGACCACGTAGGACATCAACATCGTATCGTCGAAGCTGACAATGCTGACGCCGTGGCGCTTCATCACCAGGTAATCGTATTTGAGGTTCTGGGCGATCTTGAGAACTGATGGGTCCTCCAGCAGGTCCTTCAACCGCTCGAGCGCCGCCGCGGCCGGAATCTGGCCCTCTGCGAGTTTCACGCCGTCACTGAAAAGATCGTTGCCGCCGGTCTTGTGCAGCAGCGGTACATAGGCAGCGCGAATGTCGCTGCCGGATGGGTTCTTGCTGTTATCGGCAATCGCCAGCGAGAAGCCGACGAGTTCGGCCTGCATCGCGTCGAGCGAGGTGGTTTCCGTGTCGAAGGCAACGAGGCCGGTTTCGCGGGCCGCAACAATCCAGGCATCGAGCGTGGCGATATCGCGGATTGTGACATAGGTGCTGCGGTCGATCTTGGCCGCGGCGAACAATTCGGCCCGGGTCTGTGCCAGGCTCTGCGGTGTCGCATCTGCCGGGCCTCCATCGGGAATAGCGGCCAGAGAGGTTGCCGCTTCCGCAGCGCTTCCAAGGGATGCTGATTTCGCAGAAGAAAGAGCGGATGGAGCCACCGCCTCACCCTTGTCTAGATCCGGACCACGCGCCTGCGCGCCCCATTCGACCGGAACGGAAGCTGGCTCGACGGCATCGGCATCCGTCTCGGTCGCAGCGGCAACGCGGCGGGTGAGCGTGGTGAATTCCATCGTCTTCAGGAAGGCGACCAGTTTTGGCCCGTCCTGTACATGCAGTTCGAAATCGTCGAGCGGAACATCGATCGGCGTGTCGGTCTTCAGCATGACGAGCTGGCGCGAAAGCTTGGCCAGTTCGGTATTGGCGATGATGTTTTCGCGGCGTTTCTGCTGCTTGATCTCTCCGGCGCGTGCAAGCAAGGTGTCGAGATCGCCGAATTCTTCCAAGAGTTGCGCCGCTGTCTTCGGACCAATACCGGGAATGCCGGGCACGTTATCGGTGCTGTCGCCCGTCATCGCCTGCAGGTCGATCATCTTTTCTGGCGGCACGCCCCATTTCTCGATCACTTCCGGGATCGAGATCTGCTTGTCCTTCATGCTGTCGTACATCGACACATTGGCGGTGATGAGCTGCATCAGGTCCTTGTCGGAGGAGATGATCGTCACATCGGCGCCTTCCGCCTCGGCCATCCGCGCATAGGTGGCAATCAGGTCGTCGGCCTCATAGCCTTCCTTTTCGATGCAGGGCAGGTTGAAGGCGCGTGTCGCATGCCGGATCAGCCCGAATTGCGGGATCAGGTCTTCCGGCGGCGCGCTGCGATTGGCCTTGTACTGGTCGTAGAGTTCGTTGCGGAACGTCTTCGAGGAATAGTCGAAAATGACCGCGAAATGGGTCGGCGTCACCCCGACGGAGGTATCGCGCGCGTCGGTCAGAAGCTTCCACAGCATGTTGCAGAAACCAGAGACGGCATTGACCGGCAGGCCATCCGATTTGCGGTTGAGCGGCGGGATGGCGTGGAACGCCCGGAAAATGAATCCGGAGCCGTCGACGAGGAAGAGATGATCACCTTTTTTCATGGCGACAAGGGATAGCGCGGGCCGCGATGGCCGTCCATATTTCATTCCGCTGAGCGCTGAATTTTACGCGATTGCCGGGGCGCCCTGAAGCGCCTGCCGGCTATCGTCGGGTATTGCAGTTTAAAATGCGCGGCAGGGTTTTAGGCCCTGCCGCGCATTTTTCGTTAGGTGCGCTGCGAGTCCAGCTGTTCTTGATTGGTCACGACCTGCTGTGCGCGGGCGTAGCTCTCGATCAGAAGCTGATAGGCCGGGAAGATTTTGGTGTAGATTTCCGCCCAATCCTGCGCATCAGCGCGGTGCCATGTCTTCTGCAGCTCGGAGGCCACGGCAGCCATGTCCATCGGCACGACACCGGCCTGGACGACACGTGCAAGCGTGATTTCCTCGGCCATTTTCGAATAGGTGCCGGAGGCATCGATCACGGCAAAGACCTTGTAGCCATCATGCACGGCTGCAATCGCCGGAAAGGCCATGCAGACGCTGGTAATGGTGCCTGCAATGATCAGTGTTTTGCGGCCCGTTGCCTTCACGGCTGCGACGAAATCGGCATTGTCCCAGGCGTTGATCTCGCCTTTGCGGGCGATGTAGGTGGCGTGTGGGGCGTTTGCATGGATTTCGGGAATCAGCGGGCCATTCGGACCCTGCGGCACGGAGGCCGTGGTGATCACCGGCATCTTGCTGAGGGTGGCCATCTTGGCGAGCGCCGCTGCGTGGTTACGCAGGACCGGCATCGGCATGTCGCCGATGGTCTGGAAAAGGCCGCTCTGGTGGTCGATCAGCAGCATCACTGCATCATCTGGATCGATTACAGGTTTCTGGCCGTTGAAGTTCGCGACGGTATTTGGTGTTGTCATTTGAGTATCCTTTCGGGGATGTGAGTGGCTTCAAGCCTACCGCAGGGGTTAGTCGGCCTTGTCGTAGGAGAACTGGATACCGGCAGTTCCTCCGGTTTCGATGAACAGGTTCATGAAGGCAGGCACGGTGGCGGACCGCTGCCAGTCGCGCTGCAGTTCGCAGAACAGCTGGGGTACGCTGATCATCTGGCCGCCCGCCTGCTCGATGCGGCGAAGGGCGGCTTCGTGCGCGGCGACCGATGTGCCACCGACGGCGTCAATCGGAACGTAGACCTCGTATCCTTCCCTGAGCGCATCGAGCGCCGGGAATGTCAGGCACGCTTCGGTCCACAGTGCAGTCATGATCAGCTTCTTGCGGCCGGTCTTTTCGACAGCCTGCCTGAATTCCACATCCTCCCACGAGTTGATGGTGGTGCGGTCATAGGTCGGATAGTCGCGCAGGACCTTTCCGACCTGCGAGATCGGCGGCTTGTTGAGGCCGGTCTTGACGTTGACGGTCGAGTGCACGATCGGCAGACCGTAGGCGACCGCAGCCTTGGCGGCGCCAGCGATGTTGTTGACGAGCAATTGCCTGTCCATGGAGGCGATCGAGTTCACCTGCACGGGTTGATAATCGATAATGATGAAGGCGGAATTCTGCGGTGTAAGCAGGTGATCGCTTGCGGGGTCGCGGATCTTTTCACTGGTCATAGCGTGTTTCCTTCCGTTCGATGCTCGCTGGTTTTCTGAAGGTGTTTGCCTTCACCGTCCCGGGCTCGAGCGGTTGTGCCCCGGGACGTAATTAAGAATCCTGATGGGTCGCAGGCTCGAATTATGCAGCACCGATCGTGCCGAAGCGGCCGCTGCGGAGGTCGGTCATTGCCTGCCTGATCTCGTCGGCGGTGTTCATGACGAACGGCCCTTGCATCACGACCGGCTCGTCGATCGGCGTGCCGCCCAGGACCAGGACGGAGGCATCGCTGGACGCTTCCAGCGTGATGTCGCCGCCCGCTCTGTCCAGAAGGACGAATTGGGCCTCTCCGGCGGTTGCCGCATTGACGGTGACGGTGCCTTTCAGCACGACAACGGCGGCAGTATACCCCTCTGGCAGAGAGAGCGAAGCGGTTCGGCCTGCGTGCAGCCGCACGTCCCAGAGATCGATCGGGGTGAAAGTCTGCGCCGGCCCGCGGCGACCGCCGTAGGCACCGGCGATCACCCGCAGGGAGCCGGCACCGTCCGGCAGGTTCACTGACGGAATGTCGCGGTCGAGCAGATTCTGATATCCCGGCGCGGCATTCTTGTCCTTGGCCGGCAGGTTTACCCAGAGCTGCACCATCTCCAGCGTCCCGCCCTTGCGGGTGAAGGCCTCCGAGTGGAACTCTTCGTGCAGGATACCGGCAGCGGCCGTCATCCACTGTACGTCGCCCGGCCCGATGATGCCGCCGCTGCCGGTGGAGTCCCGATGCTCGACTTCGCCACGATAGACAATGGTTACGGTTTCGAAACCGCGGTGCGGATGGATCCCGACGCCGCGCGGCGTTTTCGCCGGTGCGAACTCTTCCGGCCCGGCATAGTCAAGCAGCAGGAAGGGGCTGACATGGTCTCCGTGCATGGCATGCGAAAACAGCGAGCGCACCGGAAACCCGTCTCCGACCCAGTGCCGTGTGGGATTGCTGTAAACCCCGAGAACCTTTCTCATGATATTCTCCTTGTCGCTTTGCCGTTGAGGCTGCGTGTGAGGAGAAAATACTGCTGCAACACTGGTGGCGGTAGACCGGCAATTCGGGTTACTCTGTCCTAAAAATAGGACAATGACCGGCATGCAGGACCTCAACGACCTTCGCTTCTTTGTCGATGTGATCGAACAGGGCGGCTTTGCCGCCGCCGCTCGAAAGCTCGGCTTGCCAAGATCCAAGCTCAGCCGGCGCATAAGCCAGCTGGAAGATCGCCTCGGTGTCCGGCTGATCCAGCGGTCGACGCGGCAATTCGCCGTGACCGAAATCGGCCGCGAATACTACCGTCATTGCCTGGCCATGATGGTGGAGGCTGATGCGGCGCAAGAGGTGATCGACCGGACGCGATCCGAGCCGCAGGGCACGGTGCGTATCAGTTGTCCGTCTTCGGTGATCTACTTTCAGTTGGGTGAGATGATTGCCCGGTTCATGGCCGCGTATCCCAAGGTGGAAGTACTGCTCGAAAGCACCAACCGTCGTGTCGACGTGATCCGCGAAGGGTTCGATCTCGCCATCCGCGTGCGGTTTCCGCCGCTCGATGACAGTGATCTGGTGATCCGCAAACTGGCGGGCAGTTCTCAGCGTCTGGTCGCCAGCCCTGCCCTTCTACAGGGCTTGTCCCGTTCTCCGGTTCCCGCCGACCTTGCCCTGCTGCCGAGCCTGGCCTGGGAACCGGCCAAGCCCGAGCACGATTGGTGTCTCGATGGTCCAAACGGTGCGTCCGCCATCGTTCGCCACAATCCGCGATTTGTGACGGAGGACATGATCGCTCTGCATTTTGCCGCGCTTCGCGGCGTCGGGGTCTGTCAGTTCCCGACCTTCATGATCCGGGACGACGTGCAGGCAGGCAGGCTTGTGGACATCCTTCCCGATTGGGCTCCGAGGGCGGGCATCATTCATGCAGCCTTTCCATCCAGACGGGGACTGCTTCCCTCCGTGCGCGCGCTTCTGGATTTCCTTGCGGATGAATATTCCAGCATCGACCGGCTGGAGGATTCTAGCGGACGGAAATGAAGAATGACGAGAATATTCAGGCCGTTCAAGCCGTCTTTTTGGATGGATGAAAAGAGGACTTTTGCAAAAGTGAGGACCCTCACGAAAACGTTACGAATTTGTAATGCGGCGATGGGGGACTGCTCCCTTGAAAAGCCACATTTGGCACCACAAATGATAACCAACGGCACCTGAACAAGCCGTCGTCTGGTCAAAGGCCTGTCCCCCGCCGAAGCCAGATGTAAGGACAAAGGCCTATCCCCCCTCTCCGGGCCTTTGTCCAATTTATAACAAGAACCGCCGTGGCCCCGCCTCCGCCATGGCGGTTTTTGTTTCTGCTCCTGGCAAGCATCACATCAGTGTGAAAACGGATTGCCTGCCGGTCCATCGCTCGCAATGTAACTTGTGTTCCAGCTTGGGGAGAGGTACCCATAGGCATGGCCTTCGACCGTATGGATTCAGCAACATACCTGTCCAGCCTTCTGGCGAAAAGTTTCTCCCGCGCCCTGCAGGAGAGAGGCCAGAAACTCGGCTTTGCCCCCGGCCAGTTTCCAGTCCTGCTGGAGCTGTGGAGCGAGGAGGGGCTGACCCAGAAACAGCTGCTCGACCGCCTCGATATCGAACAGGCAACGATGGCCAATACTCTCGCCCGGATGGAGCGGGACGGTTTGGTCCTGCGGAAAAAACACCCGACCGACAAGCGCGCCCAGCAGATTTTCCTGACCGCAAAGGCAAGGGAAATGGAGGGAGAAGCGAAGGAGGCGGCGCTTGCCGCCGATCAATCGTTGCTGTCCGGTTTTCGCCACTTCGAACGGGAACTCATGCTCGAATATATGCGCATGGCAATCGCCAATGGCGCGCAGAGCTGATGCCATTCGCCGTTCCGGCATGGTGATGATCCATCGATCAAAATATTTTGCTTAAATCCGGCGCCAACTTTGTCTAGGTTCCGCCGCGACAACAAGGATTCGATCATGACAGCCACGGCCAGCATTCTCACCCGCGCGGACGATAATCTTCCCAAGAGTCTTGAGCGGCTCTTCGATCTCGTTCGTATTCAGTCGATCTCCACCGATCCGGCTTACAAGGCGGAATGCCGCAAGGCGGCGGAATGGCTGGTTGCCGAGCTGACGTCCCTGGGTTTCGACGCGTCGGTGCGTGACACACCCGGTCATCCGATGGTCGTTGCCCACCAGGCGGCCGGCAAGGTCGGCGCGCCACACGTGCTGTTTTATGGTCATTACGATGTCCAGCCGGTCGATCCGCTCAACCTTTGGGACACGGCTCCGTTCGAGCCGTCGATCAAGGAGCTGGACGGCGGCCGCAAGGTCATCACCGGCCGTGGAACGGCTGACGACAAGGGCCAGCTCCTGACGTTTGTCGAAGCCTGCCGTGCCTTCAAGGAAATCAACGGAGCATTGCCCTGCGAAGTCACCATCCTGTTCGAGGGTGAGGAAGAATCCGGTTCGCCCTCCCTGAAGCCGTTCCTGGAAGCCAACGCCGCCGAACTGAAGGCCGACTATGCGCTGGTCTGCGATACCAACATGTGGGACCGCGATACGCCGGCAATCTCGGCTGGCTTGCGTGGCCTCGTCGGCGAGGAAATCGTCATCACCGCCGCTGACCGCGATCTGCATTCCGGCTATTTCGGTGGTGCCGCCGCCAACCCGATCCATATCCTGTCGCAGATCCTCGCCGGTCTTCACGACGAGACTGGCCGCGTCACGCTGGACGGTTTCTACGAAGGTGTCGAGGAAACCCCGACGCAGATCAAGGCTGCCTGGGACACACTGGGCATGACGACGGAAAAATTCCTCGGCGAGATCGGTCTTTCGATCCCGTCCGGCGAAAAGGGCCGTTCGGTGATGGAATTGACCTGGGCCAGACCGACGGCAGAAGTCAACGGCATCTGGGGCGGCTATACCGGCGAAGGCTTCAAGACCGTGATTGCGGCACAGGCGTCCGCCAAGGTTTCATTCCGCCTCGTCGGCGCCCAGAACCCCGAAAAGGTCCGGGCAGCGTTTCGCGCCTATGTCACCTCGAAAATCCCGGCCGATTGCTCGGTCGAATTCCACAAGCATGGCGGCTCGCCGGCAATTCAGCTTCCCTACGATTCTGCCTTGCTGAACACGGCAAAAACGGCCCTTTCCGACGAATGGCCGAAGCCGGCCGTCTTGATCGGCATGGGCGGCTCGATCCCGATTGTCGGCGATTTCCAGAAGATGCTCGGCATGGAATCGCTCCTCGTCGGCTTTGGTCTGTCGGACGACCGGATTCATTCACCGAACGAGAAGTACGAGCTGCAGTCTTTCCACAAGGGCATCCGCTCCTGGATCCGGATTCTCGACGCCCTTGCTGCCTGAGCATTGCGGCTGTTAACGGTTAGCACCCTTGACCGGGCCGGTCGGGGGTGGTCTTTTCTTGCCGATGACATTTCGCCAGCTACAGATTTCAAGAATAATCGCCTCATGAAAATGGTACGCAAACTTGCCTGGCCGGTGATCGGGCTGGCCGCGATCGCATTTTCGCTTTACGGCCTCTATCATGAGCTTCACGGCCTTTCGGCCGCCGACTTCATGGATAGCCTGAAAGCCGTATCGCTAAAGAGCTGGCTACTCGCCGCAGCCGCAACGCTTGCCGCCTATGCGGCGCTTGCCGCCTACGATCATCTGGCGCTTGAGCATCTCGGCCACAGGATTTCGCTCAGGTTCATCACCGTGTGCTCCTTTACGGCCTATGCGCTGTCGCATACGGTCGGAGCTTCGGTCTTTTCCGGTGCCGTCGTGCGCTACAGGGCCTATGGGTCGAAGGGCCTGACGGCAGGAGAAACCGGTATTCTGGTTGCCTTCTGCTCCTTCACTTTCGCGCTCGGCACGCTGATGCTGGCAGCCGTCGTGCTGTTGATCGAACCGGAAATCACCACCCGTTTTGCCTCGTTCCTGCCGATCGGCGCGTCCATTTCCACCGGACTGATCATTCTGGCGCTGATCGCGCTCTATGTCGTCGGCAGCCTCGTCGGGTTCCGGCCGCTGAAGACCCGCTGGTTCCGGCTGGAATATCCGAAACCGTCGCTGGCGCTGCGCCAGTTGGTGATTGCGCCGGTCGAACTGATTGCCGCTGCCGGAATCATCTATTTCGCCCTGCCGGAGGCCGGAAATCCCGGTTACCTGGTCATTCTTGGGGTGTTTCTGGCCTCGTTCTCGGCGGCGCTCCTCTCGCATGCGCCTGGCGGTCTTGGCGTTCTGGAACTGGTGTTCATCGCGGCACTTCCTGAAATGGACCCAGCCGGTGTTCTTGCCGGGCTTGCCATCTTCCGCCTGTTCTACCTGATCGTGCCGTTCCTGATTGCACTGACCGTCGTGGTCATTTTCGAACGTGGCCAGTTTCTTGCGGGACGCAGAGCCGAGACGGGCGAAAAGAACGGCGGCTGATCCTGCCGCTTAATCCTATGATGGGGGATGGCAGACTTTCGGCAGTGCCTTCTCCAGCGGGCCTACGACCTTCTCCAGTTCGGCGCTTTCGATCTGCAGCGGCGTGAAGGGCGGCTCCTGAATGGCGGCATTGACGATCCGGGTGACGTAGCAACCAGCGAAGATCTTTTCCTTGCCACCTTTCTCCGTCGATTTGATCGCCACGGGAACCGGAGCGTAGATGCTGCCGGCAGCACCTTCCTGTGTCACCGGGCCGATCAGCACCTGCACATCCACAGTCTTTTCGTAGCCCTTTACGAACGTCTCGTAGCTATCGAGCGGTTCGCTGAAATAGCTGTAGGCGCGCGCATATTCGTGACGGTTGATGGCATTGTAGAGCGAGCGGACAAGAGCGGGCCCGTCCGAGCGGTCGTCGGCGTAGGCCGCTTGGTCCTGGGCGCCCGCATAAAGGGCGGAGCCGGTCAGAGTAACGGCGGTCAGAAGGGAGATGAGGATGGTTTTCATCGGCACGGCTCCTGTTGTTCACAGTAAGCTTCAATGCGGATGCGGCGATTTAAAGGTACGGCGCCGTTTTCAGTTCAGTAAACCCGCGCTGCCCAGGCCGAATGTCGGATAGGCCTGGTCCAGAAAAACAAAAAGGCCGGGAAAACCCGACCTTTCACAACACGCTTCAACACACCTGCCGGTACATCCGTGGTCAACCGCGGAAGCGCATTTCTCCGGCGCGGATTATCGCGCCAGATTTGATATTAAGCGGCCTGCAGGTTGTCTGCAGACATCTTGCCGGACTTGCGGTCCTTGACGAGCTCGAAGCTGATCTTCTGGCCGTCGTTGAGGCCGCGCATGCCAGCGCGTTCAACAGCAGAAATGTGGACGAAAACGTCCTGGCTGCCGTCGTCCGGCTGGATGAAGCCGAAGCCCTTTGTGGAATTAAACCATTTTACTGTGCCAGTGGCCATAACGATCCCTTTCTCTAGCAAATTATGTTGAACCATCCCGCAAACGTTACGGAAGGGCTTTTGTTCGAATCTGAAGGAAAGTTCGTCCGATTGCGCGCAAAGTCGCAAAAACCAAAGTCATCTAACAAATATCGACCAAAGCTCAGATAGGTTGCCGGGCTCCGCTAGTCAAGTTTTATTATTGCCGTTTCGCCGGACGCCTTGTTTTCGTTGGGTTTTATAAGATGAGATTGGCGATAATCAGACGCCGTTTTTCGATTCACCAGTAAAATTCGTCCGTCGTGATCATCATTCGCGCAGAGCGCGGACCGTATTTTTGGGTCGCCTGGTTGATTTATCCGGTGGCAGCGTCATCTCCCGTTCATCACTGTTTTGAGTGGAGGACAAAAGATGCCGAAATTCCTGATCGCTGCCGTCTGCCTGGCCCTGCTTACCCTCTCCGGGTGTGCCAACACGGTGCGCGGCATGAAGCAAGATGGCGTGCAGACCAGCAATGCGCTGGATGATGCGACCCATCGGATCGCTCGCGCCAACACAAACTGACGGCGAATTTTACAGGACGATAGGCTTGGGGGAGGGACTCCCATAGCTGCAGCAAAAAGGCCCCGGTAATGGGGCCTTTCAGTCGTGAAACAATTGTTACCAGTACCGCCGGCGTGGCGGCTCGGGCTCTTGGCGGGTAGCGGCGCCCAGCAAAAAGCCAATTGCACCGCCGACCAGCAGCGCAAGGGTCAATGCGCTTCCTGCTGCTGCCGGATGGTCGCGTGCCGTCTGCGCAATGGCGCTGCCTTCCGCGCGGGCGACACTTGCTGCTTTTCTCGCGACGGGAGCCGCGGCATCGATGACGCCGGACGCCCGGTCGCGAACATCGCTGTAGGCCTGCGCGCCCTGGGCGCTGACGATCTTGGAAAGGCGCGCCACTTCGGCCCGCAGGGATTCAATCTCGCTATTGGTTGTTTCGGCCATCACTGGTTCTCCTGTTGCCGGTAGACAAACGGCTGCCTGGCAAAATGGTTCCCGGGAATGGAAAGCCTTCCGTGCGGCACGTCAATTCCGCTGTGCCGCACATGGAGTAACAAGGTTTAAAGGCTCACACGCCGCGCGTGTTTGTCGGCGGCCTTTTTATCGCCGGCTGCCTGATCGAGGATGTCGCGGGCATCTTCGACAGATATCCGATGTTTCTTCGCGAAAGAGATCGGTTCGTAAGGCTTGTCTGATGAGGTCGACATTGATGGTCTCCTTGGATCGTTATTCGAGGCCCTTGGAACGCTTAACGTCACAAAGGCGTCCTTCCCGTGGTGAAACGGTTTAACAGAAGGGTAGCAGTCGGATCAGAGAATTAAGGACATGCTTGCCGCATGTTTCAAAAATCTGTTGCGCGGATTTGAGTTGGCCGCGCTGAAGCGATGGATTTGCTTCAGGCACCGCAGTGGGTACAGGACCACTACATGGCGATTCTTGCCGCATTCCGCAAGTGCGCTTGCGCATCTGTGATTTGGCGGCGGGTGATAGCGGGCAGTTAACGCCCCCTTAAATCGCCGCATTTACACTTCATCGCACGGGGCGAAATCGTGCGTTGCGGCTTGTCTGCCGTCTGCGCTCCCCAAGGCAAGCTGGAGCAGACCCACCCCGACATGGCAGGAAATCGGACTTCAGAGCAGAGGATAGAACCTTCCTTCGAGGGTGGACGCGGTCGTGATGACGGCGAACTGCGCATGAATGCTGGTGAGCGTGTCAGTGGTGGGGGCAGGAAATCCGCTGGGTCAAAGCCTGCGGCCAAGAAGGCCAAGCTACGAAAGGATCGCGGGCGTGGCGGTTCGCGTGGCGGCGGCGGTCTGACGGGCCTGATCCGGTCGCTGGTCTATTGGTGCGTTGTTCTCGGAATCTGGGGCGCCATCGGCGTCGGCGGGCTGGTGCTCTATTACGGATCGCGCATGCCGAGCGCCACCACCTGGGCCATTCCGGACCGGCCACCGAACGTCAAGATCCTCGCCGTCAGTGGCGACATCATTGCCAACCGTGGCGCCACCGGCGGCGAGGCGCTGTCGCTCGAAAACATGTCGCCCTACATTCCGCAAGCCGTCATTGCCATCGAAGACCGCCGCTTCTATTCGCATTTCGGTGTCGATCCGCTCGGTCTGGCGCGGGCCATGCTGACCAACATCACCACCGGACGCATGGTGCAGGGCGGCTCGACGCTGACCCAGCAGCTCGCCAAGAACCTGTTCCTGTCACCGGAACGCACGCTTGAGCGCAAGGTGCAGGAAGTGCTTCTCTCGATCTGGCTGGAGCAGAAATATACTAAGGATCAGATCCTTGCGATGTACCTGAACCGTGTGTTCTTCGGGTCCAACGCCTATGGTGTCGAAGCGGCCTCGCGGCGTTATTTCAACAAGTCCGCCCGGGATGTGAACCTGGGGGAGGCGGCGCTGCTTGCAGGGCTCTTGAAAGCACCGTCGCGCCTGTCGCCGGCGCGCGATCCGAAGGCTGCGGAAGAGCGGGCTCAGGTCGTGCTTGGCGCCATGCGCGAGGAAGGCTTTATTACCGACAGCGAAATCAAGACCGCGATGTCGCAGACGCCGACCAAGGCGAAGAGCTTTTGGTCTGGCGCGCAATATTATGTTGCCGACATGGTCATGGACCAGCTGCCGGGCATGGTCGGCGAAATCAGCCAGGATCTGATCGTCGATACGACGCTCGATCTCAATCTGGAAAAGAAGGCAGAGGAAACGCTGGCCGAAAGCCTCGATGCCTCCGGGCAGAAGCTGGATGTCTCGCAGGCCGCTCTGGTCTCGATCGACGGCACCGGCGCCATCCGTGCTTTGGTCGGCGGCCGCGACTATGCCGAAAGCCAGTTCGACCGCGCCGTCAAGGCGAGGCGTCAGCCGGGTTCGGCCTTCAAGCCTTTCGTCTATGCTGCCGCGATGGAAATCGGCCGCACACCGATGTCGATCCGCAACGATGCGCCGGTCAGGATCGGCAATTGGACGCCGGAAAACTACGACCAGAAATATCGCGGCGAGGTGTCGCTCGCCAATGCGCTTGCCAATTCGCTCAACACGATTGCCGCCCAGCTGGTGATGGAAGTCGGGCCGCAGAATGTCATCAAGCTGGCGCGCCGGCTCGGTATCGAATCCGAAATGCAGTCCAATGCCTCGATCGCGCTTGGAACTTCCGAGGTCAGCCTGGTCGAGCTGACGTCGGCCTATGCCCCCTTCATGAATGGCGGCTTCAAGGCGACACCGCATGTGATCCGGCGGATTTCGACGGCCGATGGCACCGTTCTCTATGAAAATACCTATGACAATCCGCCCCGCGTGCTTGATCCGGCTGTGGTCAGCGAGATGAACCAGATGATGGTCGGTGTGATCGATCATGGCACCGGCAAGGCTGCCCGGCTGAAGGGTTGGCAGGCGGCCGGCAAATCGGGCACGACGCAGTCTTTCCGTGATGCGCTGTTCGTCGGCTTCACCAACAATCTGACCACCGGGGTCTGGTTTGGCAACGATGACGGTAAGTCCATGAAGAAGGTCACCGGCGGCGGTCTTCCGGCCAAGGCCTGGCATGATTTCATGACGGCCGCCCATGAGGGCCTGTCGCCGTCACCGGTCTTCGGGACGACCGGTGTCCAACCGACATTCGACGACAATCAGGCCGCACCCGAAAGCGTTGGCGATGTTATCTCCGGCACGTTCGGTAATGGGGCGGCGGATGAATTTCCGCAGGCACCCGTCGCCAACGGACAGACGGCTGGCACGCAGGATTTCGATCAGCCGGCGCAGGCGGCAAATTCCGGGCTTACACCACCGGCCGATGTCGGCGAGACCACTGGTGCGACCCGCCGTACGACACTGTTCGACATCCTGACTGGCGGTTGAACCGCAACCGCCGTTTGGTGCTCCTGACGATGGGGTTGGTTTTCCATGTATGGCCGAGCCGGTTTCAACAGTTGCTATCCCCAAGCGATGACAACGTTTTCCGGCTCGATCGGGTGATCGATCCGGACACGAATCCGAGTTTTCGCGGACGGCACGTGTGCGCTGGCGAATTCAGGCTCGATGGCATCAAACAAGATAAGTTCGTTATTGGGGGTGTTCAAAATCCCGTCGAAATCAGGTTTTCTTATCCCTGTAATTTCTGAAATTGGTCCGAACGTCACATTGGTATCTCCGTCGCTCCAATAGCAAGCCGAAACGTTGATGCAGTCAGAGGAAGAAAATATTCCTTGCCTGTCCATGTGGAGAGGAATCTTCACATTGCGACGACCTGCAACATAGATACTCAGGTATTCGGGCGTGATTGTAATTCTCTTTACGGACATCAATTAGTCTCTTCCTTGAGATATCAGTCCGCATTGTTATTTACTGCGCTCAACATCAACCCGTCGTCGGGGAGCATCTCTTCGCTGCACTGCTTTTGCTTATCCCCAGGCAATAACCACGTTTTGTGGCTCGATCGGGTGATCCATCCAGATTCGGATGCGCGTTTTCGCGGACGGCACTTGTGCACTGGCGAATTCGGGCTCGATAGCATCAAACAAAATAAGTTCGTTATTGGGTGTGTTCAAAATCCCGTCGAAATCAGGTTCTCTTATCCCTGTAATTTCTAAAATTGGTCCAAACGTAACATTGGTATCTCCGTCGCCCCAATAGTAAGCTGGAACGTTGATACAGTCGGAGGAAGAAAATATTCCTTGCCTGTCCATGTGGAGAGGAATATTTACATTGCGGCGACCAGCAACGTAAATACTCAGGTATTCGGGCGTGATTGTAATTCTTCTTACGGACATCAATTAGTACCTTCCTTTAGATATCAGCCCGCCTTGTGATTTACTGCACGGCCAGCAATGCGGATAAATCCTGCTTGGTTTGCCGACTGATTTTGGCACTTGATGGTCGCCTACGAACTGTCCCCTCGGAGTTCCCGGTGTCTTTGTACCACACCAGTGGCATCCGTAGGTACGGCCGATGCGATCAATTTCCGCCTGTTCCCTCCTGGTCGGCCGCCTGTTGGTTCTTGGCGCTGCGATCCACTCCTTTGCATAGGGTCCGATGCCGGTCCGTTGCAGCCTCAACTGGAGTGCGCGGAGCATCGCCTCCTGTGCTACAGATTCATTGGCTCGTATCAGCCCCTCGACGGTCTCGTAGGCTTGCGGGGTCGGCCGCCAGTTCGGGTCACGTCTTTGAACTGCGCGTAGCGCTTCCTGCATACGGCCGATACTGACCGCCAGTCGCGCTTCCTGCCCGGGCGTGACGGGCTGCCATCTGCCGAGAATGCGGACTTGTCCCGCGCCACGAGGCCCGCGGCGGCTGACGCGGATCGGGCGGTTTTCGGAACCGTCTCCGGTCCATTGCCCGCCGTCAGGATTGCCGGCCGGCACCCGCGGCTGCTCGGGGCGAAAGCCGGCCTTCCATTCTAGGCATAAAGTCAGCGCTCGGATCTCGACGGCCATCGCCGCCTGCCGGTAGCTCAGTTGTCGCAGGCTCAGGTCTACCGGTTCTGTCGAAATCATTGGCCACGCCATCCGCTTTTAATTCAGTCGGACAATTGTGCGTGGCGCAGAGACGACGGGGATAAATTCAGGCTGGAAAAAACCGGCGAAACATTTATCTTTCGCTCAACCCAATGAACATGCGATGATTTTGCCGCAGCAGATGATCACGTCGACACCACCATGTCTGCTAAACGTCCCCGCTGTTCTGGAGCGAGAACCGCAATCGCTTTACAGAGAGGATTGCTGATTTCGGTAACGACGCGCGATGCTTCGTCAAAAGGACGTTGATTTCCTCGGCTTCGTGGCGTCCTGATGCCTTGCAGTCCGAAACACTGGTCCTTATATACGCCCCATCACCGTGGCTATCGCCGCGAATATTCCACAGACCATCCCGTTAGGGGCTGTCGCATGAATGCCTGACCGGGTTCTGACAGTCCGCTGCAAGGAGAGAACGACATGGCTAAAGTAATCGGTATTGACTTGGGAACGACCAACTCCTGCGTCTCCGTCATGGACGGCAAGGACGCGAAGGTCATTGAGAACGCAGAAGGTGCGCGCACCACCCCGTCGATCATCGCGTTCAACGACGATGGCGAGCGTCTGGCGGGTCAGCCGGCCAAGCGCCAGGCTGTCACCAATCCTGAAAACACGCTGTTTGCCGTCAAGCGCCTGATTGGCCGCCGTTATGACGACAAGCTCGTCGAAAAGGACAAGGCCCTTGTTCCGTACAAGATCGTCAAGGGCGACAATGGCGACGCATGGGTCGAAGCGCAGGGTAAGGGTTATTCCCCGTCGCAGATCTCCGCCATGATCCTTCAGAAGATGAAGGAAACCGCAGAATCCTATCTCGGTGAAAAGGTCACGCAGGCCGTCATCACCGTTCCGGCCTACTTCAACGACGCGCAGCGCCAGGCAACCAAGGATGCCGGCCGCATCGCTGGTCTTGAAGTGCTCCGCATCATCAACGAGCCGACCGCAGCAGCGCTCGCTTACGGCCTCGACAAGAAGGACGGCAAGACCATCGCCGTTTACGACTTGGGTGGCGGTACCTTCGATATCTCGGTTCTGGAAATCGGCGACGGCGTCTTCGAAGTGAAGTCGACCAACGGCGACACCTTCCTCGGCGGTGAAGACTTCGACATGCGTCTGGTCGAATATCTCGCTGCTGAGTTCAAGAAGGACCAGGGCATCGACCTGAAGAACGACAAGCTTGCTCTGCAGCGCCTCAAGGAAGCTGCCGAAAAGGCCAAGATCGAACTGTCCTCGTCGCAGCAGACCGAAATCAACCTGCCGTTCATCACGGCGGATGCCACCGGTCCGAAGCACCTGACGATGAAGTTGTCGCGCGCCAAGTTCGAAAGCCTGGTTGACGAGCTGGTTCAGCGCACCGTCGCACCGTGCAGGGCAGCCCTCAAGGATGCCGGCGTGACTGCAGCCGAGATCGATGAAGTCGTTCTGGTCGGCGGCATGAGCCGCATGCCGAAGGTACAGGAAATCGTCAAGCAGCTGTTCGGCAAAGAGCCGCACAAGGGTGTCAACCCGGATGAAGTGGTCGCCATGGGCGCCGCCATCCAGGCCGGCGTTCTGCAGGGCGACGTCAAGGACGTTCTGCTGCTCGACGTGACCCCGCTGTCGCTCGGCATCGAAACGCTCGGTGGCGTGTTCACCCGTCTGATCGAACGCAACACGACGATCCCGACGAAGAAGAGCCAAACCTTCTCGACGGCCGAAGACAGCCAGAATGCCGTGACCATCCGCGTTTCGCAGGGCGAGCGTGAAATGGCGCAGGACAACAAGCTGCTTGGTCAGTTCGACCTGGTCGGCATTCCGCCGGCACCGCGTGGCGTTCCGCAGATCGAAGTCACCTTCGATATCGACGCCAACGGCATCGTGCAGGTTTCGGCCAAGGACAAGGGTACCGGCAAGGAACATCAGATCCGGATCCAGGCATCGGGCGGTCTGTCCGACGCGGATATCGAGAAGATGGTCAAGGATGCCGAGGCCAATGCCGAGAACGACAAGAAGCGCCGTGAAGGTGTAGAGGCGAAGAACCAGGCCGAAAGCCTGATCCATTCGTCGGAAAAGTCGCTGAAGGAATTCGGTGACAAGGTCACGGAAGCCGAGCGCACCGCGATCTCCGATGCGATCGCTTCGCTGAAGACGGCCGTCGAAGCCTCCGAGCCGGATGCTGAAGACATCAAGACCAAGACCCAGACGCTTCTCGAAGCCTCGATGAAGCTTGGTCAGGCGATGTACGAATCGCAGCAGACCGAAGCTGCCAACGCCGATGCACAGGCTGATGCAGCCCGCGACGGCGATATCGTCGATGCCGATTATGAAGAAGTCAAGGACGAGGACGACCGCAAGAAGTCCGCCTAATTCTACTTCGAATACCTCTCGAAAGCCCGGAGCCGCAAGCTCCGGGCTTTTCTGTTTTCGGCATCTATCGTGCCACAACGGGACCAGCGATCGGCATGATTAGGCGTTAAAGTCGTGAGGGGAGCCGGGAACCAACCTTGCGGCAAGGCAAAAGCCAAAGATAAAGCATGCTGATTCTGCGCTTTTCCGACAAAAAGCGGCCGGGATCGTGTATTGCCTATGGTATCGCGCTTGAAGGTTTACTAAATCCTGTTGCAAGGAAATTTGGCGACCGCCGGGCAGCCGGTTTTGACGTGCCTATTCAACAGGACAATCTGCAAGTATGAAACGTGATCTTTACGAAACGCTCGGCGTTGCGAAAACAGCAGACGAGAAGGAGCTCAAGAGCGCTTTCCGCAAACTCGCAATGAAGCATCATCCGGACAAGAACCCTGGCGATGCGGAAGCTGAAAAGACGTTCAAGGAGATCAGCCTCGCCTACGAAGTGCTCAAGGATCCGCAGAAGCGGGCAGCCTATGACCGTTATGGCCATGCGGCGTTCGAACAGGGCGGCATGGGTGGCGGTGGCGGCATGGGCGGTGGCGCCGGCGGTTTCTCTGATATTTTCGAAGACATCTTTGGCGAGATGATGGGCGGGGGGCGTCAGCGGCGCTCGTCCGGCGGCCGCGAGCGCGGCGCCGATCTGCGCTACAATATGGAAATTTCGCTGGAAGAGGCCTATGCCGGCAAGACCGCGCAGATCCGGGTTCCGACCTCGATCACTTGCGACGTCTGCACCGGTTCCGGCGCCAAGCCCGGCACCAAACCGACGACCTGTGCCACCTGCCAGGGGTCCGGCCGCGTGCGTGCCGCCCAGGGCTTCTTCTCGATCGAGCGCACCTGCCCGACCTGTCAGGGCCGCGGTCAGACGATTGCCGATCCGTGCGGCAAGTGCCACGGTCAGGGCCGTATCACCGAAGAGCGTTCGCTCTCGGTTAATATCCCGGCTGGCATCGAAGACGGCACCCGCATCCGCCTGTCCGGCGAAGGCGAGGCCGGTCTGCGTGGCGGGCCTTCAGGCGATCTCTATATTTTTCTCTCGGTCAAGCCGCACGAATTCTATCAGCGCGATGGGGCCGATCTCTATTGCAGCGTGCCAATTTCGATGACGACAGCAGCCCTTGGCGGCAAGTTCGACGTGGCGACGCTCGATAACACCAAGTCGCGCGTGTCGGTTCCGGAAGGCACGCAGGCGGGCAAGCAATTCCGCCTCAAGGGCAAGGGCATGCCGGTGCTGCGCTCCAGCCAGGTCGGCGACCTCTATATCCAGATCCAGATCGAAACGCCGCAGAAGCTCACCAAGCGTCAGCGCGAATTGCTGCGCGAATTCGAGGAACTGTCTTCCAAGGAAAACAATCCGGAATCCGCGGGCTTCTTCTCCCGCATGAAGGATTTCTTCGACATCGAGTGATCATCGCAATCTGCGACTGGCCGAACGGATAATCGGCCATATATGTTGGCCGGAGGCAGCGATGTCTCCGGCCTTTTCGTCGGTCGGTCACATCGCGCAGCACTGAAGCCTCGCCTTCTGGAGGAGCACTACGCCATGACCTACGAGCTTTATTATTGGGACGGTATTCCTGGCCGGGGCGAGTTCGTCCGCCTGGCGCTGGAACAGGCCGGGGCTGATTATGTCGATGTCGCCCGCAACGATGGCGGCATGGCCCGGATGATGGCGATGATGAAGACCAAGACGGCAGGTGTCACGCCGCTCGCTCCGCCCTTCCTGAAGGACGGAGATCTTGTCATCTCCCATGCCGCCAATATCCTGCTTTATCTCGGAAACCGGCTCGGTCTTGCCCCTGAAGATGAGGCTGGGCGGATAACGGCGCATGGCCTACAGCTCGGCATCACCGATTTTGTCGCTGAAATCCACGACACCCACCATCCGATCGGCGTGTCGCTCTATTACGAGGACCAGAAGGACGAAGCGTCGCGGCGCTCTGAGAACTTTCGTGAAGAGCGCCTTCCGAAATTTCTTGGCTATTTCGAAAGGCAGCTCGCGAAGAACAGGCAAGGTGAGGTCCATGCCCTCGGCGGCACACTCACCTATCTCGACCTGTCGCTATTCCACCTCATCGAAGGCCTGCGCTACGCTTTCCCAGCCGAGATGGAGGCGGTGGAACCGGATTACCCGCTTCTCGTGGCACTTAACGCCCAGATCCGCGAACTACCGCGGATCAAGGCCTATCTGGCTTCAGAACGTCGGCTTGCCTTCAACGAGCAAGGTATCTTCCGCTATTATCCGGAGCTTGACCGGCAATAGGACCGGTCACTCCATGACCGCGCTATGGTCGATCGCCGGTGGCGCCTTCGGTTTGCGCAACAGGAAGACCAACGGCATGACCGCCAGCGACATGATCAACAAGAGCTTGAAGTCGTCCATATAGGCAATAATGGTCGCCTGCAGTGTGACGATGCTGTCGAGTGAGGCCCGCCCGACGGCGGTCATCGGATCGAGTCCTGCGGCCGCCGGTGCCTGGAAGGCGTGGTTGAACGGCGTCACATAGGCTGCGATCGATGCGTGGTTGATCTGGGTGTTTTCGATCAGCAGAGCGGAAACGACGGCGATGCCGACGCTGGAACCGATATTGCGGGAGAGATTGTAAAGCCCGGTGCCGTCGCCGCGCATTTCTGCCGGCAGCGTTGCAAACGCGATCGTGGTCAACGGCACGAACAAGAAGCCCAGCCCAGCGCCCTGCACGAAGCCGACGGAGATGATCGTCCATTGCGAGACATTCGGCGTCCAGCCGATCATGTCGTACATCGCCCAGGCGGTGATCGCGAGGCCGGTGAACAACAGGATACGCGTATCGACCTTGCCGATCAGGCGCCCGACGACGAACATGCAGACCATGGTACCCAGTCCGCGCGGCCCCATGACGATACCGGCGGTCACGACCGGATAGCCCATCAGCGACTGCAGATAGGGCGTCATGAGCGCCAGCGAGGCCAGATAGGTGACGCCGACGACGAAGATGAACAGCATGCTGACGGCAAAATTCTGGTCGAGAAACAGCCGCGGATTGATGAAGGATTTTTCCGTCGTCAGCGTATGGATAATCAGCAGATAGAAGGCGCTGGCGCAGACGATGGCCTCGATCAGGATTTCGCCGGAGGAAAACCAGTCGAGCTGGCCGCCACGATCGAGGAAAAGCTGCAGCGAGGCGATGCCGAGGCTGAGCATTCCAAAGCCGAACCAGTCGAGCTTTGCCTGTGTATCCAGCTTGGTTTCCTTGACGAAAATGCTGATACCGGCAAAGGCCAGCGCCCCGATCGGGACGTTGATATAAAACACCCAGCGCCAGCTGATGTTTTCCGTCAGCCAACCGCCGATAACTGGACCGAGCACCGGTCCGACCATGACTGAGACGCCGAACAGCGCCATCGCCGAGCCGCGCTCTTCAGTCGAATAGATGTCGAGCAGGATACCTTGCGATAGAGGCACGAGCGCCGCGCCGAACAGGCCCTGCAGCAGCCGGAAACCGACGATCTGCGGCAGCGATTGCGCAAGACCGCAAAGCACCGAGGCGACGACGAAGCCGACAATCGCCACCAGCAGCACCCGCTTGCGGCCAAATTTTGCGGCCAGAAACCCGGAGGGCGGCGTCATGATCGCAGCCGCGACGATATAGGAGGTCAGCACCCAGTTGATCTGGTCGGCGCTTGCCGCAACGCTGCCCTGGATATAGGGCAGCGCCACATTGGCGATGGTCGTATCCAGTGCTTGCATGATCACCGCAAGGATGATGCAGGCAGTGATGGCGCCGCGATTGGCGACAGGCGCCGTTGCCGCAGAGGCGATGCTGCTCATGGCAGTTACTCTTGCGCGTGCGCGGTCGAAAGGCCGAGAAGTTTCTGGATCATGTCCGGCAGGCCACGGGCACGGCCGGTATCGACGGCAACCAGCGTGCTCATGCCGACACGCAGCGGCGGCTTGCCGGCGGTGTCATCGATAGTGACGCGCATAGGAATGCGCTGCACGACTTTCACCCAATTGCCGGAGGTATTCTGCGCGGGCAAAAGCGCGAAGCTTGCGCCGGAGGCCGGGCTGACACTGGCGACCTTGCCCTTCCACTCGACGCCCGGATAGGTATCGACGGTGATCGTCACCGGCTGGCCGGGCTTCACATAGGTCAGCTCGGTTTCTTTCGGGTTGGCGGCGATCCACATGTTCTTGGTGGATACCAGCGAGAAGGCCTGCTGGGCGGCCTCCAGATAGCTGCCGGGCTGCAGAGCATTGACATTGGTCACGACGCCGTCAAACGGTGCGCGCACCGTCGTGTCGTCCAGCTGGCGCTGTGCGTCATCCACGGCGGATTTGGCTTCCAGGTAGAGCGGGTTTTGTTCGATCGGCTGGTTGGCATCGCCGCCCAGCTGGGCCAGCGTCGTTTCGGCCTGTGCCTTGGCGACCGTTACCTTCTGCTTGGCGGCATCCAGATCATGCTTGGCCTGGTCATAGGTTGCGTGCGAAGCGGCGGAATTGGAAATCAGCGTCTGCTGCCGGCCGAAGGCGGTCTGGTAATAAGGAATATCGGCCTCGACCTGGGCAATCTGCGCCAGTGTCTGGGCATAGCTTGCCTTGAGGTTCAACAGTTCGTTGCGGGAGGCGGCAAGCTTGGCCTCTGCCCCTTCCAGCGCAATGCGGAACGAATCTGCCTTCAACTGGAACAGCACCTGTCCGGTCTTGACCTCTTCGTTCTCGTGAACATTGACGGAGGCAACCGTACCGGCGACGTCTGTGGAAACGCCGACCATGTCTGCCTGCAGGTAGGCGTTGTCGGTTTCCATGATCTGGCCGCCGGTCACATAGAAATAGCCACCGGCAATCAGCGCGATCGGTAGCAGCGCAAACAGGATCGGCCGCTTCAGGCTGCGGCGGCGGCGAACGATGCCGGCGGCGGGCGCGGGGTCGGCCGATGCCGGAGGCGCTGCGTTGATCTTTGCTTCGGCCGTCACGCCTTCGGATGTGTCAAGGGCAGTGACATTGGCATTGGCGGGTACGCGGAGGGAGTCAGCCATGGTGGGTTTCTTTATCGGCCGGCGCGCGGCAGGCCTGCAGGAGGTTGGATTTCATCAGGTCGAGAATGGCGACGAGTTTTTCACGATCCTCGTCGGGTATGTCTTGCAAGGCTTCGGACCGCGTCGCGTCGCCAATGGCGCGCATGTCGGTCAACAGTCCGCGAGCAAGTTCCGTGGTGTAGAGAAGCGAGATACGTCGGTCCGTCTCATGCCGCCGACGCTCGACAAAACCGCGATCGACAAGCTTGTCGAGCACGCGCATCAGGGTAATCGGCTCGATTTCCAGAAGCTCGGCAAGACCGCTCTGGTGGATGCCTTCGTTGCGCGCCAGATAGGCGATCGTCTGCCATTGCGAGCGCGTCAGACCCATATGTTTTGCGCGTTGCTCGAAACGCTTGCGCAGAAGCCGGGCGACATCGTGAAGCAGAAAACCCAGCGTAGGGGTGAGATTCATGGAATATGTGCCATATCATTAGCATGTATAAGATAAGCAATCTTATTTAAGTATTCGCACCTGCGCAATTAGGCATGTGTGCGATGCGGTAATTTTTCTGTCACAGTTCGGTGATGCGCTGCGCCATCGCCTTCTGTTTGGTGTGCGCCGATGTTCCACCTTGCCATCGGTCTCCTCTCGGCTTAGCTCTCACCGGGACACGCAACCGGATTCCCCATGCCGCACAAGGTTTCTCTTTCCCGTCTGAAGCTCAGCGATTTCCGCAATTATGCGGGACTGTCACTCGACCTCGACACTCGTCATGTGGTGCTGACCGGCGATAACGGGGCGGGCAAGACCAACCTGATGGAAGCCGTCTCTTTCCTCTCGCCGGGGCGCGGGCTGCGCCGTGCCGCCTATGCGGATGTGGCGCGGGTCGGTGCCGAAACTGGCTTTTCAGTGTTTGCGGAGCTGGAAGGCATGGATGGCCCGGTCGAGATCGGTACGGGAACAGCAGGCGCCGAGGAGGGCCAGACACGCCGTCTGCGCCTGAACGGCACACCGGCAAAGACGGTGGATGAATTGCTCGATCATCTGCGCGTGCTCTGGTTGACGCCGTCGATGGATGGTCTGTTCACCGGCGGTTCGGGCGATCGCCGCCGCTTTCTCGACCGGCTCGTCCTGTCGCTGGATCCGGAGCACGGCCGCCGCGCCACCGACTACGAACGCGCCATGCGCAGCCGCAACAAGCTTTTGTCCGAAGGGCGTCCCGACCCCGTTTGGCTCACGGGCCTTGAACGGCAGATGGCCGAGCTTGGCATTTCCATGGCATTGGCTCGGCAGGAGATGCTCGGGCTTCTGGCCGGCCTGGTTGACAAGAACCATGAGGGTGGTGTGTTCCCGGCCGCCGATCTGGCGCTGTCCGGCTTTCTCGATGGCGAATGGCACCGCCCGGCCTTCGATCTGGAAGAGCAATATCTGGAGATGATGAGGGTTGGCCGTTACCGCGACGCTGCCGCCGGGCGCACGCTGGATGGTCCGCACCGCAGCGATTTGTTGATCCGCCACCGTGCCAAGAACATGGAGGCCGCGCGCTGCTCGACCGGCGAACAGAAAGCGCTTCTCGTTGGCCTGATCCTCGCCCATGCCCGTCTGGTCGGCAACATGACCGGCCATGCGCCGGTCCTGCTGCTCGATGAAATCGCCGCCCATCTCGACGAAGGCAGGCGGGCGGCGCTGTTCGATCTGGTCGACGATCTCGGCGGTCAGGCCTTCATGACCGGCACGGACCAGTCGATGTTTTCAGCTCTTGGTGACCGGGCGCGTTATCTCACCGTTGCCAACGGCACCGTTTCCGGGTGAGAGTTCAATATCATGAGCAAACAGCCTTTAAATTCCGAAGAAATCCAGCGCTATGCCCGCCACATCATCCTGCCTGAAATTGGCGGGGCCGGGCAGCAGGCCCTGAAAGCGGCGCGTGTGCTGGTCATCGGTGCCGGTGGTCTTGGCGCGCCGGTGCTGCAATATCTCGCCGCCGCCGGTATCGGCACGCTGGGCATTGTCGATGACGATACGGTGTCGCTGTCGAACCTGCAGCGCCAGATCGTCCACGGAACACCGGATATCGGCCGGGTGAAGGCCGATAGCGCCAAGGATGCGCTGCAGCGGATCAATCCGCATGTGGACGTGATTCAGCATGTGGAGCGCCTTGAGGCGGCCAATGCCGATGCGCTTTTTTCCGCCTATGACATCGTTGTCGATGGTTCCGACAATTTCACCACCCGCTATCTCGCAGCCGATACGGCGGGGCGTCTGAAAATCACTCTGGTGACGGCAGCCGTCGGCCGTTTCGATGGCTCCCTGACGGTTCTCCAGCCTTGGAAAACCGCCTCTGATGGCCGCCGGAACCCGGGCTACCGCGATCTCTTTCCAGAACCGCCACCGCCGGGCGTCGTGCCCTCCTGCGCCGAAGCCGGCATTGTTGGCGCACTGACCGGTGTCCTCGGTACATTGCAGGCTATGGAAGTCATCAAGATCATCACCGGCGCGGGTGAGCCGCTGATCGGCCGCCTGCTGATGTATGACGGGCTGGCTGCACGCTTTGAGACCATCAAGTACGGCCGGAAAACGCGATGAGCCTTCAACCGATCGATGAAACGTTCGGCGAGTGGCAGGCACTTCTGGAGCTTATCCTTGGCTCCTTCGCTTATATGCAGCCCCGCATCGATCCGCCATCCTCAGCCCTGTTGCTGACGCTTCCGTCGCTGCAAGAAAAGGCACGACGTGAGAAGGGCTATGCCGCGATCGAAAATGGCCGTTTGCTCGGCTGTATCTTCTGCAAGCCGGAGCCGCCGGATTGTCTCTATATCGGCAAACTAGCCGTCATTCCGGATGCACAGGGCAGGGGCATCGGCCGCCTGTTGTTGCAGGCAGCCGAAACCTATGCCGCCGAATGCGGCCTTTCGGGTCTCCGCCTCGAAACGCGGATCGAGCTGACGGAAAATCATCGCGCTTTCGAAAAATGGGGCTTCGTCCAAACCTTGGAAGGCTGCCATCCCGGCTTTGCCCGTCCAACCTTTGTCGAGATGCGCAAGACGCTCTGAGGGATCAGTCCCGGCCGGGCAGGACGCGGTCCGGCGGGCGGTGCCCGTCGAAGAACGTGCGGATATTGATCACCACCTTGTCGCCCATGTCGACACGTCCCTCGAGCGTTGCCGAACTCATATGCGGCAACAGCACGACCTTGCCTTCGCTGGCAAGCTTGACGAGCTTTGGATTGACGGCCGGTTCGTTCTCGAACACGTCGAGTCCGGCCCCGGCGATCTTGCCTTCGCGCAGGCATTTGATCAGCGCGACTTCATCGATAATGCCGCCGCGCGCCGTGTTGACGATGTAGCTGGTCGGCTGCATCAGCGCCAGCCGCCGTGCCGACAGCAGATGGTATGTGGCGGGTGTCGACGGACAATTGACCGAGACGATATCGACGCGGGCGAGCATCTGGTCGAGGCTGTCCCAATAGGTCGCCTCCAGCTTTTCCTCGGTCTCGGTGCTGACGCGGTGGCGGTTGTGATAGTGGATCGACAGTCCGAAGGCCTTGGCGCGGCGGGCAACGGCGGTGCCGATCCGTCCCATGCCGACAATGCCGATCCGCTTGCCGGAGATGCGGCGCCCGAGCATCCAGGTCGGCGACCAGCCGGCCCATTCCTCTTTCCTGTCGGTGAGGATCCGCGAACCTTCCGCAAGCCGGCGCGGCACGGCCAGAATGAGCGCCAGCGCCATGTCGGCGGTATCTTCAGTCAGGACATTCGGCGTGTTGGTGACGGTTATGCCATGGCGCGCGGCGGCATCGACGTCGATATGATCGACACCATTGGAAAAGCTGGCGATCAGTTTCAGCTGCGGCCCGGCCTGCTCGATCAGCGCCGCATCAATCCGGTCGGTAAGGGTTGGAACAAGCACGTCGGCCCGCTTCACCGCTGCCACGAGTTCCGGCTGCGTGCGCGGTGTGTCATCAATGTTCAGCTCTGCGTCGAACAGTTCGCGCATGCGCGTTTCGACCACATCCGGCAGTTTGCGAGTGATGTAGACCTTGGGTTTTTTCTTCGCGGTCATTGCTGCCTGCTTCGCCTTGTTGACGGGTTTTTAACCAAGATGAGTGATCGTTCTCCCTGCAGTTCCATTTTCTACCAGACCCGGTGGGGAAGACAAACAAAACTCGAGATGTTCCCGGACGATTTGCGTGTCTTCAGCGGGGCCGGTCAGAGAAGCAACTGCAAGCATCTGAATTTTTTGGAAAATGGATTTCGTCATGCGTCAGTTCCTTTCCAGGCTCGCTTTCGTTGTCGCAGCCACCCTGTCACTTGCCACCATCGAGGCGGCACCGGTCTTTGCCCAGGCGGCCAAGGGCGCCAGCGGCCTGCCGTTGCCGCGTTTTGTCAGCCTGAAATCCAAGAGCGTCAATCTGCGGGTCGGCCCGAGCGTCGATTATGCGGTGGCCTGGCGTTATCTCAAGTCGGGCGTGCCGGTTGAAGTGACCCAGGAATATGACAACTGGCGCAAGATCCGCGATGCAGACGGCACCGAAGGCTGGGTCAATCAGGCGCTGCTCTCGGGCGACCGGACAGCTGTTGCCGCTCCCTGGATGCGCGGCAAGGGCGAAGGCGTGTTCGTCAACATGCGCCGCGATCCACAGGCGGGCGGTGCCATCGTCGCGCGGATAGAGCCGGGCGTCGTTGTCCATGTCGGCGAATGCAACGGCGAATGGTGCCGCGCCGAAGCGCAGGGCACCGATGGCTGGATTTCGCAGGGCGAAATCTGGGGCGCCTATCCCGGCGAAGCCTTCAAGTAGACATTGCCTGCGGCAAGCCGGTCAAAGCAGACCGGCTTCCTTTGCTGCGGCAGAGAGCGAGATCATCGGGCGAGGGCCGACTTGCTCGATGACGATACCGGCCGCAAGGCTGCCAAGCCTGCCGCAATCGGCCAATGTGCGCCCAGTCGTATAGCCATGCAGGAAGCCGGCGGCATAGAGGTCGCCCGCACCTGTGGTGTCGACAACGCGGCTAACCGTCGTTGCTTCAATCTTGACCCGCTCGTCACCCTTGACGACGATCGAGCCTTCTTCGCTCAACGTCACCGCCGCCAGCTTGCAATCCCTGGAGATCATCGACAGAGCGTGCTCGAAGTCTTCCGTCTCGTACAGGGCCAGGGCCTCGGCCCGGTTGGCAAAGACGATATCGACGGTGCCGGAGCGCATCAGGTCGAGGAATTCCGCCCGGTAGCGATGAACGCAGAAACTGTCGGACAGCGTCATCGCCACTTCACGGCCATTCGCATGGGCAATGCGGGCGCATTCGCGGATCGCGTCCTTGGCCAGCGGCGGGTCCCACAGATAGCCTTCGAAGTAGGTGACGGCCGCTTCGGCGACCACGGACGGCTCGACGTCTTCCGGTCCAAGCTCGACGCAGGCGCCGAGATAGGTGTTCATGGAGCGCTCGCCATCCTCGGTGACGAAGATCATCGAGCGGGCGGTCGGCGGAAGCTCTTCGAGCGGCTTGGTCTCGAAATGCACGCCCTGGGCGCGAATGTCATGGGTGAAGATTTCACCGAGTTGGTCGTTGGCAACTTTGCCGAAATAGGCAGCCCGGCCGCCCAGATTGGCAATGCCCGCCGCCGTATTGCCGGCGCTGCCGCCGGATGCTTCCAGTGCCGGTCCCATGCGCGAATAGAGCAGCTCGGCCCTGTCGGCGTCGATCAGGTTCATCGCACTCTTGATGATGCCGTTGTGGACAAGGAATGCGTCGTCGCAGCGCGCAATGATATCCACAATCGCGTTGCCGATCGTGAGCACGTCGAATTTTGTCATCCGGAAACCGCCTGGATTGTTTGTGTCAGTCGGTGTCCGGTAATAGCGGATTTCCGGCAGTTTGGAAGTAGAAAGCGAAAAAGAGCGTCCACACGCAAATTTTACTTGATATAGGAAACGATCATTTCCTATATACGGATATGGAAATCACGACCGGAAAGCAACAGGACCAACGCCCGCGGGGCCGCCCCCGGGAGTTCGATGCCGATACCGCCCTGGAGCGGGCCATCGATGTTTTCTCGGTGCGCGGCTATCACGGGACATCGATCGGCGATCTCGCTGATGTCATGCAGCTGACACCTGGAAGCCTCTACAAGGCCTTCAAGGACAAGCGCGGCATCCTGCTTGCGGCGTTCGACCGCTACCGCGTTCTGCGCAGCACGAAGCTCAGGGCTGCAATTGCGCCGCACGCGCTTGGCAGGGACAAGATCAGGGCCGCGCTGCAGTTTTATGCCGAGGCCGCCTGTGGTGAACTCGGTCAACGCGGCTGCCTCGTCATTGCAACGGCGGCGGAACTGGCGGCATCCGATCCGGTTGCTGCCGAGCGCGTCGATGTCGCGCATGCCACCAACGAGGCGGTGATGAGGGACTGCATTCTGCTTGGGCAGTCGGATGGATCGATACCCGCCGGCATTGATGCCGCCGATACGGCCCGTGCACTGCTCTGCCTGTTGCAGGGCATGCGCATCGTCGGGAAAACCGGCCGCAGCCGCGTAGAGATGACAGCAGTCGCCGATGTGGCGATGACACTGATTGGCTGACCGTTTTAATTTTTGAGACCTGGATTTGGAGACGAACGTGACCAGCATTGCAAGCCCGGGAGACATTGGCTCCGACCCCGCCATCATCGAGCCCAAGACCATAGAACTCAAGGCCATAGAACCCAAGGCGATGTCATGGGGCATGACCTTTCTTCTGGCCGCTGCCTGCGGCCTGATCGCTGCCAATCTCTATTACGCTCAGCCGCTGGTCGGGCCGATCAGCACGTCTCTTGGGTTGTCGCCGGGGGCTGCAGGGTTGATTGTGACGTTGACGCAGATCGGCTACGGCATCGGTCTTCTGTTGATTGTGCCGCTGGGTGACCTCTTTGAAAATCGCAAGCTGATCCTTTCGGTCATGGCGCTCGGAACGCTCGCCGTGGTCGGGGCGGGCATTGCCTCGACGCCGTTGCCGTTTCTGGCCTCGGCGTTCTTCATCGGGTTGGGCTCGGTTGCCATCCAGATTATCGTGCCCTATGCGGCGCATATGGCACCGGAGGCGCATCGCGGCCAGGCTGTCGGCAATGTCATGAGCGGCCTGATGGTCGGCATCATGCTGGCGCGTCCAGCCTCGAGCTTCATTGCCGAATTCCTGCCCTGGCATATGGTTTTCTTCATTTCGGCAGCCGCGCTGGTGGTGCTCGCCGTTGTTCTCGCTCGCGCCCTGCCGCCGCGCATTCCGGAGGCGGGTCTGAGCTATGGCGCCCTGTTGGCCTCGATGGGCCGGCTGGTCGCAACCACGCCGATCCTGCGCCGCCGTTCGCTCTATCACGCGTTCATGTTCGCCGCGTTCAGCCTGTTCTGGACAACAACGCCTTTGCTGTTGTCGGGGCCGGAATTCGGCCTGTCGCAAGGGCAGATCGCGCTGTTCGCACTGGCCGGGGCCGCCGGCGCCATCGCCGCGCCGATCAGCGGACGTCTTGCCGACAAGGGTTGGAGCTATACAGCAACGCGCTTGTCGATGATCTCCGTCGCTGCCGCCTTCCTCGTTACGCATATCGCCCCGGTGGGATCTGCGTGGGCGCTCGGCCTTCTCACCTTCGCCGCCGTTCTCCTCGATTTTGGCGTCGTTACCAATCTGGTTCTTGGCCAGCGTGCCATCTTCGTGCTGGGCGCCGAGTATCGCAGCCGCCTGAACGGGCTCTATATGGCCGCGTTCTTTGCCGGTGGCGCAGCCGGCTCGGCGCTTGGCGGCTGGCTTTATGCACAAGGCGGTTGGTGGGCCGCCTCGATGCTTGGTCTTGCGCTGCCGGTCTCGGCACTGCTCTATGCCGTGAGCGAGCGCAAGCCGGCCTGAATAGGGTCAGGCGGGCAGGATGGATGTTTCATAGTGCGCCGCAAATTCTGCCGTTGGCGGGATCGGTTTGATTACATCGATCAGGGTGCCGTTCGGGTCGGCGGTGATGAAATGCCGCTGGCCGAAATCTTCGTCACGCAGCGTCAGGAGGATTGGCAGCCCCGCCTCCTGAAACTCAACATAGAGCGCATCCGGATCCTCGACTTCGAAATTGAGAAGAAGCCCGGCCACTACTCCGCGCGATTTTTCAGGGATCGTCTGGTGGCTACCGTCGAGAATGGCGAGTGTCACATGCTCGTTCTCTGTGGATTGCAGGTGAACATACCAGTCGGTCGTAAACTGCGCTGTGAAACCGAAATGCCGGACGTAGAACTCGGTGGTGCCTAGAACGTCGCGGGTCATGATGACAGGATAGTAGCTGGTGATTTTCATCTCTTTTCCTCCGTGTAAAATTATCATACAGTATGTATGTTTTTGCAAGTAACATACATTCAGATTGTATGTAAAGGTGGAAAATGCGACGGACCAACAAGGAACGAACCGAAAGCATGCGTCTTGCCCTGATGGCGGCGGCACGACAGCTTTTTGTCGAGAAAGGCTACGCCGAGACGGCGACGCCTGACATCGCTAGCGCAGCCGGTGTGACACGCGGCGCGCTCTATCATCATTTCGAGGACAAGAAGGCGCTATTCGCAGCGATCGTCGCGGACGAGGCGCGTCAGGTGGGGGCCGGAATCGAGGCGACGGCCGCCGGTTCGAGCAACGCGCGTGACGCGCTCCTCACGGGAGTGCGTGGTTATTTCGACGCAATGGCAGTGCCGGGCCGCACACGGCTTCTCCTGCTCGATGGGCCAGCCATTCTCGGCCTTCCCAACCTGCAGATTATCGATGCGGAGCATGTCGAGGCAAGCCTGAAGGCCGGCCTGGCTGATCTGTTTGCGGCCAACGGCAAGGACACCACACTGCTTGACGCATTCGTCCAGCTTCTGTCCGCTGCTTTCGACCGGGCGGCCCTGGCCATCGAAGCGGGCGGCAGGCGCGATCACTATGAGACGGCGATCGCCGCGCTGATCGACGGTATTTTTGTCAGATGATCTGAGCTGGCAGCTCGACCAGCGGTGCCGGCATCTCGCTGGTCTTTTCCGCCGCCTTGCAGATATCGGCAATGACGCAACGCTGGCATTCCGGCTTGCGCGCCTTGCAGCAATAGCGCCCATGCAGGATCAGCCAATGATGCGCATGATAGAGATAGTGATCGGGGATGATCTGCATCAGCTGGTGTTCGATCTCGTCCGGGGTTTTCCCCGGTGCCAGACAGAGCCGGTTGGCAATACGGAAAATATGCGTATCGACAGCCATGGTCGCCTGGCCGAAAGCCATGGAGAGAACCACGTTTGCGGTCTTGCGGCCAACGCCGGGCAGGGTGATCAATTCCTCGCGGGTACGCGGCACCTCGCCGCCGAAGTCGGCGATCAGCTTTTCACTGAGCGCAATAACGTTCTTGGCCTTGTTGCGATAAAGCCCGATGGTCTTGATGTGTTCGCGAACGCGCTCCTCGCCGAGATCAACCATCTTTTGCGGCGTGTCGGCGATGGCAAAAAGCGCGCGCGTCGCCTTGTTGACGCCCGCATCTGTCGCCTGTGCCGATAGCGCCACCGCAACGACCAGCGTGAAAGGATTGACGTGCTCCAGTTCACCCTTGGGTTCGGGCCGCTGGATCGAGAAGCGGCGGAAAATCTCCTCGATCTCAGCCTTGCTGTAGATGGTTTTCGGCTTTGTCCGGGCGCGGCCGGTTGTCGCGGATTTTGCTTTCGCCGGCTTGGCTGCTGATTTTGGCTTCACGTTTTTCATCCTGCATCTATAGTCATTCGTCATGAACGATGGCAACGCCGAGATAGTCAGGGAAGAGCAGCCGGTTTTCGCAGCCGAGCTGACGCCATACCGTTCGCTCGGGATCAGGGGCTTCAAGGTTTTCCTGTTCATCGCGGCCCTGATGTGTCTCGTCCATATCTTCGTTTTCGTCGTCATCGGCGCCTGGCCGATCGTGTTTTTCTTCGGGCTGGATTTCCTGCTGCTGTTCGGCGCCTTCTGGCTGAACTACCGCTCCGCCCGCGCCCGCGAGGAAATCCGCGTGTCCCGTACGGATGTCTGCGTGCGCAAGTTCAATCCGGCAGGCCGGATGACCGAGCATCGGTTCAATCCTTTCTGGGCGCGGTTCAACATCTCCCGCCATCAGGAGATCGGCATCGTCTCGATGCAGCTCAGCGACCGGCAGCGAACCACCGATATCGGCTCCTTCCTCAATCGCGACGATCGCGAGACGTTTGCCACGGCCTTTTCCGGTGCCTTGGCGACGGTGAAACGCCGATAGGTCAAGAATCGGGTGGCGATACTCTGGTTGGAATGATTATCTCTGACATCAAGGAGATACGACCATGGACATCAAGACATCGAAGCCTACCGATATCACGCCGCATGGTAGCGATTACGAGACGGTCAGCCGTGTGGTCGAGTTGCTGACCGAAAATTATCGCGATCAGCCATCCCTTGACGCCATTGCCGGTGATCTCGGCCAGTCGCCGACGCAACTGCAGAAGACGTTCACACGCTGGGCAGGGCTCTCTCCCAAGGCGTTTCTGCAGGCCGTGACGCTCGATCATGCCAAGCGCCTGCTGCGTCAGGAAGAGCTGCCGCTTCTGGAAACCAGTTTCGAGCTCGGTCTGTCCGGTCCCTCGCGCCTGCATGACCTGTTCGTTACCCATGAGGCGATGTCGCCGGGCGAGTGGAAGCTGCGCGGCGGCGGGCTGACCATTCGCTATGGGTTCCATCCATGCCCGTTCGGCGTGGCGTTGGTAATGGTCACTGATCGCGGCCTGGCAGGCCTTGCCTTCAACGATGCCGGCGATGAAAAAGCCAGCTTCGAGGATATGGCCAGCCGCTGGCCGAATGCGCAGTTTGTTGAGGATAGTGCGGCGACCGCTGGTTATGCGGCCCGCATCTTCGATGCCAGGGAGTGGAATGCGGAAGAACCGTTGCGCGTCGTCCTGATTGGCTCCGATTTTCAGATCCGCGTCTGGGAATCGCTGTTGAAAATCCCGATGGGCAAGGCGGTCACCTATTCCGATATCGCCTGCGATATCGGCCAGCCCACCGCCTCGCGCGCCGTCGGTGCCGCCGTCGGCCGCAACCCGATCTCGTTTGTCGTTCCCTGCCACCGGGCGCTCGGTAAAAGCGGTGCCTTGACCGGCTATCACTGGGGCCTTACCCGCAAGCGGGCGATGCTCGGCTGGGAAGCGGGCAAGGTCTGATATGAAAAGGGCCGCTTGCACGGCCCAAACTTCATCAACTGAATGCTCAGTGCGCGCCGGACATGTCGCCGAGCACTTCCTTGGAAGCGACAGTGGAATCCGCCTTCAGCTTGTAAACCATCGGCACGCCGGTCGCGAGGTTGACCGAGAGGATCTGTTCGCGGTCCAGCCGGTCAAGAACCATCAGCAGCGAGCGCAGCGAATTGCCATGGGCGGCGACCAGAACCTTCTCGCCTGCCAGAACGCGCGGCAGGATGTCGGTCATGTAATAGGGCCAGACGCGGGCACCGGTGTCCTTCAGGCTTTCGCCGCCCGGCGGCGGGACGTCGTAGGAACGGCGCCAGATATGCACCTGTTCCTCGCCCCACTTGGCGCGGGCGTCGTCCTTGTTGAGGCCGGAGAGATCGCCATAGTCGCGCTCGTTCAGCGCCTGGTCCTTGATGGTTTCCAGATCGGGCTGGCCGAGATTGTCGAGGATGAGCTTCAGCGTGTGCTGCGCGCGGGTCAGTACCGAGGTGAAGGCGACGTCAAACTTGATGCCGTAATCGGCAAGCGCCTTGCCACCGGCATTGGCTTCTTCGATGCCAAGCGGCGTCAGGTCGGGATCCTTCCAGCCGGTAAACAGGTTTTTCAGATTCCAGTCGCTCTGGCCGTGACGCACAAGGACGAGGGTGCCGCTCATAGAAATTCCTCCGGGGAGTTTAGGGATCAGGACAGCCCGAGCACGTCGAGCATGGAATAGAAGCCGGGTTTCTGGCTGCGCGCCCAGAGCGCGGCGGTAATGGCGCCACGAGCAAAGATCGCCCGGTCGGTGGCGGAATGGGACAGCGTCACCTGCTCGCCCTCGCCGGCAAGGATAACGGAATGCTCGCCGATGACGGAGCCGCCGCGCAGCGTTGCAAAACCGATGGTTCCGGCAACCCGTGCGCCGGTATGGCCGTCGCGCACCCGCACCGAATGTTCGGCAAGTCCGATCTCGCGGCCCTTGGCAGCCGCTTCACCGAGCAGCAGGGCAGTCCCCGAGGGCGCATCCACCTTGTGCTTGTGGTGCATTTCCAGAATTTCGATATCCCAGCTTTCCGGGCCAAGGGCGCGGGCTGCCTGTTCGGTGAGAACCCCGAGCAGATTGACGCCTAGGCTCATATTGCCGGATTTGACGATGCGGGCATGGCGGGCGGCGGCCTTGAACTTTTCTTCGTCGTCCACCGAGCAGCCGGTGGTGCCGATGACATGGACGATGCGGGCTTGTGCTGCGAGACCGGCAAAATCCACGGAAGACGCAGGTGCGGTGAAGTCGAGCACGCCTTCGGCCTCGACAAAGGCTTCGAGCGGCCTGTCGGTGATCACGACACCAGTCGGTCCAAGTCCCGCGATCTCGCCGGCGTCGCGGCCGATGAAGGCCGAGCCCGGCCGCTCGACGGCGGCGAACACGGTCGCGCCCGGCATGGCATGGATGGTGCGGATCAGTGTCTGGCCCATCCGGCCAGCGGCCCCGACCACAACGAGTTTCATGTCTGTCCCGCTCATGCCTGCCTCATTTCCTCAGTTCACTGTTTCGGCGCCAGCGATTGATTCAGACTCTGCTGTGCCTTGCAGATTGTGCAGGCGAGCGTAGAGGCCGTCACTGCGCTGTGCAAGCGCCTCATGGGTGCCTTCCTCGGCGACGATCCCGTCCTTCATGACGATGATCTTGTCGGCATTGACGACGGTCGACAGGCGGTGGGCAATCACCACCACGGTGCGGCCGCTCATGGCGTGATCGAGCGCCTTCTGCACGGCGGCTTCCGATTCGGTGTCAAGCGCCGATGTTGCTTCGTCGAGAAGCAAAATGGGGGCGTTTCGCACCAGTGCGCGGGCAATCGACAGCCTCTGGCGCTGGCCGCCGGAAAGCGTCACCCCGTTTTCGCCGACTGAAGTATCGTAGCCCTGCGGCTGCATGCGGATGAAGTCATGCGCATAGGCCAGTTTCGCGGCTTCCTCGACCTCGGCGTCCGTGGCTTCAGGACGACCATAGCGGATATTGTCGCGGATCGAGCCTTCGAACAGATAAGGCTGCTGCGAAACATAGGCGAGACCGTTGCGCAGCGATTGCTTGGTGACATGGGCGATGTCCTGCCCATCAATCAGGATCTCGCCGCCGGAAGGATCGTAGAACCGTGGAATGAGGCTGATGACCGTCGATTTGCCGGCACCGGATGGCCCGACGAGCGCGGTCGTCTTGCCGCCTTCGGCGACGAAGCTGACACCCTTGAGGATATCATCGCCATTGTTATAGGCGAAACGGACGTTCTTGAATTCGATCTTGGCTGCACCGATCGCCAGAGCGCGAGCATCCGGCAGGTCGCGCTGATGCGGGACCATATCGAGGATTTCGTAGATCATCCGGGCGTTGACGACGGCGCGCTCAAGCGAGACCTGCAATCGTGCCAGGCGCCTCGCCGGATCATAGGCCATCAGCAGCGCCGTCACGAAGGCGAAGAAGGCGCCCGGCGGGACATTATCGTAGATGGACCGGAAGGCGGCATAGGCCAGCACGCTGGCAATCGCAAAACCGGCAAAGGTTTCCGTCATCGGCGCGGTACGTTCACTGAGGCGGGCGATACGATTGGCACGGTTTTCAGCCCGGTCGATGATCGTCTCGACCTTGGTTCTCAGTTGATTTTCCATCGTGAACGCTTTGACGATGGTGATGCCCTGGATGGTTTCCTGCATGGCGCCGAGCACGTGGCTGTTGATCTCGACCGATTCGCGGGTCGCCTGCCGCAGCCGGCGCGAGATGTAGCGAAGACCGATCAGCAAAGGCGGGGCAACAACGAAAACGATCAGCGTCAGCAGCCAGTCCTTGCTGATCATCACACCGATCAGTGCCACCAATGTCAGAAAGTCGCGCGCCAGCGACGTCACCGTCATGTTGAGCACGTCGCGGATGCCGGAAACGTTCTGGCTGATCTGGGCGGAAATGCGAGCCGAGCGGGTGTCGCTGAAATAGCCGACACTGAGCGCCATCAGGTGCGAATAGAGCCGGCGTTGGTAGCTGGCGACGATATTGTTGCCGATCTTCGACAGCGCGACGGCCTGGCCATACGTAGCAAAGCCGCGGAGCACGAAGGCGAGAAAGATTGCCCCGCAGATATAGAGGACGATGTCGGCCCGCTTGTTGGCGAAGGCCTCGTTGACGACCGATTCCATGATCCAGGCGGTAAAGGCGGTCGTGCCGGCGACAAGAATGAGGCAGGCGATGGCGAAGCCATATCCGCGCAGATGAGCGCGTCCGTTTTCGGCGATCACGCGCTTGAGCACGCTGGTAATGGTCTCGCGATCGACTGCGGGGAGCTTTGGTTTGGCTTGCTTCAAGCTGGTTTCCTTAAAACCCGGTGCGCCCCTGAGGCGCCTTATTTCACCGGGCTCTATAGTACCTTGATCCCCGTTTGGCGAGTCTGGGCCGCTGCTGCGGCATCAAGTTCTCCAGCGCCGTCCCTCCATTGCCACACCGAAGCGTGACGGCGTGCGCGAATAGGCGGCAAGACCGGAAAGGGCTGCGGTCGGATGGGTGACCACGAAAGTCGGGATGGTCTTGAGCAGTGCCGAATGGGGTGCCTTGTCTTCGAAGGCCAGGCGGAACTCCGGTTTCTTCAATGCCGGCAGGATCTTTTGCGAAATGCCGCCGGCAAGGAAGACGCCCCCGCGCGCCATAAAGATCATCGCCATGTCACCGGCGACGCGGCCGAGATAGGTGGAAAACAGCGAGATGGTCTCTTCCGCCGCCGCATCGATGCCGGCCAGTGCATTGGTGGTCACGGCGGCGGGATCGGCAAGTTTTGGGTCCCACGCCTTTGATTCGCAGACGGCGCGGTAGATGTTCATGATGCCGCGGCCGCAAAGCAACTGTTCCGCGGAAATGCGTCCTTCGATCGGCTCGAGGAAAGGCCAGATCTGATAGTCGCGCTCGGTGCGCGGACCCACATCCACATGACCGCCTTCGCCGGGAACCGGAAACCAAGTGTGCTGAGCATGGACAAGACCCGCCACGCCAAGGCCGGTGCCTGGTCCAAGCACGGCGCATGAGGCGGATTCGAGAATGGAGCCCGGACCGATCTGCTCGCGGCCCTCGTCGCCAATCGAAGCGATGGCAAGCGCCTGCGCCTCGAAATCGTTGATGATGATGACGTCTTCCAGCGACAGCGCCGTCAGCATGTCCTTCGGCTTGATCACCCAGCCGGCATTGGTGAGCGGGATCTCGTCGCCCTTGACCGGGCCTGCCACGGCGATGATCGCCGAACGCGGCTGGACCGAGGTCTTGTCGAGAATGCTGGTCTGCAGCGCTTCCTCGATGCTGGCATAGCTGGTCGTTGGAATGATCGGAAACAGTTTTGGCTCGGCAAAGGCATCGATCAGCAGCGCGAACCGGGCATTGGTGCCGCCGATGTCGCCGATCAGGATCGGAAAGGTGAGGCCGCTTTCGGTATCTGGGAGCATGGGCATGGAGAGTTCCATTATCATCGTGCGGACTGAGGCTGGGAAAAAGCTGTATCAGGGTTGGTTGAAGTCGATCAACCGTTCTGCCGTCGCCCGGTTCAGCGCCATCGGGATATCGTAGACGGTGGCAAGCCGCATCAGCGCCTTGACGTCGACATCATGCGGCATCGCGGTCAGGGGATCGACGAAGAAGATCAGCATCTGCACGTCGCCGGTGGCGATCATCGCCCCGATCTGCTGGTCGCCGCCGAGCGGGCCGCTTTTCAGCCGGGTCACGTCAAGACTGGGACAGGCCTCCTGTACCCGGCCGCCGGTCGTGCCGGTGGCAACGATTTTCCAGCCGGCAAAAACGGCTTCATTGGCCTGCGCAAACGCGGCCATGTCGTCTTTCTTCTGATCGTGCGCTATCAGCGCCACGCATTTCTGGCTGGCCATCGCAGAACTCCCGGCATCACAGCGACCAAGAAAACTCTCGAATTAAATCGATTTGATTTTCTCTACAGCACAGTTCGGCGCTTGAAAAGCGCCGAACGTCACAGCCCCTTGCTGCTATTGCAGGGCAGGGCGGGCCACGGGGATCGGAACGTCATTGTCCGGCAGGTCGCTGTTGCCGGCATGAATGGCCTGCTGGATCGCCGCTTCGCCGGCCGTTGGCTGCGGCGCCACGTAAGCCGAGCCGTATGTTGCCGTCTGTTCCGAGGCCGCGGGTGCTGCGAGCAGGGCCGTGCAGGCTTTCGGCAGGTCCGACAGGGTTGTGAAGCGCGGCTTCACTGGCTTCGCATTCGGGTCTTTTTTCGGTGCAGCCCAGGGCTCCTTGGTAAACCACCAGGCAAGCGACTTGTCGCATCCGTCGCCGCTTGCGACCGGCGCCTGCGCCTTGCAGCTCGGCGTGCCCGGCGGGCAGAACATGCGAATATGGAAGTGTTCGTCATGGCCATAAACGGGGCGCACCTTGCCGAGCAGATCGCGGTCGCCGGTCCATGTCTCGCACAGTTTCTTCTTGATCGCCGGATTGACGAAAACGCGCTCGACCTGCGGATAGCTTGCCGCCTGCATCACCAGCTTGGCATGGGTCGGTGTCCAGCGGTCCGAATTGACGGTGAGGAACTTGCTCTTGTCGAGCATCGAGATGAACGGCATGTCCTCGCGCGTCTGCGCGGAAAGTGATTGCGCAGGCTTGGGCTGAAACCAGATATCCGCGTCGAGCCCGATCTGGTGGGAGGCGTGGCCGGTAATCATCGGCCCGCCGCGCGGCTGGGAAATATCGCCAATCAGGATACCGGAGCCCCAGCCAAGCCGAACCGCATCCTGCGAAAACTGCTCCAAGAGCTGGATCATCGCCGGATTGCCCCAGCGGCGGTTGCGCGATAGGCGCATCGCCTGCCAGGTCGGCCCATCGGTCGGGATCGCCACGGCGCCAGCCATGCAGCCCTTGGCATAAAATCCGATCGGATTTGCTGCCGCCTCGCTCGGAAGCTGCACCTTACCGAAGATCTGCTTGGCAGGCGTGCCGTCAGCCGCTGCTGCATCGCCTGCAACAGGGCTCAGCCCGATCATCCCTGCCAGCGCCGCCGATCCGAGATGCCGAAGAAAACCTGCCTTTGTCGATGTCATATGCCGTCCGTTTCCTGATAGCGCGTGGCGTCCGCGCAGAAGCGGCACCAGCTGCGATTTGCGTGCCAACCCTGACACGCCGTCTTTGTGTCAGCCTTGCGGGACACGCAACCGTGACCCAAAAAAACGGTCCGATTTGAGGCAGCTTCTGTCAATTGCCCGCATTTTGCCTATTCTGTCGTTCAAGCAGCGAAAAAATGGAAAACGGAAGAGGCGAATTGGCATGATTCTCAGACGCGCACTGGCTTTGGCGGCAACCATCCTTCTGGCAACGGGGCCGGTGGTGGCTCAAGAGCCAGTCTGGCATGGCGGCATTTCCACGATCGGTGAGCTGAAACACAAGGCCGGCTTTGCCCGCTTCGATTATGTCAATCCGGATGCGCCCAAGGGGGGCGAGCTGAAACTCTCCGAGACTGGGACCTACGACACGTTCAACCCGATCCTGTCCAAGGGCGAGCCGGCGTCCGGCGTTGCATCGCTCGTCTTCGACACGCTTTTGAAATCCGCCGAGGACGAGATCACTGCCTCCTATGGGCTGCTCGCCGAAGGCGTCTCGTATCCGGACGACTTTTCCTCCGCTACCTTTCGGCTGCGTGCTGAAGCCAAATGGGCGGACGGCAAGCCGGTGACGCCGGAAGACGTCATCTTCTCCTTCGACATGTCGAAGGAACATAACCCCCTTCTTTCCAACTACTATCGCCATGTGATCTCGGCTGAAAAGACCGGCGAGCGCGACGTGACCTTCCGCTTCGACGAGAAGGACAATCGCGAACTGCCAAACATTCTCGGCCAGTTTTCGATCGTGCCGAAACATTGGTGGGAGGGCAAGGATGCGAAGGGCAACAAGCGCGATATCAGCCGTACCACGCTGGAGCCGGTCATGGGCTCCGGCCCCTACAAGATCGCGTCGTTCGATGCGGGCAATTCGATCCGCTTCGAATCGCGTGACGACTATTGGGGCAAGAACCTGAACGTGAACGTTGGCCAGAATAATTTTGCCGCGATCACCTACACCTTCTTCGGCGACAGGACCATCGAGTTCGAAGCTGTCCGCGCCGGCAATGTCGATTTCTATCGGGACAACAGCTCCAGCCACTGGATGACGGCCTATGATTTTCCCGCCGTGAAGGATGGCCGCATCATTCGCGAGGAAATCGCAAATCCCCTGCGCGCCACCGGCATCATGCAGGCCTTCGTACCGAACATGCGCCGCGAAAAATTCAAGGACCAGCGGGTGCGCGAGGCGTTGAACTACGCCTATGATTTTGAGGGTCTCAACCGCACTCTCGCCTATAACAGGCTCAATCGCATCGACAGCTATTTCTGGGGCACAGAGCTTGCCTCCTCAGGCTTGCCGGAGGGCCGCGAGAAAGAAATCCTGGAGGAACTGAAGGATAAGGTTCCTGCCGCTGTTTTCACCACGCCCTACACCAATCCGGTGGCCGGCGATCCGCAGAAGGTGCGCGAGAACCTGCGCAAGGCCGTGATGCTCTTCAAGGAAGCGGGGTACGAGCTGAAGAACAGGAAGCTGGTGAACACGAAGACCGGGGAGCCTTTCGGTATCGAGATTCTCTTGTCCAATGCAGCCCAGGAGCGCACCGTCCTGCCCTATATCAAGAGCCTGAATGATATCGGCATCGATGCCCGTATCCGCACGGTCGACGCCTCGCAATATACCAATCGCGTCAGAAGCTTCGACTATGACATGATTTACGGCATCTGGGCGCAGACGCTGGTGCCGGGCAATGAGCAGAGCGACTACTGGGGCTCGGCCTCTGTCGATCAGCAGGGCTCAAGAAACTATGCGGGCATTGCCGATCCGGCGATCGACGAACTCATCCGTAGGATCATCTTTGCGCCAAACCGGGAAGAACTGGTGGCAACCACCCACGCGCTCGACCGTGTGCTGCTGGCCCATCATTATCTGGTACCGATGTTTTACTCCAAGTCGGTGCAGGTCGCTTATTGGAACCACCTGACCCATCTGCCGGACTTGCCCTACTACAGCATGGGATTCCCGGATGTCTGGTGGTCGAAAAACGCGGCAAAATGAGCTGGGGGTTGCGCCGGATGGCTGGCTGGGCTCCATATAGCGATGACGAATCACCCCCGCCGCTTGCCGGCGGGGCCTGCCGGTCCGCAAGCTATGCGCGGCGGCAAAACGGGAAGGGTTGGGCTTGACCGACTTGAAATCCACGCGGCGTGCGAAAGCACTTCCAGCAAAAGTGCGCAACGGTTTTGCGTTCGCGATTGCACCGGCACAAGAAGACCGGCAGCAAATCCTGGCGGGTAGCCGCTGATGGGTGCCTATATCCTGCGGCGTCTTCTCCTGATGATCCCGACGATCGTCGGCATCATGGCCATTTCCTTCGCCGTCATCCAGTTCGCGCCCGGCGGCCCCGTCGAGCAGGTGATTTCCGATCTGACCGGCCAGAACCAGGGCGGCGACCGGTTGTCCGGGAGCAGTGGCGATCTCGGGCAGTCGTTCTCCGATGATTCCTCGGGCCGCTACCGGGGCGCACAGGGCCTTGATCCGGAATTCATCAAGAAGCTGGAAAAGCAGTTCGGCTTCGACAAGCCTCCACTCGAGCGCTTCGGCGAGATGATGTGGAATTATATCCGCTTTGATTTCGGCGAAAGCTTCTTCCGCAACACGTCGGTGGTCGACCTGATCCTCGACAAGATGCCAGTGTCGATCTCGCTCGGCCTGTGGATACTTCTGTTTTCCTATGCGATTTCCATCCCGCTCGGCATCAAGAAGGCCATTTCCGATGGCTCCGCCTTCGATGTCTGGACGTCGGGCGTGATCATCGTCGGCTATGCGGTGCCGGGTTTCCTGTTCGGTATCCTGCTGATCGTGCTGTTTGCCGGCGGTTCGTTCCTCGACTGGTTCCCCTTGCGCGGCATCGTCTCGGATAATTTTGCCCAGTTGAACTGGTGGCAGAAGATCCTCGACTATTTCTGGCACATGACACTGCCACTGATCACGCTGTTGATGTCGGCGTTCGCGACGACGACGCTGCTCACCAAGAATTCCTTCATCGATGAGATCAAGAAGCAATACGTCACGACAGCGCGGGCGAAGGGGCTCAACGAGCGCCAGGTTCTCTACGGCCACGTCTTCCGCAATGCCATGCTGATCATCATCGCCGGTTTTCCCGGCGCGTTCATCACCGCCTTCTTCACCGGCTCGCTTTTGACGGAATATATCTTCTCGCTCGATGGCCTCGGCCGCCTCGGTTACGACGCCGTGGTCAAGCGCGATTATCCGATCGTTTTTGCGACGCTCTATATCTTCTCGCTGATGGGCCTGTTCGTCAGCCTGCTGTCTGATCTCGTCTATACCTGGGTCGATCCCCGCATCGATTTCGACAGGAGGGACGTCTGATGGCTGCCGATATCGTCTCTACCGATCCAACCCTCGTGACCGGCCGCACTGGCCGGCTATCCCCAGTCAACCGCCGCCGCTGGGATAATTTCAAGGCCAACCGCCGTGGCTTCTGGTCGTTCTGGATCTTCCTTGTCCTGTTCGGTCTGAGCCTCGGTGCCGAATTCATCGCCAATGACAAGCCGATCCTGGTTTCCTACAAGGGCGAACTGCTGGTCCCGGCGCTGGTGCAATATCCGGAGGAAAAATTCCTCGGCGACATGGGGTTCCTGGCAATCACCGATTACGGCGCGCCGGAAATCTCCGACGAGATCAAGGCCAACGGTTGGATGATCTGGCCGCCGATCCGCTATTCCTACCAGACGGCCAATTCCAACATTCCGCATTCGGCGCCGACAGCCCCTTTCTGGCTGATGGACAGGGCCGAGCGCTGCTCCGGCTATCCGCAGGGCGAAAACGATCCCGGCTGCACGCTCGGCAATCTCAATTGGCTGGGCACCGACGATCAGGCCCGCGACGTCGCGGCACGGATGATCTACGGTTTCCGCATCTCCGTCCTCTTCGGCCTTGCCCTGACCATCGCATCCGCCATCGTTGGCGTCACTGCCGGTGCCGTACAGGGCTATTTCGGCGGCTGGACGGACCTTCTGATGCAGCGCTTCATCGAGATCTGGTCGTCGATGCCGGTGCTGTATATCCTCCTGATCATCGCCGCGATCCTGCCGCCCGGCTTCTTCATTCTGCTCGGCATCATGCTGTTGTTCTCGTGGGTCGGTTTTGTCGGTATCGTCCGGGCCGAGTTCCTGCGGGCGCGAAATTTTGAATATGTCCGGGCCGCCCGGGCGCTTGGCGTCAACAACCGGACGATTATGTTCCGCCATCTCCTGCCCAATGCGATGGTGGCGACGCTGACCTTCCTGCCGTTCATTCTCTCCGGCTCGATCACGACGCTGACCTCGCTCGATTTCCTCGGCTTCGGCATGCCGCCCGGTTCGGCGTCGCTTGGCGAACTGATCAGTCAAGGCAAGTCCAATTTGCAGGCACCGTGGCTGGGGCTGACCGCCTTCGTGGTGATGTCGGTGATGCTGTCGCTGCTGATCTTCATCGGCGAAGCCGCCCGCGATGCCTTCGATCCAAGGAAGACCTTCCGGTGAGCGCGACGATGACAGATACACTCCTTTCCGTGCGCAATCTCTCCGTCGCCTTCCATCAGGGCGGCAAGACGACGACGGCGGTGGACGGCGTTTCCTTCGATATCAAGCGCGGCGAAGTCGTCGCGCTGGTTGGCGAATCCGGCTCTGGAAAATCGGTCTCGGCCAATTCGATCCTGAAACTTCTGCCCTATCCGGCGGCCAGCCACCCGAGCGGCGAAATCCTGTTCAACGGCAAGGACCTGATGACGGCCTCGAATGCCGAACTGCGCCAGGTGCGCGGCAACGACATCACGATGATCTTCCAGGAGCCGATGACGTCGCTCAATCCGTTGCATTCGATCGAGCGGCAGATCGCCGAAATCCTCGACCTGCATCAGGGTATCACCGGTGCGGCTGCCCGTGCCCGGGTGCTGGAGTTGCTCAATCAGGTGGGCATCCGCGAACCGGAAAAGCGTCTTGCCGCCTATCCACACGAATTGTCCGGCGGCCAGCGCCAGCGTGTGATGATTGCCATGGCGCTCGCCAACCGGCCGGAGCTTTTGATCGCCGACGAGCCGACAACCGCGCTTGACGTGACGGTTCAGGCGCAGATTCTGGCGCTGTTGAAGACCCTCAAGGACGAGCACGGCATGTCGATGCTGTTCATCACCCATGATCTCGGCATCGTCCGCAAGATCGCCGACCGGGTCTGCGTCATGACCAAGGGCAAGATCGTCGAAACCGGCCCGACGGCGGAGATTTTCGCCAATCCGCAGCACGCCTATACCCGCCATCTGCTCGCCTCCGAGCCAAAGGGCGTGCCGCCGGTCTCCGATACGTCGAAGCCGGTGGTGATGCAGGCTGAAGGCATGAAGGTCTGGTTCCCGATCAAGGCCGGCTTCCTGCGCAAGGTCGTCGATCATGTGAAGGCGGTCGATGGTATCGACCTGACGCTGCGGGCCGGACAGACCCTCGGCGTCGTCGGCGAATCCGGCTCAGGCAAGACGACGCTCGGCCTGGCATTGACACGCCTGATCTCGTCCAAGGGCCGTGTCAGCTTTGTCGGCAATGACATAGCCGGCTATTCGTTCAAGCAGATGCGCCCCTTGCGCAACCGGATGCAGATCGTCTTCCAGGATCCCTTCGGTTCGCTCAGCCCCCGCATGGCTGTCAGCGATATTATCGCCGAGGGTCTGAAGGTGCATGAGCCGTCGCTTTCCGAAAAAGAACGCGATGCGCGCGTGGCTGCGTCGCTCGAAGAAGTCGGTCTCGATGCGGCAACCCGCTGGCGTTATCCGCATGAATTCTCCGGCGGTCAGCGCCAGCGCATCGCCATCGCCCGCGCCATGGTGCTGAAGCCGCAATTCGTCATGCTCGACGAGCCAACGTCAGCTCTGGACATGAGCGTGCAGGCGCAGGTGGTCGATCTCTTGCGCGATCTGCAGGCAAAGCATTCGCTCGCCTATCTCTTCATTAGCCATGACCTCAAGGTCGTCCGTGCTCTTGCCAATGACATGATCGTCATGCGGCTTGGCAAGGTGGTCGAGCAGGGGCCTTCCGAGCGTATCTTCACCGCGCCGCAGGAAGATTACACCAAGGCGCTGATGGCCGCCGCCTTCAACATGGAAGCGGTCGATGTGCCCGCGGTCCGCCAATAGAGTCTGTGATCATGCCCTCAAAAAGCCCCGTCATCGTCGATCTGAAGTTCATTCCGCGTGAAGTCGAGGACGGCCTGAAGGGTGCGTTTCCGGGACGCGAGGTTTTGAACCTCGCGGATCCCCGGCATAAGGGCCGCGATCTCTCCGGCATCGACTACGCTGTCGTCTGGAAATCCGACCCGGACCTGTTTACGCGCGCGCCAGATCTGAAGGTGGTGTTTTCCGGCGGTGCCGGCGTCGATCATGTGCTGACGCTGCCGGGCCTGCCGGATGTGCCGCTGGTTCGCTTCGTTGACCGCAGCCTGACGACGCGGATGAGCGAGTGGGTGGTGATGAACTGCCTGATGCATCTGCGTCAGCACCGGGCCTATGAGGCGCGGGCAAAGGCGCATGTCTGGGAAGATTTGAGCCAGCCGGAAGCGGCCGATGTGACTGTCGGGGTCATGGGCCTTGGCATTCTCGGGCAGGACGCCATCCGCAAGCTCGGCGTTATGGGCTTCAAGACGATCGGCTGGTCACGCTCGCAAAAGACGATCGATGGTGTCGAGACTTTTGCCGGTGATGAACTGGACGCGTTTCTGGGCAAGACCGATTTTCTCGTCAGTCTGTTGCCTTTGACGGCAGAGACAAAAGGTATCCTGAATGCCTCGCTGTTTGCAAAGCTCAGCCGCAACGGACCTTTCGGCGCGCCGGTCGTGATCAATGGCGGCCGTGGCGGCAGCCAGGTCAGCGCCGATATCATCGCAGCGCTGCGGTCCGGCGTGCTGGGCGGCGCCTCGCTCGATGTGTTCGAGCAGGAACCGTTGGGCCGTGACAGCCCGTTCTGGAATATGGAAAACGTCTATGTCACGCCGCACGTGGCGGCATCCTCGGACGTCAAGGCACTGTTTGTCCTTGCCGAGCAGCAGATGGACCGCTTTGAAGGCGGCTTGCCGCTGGAACATCTGGTGGATCGCAAAGCCGGCTATTGATCTCCGTCGATCAGGGCCGGCGGAACCCCGTCGGCTTGTTGTAGAGCCAGCCGATCCGCTGGATTGATTCTTCAAGACCCTCATGCGAGACGGTCATCGTATGGCCGTTTGCATGCAGCAGCGTCTTGTCGTCTTCCATGATTGCCACATGGCCCTTCCAGAATACGAGGTCGCCGCGAGTCAACTCGCTGCGGTCGATTTCGGTGCCAAGGCCCTTGGCCTGCATGTCTGTGTCGCGCGGCGCATTCCTGCCTGCCATCATCATCGACAGTTGCACGAGGCCCGAGCAATCGATACCGAAGCCCGAGCGGCCGCCCCAGAGGTAGGGTGTTTCGAGAAACCGCTCTGCGATTGTGACGTAGTCGCCGGACAGCGGCTGCCCCACCTCGGCGCAATGGTTGGCAATCACCGCCTGCCCGCCTTCCAGCAGGAAATAGCGCGTGCCGCGTGTCTCGCGCTCGTCGATAACGGCGATCCGGTTGCCCATCGACAGCGCTTGCACGGTCGGAAACTTCAGGTCCGGTCCCGAATAGATGAAGGTCCGCGGGGCGGTAACAATATGGGTCAGGCTGCGGACCACCGGTGAGACGGCATAGTCCGGTATATAGCCGACATAGCCGTCGAAATCGGCCTTCACCCAGGCCCAGCCCGCGCCGGTATCGAGAACGCGGACAGTCTCCCCGAGCAGCAGCTCCGTATCGGTGCCGCATTCCAGTTCCGGGCGCGCCCGCATCTGGACCACAGGCACACAGATGAGGCCCGGTGAGCCACTGACATAGCTGGCGGCCTCGACGGTGCCGCGCAGGCTCTCCTCGGCAAGGTCGGTACGGTAGGCATTCAGGCGGCGGTCCGGAAGATCAAGCATGGTTTCTCAGATAGACAGTTTGCGTCCCTGATCAATGATCAGATCGCCAAGTTTTTCAAGATAAAGCGCACCATCGACTGTGCGCTTGATGATCACGTTGCGTTTGTCGCGCTCGTCGCGGCTCCTCGTCACCAGTCCCAGATCGCCCATCGTGTCAAGTGCGCGGGTGATGACGGGCTTGGTCACGCTCAGAATTCCGGCAAGCCCGCGCACGGTGTGCGGCGGCGGAACGAGATAGATATGCAGGAGAATGGAAATCTGCCGGAGCGTCAGGTCACGATTGTCGATCCGCACCTGTTCCAGCGAGACGCTGTGCCAGAGGTTCAAAGCCTGCGAAGCGGATAATTCTACCGGCATCGGCAGCCCTCGGTTCAATCAGCCGCTATTTTAGCGGCGAGACCGTTACGGAACCGTTTCCTTTCGCTGCAATGTTCAGATCTGCGCCAGCGCCTTTTCGATCCGCGCCAGATGTGCGGTGCGTTGCGCAGGTGTCACCCGGTCCATGTCGTGCAGCGAAATCATCTGGAACTTGACATCCTTGGCGCAGAAGGCGGCGATACCGCGTTTCAACAGGCGGCGCACCGGGTTGCCCATATAGAGCTTGACCACCCACCACGGTGAGCCGGTCGTCGTCAGCGCCCAGAACAGCTTGATATTGGTGAGGCGCGGTATGATCCGTCCGCCAGCCTGATCGTGATCGAAGGCGACACCGGGCGCAAAGACCCGGTCGAAGAAGCCCTTGAGGATCGCCGGAAAATTGAACCACCATTGCGGAAAGACCAGGATCAGACCATCGGCTGCCCTCAGCCGTGCAACGATGGCATCGACGGCGGAGGTATCATAGGGCGTGTCGAAGTAACCGCGCCGTTCATCCTCCGTTAGGCGAGGATCGAAATCCTCCCGATAGAGGTCGAGCAGATCGACGCTGTGCCCACCTTTCTCCAGCGAAGCCTTTGCGGTCGCCGCAACGCCTGCTGCAAAGCTGTCGGTCAGCGGATGGGCGAGGACGAGGAGAATGTGCATCCTAAAACAGGCTACCCTGTTTCGGTGGCGCCGCCGCCGCCGGCTTTTCGGCGCGTTTCTTCGCGGGCTGTGGCGGCGGGGTAGCGCCGCCCTCGGTCGTCACCGCGTTGATCGAGCCATCGGCAAATTCAATCGCGATCGCCTGGTTGAGGGACAGCGCTGCCGCACCCTTTACCGGCGCTCCGGTCCCGTCGCGCACCAGGGCATAGCCGCGCTTCAACACGTTGCGATAGGACAGCGATTGCAAAATACGGTCATGCGCGGTCACCGCGCTGCGCCGCCGTCGCAGGTCGGCCAGAAGCGCGCTGTCGGCTCGGCCCGAAAGGCCGGTGAGGCGATCCTGCGAGCGGTGAATCTGGCTCAGCAAACGGGCAGGCAGGGTGCGGAGCGCAGCATCAGCGGAGGACACCCGCGAGGCGGATTTCTGCAGCAGCCGTTCGATGATCCGCTCGGCCCGGATCATCCGCTCGCCAAGCTTCTGTCGCCGCTCGTTGATCCGGGTCGACAGAACGTCGGGCCTTAGATGTGCGGCGATGCGCTCAAAACTCCGCCGTTTGTTGGCAGTGTTCATTTGCAGCCCGCGGCCCAATCCTGCCGATGCCTCGTCGAAACGGCGCCGCGGCAGAGCCAGCAATTGATCGAGCGAGGGCAGGGCACGGGTGAGCGCCCGCACGCTCTGGCGGCGATTGTCCATCTGCCGCCCGACAGCGGATTTGAGACGGGCAGACAGGGCCGAAACGGCGGCCTCCAGATCGGCTTTCACCGGCACGGCCATTTCAGCCGCCCCAGTCGGCGTCGGTGCCCGCTGGTCGCTGGCATAATCGATCAATGTCCAATCGGTCTCGTGGCCAACGGCGGAGATCAGCGGAATCTGCGAATTCGCCGCCGCTCGAACCACGGCCTCGTCGTTAAAACTCCAGAGATCCTCAAGGCTGCCGCCGCCACGCGCAACGATCAGGAGATCGGGTCGGGCAATCTGGCCGCCGGGAAGAAAGGCATTGAAGCCTTCGATGGCCGCCGCCACCTCATTGCCGGAGCCTTCGCCCTGTACGCGCACCGGCCAGACGATGACATGCACCGGAAACCGGTCGGAGATGCGGTGAAGGATATCGCGGATGACGGCGCCGGTCGGCGAGGTGATGACGCCGATGACTTTCGGCATATAGGGCAACGGCCGCTTGCGCGCCGGATCAAACAATCCTTCGGCACCCAGCTTGCGTTTGCGCTCCTCGATCAAGGCCATCAGGGCGCCGGCGCCTGCGGGCTCCAGCGTCTCGATGACGATCTGGTATTTGGAGGAGCCGGGGAAGGTCGTGACCTTGCCGGTGGCGATCACTTCCATGCCCTCTTCGGGCCGGAACTTCAGCCGGCTCATCGTGCCCTTCCAGATCACGGCATCGATGCGGGCCTTGTCGTCCTTCAGCGCAAAATAGGCGTGGCCGGAGGAATGCGGACCGCGATAGCCGGAAATTTCGCCCCGCACCCGCACCTGGTCGAAAGCCTGCTCGACCGTGCGCTTGATCGATCCGGATAGTTCGGAGACCGAATACTCGGCAAGATTGGAGGGCGAATCGGATTCGAAGAACGAGCTCATACGGCTATTTTGCCGTGCCCGGCTACGGATAGCCAGCCTTTGGCGCCGCTCTCAACAAAGCTTTCACTATACCTGCAGTTTCACTGGCTCCAGACCGGGCGGATGACGCCGCCTCCGTTGAAACTTAAGTCAATTTTAGCCGCCCCGGCGCAGTGTCGCCGTAACGTGACTTTGGCTGGAGGGTCGGATGATAATCTTGACCGCATTTACAATTGGATTATTGGCGGCGGGTACGCGCTCGCTGATTTGTTATGTGATGACGCCCTGGCTGATCATCATCGCCTTCGCGTTGGCAGCGCTCTGTTCACTCGGGAATGTGTCGCTGTTTGCGCTGGTTCTGGCGATCTTGTCCTACAATGCAGGTGTCATCGCGACATTCCTGACGGCGCTGGCAGTCGAACTGCGCTCCGAGGCATAGATAATCCAGCCCGACACGCAAACCGGCGCGCTGCTGCGGCGGTTTGCGTTTGTGGTGAAGCGGCTCAGACTGGTTCCCAGCCGTCCTTCTCGCTGGCCCGGTAGATGGCGTCGATCAGTTTCTGGTTATTGACCGAGCTTTCCAATGTCACCACCTCTTCCTTTTCACCCTTTGCAGCGCGGGCAAAGGCTTCTGCCTCCAGCTTGTACTGGCGCGCATCCTGGAAACGGAAAAGCTGCGATTGCGAATGGTTCTGGTTGGTCAATTCCAGTTCCTCAGCGCCGTAACGGTCGGCATTGAACGGTGACTTGACCTCGATGAACCCCTTGTCGCCGTGGAAGACCATGATCTGGCGGGCGGCGAGCTGGGTCGAGATATAAAAGCTCAGCTCGAAATCGCCGAAATCGGCGCGCACGCTCGAATAGATATCGGTGCCGAAGTCCGGATCGCGATCGGTGTTTGCCTGCACCCGGATCGGCTCCTTGCCGGTGACGAAGCGGGTCGAGATCGTCGGGTAGACACCGATATCCGGCAGGCCGCCACCACCGAGTTCCGGCTTGTTGCGCATGTTGCCGGCGTCGCGATTGTAGTAGGTGAAGGCACCCTGCACATGCCGCAGCTTGCCGATCGCGCCTTCCTTGAGCAGCGAGCGGACCTTGTGCCAGACGGGGCTGTAGGTGACCATGAAGGCTTCGGAGATGAGAACCTTGTTGCGGTCGCGTGCCTCGATCACGGCATCGATTTCCGATGCCTTCAGGGCCATCGGCTTTTCGCACAACACGTGTTTTCCGGCATTGGCCGCCTTGATCGTCCATTCGATATGCTGCGAGGTCGGCAGCGGAATGTAGACGGCGTCGATCGCATCGGAGGCGAGCATCTCTTCATAGGAACCGAAGGCATGCGGCACCGAAAAGCGGTCTGCCATGTCCCGCGCCCTGGACAGGTCGCGGCTGGCAATCGCCGTCACGACGCAGTTTTCAGCATCCTGAATGGCTGGAACAACGAGTTCGCGGCCGATCTTGGCCGTCGACAGAATCCCGAAACGCAACATGATTTTATCCTCTCCATTTTGGCGGCACACTATCCCCGAGGTACGTGCCTATCAAGCTGCCGCCGCTGGAATAAAATTGCCGTCCGTCCTGTAAAAGCGCTGTACCCGGGCTATGTCCTTGGTGCAGACTTCACGCCTCCCAAGCGATGACCCCAAACAATCTGGAGCGACCCCATGCAAAAGCGAACCCTTGGCCGCACGGGCCTGCCGATCGCGCCGCTGGTTTTCGGCGGCAATGTCTTCGGCTGGACCGCCGATGAAAAAACCTCCTTCCAATTGCTCGATGCCTTTTTCGATGCCGGCTTCAATGCCATCGATACCGCCGATGTCTATTCCTCCTGGGTTCCCGGCAATGCGGGCGGCGAATCCGAGATAATTATCGGAAAATGGCTGAAGGGCCGGACCCGCGACGAAGCCATTATCATCACCAAGGTCGGCTCCGAGATGGGGCCGGGCAAAAAGGGTCTGTCGGCCAAGTGGATCGTGCAGGCTGTCGAAGATTCCCTTCGCCGGCTTCAGATCGACCATATCGATGTCTATCTGTCCCACTGGCCGGATGAAGAAACACCCTATGAGGAAACGCTCGGCGCCTATGACAAGCTTCTGCAGCAGGGCAAGATCCGCCATGCCGGCGCCTCCAATTTGAATGCGGAGCAGTTGCGAACGGCGCTTGATGTTTCCGCCGCGCATAATCTGCCGCGCTACGACGTGCTGCAGCCGGAGTACAATCTCTACGACCGGGCGTCCTTTGATGGTCCACTGCGCAATCTGTGCATCGCCGAAGATATCGGCGTCATCAGTTATTTCGGCCTGGCGCGCGGCTTTCTGTCGGGCAAGTATCGCTCGCACAAGGATCTCGAGGGCTCGGCGCGCGGCAGCGGCGTCGGCAAATATCTCGACGGGCGCGGCATGCGCATCCTTGGTGCGCTTGATGAGGTGGCGGCCGATACCGGCAATACGCAGGCGGAAATCGCACTCGCCTGGATCATGGTGCGCAAGGGCGTCACCGCTCCAATCGCCAGTGCCACCAGTCTGAAACAACTTGAAAGCCTGGCAAAATCGGCTTCGATCACTTTGTCGGATGAAGCCTGCCGGTTGCTCAACGAAGCCAGCGAATAGATGGAACAGAAGGGGCGTACTATGACGGTCGAGATACGCGATGCAGAAGCGGGCGACGAAGCGGACTGGCGGGCACTCTGGGCGGGCTATGTCGCTTTCTACAAGGTTGCCATATCCCCGGAGGTAACGGCCACCACCTGGGCCCGGATCATTGATCCGGCGACGCCACTGTTCATGCGCGTCGCCGTACTGGATGGCCGGGTGGCCGGTTTCGCCATCTGCCTCCTGCATGAGGCAACCTGGGTCAAGGAACCGGTGTGTTATCTGGAGGATCTCTTCCTCGACGAGGCGGTGCGTGGACAGGGCATCGGCAAGGCCCTGCTTGACGATCTCGTCGCCAAGGCCAAAACCAACGGCTGGGCACGGCTGTACTGGCATACTGACGAGGGCAATGAGACGGCGCGCAAACTCTACGACCAATATACCGAAGCGGACGGTCACGTGCGCTACCGGATGAGCTTTTAAGCTTTGAGTCCTGGGAAGCCCTTGTAGAGTTCGGCATGGCTGCCGGAATGATTGGCCATGCCCGCCTTGGTCAGCAGCCCGGCAGGCGCGATATAACTGCGTATGCGCCGGACGGGGCGCTCGTGCCACTGGATGTTGACGGCCCAGAGTTTTGGGAAGAAGCACAGCGAGGCATAGGGCAGGTGATCGTGGATCCACCAGGCGAGAGACTGCCAGCCGCCAAGGGCGGCGCGGCGGTCCCAGACCCAGGGGATGACGATGCAGGCGGTCGCCCCCATGCAGCCCTCGGCGTCGCGCATGTCCCAGATATGGTCGGCGGCCGTTGCGGCATTGGTCGAGCAATTGAGCTTGTTGCGGTTGCCGAAATCGTTGACGGAACGTGACCGGTAGCCCGAGCGGATATGCAGCCGCCCGAATGTTCGTTGCAGCGGCTCCAAAAGCTCCTCGCAGAGTTTTGTGCCAGCGGCGATTGCCAGTTCCGGATCATCCGGGATGTTCGGCATGCCGTAGAAATCGGCGATTTCCGAGTGCAGGAAGTCGCGCAGGAAGAAATTGTCCGACAGCCGCGCCCGCCCCATATCTTCAAGCGCTTTCATCGATCCCGGCTTTTTCATCGGATGCTCCTCGGTTTCCTTGAGACTATGCCGCAGACAGGTGGCGTGCCACCCGTTTTCCGCGCGCCGCGGCGGGATCGATCAGCCCTCTCGCCTTCATTCGACCGCGTCATCGTGATACCATTACGCGGTCAGCAAGGGAGAGAAGCATGTCCGACGAGCAGGCAATAGGCGCGGTCGTTCACCTCTATGTCGATGGCATGGCGTTTTGCAACGAAGCGGCGCTGCGCAAGGCTTTCCATCCGGACGCCAAGATCATCGGCCATTACCAGGGCGCTGTCGAATGGATGTCCCGCGACGATTTCATTGCTGCCACGCTCGCCGAACCGCCCGCCCCTCCCGGAACGCAGCCGCTGATGGATATCGAGATCACCGACATCGAGGGCGAAGCCGCCTTCGTCAAGGTCGCCGACGAATTCGCCGGCATGCGGTTCAGCGATTACCTGTCGCTCCTGAAGATCGACGGCCGCTGGGTGATCGTCAACAAGCTGTTTCATCTGCACCGGTAGGGTTTGTTCGACAAGGGTTGCCGCGCTGTCTTTACCCTCCCTTGAGGGGGAGGTGGAACTCCCCTTCTCCCCAGCGGGGAGAAGGTGCCCGAAGGGCGGATGAGGGGGCGGTCCGGCATGAGCGGACAGGTCTTTGATCATTGAGTTTTCTCAATCTCAGTGTGACGGAAGCCCTCCTACGCTGGCGCCGTCATCGGCGTCTTCAACCGAAGGCCAAGCACCAGCAGCATGCCAATCGCATAGATGACGACCACCGAGAGCCAGATGGCGCCGGGCCAATGTTGGCGGAAGACGAAATAGACGCTTGAGAAGGCCAGCGGCGCGATGATCGATGCGAGGCTGACAACGGATGCCAGCACGCCCTGGAACTGACCTTGGCTCCTCTCGTCGACCTGGCGCGTTGCCAATGACTGCAGCGCCGGCACACCGATGCCGCCGAGCGCAAAGATTGGCATAACCGCGAAGATCATCCAGCCCTGGGTGGCGAAAGCCATGACTGTCAACGCGACGCACGTACCGGCGACCCCCGTCAGAATGGCCCCGCGTTCGCCGAGCAGTTTGACCGCCGGACCCGGCAGGAATGCCTGGGCAAGCGTTTGGCAGACACCGAAAGCACCGAGCGAAAGACCGATCCACAGACCGTTCCAATGAAAGGCGTCGTTTCCCCAGAGCGCCCAGCAGGTGCCATAGGCTTCGCCGGTGGCGCTGAAGATGAAAAAGATGAAGACGATCGGCAGCACGCTCTTCATCGAGAATATCCAGCGCAGGGGGCGCAGAGGATTGAGTGCGCCCAGATCCAGTTTCTCGCGCGTAGGTGTTCGCGACTCCGGCAGGATGAAATACGCCAGAAGAAGATTGCAGCCGTTGAGCAGCGCCGCCGCGATGAACGGCAGCCGCAGCCAATGATCGCCAAGGACGCCGCCGAGGACGGGGCCGATGATGAAGCCGATGCCGAACATGGCGTTGAACAGCCCAAAGCGCCGGGCGCGTTTGTCCTCGGCAGAGATGTCGGTGATATAGGCCATCGCGACGGCAATATTGGCGCTGGTGAGGCCGGCGATGGCGCGGCCGATGAAGAGCATCCACAGGTTGGATGCGAAAGCCAGGAAGAGATAGTTGATGGCCGCACCGCCAAGCGAAATCAGCAGCACGGGCCGACGGCCGATACGATCGCTGAGAGCGCCGAGCACCGGGGCAAAGATAAACTGCATCACCGCATAAAGAGCGGTCATCGTGCCGATGTAGGGCGCGACGTTCTGCGTCTGGGTCACCTCCTGCAGCAGGGAGGGCAGAATGGGAAAGATGAGACCGATGCCGATGGCATCGAGGACAATGGCGGTAAAAATGACAAGTAGAGACCTGTTCATGGCGCAATCCGATCGACGCAGGCATGCGGACGCGAGCAGCGCCGATGCGTGCGATAGGGCCTGACGGAAATCAGGCGTGTGGTTTAAGGGAAACGCTGGCCGATCCATGCCAAAAATGCGCAGGGATGGCGTGTGCTTGACCACCTGGACGACAATTCGTCCACCTATTTACTCCGCTACTGAGCGGATCAAGGGAAGCGGCCGCTTTTCGCGACGGATGTGAAATACACCAGAACGGGCGAAGGTGGCAAGTCCTCACCCAACAGTCAGCGGCGGACGCTCTGGTCTGTCAAAGACACACCAGAGCGTCCGCGCCTGTGATGCGGCACGATTGAGAAATCTGGAGGGCGCATGCAAATGCGAAATCTTGAGTAAGTTTAGGAGTTGGCTCCGCGTTTGCGTGGCCTCTGGTCTTTTCAAATACCAACCCGGTCTCGCTGTGCCGCTAGCGGCAATTTGTATGGCTCGCCCAAAAGGGTCCGGATACCTGGTGGAAACGTTGTGACGGGCCATTGCCGATCCGCCGTCCCTGTGCAGCACCCCGACCCTCGCAACGACAGATAGCCCAGGGCACCGGCTCCCACTCGCCCGTGCCCGTCTCGCGAACACTGCGGTGGTGGAATCGTGGTCAGTATTCGCCATGATTTCGGGGTGGGTATGGGCGGGTATGAAATCTATCGAGGCGCGTTATTTTGCAACTGGCTCAGTCAGCCACCATAGAAACAGCGGCCGAAAAATACAGAATGCGGGGCAGGCCGTGAAACACCTGATTATCGCCTTTTGGCCAAAACCTGACATCAGTCTTATAGGAATTGGATTGTTTGACGGAGGGTTGCAACGGTCTCCATGATCGAGGGCCCTTTGATCAAGGGCGGGTCCGCACGTTCACAGAACTCACGCCAGACAAACAACGTTAGCTCCGCCCCATCGGTCGGGGTTTCCCCCGGTCCGTCCGCAAACTGTTCGAGTGCTCGATAACGCTCATCCTTCCAGAATAGGTCTTCGACCCACGGATAGATTGGAATTGCGTGGAAATGGATTGGATATCCAGGGGCATGGCCGTAGCGGCTGATGTAGACCCTTTGCGCCCCTAACATGTTCAGAGCGCGCTGAACCGCAGCGAAAACGGCACCCATTGAACCTAGTGCCTCGCCGGAAAGATCGCTTAGGTCGTTGGTGGCTCTGGTCGAGGCGATGATGAGATAACCGGGAAGAGCCGAATTGACTCGATGGTTCACAGACCAATGAGCAGTCTGGGCAATGTGAAGCTGTTGCGGAATGTCATGAGCTTGCGTCATCATAACAATCTATCAGAGCAACTTGCCTCCGCAATGTCCGCTATTGGCGCAAAGCGGTCCAATCGCGGCGCCCATCGCCCAAACACGGGGCAGTCCGCGTTGAACCATCGGGAGAGGCGAACCGCCTCTCCCGATGCTCACTATCTCAGGCCCGCAAAACCCCGCCGGTGTTTTTCGTCACATTGGTGATGATCTTGCCGGTCAAAACTTCGAAATCCTCATCGGTCAGCGTGCGCTCAGCCGGCTGGATGACGACTTCGATGGCGACGGACTTCTTGCCTTCGCCGACGGATGCGCCTTCGAAAATGTCGAAGACGTTGACGCCGGTGACCAGCTTGCGGTCGGCGCTCGATGCGGCTTTGAGGATCGCACCGGCTTCAACGGATTTGTCGACGACGAAGGCGAAGTCGCGCTTGACGGCCTGGAAGGGGGACAGTTCCAGGGCAGCCTTGGTGCGGGTGGCCTTCTTCTTCGGCTCGGGCATGGCATCGACATAGACCTCGAAACCGGCGAGCGCGCCGGAAACGTCAAGCGCTTCCAGAACCTTCGGATGGAATTCGCCGAAATGGCCGAGAACGATCTTCGGGCCGAGCTTGATCGTGCCGGAGCGGCCGGGATGATACCAGGATGGGCCGCCGGCTTCGAACTGGACATTGCCCATCGGCACGCCGCAAGCTTCGAGAACGGCAATGGCATCGGCCTTGGCATCGAAGACGTCGACCGGCTTGCCACCGCCCTTGGTGGCATTCGACCAGGAACGGCCGGCACCGGCAAGCGAGGCGGTACCGCGGCGTATACCGCCGGCAACACGGCGTTGGCCAGCCGGGGTATCGTTTTCATAGGTGCCGGACACTTCGAAGATCGCCACGTCGCCAAAACCCTTGTCGGCATTGCGCTGGGCGGCGGTCAAAAGACCGGGCAGCAGCGACGGCCGCATGTCGGACATATCAGCGGCGATCGGGTTTGCCAGCGAAAGGCTTTCCGCGCCGCCGCCGAACAGGGTGGCCTGTGCCTTCGAGATGAACGACCAGGTGACGGCCTCCAGCATGCCGCGGGAGGCAAGCGCCCGCTTGGTCAGCCGGGTGCGGATCTGCAGGGTGGTGAGGATCTTGCCGTTGACGGCGCCGAGGCTTTCGATTGGCTGCGGCTTGATGTTGTCGACGCCATGGATGCGCATGACCTCTTCCACGAGATCGGCCTTGCCATCGACATCCGGACGCCAGGAAGGGACCGTGACGGAAACGCGCTCGCCGGACCCTTCAACGCCAAAACCAAGGCCCGTGAGGATCGAGATGCTCTCTTCCGCGCTGACCTCAAGACCGGTCAGGCGCTTCACCTCGGACACCGGGAAATCGATGATCTTGGCCGTGTAGCCGGGATAGCCGACGACATCGGTTTTGGCCGCCGTGCCGCCGCAGATGTCGAGAACCAGCTGGGTGGCGCGCTCAAGGCCCGGAACCATGTATTCCGGATCGACGCCGCGCTCGAAGCGGTAGCGGGCATCGGTGATGATCCCGAGCGAACGGCCGCTCTTGGCAATGTTCATCGGGTCCCAGAGAGCGGATTCGATCAGCACGTCGACGGTGTTTTCGTCGCAGCCGGAATGCTCGCCGCCCATGATGCCGCCGATCGACTCGATGCCCTTGTCATCGGCGATGACGACGTTAGCCGGCGAAAGAATGTATTCGCGCGTATCGAGCGCCAGAACCTTTTCGCCCTCAGTGGCGCGCCGGACGGTGAGGTTGCCCTTGACCTTGGCGGCATCGAAGACGTGCAGCGGGCGGCCCTGGTCGAATGTCATGTAATTGGTGACATCGACCAGCGCGTTGATCGGGCGAAGGCCGATGGCGAGCAGGCGCTGCTGCATCCACTTCGGGCTCGGGCCGTTCTTGACGCCACGCACGAGACGCAGCGCAAAGCCCGGGCAGAGATGGCTGTCTGCGCCAAGATCGAGCTTGACCTTGGTGGTGGTATCGCCTTCGACCTTGAATGACGGAGCCACAGGCACCTTCAGCGTGCCGAGGCCGGAGGCGGCGAGATCGCGGGCAATGCCGTAGATCGAGGTGCAATCCGGACGGTTCGGCGTCAGGTTGATCTCAAGCATCGGATCGTCGAGCCCGGCATAGGCGGCAAAGCTTGTGCCGACGGGGGCATCTTCCGGCAGATCAATGATGCCGTCATGGCTGTCCGACATCTGCAGCTCTTTTTCCGAGCACATCATGCCGTGGCTTTCGACGCCGCGGATCGTGCCGACGGCAAGCGTCACGTCGATGCCCGGGACGTAAGCGCCGGGGGCGGCGAAAGCGCCGATAAGGCCGGCACGCGCATTCGGCGCGCCGCAGACGACCTGGACCGGGGCGCCCGTGCCGGTATCGACCATCAGGACCCTCAGCTTGTCGGCCTGCGGATGCTTTTCGGCCGAGACGACCTTGGCGATGACGAAGGGCTTGAACGCGGCCTTGTCATCGACCTCCTCGACCTCGAGCCCGATTGAAGTCAGGCGCTCGCAGATCTGTTCAAGGGTGGCATCCGTTTCCAGATGGTCTTTCAGCCAGGAGAGTGTGAATTTCATGATTTTTTCTCAGGTTAGACTATCTGCGTGAGCGCTGTGGCGTCGTTTTGGATGGATTGTTTTGTCAAGGCGGCATCCGCTAATCGTCAGGCGGCCCTATCCGGCGCTGCCGCACCCGGTGCCTTCACGCCCATAAACATGCTTTTCACCGATATGCCTTCATCGGCAGCCGTCCACCAAATGCCCTCGTACATCAACTCGATATCGTTCAGTTCGCGATCATCCAATTTCGATAGGAAAGGATACCACCAGAGGGGCGTGGCGATGACGCGGCCGTCGGCGAGCGCGACGCGAACTTCGCCATCAGCGCACCAAGCCCGAACTGGGCGCATTTCATCGGTTTCAAAGGCCAAAGAAGTCATTCCAAGCACCTATCCATTCATCACGATGTTCCAAGGCCACTTTGAGCAGCCTTGCAATTTCCTGATCAGTATATCCTTTGTTCTGCGCGACTTCCAAACTCTTCAGCCAAACCTTCAGGGATTTGCCGTCTTTGACGATATGGATATGCGGTGGTTCGCCGACATCCAAAGCATAGAACCTGAATTTGTAGCCATGCCAAATCAGCAAAGTCGGCATGGCATCACGCGCTCAAACCGCCAAACAGTGTCGGCATGTCGAGCGGGCGAAAACCGTAATGGCTCATCCAGCGGACGTCGGCATCGAAGAAGTTGCGCAGATCCGGCATGCCGTATTTCAGCATGGCGATGCGGTCGAGACCCATGCCCCAGGCAAAGCCCTGGTAGACGTCGGGATCCAGGCCGCCGGCGCGCAGAACGTTCGGATGAACCATGCCGCAGCCGAGGATTTCCATCCAGTCGGTGCCCTCGCCGAACTTGACGATCGGGCCGGAGGAACGGTCGCACTGGATATCGACCTCGAAGGACGGCTCGGTGAACGGGAAGAACGATGGGCGGAAGCGCATCGTCACGTCATCGACCTCGAAGAAGGTCTTGCAGAACTCTTCGAGAATCCAGCGCATGTTGGCGACATTCGACTTGGTATCGACGACGAGGCCTTCGACCTGATGGAACATCGGCGAATGGGTGGCGTCCGAATCCTGGCGGTAAGTCTTGCCGGGAATGATGATGCGGATCGGCGGCTTCTGCGCCTCCATCGTGCGGATCTGCACCGGCGAGGTATGCGTGCGCAGAACCTTGCGCTCGCCCTTCTCATCCGGATTGAAGAAGAACGTGTCGTGCATTTCGCGGGCCGGATGGCCTTCGGGGAAATTCAGCGCGGTGAAGTTATAGTAGTCGGTCTCGATATCCGGACCTTCGGCAATCGAGAAACCCATATCGGCGAAGATCGCGGTGATCTCGTCGATGATCTGGCTGATCGGGTGGATGCGGCCGCGCTCGGCGGGCGAGGAGCGGACCGGCAGCGAGATATCGACGGTTTCGCGCGCCAGCCGTTCGGCGATCGCTGCGTCCTTCAGCGCCGATTTGCGGGTGGCGATCGCTTCGAAGACATCGGTCTTCAGCGCATTGATGGCGGCGCCGCGGGTCTGGCGCTCTTCCGGCGTCATGGTGCCGAGCGTCTTCAGGAGCTCGGAGATCGAGCCTTTCTTGCCGAGCGCGTTGACACGCACGGCCTCGATCGCGGCTTCGTCACCGGCAGCGGTCACTTCGGCCAGCAGATTGTCTTTCAGGGTTTCCAGATCGGACATCGTTCATTTCCCGGTTCATTGCCGTGATCGGTCAAAGAAAAACCCGCGCCAGCCGTGCCAGCGCGGGTTTCCCAATTCATATTCCAAGAGGCTTGGGAAGCGCTGGTCTTAACGAACCGCGCTTTCAAACTCGTTGGTAGTTCCTGCGTCCTTGAGGTATTCAAGCGCCTTCTTGGCGGCAGCGACGAGCGCGCCGAATGCTGCCGGCTCATGGATAGCCATGTCGGAGAGAACCTTGCGGTCGACTTCGATGCCAGCCTTCGACAGACCGTCGATGAAACGGCCGTACGTCAGGCCATGTTCGCGAACGGCAGCGTTGATGCGCTGGATCCAGAGAGCGCGGAAGTTGCGCTTGTTGACCTTGCGGTCACGATAGGCGAATGCCTTCGAGCGATCCACGGCAGCCTTGGCTGCGCGGATGGTGTTCTTGCGGCGGCCGTAGAAGCCCTTGGCTGCCTTGAGTGTCTTCTTGTGCTTGGCGTGAGCTGCTACGCCGCGTTTTACACGTGCCATGTTATGATCTCCTTATGAATCCAAAAGTGCCAGACGTCTTAGAGACCGTTGGGCAGGTAGTTCTTGATGACCTTCTTGCCATCTGGCTCTGCCAGCACCATGGTGCCACGTGCATCGCGAATGAACTTGTTGGACCGCTTGATCATGCCATGGCGCTTGCCTGCGGCAGCTGCCATTACCTTGCCGGTTGCGGTGATCTTGAACCGCTTCTTGGCCGAGGACTTCGTCTTCATCTTGGGCATTTTGCTACTCCATTCTTTTTGGTTTTGAGACCAACTGACGAGGTTGATCTCCAGCGTAAAGAACGGCCACGGCATGCCCTGCCGGACCGTTCGGACGGGGGCTTGTAACCGAAGCGCCCGAAAAGTGCAATGGGATTCCGGAAACAGCCCGATATTTCCCGATTGCGGTCATTACAATGAAAAAGCCGCCAATCCGGCGGCTTCATCAGTTGTGGTTCTGGGCGGGAATTACCGCGGAGCCAGAACCATCATCATCTGGCGGCCTTCCAGCTTCGGCTCGGCTTCGACCTTGGCGATTGCCGTGGTGTCTTCCTTCACCTGGAGGAGCAGTTTCATGCCCAGTTCCTGGTGCGCCATTTCGCGGCCGCGGAATTTCAGGGTCACCTTGACCTTGTCGCCTTCTTCGAAGAAGCGGTTCATCGCGCGCATCTTGACGTCGTAGTCGTGCGTGTCGATGTTCGGACGCATCTTGATCTCCTTGATCTCGATGATCTTCTGCTTCTTGCGCGCTTCAGCGGCCTTCTTCTGCGTTGAGTATTTCAGTTTGCCCAGATCAAGGATCTTGCACACCGGCGGTTCCGCGTTCGGCGAAATCTCGACGAGGTCGAGGCCCAGTTCTTCCGCCATGCGGAGTGCCTGATCGGTGGGAACGCTGCCGTGGTTTACACCTTCGGCGTCGATGAGCTGAACCCGGAGGGACCGGATTTCCTTGTTAGAGCGGGGCCCGTCTTTGACTGGGGCGTCCGTTTTGAACGGTCTGCGAATGGTCGTACTCTCCTCGAGCTGTTACGAATGCAATGTTCGGATAATAGCGCTTTGTCCCGGCAAAAATGCCGTTCAACTGCCGCTTGGTCTTCATGTGTAAATTGCTGCGGAAAAGTCAATAACACAGCTCTTCACGAAAATCACCACCTGTCAGGCATTCGAAGAATCTGTTTTAGAAAGAAAATCAGCGGCAAGCGCTTTAAAATAAGGAAAATAGCATGTCATTGCCAGTTTCGAACACCGCGCCGGACACTCTTGAAGTCGGTACCGGCAGCGAATCGCGGCTTATTGCCATGCGGGTGCTGCCGGCAAGACCCGGCAATCACTTGCCCACCCTGGTCTGGCTGGGGGGCTACCGGTCGGACATGACGGGCACCAAGGCCGTCGAGCTGGAGCGGCATGCCGCCGCGTCCGGCGCCGCCTGCATCCGGTTCGACTATTCCGGCCATGGCGCCTCGGGCGGTGCCTTTACCGACGGGACGATTTCCAGGTGGCTGGAGGAGAGTCTCGCGGTCATCGACCATCTGAAACCGGAGCGCATGGTTCTGGTCGGTTCGTCTATGGGCTGCTGGGTGGCGCTCCGGCTGATTGCCGAGATGCGCGCCCGCGGCGAGGGGGCAAGGATTGCCGGTCTCGTCCTGATCGCGCCGGCGCCGGATTTCACCAGCGACCTGATCGAGCCGAACCTTTCGGATGCTGAACGCGCTTCGCTGGCCGAACGCGGCTATTTCGAAGAACCGACACCGTACGGCCCGGATCCGAACATTTTTACCGCCCGGCTGATCGAGGACGGCAGGCAGAACCGGGTCATGACCGGTATCATCGAGACCGGCTGCCCGGTGCATATCCTGCAGGGCATGCAGGATCCTGACGTTCCCTATAAGCACGCCCTGAAGCTGATGGAGCATCTGCCATCGGACGATGTGGTGATGACGTTGATCCGCGACGGCGATCACCGCCTGTCACGGCCGGAGGATATCGAGCGGATTCTGGCTGCCGTGGATGCCATGCCGGCTGGCTGAAAACCGTAAACCCCTACGACCAAAGGCGTTGCCGGGCATTTTAACCATATCCGGCGATCCCCGATTCATCTGATTGACTTCGTTTCGGCCGCGCTGTTAACTCTTTGTTAACGATTAGAGCGGCGCGCGGCGGGGTTTCACCGCGAAAGCTGACGGTAGTTTTCAAGCTTTCGCGGGGATTTTCCGGACTGGTCCGGAAAGGGACCGCGCCACAGGGGACTTGCATGGCGCAGTTGATGGGCATCCGGAAAATGGTCGTGGCACTTGCGGCTGTTTTCGCTTCGGCAGGCGCTGCTATCCCGGCGCCGTCGGCAAGCGCGCTGTCGATGCAGACAGGCGCCATCACCTCGCAGCCAATCGGCCATTACGAATTCTGCCAGAGCCATCGCTCCGAATGCGACGTCAAGACGAAATCGACGGTAGCCCCGCGCGTCACCGATTTCGGCTGGTCGGTCATCCGCGAGGTCAATCTTGCGGTCAACCACGAGATCACTCCGATGACCGACATGGACCTGTACGGCAAGGACGAGGTCTGGGCCTATCCGGATGCCGGCGCAGGCGATTGCGAGGATTTTGTTCTCTTGAAGCGCAAGCGCCTGATGGAAAAAGGGTTTTCTCCTGCAGACCTGCTGATCACGGTCGTCCGCAAGCCGGACGGCGAAGGTCACGCGGTCCTGACCGTGCGCACCGCCCAGGGCGACTTCATCCTCGACAATCTCGAAAATGACGTGAAGCTCTGGAGCAAGACGCCCTATAGTTTCCTCAAGCGTCAGGCTTCGTTCAATACGGGCCGCTGGGTGACGATCGAGAACGGCGCGGAAGTGCTGGTCGGTTCGGTCGGGAACTGATCGCAGTTACAGCGTGGATTTGAAAAAAGGGCGCAACCTGATCAGGTCGCGCCCTTTTTTATTTGATCAGCCCGGATTGACTGGCAGCACCTGACTGACATCGATCCGGTTGCCGTCCGGATCCTCGAAGACAAAGGCCCGCAGGCCATAGTCCTTGTTCTGGAGGCCTTTGATGATGCGCAATCCATATCTCTGGCAAATCGCGTGCAGGGCATCGACATCCCCCACCATCATGTGCGCCACGTTGAAGGCTACGGCTTTGTGATCCGGCTGCAGGGTGAGGTGCAATTCGGCCTGATCCCGGGCGAGGATCATGAAGCCGATCGGATTGCCGTTTTCGAAGGTTTTGCGGAAGCCGAGGACATTGACGTAGAAGTCGTGGGCTTTGCCTATATCCTTGACCGGGAGCATGGCGGCAATTCGCCCGAAGCGAATGCCGTGATCGGCGATGTCATCCATCGCTTCACCTCAGATTTGGGAGAATTCGGGGTGCCAGGCGGGCGGTGCCGCGTGAAACCCGTACTCCTTTTTTCAATCGATGAGACGGTGCTCACGCCTCCATGTCTGTAACAGGGAAAACCCCGGGCGGCAAAACGTTTTACTCACGCATTACCGATCAGCACACCCGCCGCCAGCACCAATCCGCCGCCCAGCACCACCTGGAAGGCCGCGCGCAAAAATGGCGTTTCCATATACTTGTTTTGGATGAAGGCGATGATCCAGAGTTCGAAGAAGACGATGACGGCGGCGATGATCGTGGCCGTCCAGAAATGCGGGATGAGATAGGGCAGGGCGTGGCCGAGGCCGCCGAGCGTCGTCATGATGCCGCAGGCAAGACCACGCTTGAGCGGCGAGCCGCGGCCCGAAAGCTTGCCGTCGTCATGGGCGGCTTCGGTAAAGCCCATGGATATGCCGGCGCCGACCGATGCGGAGAGGCCAACGAGGAATGTCTGCCAGGTGTCCTGGGTGGCAAAGGCGGCGGCGAAGATCGGCGCCAGGGTCGAGACCGAGCCATCCATCAGGCCGGCAAGCCCGGGCTGCACATAGGTCAGCAGAAACTGCCGGTGCGCCGTTTCGTCTTCCTTCTTGCGCGTATCTTCCGGCACATGCTTGTCGGTCAGCAGGCGGGCGATGTCCTCGTGGCCCTGCTCGGCCAGCGCCAGATCGCCGAGCAATTGCCGGGTTGCCGCATCGGATGTGTTCTTGCCCGCCTCGACATAGAAATTGTAGGCCTGCGTTTCCATTTCTTCCGCCTCGCGCCGCATGGCGTCGAGCGACTGGTTGTGGCGCAGCCAGTCCGGCTTGCGGGCGGGGAAGCCGCTGACATGCTCGCGGCGGATCAGGGGAATGCGTTCGCCGAACCGGCGGCGGTGCATGTCGATCAGCATGGTCTTGTGGGTATTTTCCACCTCGCCCATGTCTTCGAAGACTTTCGCGGACTCCGGATATTTATCCTTCAGCGCGTCGGCATAGGCAAAATAGATGCGGCTATCGTCTTCTTCGGATGAGATGGCGAGTGCCAGGACTTCCTGTTCGGACAGCGAGGACAGTGAACGCTTGGGGCGCGAAAACAGACGGGAAAACATGATGTGGTCAACCTGATTTAGAATAATTCTAAATTTAAGGCTGCATCACGCGAAGGTCAACCCCGAACCTGTCGTACGACTCGACAGGCGGCCGGATAAATTCCTACATAAACATGAGGATGAACGCCCAAACGAAGGCTGCTTGCGCATGAACCCGCTTCTGACCAGCAAGGATACGCTTCTCGATCACATCGGCATGGCGATGGCTGGAAGGCTGACGGCGAAGACGTCGGGCTATGAGCCCTATACGCCGTCCGATCCCGAAACCCTGGCGCGCACGTTGCGGCCGGGCGATATCCTGCTGATCGAGGGCAATCACAAGGTTTCGAACACGATCAAATATCTCACCCAATCGACCTGGTCGCATGCGGCGTTCTTTGCCGGTGACGAAATTCCGCTGACGCTCGATCAGGCAACGCTACCGGTGATTGATCGTCCACAACTAATCGAGGTTAATCTCGGCGAGGGCTGCGTTGCGGTGCCGCTGAGAAAATACTGCACCTACAACACCCGCATCTGCCGGCCTGTCGGGCTGACGCCGGACGATCGCAACGCGGTTCTGTCCTTCATGATTTCGCGGCTCGGCTTGAAATACGACATGAAGAACATTCTCGATATGCTACGCTACTTCATGCCGACACCGCCGGTTCCGGTGCGGTTTCGCCGCCGGATGCTGGCCTTCGGGTCCGGCGACCCGACACGCGCCATCTGCTCGACACTGATCGCCCAGGCTTTCGAGCAGATCCGCTATCCGATCCTGCCGGAGATTACCCGTGCGCCGGGACGGGCGTCGGCAACATCGACCTATTCACGTGCCGAAATCCTGCATATCCGCCATCATTCGCTCTATACACCGCGCGACTTCGATCTTTCGCCCTATTTCGCGGTGGTCAAGCCGACGCTGGAATACGGCTTCGACTACAAGCGGCTGCAATGGCAGGCGGACGATGATCAGGCGCTTATCTTATAGAGTGATGTTAAGCGTCTGCTCGCGCACGATATAGGCCTTCTGCCGGTCGGTGATGTAATCACGCACGATCGGCGCCGCGTCACGGCTCCGCGACAGCTGCATGTGAAAGACCAGCTGGCTGCCGGTGCGGAACATCATTTCGCAGCTGACCAGATAAAACTCCCACATGCGGGCAAAGCGCTCGTCATACATCTCGACGACCTTGTCGCGGTTCTTGTCGAAGCGCTCGACCCAATGTTTCAGCGTCGTCGCATAATGGACGCGCAGGAATTCGAGATCGCTGACCCACAGGCTGTTGCGCTCCACCACTTCGAAGACCTCGGACAGGGCGGGCGAATAGGCGCCGGGGAAGATATATTTCCGCAACCAGGCGCTCGCCATGCCGGGCGGGCTCATATGGCCGATCGAATGCAGCACGGCGATGCCGTCGTCCGGCATCAGCGCGTTCACCTTCTTGAAGAACTCGTCATAGTGGCTGACACCGACATGCTCGAACATGCCGACCGAGACGATGCGATCGAAGGTCTCGTTGACCTCACGGTAATCGCGCAGTTCGAAGCGGACGCGGTCGTCGAGCCCGGCATCCTTGGCGCGTTGCGTTGCCAGCGCCTGCTGTTCCTTGGACAGCGTCACCCCCAGCACTTCGACGTCTTCGAGCTGGGCCAGATAAAGCGCCAGATCCCCCCAGCCGCAGCCGATGTCGAGCACCTTCATGCCAGGTCTGAGGCAAAGCTTGGAGGCAAGCAGTCTCAGCTTGTTGCGTTGCGCCTGCTCCAGCGTCTCGTCCGGTTCGCGGAAATAGGCGCAGGAATAGAGCATGTGCTCGTCGAGGAAGAGCTTGTAGAATTCGTTGCCGAGATCGTAGTGATGGGCGACATTGCGCTGCGCTTCGCCTTTGACATTGGACTGCTGGCGCTTGCGGAAGCGCATCTTGACGGCGCGCAGCGCCTTCTGGATCGGATAGGAGCCCAGGGACAGCCGGTTGATCGAAAACAGCGTCAGGAAATCACGTAAGTTCGAGCCATCTTCGAAGCGCAGCGTGCCATCCATATAGGCTTCGCCGGCGGCCAGTTCGGAATTGAAGACGAGGGTGCGGTAGAGCTTGCGGTCGGATAGCCGCATGGTCACTTCCGGACCGGGCTCACCCTTGAAAACATGCGGTTTGCCATCGGCGTCGATGACGGTCAGCTGGCCCTTGCGAATGAAAGCTTTCATCATATGCGATAGTGGAAACATGCACACCTCGATGGAAAAAGCGACGCTTACGAAGCAGCACTCTATCACCGGGTTTGCAAAAAGCGCGCCAATAATTCGCAGGCGGTTCAACGGCCGGTGGCAGTGGCTCCGGCGCTGGCGGCAACGACGAGAACAGTCCCCATGATCTGCAGGGCAGTCATTGGCTGGCTCAGCACCAGAAAGCCCGCAAGCGCGCCAAGTGCCGGCTCGAGGCTCATCAGGATACCGAAGGAGGACGTGCTCATCCGGCGCAGCGCGATCATTTCCAGCGCATAGGGGATCAGCGGCACGAGGAGGGCAAGCCCGGCGATGGTGACAACACCTTCCATCGTCATGCGCGGCAGGTCGAGCAGCCCGAAAGGCGTGGCGACGACGGCCGCGACGATCAGCGACATGGAGAGGCCCTGCAGGCCTTCGAAGGCGTTGCCGGCCTTCTTCATCAGGATGATGTAAAGTCCCCAGCCTGTGGCGGCCCCGAAGGCGAAGAGAATGCCGGTGGAATCGCCGATCCAGCCGTTGCCGTCATGGGCGAGCAAAAGCACGCCGGCACCAGCGATCAACGGCCAGACCAGCCGCCAGCCGAGGCCGAAAGCGAAAGTGGCAACCGCGAGCGGCCCGAGAAAATCGATGGCGACGGCGAGACCGAGCGGGATGCGCTCGATGGCAGCGAAAAAACACAGCGTCATTCCGGCCATGCTGGCGCCGAGCAATCCGGCCGTCTGCCACTGCGCCCGCGAATAGCGAAGGATCGGCGGACGCACGATGATGGCCAGCAGAACCGCAGCCCAGGCCAATCGCAGCCAGGTGGTGCCGAATGGGCCGTAGGCAGCGATCGACGGGGCCGACAGCGCCGAGCCGAACTGCACGCTCGACATCGACAGAAGACACATCAGTCCGCCGGTGAGCGCAGCTGCGGTGCCGGTGCCGGGCAGTGTCGCTGCCGGTGGAATGAGGCCTTCGTTGCCGTGGGCTGCTGCTGTCTGCTGATCCAAGATGTCATTCTCCCACAGGCCGTGCCGATCACGCCCAGACCGGCTCTAACGAATGCGGACCCTGCCGGCAAATTCATATTTGTGGAGGTTAATATAAGGCACTTTGATACTGCTCATTGAGCATGACGGAACATATGGCCCGCTCGCCCGTTATCGGTTGCAGCAGAAACCTGTTTCAAGCGAGGGCAAACACATGGACGTCAACGGGGTAGGTTGGATTGCGGCAATCATAATCGGCGGCTTTGCCGGGTGGCTGGCCGAACAGTTCATGAAATCGAACATGGGCGTGTTCATGAACATCATTCTGGGCATCATCGGTGCCATCGTGCTCAACGCCATTCTCGCCTTTGCTGGAATGGGCTTCACCGGATGGCTCGCCTATCTGGTCATCGGCTTTATCGGCGCTTGCTTGTTGATTGCGGTCGGCCGCGCCGTTCGACGATAGTGCCCGGGTTCGAAGGAGAACGACAATGCTAACATTCGCAGCCGAAGGCAGTAGTCAGGGCAAGCTGGAAATCAACGGTCATTCCGAGCCGGTTTCCTACGAGCTTATCGTGGCGCGCGAGGAAGATGATGCCAGCCAAGTGCGCATTCGCCTGAATGCTTCGCGCGATTGGTTGTTGAAGCAGGGCTTCAAGGGCGATGCGGTTCTGGTACGCAGTAATGGATCACGCATAGCGGTACGGCGTGACGGTGTGCTGGATGTTCATTCCAGCGTTTGTGTCACGCTTGAGGGTTATGACGGCACGCTGAGAGGCGTTGACGAGGTGTCGGACGCCTATCCGGAGTTGAAGCACTAGCGGCAACTCTGCCACAGAAACGAAAAACGGGCGCGGTTTGAAGCCGCGCCCGTTTTTGATTCAAGATATCAAGGATCAATCCTTGGCGCGTTCCACGTAGGATGCATCTTCGGTCAGGATGACGACGCGGGTGCCGACGCCGATATGCGGCGGAACCATGGTGCGCACGCCGTTCGACAGGATCGCCGGCTTGTAGGACGACGAGGCGGTCTGGCCCTTGACGACCGGCTCGGTCTCGACGATTTCGAGCGTCATGCGGGTCGGAAGTTCCATGGCCAGCGCCAGGCCTTCATACATCTTCAGCTGAACGGCCATGCCTTCCTGAAGATAAGCCTTGTCGTCACCGATAACGTCGGGCGAAACGGCAACCTGATCGTAGGTCTGGGGGTTCATGAAGTGGAAGCCTTCGCCGTCTTCATACAGGAAGGTGTGGTCGCTATCTTCAACGAAGGCGCGCTCGACCTGCTCGGTGGTGCGCCAGCGCTCGGAAACCTTCACGCCGTCGGAAATACGGCGCATGTCCACCTGGGTGACAGGCGTGCCCTTGCCGGGGTGGAAGTTCTGCGCGGTCAGAACGGCGTAGAGCTTGCCATCGACTTCGAGAACATTGCCCTTGCGGACTGAAGAGGCGATTACCTTGACCATAAGTCTTCCTTGTAACTGAGCTGGATGCGTCGTAGAGGAGCGCACGAAATATGCGCGTCACAGACGCCAGAATGCGTTTTCGGGCCGCACCTATCCTATATTTGGGCAAATTGCCAGTGTGACGGCGGATCAGGCTCGAAGAAACACGCATTTGCGCAAAGCATGACTTGCCCGAGATGGACATAGGACCAAGATGCCTGCTGCCTCCCCCTGGTGGACCCCCGATGTCCATGCCGACCGCCGTGGCTTCCTGCTCGGCCGCAACCGGATTCAGGCAGCCTTGCGCGGGTTTTTCGCCGGGCGTGATTTTGTCGAGGTCGATACCGCGACGCTGCAAGTGTCGCCGGGCAACGAGGCGCATCTGCACGGCTTTGCAACGCAGGCTATCCATCACGATGGCAGCACGGCCCCGCTCTATCTCCACACGTCCCCGGAATTTGCCTGCAAGAAACTGCTTTCTGCCGGGGAACCGCGCATTGCTTGCTTTGCCCATGTCTATCGCAACCGCGAGCGCGGGCCGCTGCACCATCCGGAATTCACCATGCTGGAATGGTACCGAGCAGGCGAAACCTATGATGCTCTGATGCGGGATTGCGCCGAAATCCTACGCCTGGCGGCGGAAACGGTGGGGGCAAAGCAGCTGAGCTATCGCGGCGCGCAGGCCGATCCGTTTGCCGAGCCTGAGCACATCACCGTTGCCGAAGCTTTTGCGCGGTTTGCCGCCGTCGATCTTCTCTCCTCCATCGGCCGGAGCGGCGAAACCGACCGCGAAAGCCTAGCCGGAACCCTTCGCGCCGCCGGGCTCAGAGTTGCGGACGATGATACCTGGGCCGATCTGTTCAGCCGGGTTATCGTCGAAAAGGTCGAGCCCAATCTCGGCTTCGGCCGCGCCACGATCCTTTATGAATATCCTGTCGCAGAGGCCGCGCTGGCACGGCCGGCGCCACATGATCCGCGTGTTGCTGAACGGTTCGAGCTCTATGCCTGCGGTGTCGAGCTGGCCAATGCCTTTGGTGAACTGACCGATGCTGCCGAGCAGCGCCGCCGTTTTGGTCTGGAAATGGCCGAAAAACAGCGCGTTTACGGCGAAACCTACCCGCTGGATGAAGATTTTCTAAAGGCGCTTGAAATCATGCCACAGGCAAGCGGCAGCGCGCTCGGCTTCGACCGGCTGGTGATGCTGGCAACCGGCGCATCGCGGATCGACCAGGTAATCTGGGCGCCGGTGGCGGAAACCGAGGGCCGCAAGTGACAGCGCTTCGCTCCCTCAAGTCGATCGATGATCTGCAGGATGTTGGCCTGGTATCCGCCAGCCGGCGCGCCGGGTTGGAAGACGTTGCCGCCCGTTATGCCGTGGCCGTCACGCCGGCGATCTCGGCCCTGATCGATCCCAGCGATCCCAACGATCCGATTGCCCGGCAGTTTATTCCCGATGCCGCGGAACTCGTTCGCCTGCCCGAAGAACGTGAAGATCCGATCGGCGACAGTACCCATAGTCCGGTCGAGGGTATTGTCCACCGCTATCCGGACCGCGTGCTCTTGAAGGCCGTGCATGTCTGCCCGGTCTATTGCCGCTTCTGCTTCCGCCGCGAAATGGTTGGGCCGCAGGGGCTCGGCACACTTGCATCGCAGGCTATGGATAATGCGTTCGCCTATATCGCCGAGCATCCGGAAATCTGGGAGGTGATCCTCACCGGGGGAGATCCGCTGGTTCTGTCACCGCGCAGACTGGCGTCGATCATGGAGCGGCTGGCCGGGATCGAGCACGTGAAGATCGTCCGTTTTCACACCCGCGTGCCGGTGGTTGAGCCCGAGCGCGTCGACGAAGCCCTGATCACGGCCCTGAAAGCCAGCGGCAAGACCACCTATCTGGCGCTGCACGCCAACCATCCGCGCGAACTGACGGCAGACGCGCGCGCCGCCTGCGCCCGCCTGGTCGATGGCGGCATTGTCATGGTCAGCCAGTCGGTGCTCCTGAAAGGCGTCAACGACGATCCCGACACGCTGGCGGCGCTGATGCGCGCCTTCGTCGAAAACCGCATCAAGCCCTATTACCTGCATCACCCCGATCTTGCGCCCGGCACCAGCCATTTCCGCCTGACGATCGAGGAGGGGCAGGCGCTGGTAGCGTCCTTGCGCGGCCGTGTCTCCGGTCTCTGCCAGCCCGCCTATATTCTCGATATTCCAGGCGGCCACGGCAAGGCGGTGATCAGCGCCTCGACCATCGAGGATAACGGCGGCGGCTGCTATACGGTGTCGGATTTCAACGGCGAAGAGCACGCCTACCCGCCGGAATCGGCTGGCAAACAGCCTCTTTAAAGACGGATTTTGCCGAACAGGGCGCTGAGTTCCGATTGCCGGCCGGTGCCGGTTTTCTGGAATATCGAACGGATATGGCTTCTCACTGTTTCGTAGCCGATGCCGTGCTGGCTGGCGATATCAACGGCGCTCATGCCGCTGGCGACCAGCAGCGAGATCTTCGTTTCTGCCGGTGTCAGATCGAACAGCGTCATTAGCGTTTCCGGGTTTTGCCGTGCCTCGTCGTCCGGGTCCTCGATCAGGGCCATGGCGCGGGAATGCGAGAACAGATCGGCGAGCTCCGTACCAAACCGTTCGAAACGGACGATAAGCGGCCGTCTGCCGGTGCGCGACAGGCGAACGGCAGACAATGGCTCGGCGCCGGGGCCGGGCGTCTGCAGCGCGTTCTTCAGTTCCCGGTGAAAGCGGGCCGTTTCATTTGCTGCCGCGGTGCGTATTTCGCCTCTCGAAATGCGGAAATTCTCCGACATTAGCGCATCGGCCTTCGCGTTCGTCAAAGTGACGAGGCCTTTGCGATCGAAGAAGATGCAGCCGATGTTCGAGGTCTGGAAGGCGGCGGCCATGCCAGCGATTTTGCTGGCATCAACATGCCGGGCAAGCTGGACGGCCGTTTGCAGCCGTGTCCGGATGGCATGAAAATGCGGCCTGTCGGCTGCCTGCGCGACAACATCAGCCAGGCGGTTCTGGAGGACGAAATACAGGGTATCCTTTCCGGTCGAGATGTCTATCAAGACGCAATCGCCAACGCCGTGTTTTCGCATGAACTGATAGTATTCATGGTGCTCGAACTGCTCCCGCGAGACCAGATCGGCTTCATACACCACGCCGGCACGCTGCAGCGGCCGTAGAAAATGCGCGCGAAAATCCCGCGATCCCCAATCGTCGCGGACGTATCCCTCCAGAAGCCCGCCGAGATCATCCGTGCTGAGCGCCGCGCCGAACGTGCCACGCCCGGATGGCTCCATGATGTTGGCGCCCAGAGCGCCGCTCGCCCTGCTGATGGCCTCGATCGCCGGCAGCCACAGCGCGGGGTCAAAAACAGCAGCCTGGACCTGGTCCAGCGCGTGAGAGAGGAGTCCGGCGTTGATGCGCATTTGAATCTGCTCACATTCGCAAGCGGCGAGTTTAGGTTTGCAGCATGCCGTGCGTCAATGGCGCGCTGCCCGGTCTGACCGTGCGCGGTGATCCATCTTTGGTATATGCGGTGCGTGATGGGACTTTTGCGCACAAAAAAACCGGCGGCCTTTCAGCCGCCGGTTTTGTAGGCAATGCGTTCAAATCAGCCTTGTTTGATCGGCGCGATCGAGATTTCGACGCGGCGGTTCTGCGCGCGTCCGGCCGGGCTGCCGTTCGATGCGATCGGCCGGTCGGGGCCGTAGCCGACGGCCGACATGCGGCGCTGGTCGACGCCCTGCGAACCGAGATAGTTGGCGACCGAGATGGCGCGGCGCTCCGAGAGGCCCTGGTTATAGCTGGCGCTGCCGGTCGAATCCGTATGGCCATCGACATCGACAAGCGTCTTGTTGAACTTGCGCAGCACGATCGCGACCGAGTTCAGCGTCGGATAGGCCCGTGGGCTCATCTGGTCCTGGTCGGTGGCGAAGGTGATGTTTTCTGGCATGTTGAGAACGATGCGGTCGCCGACGCGGGTGACCGAAACGCCGGTGTTCTGCAGCTGTGCGCGCAGTTCGGATTCCTGGCTATCCATGTAGTTGCCGATCAGGCCGCCACCGAGCGCGCCGATGCCGGCGCCGACAAGGGCAGCATCGCGGCGTCCGGCGGAGCTGCCGCCGACCAGGAGGCCGGTCGCGGCGCCCAGTCCGGCGCCGATCAGTGCGCCGCCGGCGGTGTTCGACATCTTCTGCTCGCCCGTATACGGGTCGGTCGTGGTGCAGCCTGAAAGATAGATGGCGGCGATGGCCAGTACGGCGATTTTCTTCATCATGGAATCACGGGTCCCCAATAGATCTACTCTGCTTCATACTACCGATTGCGGCAGGAAGATGAAGAGCAAGCTTTTTAGGAAATGAACTTTGTGTTTCCGTGCGCGTTCATCGGTCTCGCGCTGTGTTGAAAGAGCCAGGCCGGTGCGAGTGCGCCTGGCTCCCTCAGCTTGACCAGCTATTCGACCAGGTCGATCTCTTCGGTGTTGCCACCCGTGCAGGTGTAGCAGCAATCGGTGCAGGTTTCGGCATTGTCCGGACCTGTGCCCCAATAGGTCGACTTGTCGCCGGAAATCCAGGCGCCGTAGCAGATCTTTTCGCCCTGATCGCAGGACAGCGGGATTTCCTTGGTCTCGCCGTCGTCGAGCAGGTAAACCTGATTGTTGCCCGGCCAGACATGGTCACGGTCCTGGCTGTAAAGCTCGACTTCGACGGCATTCGGGTGGCTGTTTTTCATTTCGAAGGTGACGTCGGCAGCTGAACCTGCGGAGACGGTGCCGAAAAGCATGGCAATGGAAAGCGCGGCGAGACCCGCGCGCTGAAGAATGGTTTTCATCGGTTCCCCTTAAGATTATCGGCCTTTCGGCTGAAAATCAGCTAACACGAAGATAAGGGATGCGGAATGGGCCGATCCGGCGGAAAACGCTGTTTTTCCTGCGCGATAAAGCCATTTTTGGTGACAACGATTAAGTGGAATCCGCGTGTATGCCGCCCGTCAATCCGTAGCCAGTGATTTGTAGAAGAATGTCGAGCCACAATAGCTGCCATCCGGCATTAGGGCATATTGCGGAATGACCCCGACACGCTGCCAGCCGAGCCGCTCGTAAATGCTTTCTGCCGGGCTTCCGGTTGCCGTGTCGAGCACCAGAACATGCCGGCCATGTCTGCGGGCTTCCGCGTCGGCAGCGTCCATCAGCAGGCGCGCCAGACCAAGGCCCCGGGCTTTGCGATGGACGAGCAGCTTCTTCAAATCGGCGCGATGGGGCTGGTTCGGCATCGTGCCGATACCGAGCTGGACCGTGCCTAGGATTTCACCGTCCTTTTCGGCGGCGATCAGCACCGTGCCGCCCTCGGAAACAGCCTCCGCAACGCCTTGCCAATAGGACAGCGCATCCTGCGGCGTATAGGGCGACATGAAGCCGACCGAGGCGCCACCTTCGACGCAGTCGGACAGGATTTCGGCGAGCGCCGTCAGGGCGGCCGGGGTTTCGGAAGGGGTAAGCGTGCGGATGGTGATTTTCGTCATCGGGCTAAACTTTGCTGCGGTTGAGAATGATGGCGTAGCGCGCCGGCTTGCCATGTGGATTGTGAAAGACGTGGGCCTCGGAAAGCCGCATGAACAGGCAGTCGCCGGCTTCAAGGTCATGTGTCTCGCCGCTGGCTGTCATGGTCAGCCTGCCTTCGAACAGCCAGAGATGCTGGGTCAGTCCGGCGTCGAACTGCTGCTGCTCGAACACCACCCGCGCGCCCGGCGGAAACTCGACCTCGACGATATCGACCGGAGAACCGGTGCCATCCGGTGAGACCGAGCGGCGCAGATAGCCGGTTTCCGGATCGCGCCAGACCCGCTGGTCTTTCCGGTGGGAAAGTGGATTTCCGGCGTTTTCGCCATCGGCGAAAAACCGCGACAGGGTCGTTCCCAGTGCGCTGCACAGCCGGGCAAGCAGTTGGGCAGTCGGGCTTGCCTCGCCACGCTCGATTCGGGAGATCATCGCCCGGCTGACACCGGCGCGGCCGGCGAGATCGTCAAGCGTCATCGCCCGTTCCTGCCGCAGGCGTTTCATACGTTCGGCAATATCTGTTTCGAAGGAATTTTCCATCATAAGAGAATTATATATCCATATAGTGGAGTCAACGAAGATTTGCCGGCCGTTGCAATAAATCCGTTGCATGCCGCTGCGGCGACAGCCGAAGACAGGATATGCCGCTATGCTGAGATTCGCAGTCGGTGGGGGCGAAACCGCCATGCGATCAATATGTTAGATTATACTTGCGCAAGCGCGCCCGGTGGCGGCTTGCTGGATCATTGGGGGTGTAGATGGTGGCGATAGAAGACATCCGGTCCGAACAGCCGCGGGCATCCGTGCTTTCGATCGCCAGCATCGTGGCCTCAATGGCCTGTGTCGGTATCGGCAACGGCATGATGTTCGCCTATGTACCGTTCCTGTTGGCCCGTGGCGACAGTCCGCCCTGGGTTGCCGGCGCTGCGGTCACGGCGCTTGCCTTTGGCGGCCTGGCCGGCTGCGTTGTTGCCGGGCCGATGATCCGCAGGGTTGGCCATGCGCGGGCGTTTTCCTGCTCGATGGCGCTGGTGCTGCTTTCGGCCTTCCTGATCGCGCTCGGCTTTCATCCGCTGCTCTGGGTGTTTGCACGCGGGGTCTACGGCGCTGCCGGCAATATCAATTTCATCATCTCGCTGAGCTGGCTCAACCATGCCAGCGCCAACAGCTGGCGCGGCAAGGCGATGTCGGTGTTCTACATGGTCTATGTCATTGCCATCGGTCTCGGCGCCTGGCTGTTCGGCCAGATTCCGGCCGACGGCAATCTGGCGGCGCTGCTCACCATCTTCTTCACCACCATGGCGATCCTGCCGATCGGCCTGACGCGTCTGCCCAACCCGCCGCCGCCGGCAAAGGTCAGCGTCGATGTGCCGATGGTCTGGCGCAACTCACCGGTTGCCTTCGTCGGGGTGCTTGCCTCCGGCGGCCTTTCGATGGCGGTGCAGGGCTTTACGCCGATCTACGCTGCCGCCAATTCGGTCAGTCAGGGTGATGTGGCGTTGCTGATGCTGGTCATGCAGTTCGGGCTGATCTTCATTCAATATCCGATGGGCGTCTTGTCGGACCGGATCGACCGGCGTGTCGTCCTGATCCTCGTCTGCCTGCTGATTTCGGCGGCTGCTGTCGCGGCGCTCTCCGTCTCGTTCGCTAACCTCATTCTGCTGATGCTGGTCTTCGCCGTTTTCGCCGGAGCCGTCGAAACCGTCTATTCGATCGCCAATGCGCATGCCAACGATCGCACTGCGCCCGCCGATTTCGTGCCGCTCGCCTCGACGCTTTTGATGTGCTGGTCGATCGCCGCCACGATCATTCCTCTTTCGATCACGCTGCTGACGCCGGTCTTCGGCCCGAAGACCTTCATCTATGCCGCCATGGGTACCGCGCTCGCCTACGCGGCCTTCGTCACCGTGCGGCTGAAATTCCGCGAAACGGTACCGCCGCATTTGCGCGAAAATTTCGAGATGAAGAGCGCGCAGATGCCGAATGCGGGCGCGATGGTCGAGGGCGATCCGGTTGCGGGCGATATCCGGCAATTATAGTGAACAAAGCCTGCATTTCCCGCTTTGCGGCGATTGATACCGCTGCTATATGCGGGCACATGAGCACAACACCTTCAAAGACGCCCCTGTCGCACATCCGCAATTTTTCGATCGTCGCCCATATCGACCATGGCAAGTCGACGCTGGCTGACCGGTTGATCCAGTCGACCGGCGGCCTGGCCGACCGCGAGATGTCGGAGCAGGTTCTCGATAATATGGATATCGAGAAAGAGCGCGGCATCACCATCAAGGCGCAGACCGTGCGCCTGCATTACGTCGCCAACAATGGCGAGACCTACGTCCTCAACCTGATCGACACCCCCGGCCATGTCGACTTCGCCTATGAAGTCTCACGCTCGCTGTCGGCCTGCGAAGGCTCGTTGCTGGTCGTGGACGCGTCGCAGGGCGTCGAAGCCCAGACGCTCGCCAACGTCTATCAGGCGATCGACAACAATCATGAGATCGTCACGGTTCTCAACAAGATCGACCTGCCGGCCGCCGAACCCGACCGTATCCGCGCGCAGATCGAGGAAGTCATCGGCATCGATGCCTCTCAGGCCGTGCTGATTTCGGCCAAAACCGGCCTCGGCATTCCCGACGTGCTGGAAGCGATCGTGCACCAGTTGCCCGCACCGAAGAGCGAGGAAGGCGAGACCGGCCCGCTGAAAGCGCTGCTGGTCGATAGCTGGTACGATGCCTATCTCGGCGTCATCGTTCTCGTGCGTGTTCTCGACGGCACGCTGAAAAAAGGCATGACCGTTCGCATGATGGGCGCGGACGCCAAGTATCAGGTGGAACGCGTCGGCGTCATCACGCCGAAGATGGTCAATGTCGAGGCGCTCGGCCCCGGCGAGATCGGCTTCATCACCGCCTCGATCAAGGAAGTGGCCGACACCCGCGTCGGTGACACCATTACCGAGGACAAGCGCCAGACGGCCAAGATGCTGCCGGGCTTCAAGCCGGCCCAGCCGGTCGTGTTCTGCGGCCTGTTCCCGGTCGACGCCGCCGATTTCGAGGACCTGCGCTCGGCCATGGGCAAGCTGCGCCTCAACGACGCCTCTTTCTCCTTCGAAATGGAATCGTCTGCAGCGCTGGGCTTCGGTTTCCGCTGCGGCTTCCTTGGCCTGCTGCATCTTGAAATCATCCAGGAACGTCTCGAGCGCGAGTTCGATCTCGACCTGATCGCCACTGCCCCGTCCGTCGTCTACAAGCTGTTCATGAACGATGGCACGGAGCGCGAGCTGCACAATCCGGCCGATATGCCCGATGTCGTCAAGGTTGCCGAAATCCACGAGCCGTGGATCCGTGCGACGATCCTGACACCCGATGAGTATCTCGGCGGCATTCTGAAGCTGTGCCAGGACCGCCGTGGCCTGCAGATCGAGCTCACCTATGTGGGCAAGCGCGCCATGCTGACCTACGACCTGCCGCTCAACGAAGTCGTGTTCGATTTCTACGACCGCCTGAAGTCGATCTCCAAGGGCTACGCCTCGTTCGATTATCATCTGACCGAACATCGCGAAGGCCATCTGGTCAAGCTGTCGGTGTTGGTCAACGGCGAACCCGTCGATGCCCTGTCGATGATGGTTCACCGCATGGCCGCCGAACGGCGCGGCCGTGACATGTGCGAAAAGCTCAAGGACCTGATCCCCAAGCACATGTTTAAGATCCCGATCCAGGCCGCCATCGGCGGCAACGTGATTGCCCGCGAAACCATCTCGGCCCTGCGCAAGGACGTGACGGCAAAATGCTACGGCGGCGACGCCTCGCGCAAGCGCAAGCTGCTCGATAAGCAGAAGGCCGGCAAGAAGCGCATGCGCCAGTTCGGCAAGGTGGACATTCCGCAGGAAGCGTTCATCGCAGCACTGAAGATGAGCGACGAGTAACGTCTTTTCTTCCATCGGATATGCGCATACATTAGGCGCATATCCGATGGAGAGGATCATGTCTCAGCCGTCCCGTAAATCTGCCAACCTGTCTTTGGATAGTGACCTCGTCTCGCAGGCCCGCGATCTCAAGATCAATCTTTCGCGCGCTGCCGAAGATGGCATCGGGCGTGCGGTCAAGGCCGAACAGGAACGTCTCTGGCGGCTGGAAAATGCAGAGGCGATCGCGGCGTCCAATAAATATGTCGAGGAACATGGCCTGCCATTGGCAAAATACCGCCAATTCTGATGGCGAGATTTCATGCCTATCGCCTCAGACAGGGTGGCGCGTTGGTACTCGATCTGCAGGCTGATCTTCTTTCCGATCTCCAAACCCGAAACGTGGCGCCGCTTCTCTTGCCCGGGGAGCTTTCCCGTCTGATCGGTCGTCTAAATCCAAAATTCGACGTTGGCGGCCAGCCTTATGTGTTGGCAACCCAGTTTATGGGTGTCGTGGCATTGGGTGAACTGGGAGAGACCGTGGCTGACCTGACCCGTCATTCGGACGTAATCACTGCAGCCACGGATTTTCTGTTTCAGGGTTTTTGATATTTGTTTTCAGGCAATCCCGGTTTCCGAATTGTGAAGGACGCCCGGAAACACCGGACGCCCCTTGCTGGGTCGTCTCAAGCGACCTTGGCGAGATCGCCATGCGGGTCGAGGACGAATTTCTGCGCCACGCCTTGGTCGAAGCTTTCATAGCCCTGGGCCGCGTCTTCCAGCGAGATGATCTTGGCGTTGACGATTTCGGCGATGTTCAACCGATCGTGCAGGATCGCCTGCATGAGCTGGCGGTTGTATTTCAGGACCGGGGTCTGTCCCGTATGGAAGGACAGCGCCTTGGCCCAGCCAAGCCCGAAGCGCATGGAAAGGCTGCCTTTCTTTGCGGCGCTGTCGACGGCGCCCGGGTCTTCGGTGACATAAAGACCGGGAATACCGACGGAACCGGCTGCCCGGGTAATTTCCATCATCTGGTTGAGAACGACCGCCGGCTGTTCGCCGCCCGAATGGCCACGCGCCTCGAAACCGACGGCGTCGATTGCACTATCCACTTCGTCGCTGCCGGTGACTTGCGCGATCATGTCGCCCAGCCGGTCGCTGGCCGAAAGGTCGATCGGTTCGAAGCCAACCTTTTTGGCGTGGGCGAGACGTTCCTTGTTGAAGTCCCCGATCATCACGACGGCAGCACCAAGGATGCGTGCCGAGGCAGCTGCGGCAAGGCCGACAGGACCGGCACCCGCAACGTAGACAACGGAGCCGACGCCGACACCGGCCTTGACCGCGCCATGGAAGCCGGTCGGCAGAATGTCCGACAGCATCGTCAGATCCCGTATTTTCGCCATCGCCTTGTCACGGTCCGGGAATTTCAGGAGGTTGAAATCGGCATAGGGGACGGTGACATATTTGGCCTGTCCGCCGATCCAGCCGCCCATGTCGACATAGCCATAGGCGCCACCGGCGCGCGCTGGGTTGACGGTAAGGCAAACGCCGGTGTCCTGTGATTTGCAGCAGCGGCAACGGCCGCAGGCGACGTTGAACGGCACGGAGACGATATCGCCGACCTCGAGCATCTCGACGTCGATACCTTTCTCGATGACTTCGCCGGTGATTTCGTGGCCCAATACCAGTCCGGGCAGGGCGGTGGTCCGGCCGCGCACCATATGCTGGTCCGAACCGCAGATATTGGTGGAAATCACCTTCAGAATGACGCCATGCTCGATGCGCCGCCCGTCCGGAGCTTCCAGCTTCGGATCGTCGATGTCCCGGACCTCGACCTTGCCCGGCTTCAGATAGACTACGCCTCTGTTCCTGCTCATGGTATCTCCTCCACTGAAAGTGCTGCCCCGGCCAATTCCTCCCGGCGCGAGTTCACTTCAATGTAAGGGCAATTTCTGGCAGGGCGGTTCTGATCGCGACATCAAACGGCTGCAACCGATGCTGCGGCACCGATGAATAAACGACCGTTGGTGGCAGCGAAGGTACGCAATCCGCGCTTCTAGGCGGATCGCTCGGCAAACTCCTGCATCAGCCCCTCAAAGTCTTCCATCGGCGGAAAGGCCTCGTAGGAATGCACCGCGCCGGTCCCGGCGAAGGGTAATTTCTCGCTGGTGAACGTCTCGACCAACGGGGCATAGCCGCTTGTATCATCCAGCATGGTGGCGCGCAGGTTGACGAACCAGTCCATGCCTTCGGGGCGGGTGAACATCCAGGTCAGGCAATGCGGGCAGAAATAATGACGGGATGCTCCGTGCAGACCGCCGATCACCGGTTCGCCAGCAATGACTTCGAAACCGCCGGCTGGGATGGCGGCGCTGAGCGAATAGGCGCTGGAAGACATTTTCTGGCAGCCGGTGCAGTGACAGGCCATGGTAATGATCGGCGGTGCGCTGATCTTCAGCCGCACCTGGCCACAACGGCAGCCACCTTCCTGGGGGATATTCAGTTTGCTCATGATGCGCTCCTGCGATTGTGCTGCGGAAATTAGCGCAGAAATTTTGCCTGTCCAATGCCGGCGATGGCCAAAACGCGGCACCGCGATAAATGGCACAGGTATTTCATTAGCCGGCTCAGTCTGACGCGCACGGCCATGCGGCCGGTGTACTCAGCCCCGCCGGCAATTTGGTTTCCTTGTCACCGCAGGCGAGGTCGACCTGCGCCTGCTCAAGGCCCTTGGCCGCGGAGAGGTCCAGCCCCTCGATATGGGTGAGGAACATAAAGGCCTGATCGAAATCCAGCGGACCTTCAAAGGTCGCGCCACTGAGATTGGCGCGCGACAGATTGGCGAGTGCAAAGCGCGTGCCGGTCAATATGGCGCCCTTGAACAGGACGCGGCCGACCTCAGCCTTTTCGAAATTGGCCCCGGTCAGGTCGGCGCCGCTGAAATCGGCGCGCTGCAATTCGGCGCCGGCAAATGACGCGCCGTTGGCGGCAATATTGGCAAAGCTCGAGCGATAGGCTTCGACGCGGGCGAAATTGGCCTTTTCAGCTCTGGCGCCAGCCAGCCAGGCGCGCACCAGATTGGCTTTTTCCAGATTGGCGGATGCAAGGTTCGAACCACTGAGATCGGTCAACGAAAAGTCGGTGCCGGAGAGGTTGGCACCTTCGAGTTCGCTGGAGGGCAGCATCAGGTTCTTCTTGGTGCATTCGCTCCAGTCGAGCCCGGGTTCCGGCGTGCTGCCGCAATAGGCTGCCATTGCGGGGGCAGTGGCAGCCAGAGACGCTACAACCGCCAGAACACTGGCAACTGGGCGGTATTTGGGAGGGGAACCATGGTTCGGCGCCGAATACTCAGCTTGTCTGTCGAAAAGGTTCTTTATCCGCATACTCGGCTCCTCAGCTCCAAGCTTGCCCCGGTCGCAAGCTCCTCCTGCGCTCTATACAATGTCACGCAGTTTAATAGATAGGTTCATTGGCCCCGGCCGCAAATGCCGGAACATGTTTATCTGTCATACGCTGACCGCTGCGAGCCGGCGGTCACCATGGTCAGCGTATTCGGCAGGCTGGATCGTTGCGACCCAGGCACGTGCCAATGCCAATCCGGCAGCATCTGCCTGTTTGGCGTGGTGTGCGGCATGCTCCGGATAGCGCTGCAGCCAATCCGGTTCGAGGCGGTTGATCACCGTCTCGAACGTCCGGTTCCAGCCCTCGACGACGGATGTTCCTGCCTCGAAGTGGAACTGCATGCCATAGGCGGCGCGGCCGATGCGGAAGGCCTGGTTGGCGACTGCGGCATTGGTGGCCAGATGAACGGCGTCTTCCGGCAGGGTAAAACTGTCGGAATGCCATTCGAAGCTGGTAAAGGCGTCCCCTGCGGCACTCAAAACCGGGTCCTGCCTGCCTTCGTCCGTCAGGTCGATGCCGTGCCAGCCGAATTCGCGGGTGCGGCCAAGAAGATTGTCGCCACCATGGGCGCGGGCGAGAAGCTGGCTGCCGAGGCAGATGCCGAGCACCGACTTGCCGTCCCCGGTAAAGGTTTTCATCAGTCCGGCAAGGTCCGGAAGGTAGGGATGAATGTGATCGTCGAGCGCGCTCTGCTCGCCACCGAACACCACCAGCGCATCATGCCCGTTGCTGTCCCGGGGAAGCGCTTCACCTGTGTAAGGCCGGCGCAGGTCGATTTCAGCCCCCGCCTCCCGCAGCGCCACTCCGACCTGTCCAAGGCTGGAATGGTTCATATTTTCCACCACCAGAACCCGCATCGTCTCTCCGCCTGCTCACTGTTTCGAGCAGGTTGACCATGCCGCGGCGGCGCTTTCAAGAGGGATTTATGCCGATTTGGCCATTGGTCCGGACGGCCGGATGACCGGAAAGCCTTGACCTTTGAGCCTGAAAGTAGCATTGGACCGCCTTGGTCGCGTTCCTTGAAACGCCAGACAGCGGAAAAGCCATGAGTAAAGTGACATCCTCTGCCCCCTCGCAGCGCATGCTGAGGGTCGGCGAACAGGTACGTGCAGGCCTGACACAGGTGCTGCAGCGCGGAGAAGTGCGCGATGCGTTGCTCGAGACAACGGTAATCTCGATCTCCGAAGTCCGCATGTCGACGGACCTGCGCGTTGCCACGGCCTTCGTGACGCCGCTCGGCGTGGCCGATCATGCCAACGTCATCGACGCGCTGAACCGTCATGCCAAATATATCCGCGGCCGCCTGACGCCGCATATCCGGCAGTTGAAATACATGCCGGAAGTCCGCTTCAAGGACGATACCAGCTTCGACAACTACAAGAAGATCGATGAGCTTCTGCGGTCTCCCGAAGTCGTGCGCGACCTGAAGGATGAAGACGGCGAGCAGTGATGGCTAGGCATATCACTCTGGACGAACTCAATGCCTGGACGTTCGAGCAGCGCCAGACATTCTATCGCAATGGCCTAGCGCGGTTCGACAATGCCGATTCCGTCCGGCTCGTCGAAATGATAGTCGAGTCCGGCCTGCCGTTTCGCCACGGCAAGGACATCGCCCATGGCGACCGCGAGATGAAGGCGCTCGAAGCCATCGTCTGTTCGCCTTACAATGAGAAGCTGCTGCTTGAGGCCGCCGCATCCGGAAAACCGCCGCTGGGCGCCATCGAGCCCTTGCTGGCCGAAAGCCTCGGCGAAGATTATCGCATCGACAATGGTGCCACCATTGCTGCCGGATACCTGATCGCCAAGCGGCTTTACGCCCTGGGATTTGAGAAGGGCAACAGCCAGAAAATGCCGGATGGCAGCGTTGCGAAGACTGCAGCGACGTTCCGCAAAAAAAGAGCCTGAACATGTCAAAACCCCGCAAGCCCAAGGGCCGCCCGATTTCCGGCTGGCTGATCCTCGACAAGCCGCTAGATTTCGGCTCGACCGAGGCCGTGTCGAAGATCAAGTGGCTGTTCAAGGCGCAGAAGGCCGGCCATGCCGGCACACTGGATCCTTTGGCATCGGGCATGCTGCCGATCGCGCTCGGTGATGCGACGAAGACCGTTCCCTATGTCATGGACGGCCGCAAGATCTATGAATTCGCCGTCGCTTGGGGTGAAGAGCGCTCCACCGACGATCTCGAAGGCGAGGTGACGCAGTCGTCCGCTGCCCGTCCAACCGAGGAAGACATCCGCGCGCTTCTGCCGAAATATACCGGCGTGATCAGCCAGGTGCCACCGCAGTTTTCGGCGATCAAGATCGACGGGAACCGCGCTTACGATCTGGCCCGCGAAGGCGAGACCGTCGATATTCCCGCCCGCGAGGTGGAAGTGTTCCGCCTGTCGCTGCTCGGCTGCACGCCGAACCTGGCGCATTTCGAGATCGAATGCGGCAAGGGCACTTATGTGCGCTCGCTGGCGCGCGATTTCGGCCGTGATCTCGGTTGCTTCGGCCATATTGCCTCGCTGCGCCGCAGCTTCGTAGCGCCTTTCGCGGAAGAGGCCATGGTGACACTGGCGGAACTGGTGGCCCTGGAAAAGATCGAAAGCGACGAGGAACGGCTGGAAGCGCTCGATACCTTCCTGATCGATACCGGCGAAGCCCTGTCGAACCTGCCGCATATCGCCATCACCGAAGACCAGGCCCACCGCCTGAAAATGGGCAACCCGATCATCCTGCGCGGCCGCGATGCGCCAACCTCAGAACCGGAAGCCTATGCCACCTCGCGCGGCAAGTTGGTTGCCATCGGTGAGATCGGCGAAGGCGAATTCCGGCCGAAACGCGTTTTCGTCACCGCTTGAAACTGCGATAGCCTCATATATTTCACGTCACCGCATCGGTTGCCTTCCTCCGGTCGCTGGCGCATGTTCCGGTCTGTGTTCGGGATTCGCGACGATATCGGGCGGCCCACGGGTACAGCGGCGTTAACCGCAACCGGCCAGTTGCCGGTCTTCGGCTATGGGACTTGTGGGTGATGGACGCTTGAGTGAGGGACTGGATAAAAGGACTGTGCCGCGTGCTCCCTTGAGGGCGCTTTTGCGCGCCAGGTTGCGGCGGCCGCTGGCATTCTATCTGACGGTGCTGCTGCTTGTCGCCATCGTCCCGTCCTTCGTATTCTCGATGATCATCCTGAAACGCAGCACCGACGAGCAGGAACGGGTCGTGACGGCGCTGCTGAAGGCATCGACGGGCTCGGTGACGCGCCTGGTCGAGCGCGAGGTCGACAGCATGTTGTCCACCCTCAAGGTGCTTGCCGCTGCGGGTCCAAACGACAGCACCAATCTTGCTGAATTTTATGATCGCGCGCGCTCGTCGCTGGCGGATACGGACTCCAATCTACTGGTGATCGATCGCGGTCACAATCAGCTTTTCAATACGCGGGTGCCTTATGGCAGCCCGCTCGGCAAAGCATCCGATCCGGTCTCAGTCGATGAGGCGTTCCGCGTTGGCGGGCCTTACATCTCGAATGTCTTCTTCGGCAAGACGGCGCAGAAATGGGTATTCAACGTCTATCTCCCCATCACCACGCCGCTTGGCAACAGCGACTACCTCCTGACACTGACGCGCAACGCCGAAAGCATGGCGAAGGCGGTGAACCGTGATGTGCTGTCGCCTGGCTGGAATGCGGCCTTGCTGGATGCGGCAGGCAACGTGATCGCCTCGTCGGATCCGGGGCTTGCCGTCGGCAAGCCGTTCTTCATGGAAATCGTTCCGGCCTTGCGCGTTGGCGTCGGCAACGCAGTTCATGACGGGATGGAATATCGCACCGTCACCGAATTTTCGGTGCTGACCGGCTGGAAGATCATCGCCTGGGCGAAAAGCGCCGATGTCGATGCGCCGGCACTCTGGTCGTATCTGTGGCTGTCGCTGGGCGGACTTCTGTTCGCCGGCATTGCCATCGCCGGATCCGCCACGATCGCAAGGCTTTTGGCGCAGGGCGTCAAGATGCTGGCGCGGGACGCACACCTTCTGGGCGCCGGCCGGCCGATTGCGCCGCGCAAACACATGATTGCCGAGATCGAAACCGTATCGGCGGCCCTGGCAGAAGCAGCGCAGGCGCGCAGGAAGGCGGAAAATGAAATCCGTTTCCTGATGCGCGAGGTGGCGCATCGCTCGAAGAACCAGCTGACGGTCATCCAGTCGATGCTCAACCAGTCGCTCAATGCGGCCGAAAGCCGGGTGGATTTTGCCGAAACCTTCCGCAAGCGCATTGCCGGCCTTGCCCGCTCGACCGATCTGATGATTGCCAACGCGGCCCAGGGAGTCGATTTTCATGAATTGGCGCAAAACCAGTTACAGCCCTTTACGCCAGACGATGTGCAGCGGGTTCGCCTGTCCGGTCCGCCCGTCCGGTTGGATGCGCAGGTCTCGCAGACGCTGGGCATGGCCTTGCACGAACTAGCCACCAATGCGACGAAATACGGTGCGCTGGCCAACAGCAGCGGCTCGATCGATCTGCAATGGTCGGTTACGGATGGAACGTTTCTGATCCTCTGGCGGGAAAGGGGCGCCGATATCGACCCGGACACGGCCGGAAGCGTTCGCAAGGGCTTCGGCACGATGGTGCTGGAACGCATGCTCGGCATGGCGCTCGATGCCAAGCTGGAGCGGATCATGCATGACGACGGCATCGAGTGGCGCGTCAAAATCGCAGATGAGAAGCTGAACGCCAATCTGTCGATTTCTTAGGTGCTTCGCGTGGGGGAGGGGATATGCTTGTGAGTGCCATCAGGACGGCTGCCGCCCTTGCCGCGGTGTTGACCGGTCACCCGGCATCGGCCCTTGCCGCTGGCTGCGTCGTCGCGGACCCCACCGGAACGCCTCTCAACGTGCGATCCGCCCCGCAAGGCCCTGTGCTTTCCACGCTGGACAACGGCACTGCCGTAGTGGTTGTCGATGAGCGGGTGCTTGGCGGCAAGCGCTGGGCAAAGGTCGCGGCAGATGGCGAGGCGCGTGGCTGGGTGTTTGCCAGCTACCTCGATTGCGCGATAGCCGGTGACAAGACGAAATCCGCGCCGATGCACCCTCGCAGCCCGCCGCAATGACCGGCCGCTGCACCGGTCCGGTGCCTTTAATCCGCCCTCTTTCTTTTTAGTGCCGGATGGTTTATAGGCAGCGCCAGCATCAGACCCCGCTCCCTGCGGACTTTTGCCTTCATGGCCGCAGCTAGACGACATCCCGGCTGCTGGCGACCCGAAATCCTAAACATTGAAAGGATCACACGATGTCGATTACTGCAGAGCGCAAGGCTGCGCTTATCAAGGAATACGCAATCGTCGAAGGCGACACCGGTTCCCCGGAAGTCCAGGTTGCGATCCTCACCGAGCGGATCAACAACCTGACCGAACACTTCAAGGGTCACAAGAAGGACAACCACTCGCGTCGTGGCCTTCTGGCAATGGTTTCCACCCGCCGTTCGCTCCTTGACTATGTCAAGGGCAAGGAAGAGGCACGGTACACCAAGCTGATTACTGCTCTCGGCATTCGCCGCTAAGCCTTACACCGGCGGGACCCTTCAACAAGGGGCCCGCCGGTTTGTTTTTTGCGGGGTAAATCCCGCGTTTGCGTCTCCAGTAAAGCCGAAACGGCGCCGCTGGAGCGGACACCCCAGCAGACCGGATGGGCCGGTCCTGCGGAAACAACCGATGACCTGTCATGGGGCAGGATTGCAGGATGCTTCGGCGCTTGCGCGTTTTCCACGCACCCGGAGCGTCAGGCTTTGAGGGAACGGAACGAGCGCCAGCCGAATTTGGAAGCCTCCCGTTGTCTTGCCCGTGATGTGTCATATCAGCGAAAACACTGCCGCCCGCGCCACACTGGCTGCGGCGCGGCATTGCCGCACACGAAGGACAAAACATGTTCGATACCCACACAGTCGAAATTGAATGGGCAGGCCGCCCGCTCAAGCTCGAAACCGGCAAGATCGCCCGTCAGGCTGACGGCGCCGTTCTCGCCACCTACGGCGAAACCGTCGTTCTCGCCACCGTCGTTTCGGCCAAGTCGCCGAAGCCGGGCCAGGACTTCTTCCCGCTGACCGTCAACTACCAGGAAAAGACCTACGCCGCCGGCAAGATCCCGGGTGGCTACTTCAAGCGCGAAGGCCGTCCGTCGGAAAAGGAAACGCTGGTTTCCCGCCTGATCGACCGCCCGATCCGCCCGCTGTTCCCGGAAGGCTACAAGAACGACACCCAGGTCGTCGTCACCGTCGTCCAGCACGATCTTGAAAACGATCCGGACATCCTGTCGATGGTTGCGGCTTCGGCAGCGCTGACGATCTCCGGCGTTCCCTTCATGGGCCCGGTCGGTGGCGCACGCGTCGGCTACGTCAATGGCCAGTACGTCCTGAACCCGCATCTCGACGAAATGCCTGAATCGATCCTCGACCTCGTCGTTGCCGGTACCCAGGACGCCGTCCTGATGGTTGAATCGGAAGCCAAGGAACTGAACGAAGACGTCATGCTCGGCGCCGTCATGTTCGGCCATAAGGGCTTCCAGCCGGTCATCGACGCGATCATCAAGCTCGCTGAAGTGGCTGCCAAGGAACCGCGCGACTTCACGCCGGAAGATCATTCCGAACTCGAAGCCGAAATGCTGTCGATCGCCGAAACCGAACTGCGCGCCGCCTACAAGATCACCCAGAAGGCTGATCGTTACGCTGCCGTTGACGCCGTCAAGGCCAAGGTCAAGGCGCATTTCTTCCCGGAAGGCGCTGAGCCGAAGCACACTGCCGAAGTCATCGGCGCCGTCTTCAAGCACCTGCAGGCCAAGATCGTTCGCTGGAACATCCTCGACACCAAGAGCCGCATCGACGGCCGCGATCTCGACACCGTTCGCAAGATCGTTTCCGAAGTCGGCATCCTGCCGCGCACCCACGGTTCGGCGCTGTTCACTCGCGGCGAAACGCAGGCGATTGTCGTTGCCACGCTCGGCACTGGCGAAGACGAACAGTATGTCGATTCGCTCACCGGCATGTACAAGGAAAAGTTCCTGCTGCACTACAACTTCCCGCCCTACTCGGTCGGTGAAACAGGCCGCATGGGCTCCCCGGGCCGCCGCGAAATCGGCCATGGCAAGCTCGCATGGCGCGCCATCCGCCCGATGCTGCCGTCTGTAGACCAGTTCCCCTACACACTGCGCGTCGTCTCCGAGATCACCGAATCGAACGGTTCGTCCTCGATGGCAACCGTCTGCGGCACCTCGCTCGCACTGATGGATGCAGGCGTTCCTTTGGCCAAGCCGGTTGCCGGTATCGCCATGGGCCTGATCCTCGAAGGTGAACGTTTCGCTGTTCTCTCCGACATCCTCGGCGACGAAGATCATCTCGGCGACATGGACTTCAAGGTCGCCGGTACTGCCGACGGTATCACCTCGCTGCAGATGGACATCAAGATCGCCGGTATCACCGAAGAGATCATGAAGGTCGCGCTCAGCCAGGCACAGGGCGGCCGCAAGCACATCCTCGGCGAAATGGCCAACGCCATCACCGAAGGCCGCAGCCAACTCGGCGAATTCGCCCCGCGCATCGAAGTCATGAACATCCCGGTCGACAAGATCCGTGAAGTCATCGGTTCGGGCGGCAAGGTCATCCGCGAAATCGTCGAAAAGACCGGCGCCAAGGTCAACATCGAAGACGACGGCACGATCAAGATTGCGTCGTCCTCCGCCAAGGAAATCGAAGCGGCCCGCAAGTGGATCCACTCGATCGTTGCAGAACCGGAAGTCGGCCAGATCTACGAAGGCACGGTCGTCAAGACCGCCGACTTCGGCGCTTTCGTCAACTTCTTCGGTCCGCGTGATGGCCTCGTGCACATCTCGCAGCTCGCGTCCGACCGTGTTGCCAAGACCTCCGACGTCGTCAAGGAAGGCGACAAGGTCTGGGTCAAGCTGATGGGCTTCGATGAGCGCGGCAAGGTTCGCCTCTCCATGAAGGTTGTCGACCAGGCAACCGGCAAGGAAGTTGCCAAGGGCGAAGGCGAAGCTGCTGAATAAGCGCTCGGCCGTTTGACAGACTACGGGCGCGGAGCGGATCGTTCCGCGCCCTTTCTTATTTTTTTGTGAGAGTGGCCCGAACCGGGCAACCCACATTCCCTTTGTTACCGTTTGTCCTTTTTGGAAGCCGATTTCCAATTTTCCCCGACAAGCCCAAGGACCTCGATCATGAGCCGCGACACGCTGAAGACCCTTTTCCATCCTTTCGAGACCGGCGTTGTTCCTGCACCCGGCGAAGGCGAGCGTGTGCTGTTCCTGGGAGCCGAGGCAGGCTACCGGCTACCGGCGGAGTTTACAGGCTCGATTGCCGCAGTGCAGGCGTCAAAGCCGCTGTACAAGGCTCTGGAGGCCGCCAAGGCATCCGTGACGCCGGTGGTCGAGGGCGAAGACTATGATGCGGCTCTCATCCTCTGCGGCAAGCACAAGGGCGAGAACGAGGACCGGATTGCCGAAGCGCTGAAGCGCGTCAAGGTCGGCGGACTGATCGTTGTCGCCGGCGGCAAGGATGATGGCATCCAGTCACTGCGCAAGCGCGTCAATCAGCTTGGCTGGGGCGGCGACAGCCTGCCGAAATACCATGGCATCGCCTTCTGGTTCGGCCGTCCGGAAGACGCCAGCGACGTCATCGCCAAATTTTCCAAGAGGCCAGTTCGTGTCGAAGGCCGTTTCGATGCGGCACCGGGCATGTTCTCGCATGAACGCATCGATGCCGGCTCCGAACTTCTGGCCTCGCGCCTTCCCGACGACTTCAAGGGCCATGCCGCCGATTTCGGCGCCGGCTGGGGTTATCTGTCGGTGATGCTGGCGCAGCGGGCACCGAACCTGAAGGGCATCGACCTGTTCGAGGCCGATTATCATGCGCTGGAAGCTGCGCGCGCAAACCTGAAGGCCAATTGCCCGAACGTGCCGACCCGCTTCTTCTGGCAGGACCTGACGTCCGAAGAAACCCGCGACAAGTACGACCTGATCGTCATGAACCCGCCATTCCACGAGACCCAGGCTGCCGATCCGGCATTGGGCGCTGCAATGATCAAGGCTGCGGCCAAGGCACTAAAGATCGGCGGACGGCTGATGCTGGTCGCCAATCGCGGCCTGCCCTATGAGACGGTGATGCCCGAGACCTTCAAGGAATGGGGCGAGACCTGCCGCAATGCACGCTTCAAGGTGCTCTGGGGCAAGCGCTGATCAGCACTTGCTTTTGCAATTGCTTTCTTGATGAAACAGGTACACCTTTAGGCCTCGCGCTTGCGTGATATCACGCAAGCATCGATGGAGTGTGCCAATGGTTTCGAGCTATGGACACCGCCCGCCCGTCAGTGAGGGCGTCGCAGAAGTTATCGTCAAGGACATCAAAAGCGGAGAAGGCAAGAGCGGTGCCTCGGAGGTCCCCCTGGCCTTCCAGACCGGCCGCCCGCCGGTTGATCCCACGGTTCTCGGCAATACCCGCAAGCAGATGATGATGTTCGGCATTTTCGCCGTCGCAGTGCTGGCCGTGCTGCTGGTGGTCTGGTGGGCCGCCTGAAGGTTCAGGCGGCTTCGATTTCCTTGCGGGCGCAGCTGGCAAGGAAGGCCGAACGTGTCAGGCCTCGTTCGCGCGCAGCCATGTCGATGGCATCCAGCATGCCCTTTTCGAAAGTGACATTGGCACGTACGATCCGGGTGCTGTCCTCGATGAAGGGAACGCGCATCAGGAAGGCACCTGCTGCCAGTTCTTCGCGAACATCCTCCCGGCGCATAATCTCGTCATGCGATGAGGGGACAGGTACCGGCTGGTCTTCCGCCCATAGCCGGATTGCTTCCACCGCGTTTGCGGTCAAATCCTCTTCGTCATCGGCAGCAGAAAAAACGTCCGGCAGGTCCGGAAACGTCACGCCATAGGCGCTGTCTTTCTCTTTATGAATAAGAGCGATGAAGTGTTTCATGGTCAAATCCATCCAGCCTGTTTCGCGATGGCACGCGCTTTTGATAGGTGGCAAGCACCCCCTCTGTCGGCGACGCCGACATCTCCCCCACAAGGGGGGGAGATTAATCGCCAACTCTGGCGCAACAAGGAAAAAGAATGATCTCCCTCCTTGTGGGGGAGATGTCACGAAGTGACAGAGGGGGTAAACCATCAAGCACTGGACAAACTTACCCCTTCAAAGCCCGCTCAAACAGCCGTGACATCCGCTCGGCAAAGGCGCGCGGGTCTTGCGGCTTGTCGCCGTCGAGGACGCGGGCCTGGTCGAGCAGGAGCTGGACGGCGTCGGTACGGAATTCGTCGCTGCCACTGGCGGCCAGCGCCGAGATCAGGCCATGGCCTGGATTGATCTCGAGGATGGGCTTGGCGATCATGTCCAGCCGGCCTGAACCTTGCAGCAGTTTTTCCAGCTGGCGGTCGTAACCTTGTTCCGGTGCGACCAGGCAGACGGCGCTTTCGGTCAGGCGGTCGGAAGCCCGAACGTCCGATACCGCGTCGCCGAGTGCCGTCTTGGCAAAGGCGATGAAACCGGTGACGGCTTCAGAGGTTTCCGGCGCGGTTGGCGTTGCACCATCGGTGGTCGGCACCTGGGTCAGATCCGCCGCCCCCTGGGTGATCGACTTGAGTGGCTTGCCGTCGAAATCGGGCGCCGACGTTACCCAGAAGCTGTCGACGGAATCCGTCAGCAACAGGACCTCGATGCCGCGGGCGCGAAACCCTTCGAGCTGTGGCGAGGCCTTCAGCCGGTCGAGATTGTCGCCCGTCAGGTAATAGATTGCCGCCTGTGCGTCCTTCATGTCCTTGACGTAATCGGCCAGTGACCGTGTCGCCTCGTCTGATGCGGTGGTGCGAAAGCGCGCGAGTGCGATCAGTTGCGCCCGGCGCTCGAAATCGTCGTAGATGCCTTCCTTGAGAACTGCACCAAAGGCATCCCAGAGCTTGGCAAAGGCGTCCGTGTCGCTGTCGGCCAGCTTTTCGATGGCGGTCAGCACGCGGTTGGTCAGGCCCTTGCGGATGGCGGCAAGGATCGGGCTTTCCTGGATCATCTCGCGCGAGACGTTGAGCGGCAGGTCGGACGTATCGACAAGGCCCCGCACGAAGCGCAGGTAGCGCGGCAGAAGTTCGGCATCGTCGGTGATGAAGACGCGCTTGACGTAAAGCTTCATACGGCCCTTGGCCGAAGGATCGAACATGTCCATCGGCTTGGATTCCGGCACAAAGGCCAGGCCGGTATATTCATGCCGGCCTTCGGCGCGGAAATGCACGGTCAAAGCCGGTTCATCATACTGGCCGGAAACACCGCGATAGAAATCGGCGTATTCTTCCTTGGTAATCTCGCTGCGGGATTTTGTCCACAGAGCCGTGCCGTCGCCGATGCGTTCGGCATCCGCGCCGGGCTTCTCGATCAGGTCGATCGGGACGGGCACGTGGCCGGACTGGTCCTTGACGATCTTTTCGACGCTCCATTTGGACGTATAGCTCTTGGCATCGTCCAGAAGATGCAGCGTGATGCGGGTGCCGCGAGCCGGAGCCTCAGACAGTTCGGCCTCGGAGACAGTGTAGCTGCCCTGGCCGTCAGATGACCACAGCCAGGCATGGGCGCTGCCGGCGTGACGGGAGACGACATCGACTTTGTCGGCGACCATGAAGGCGGAATAGAAGCCGACGCCGAACTGGCCGATCAACTGCGCACCTTCGCCGGCCTTCGCCGCCTCGACGCGCTCCATGAAGGCGCGGGTGCCGGACCGGGCGATGGTGCCGAGCGCCTCGACCATGTCGTCCCGGCTCATGCCGATGCCATTGTCTTCGACGATGAGCTTGTTGTTGTCCGCATCGAGCGTCAGGGTGATGCGCGGCGCCGGATCGTCAGTGAGCAGTTCCGGCGCGCTGATGGCCTCGTAGCGCAGTTTTTCGCAGGCGTCGGCAGCGTTGGAGATCAGTTCGCGGAGGAACACGTCCTTGTCGGAATAGACCGAGTGCACCATGAGATGCAGCAGGCGTGCAACATCGGCCTCAAAAACGTGATTCTCGACGGGTTTTTCAGCAGCATTGCTCATGCGAATTGTGCCTCAACGTGGATCTGGAAGGTTTGCGCGCTCTGAACTGGCAAGTGCAGGTGCAAAATTCAAGAGGCACGGTAAGGGATGGCGGCCCGGATGTTACTCCGCGTCCGCCTTTGCCAATGTATCGAGTGCTGGCATCGAAGTGATGTTGTAGCCGGAGTCCACATAGTGGATTTCGCCGGTGACGCCGCTCGAAAGGTCAGACAGAAGGTAGAGCGCCGAGTTGCCGACATCCTCGATGGTGACGGTGCGGCGGAGCGGCGCGTTCTTCTGCTGCCAGGAAAGCATGGCGCGCGCATCCGAAATACCGGCGCCGGCGAGCGTGCGGATCGGGCCTGCGGAGATGGCGTTGACGCGGATGCCGCGCGGGCCGTAGTCGCCGGCAAGATAACGCACGGACGCTTCCAGCGCGGCCTTCGCGACGCCCATGACGTTGTAATTCGGCATGATGCGGGTGGAGCCGCCATAAGTCAGCGTCAACATCGAGCCGCCGTCGTTCATCAAATCTGCGGCACGCTTGGCGATTTCCGTGAAGGAGAAGCAGGAGATCACCATCGTACGCGAAAAGTTTTCGCGCGAGGTGTCGGCATAAAGGCCCTTCAGCTCATTCTTGTCGGAAAACCCGATGGCATGCACGACGAAATCGAGCTTGCCCCATTTTTCCTTGATCGCATCGATGGTCGCATCGACCGAAGCGATGTCCTCGACATCGCAGGGGATGACGAAATCGGAGTTGAGTTCGGCGGCGAGCGGCTTCACGCGCTTGCCGAGCGCTTCGCCCTGGTAGGTGAAAGCGAGTTCAGCACCCTGGCCGGCCAGCTTCTGTGCGATGCCCCATGCGATGGAGTGGCTGTTGGCGACCCCCATGATGAGGCCGCGCTTTCCGTTCATGATACCGGTCATGGATTTATCCGTTGTGGCGCTGGAAGACGAGCGTGGCATTGGTGCCGCCGAAGCCGAAGGAGTTCGACAGGACAGTATCGATCTTGGCGTTGTCGATGCGCTTGCGCACGATCGGCACGCCGTCGAATTCCGGGTCGAGTTCGGTGATATGGGCGCTTTCGCCGATGAAGCCGGCCTGCATCATCAAGAGGCCGTAGATCGATTCTTGCACGCCGGCAGCACCGAGCGAATGGCCGGTCAGCGATTTGGTCGACTGGATATGCGGGATCTTGTTGCCGAAGACTTCGCGGATCGCGCCGATTTCCTTCGAATCGCCGACGGGCGTCGAGGTGCCGTGGGTGTTGACGTAATCGACTTCGCCCTTCACCGTCGCCAGTGCCTGGCGCATGCAGCGGATGGCACCTTCGCCCGACGGAGCGACCATGTCGTAGCCATCAGACGTTGCGCCATAACCGGTGATTTCCGCATAAATCTTGGCACCGCGGGCCTTGGCGTGTTCCAGCTCTTCCAGAACCAGAACGCCTGCACCACCGGCGATGACGAAGCCGTCACGCGAAACGTCGTAGGCGCGCGACGCGGTCGAGGGCGTATCGTTATATTTGGAGGACATCGCGCCCATGGCGTCGAACAGGTTCGACATGGTCCAGTCGAGGTCTTCGTGACCACCGGCGAACATTACGTCCTGCTTGCCCCACTGGATCATTTCCATGGCATTGCCGATGCAATGCGCCGAGGTCGAGCAAGCCGACGAGATCGAGTAGTTGACGCCGTGGATCTTGAACCAGGTGGCGAGCGTCGCCGATGCCGTCGAGGACATCGCCTTCGGCACGGCGAACGGGCCGATGCGCTTGGGCGAGTTGTTCTTCAGCGTGATTTCGGCGGCGTCGATCAGCGTGCGGGTGGACGGACCACCCGAACCCATGATGATGCCGGTGCGCTCGTTGCCGCCGATATCCTTGTCTTCAAGGCCCGAATCGGCAATCGCCTGCTTCATCGCAACGTGGTTCCACATGCCGCCCTGCGACAGGAAGCGTGCGGCGCGGCGGTCGACAAGCTCGGTCGTGTCGAGATTGGGCGCACCCCAGACCTGGCACTTGAAGCCGTGCTCGGCAAAATCGTTCGAAAACGAAATGCCGGATTTTGCTTCACGCAGCGACGTGGTGACTTCCTGTGCGTCGTTTCCGATCGAGGAAACAATGCCCAGACCCGTGACAACAACCCGTCTCATGTGGATGACCTCTTCTTTGATCTAGCTGAATGCGGCTATGCCGCTGTTCAGGCAGCTTTTTCCTTCGACAGACCGACGCGGAGGTCGGTTGCCTGATAGATGGTTTCGCCATCAGCCTTCAGCCAGCCGTCGGCGGTGCCGAGCACAAGGCGGCCGCGCATGACGCGCTTGAAGTCGATGCCGTATTCGAGAAGCTTGGTGTCCGGGCGGATCATGCCCTTGAATTTCACTTCGCCGGTGGACAGCGCCATGCCGCGGCCGGGCTCGCCGAGCCAGCCGAGGAAGAAACCGGTCAGCTGCCACATGCCATCAAGGCCAAGGCAGCCCGGCATGATCGGGTTGCCCTGGAAGTGGCAGGGGAAATACCAGTCGTCCGGCTTAACGTCGTATTCGGCGCGGATGTAGCCCTTGTCGAAGGCGCCGCCGGTTTCCGAGATGTCAGTGATGCGGTGAACCATCAGCATGGGCGGCAAAGGCAGCTGGGCATTGCCAGGGCCAAACAGTTCGCCGCGACCGCATTTCAGGATCTCTTCATAATTGAAGCTGGATTGTCTGGTCGTCATGAACTGTGGTTTCCCCGCTATATCCGTTTTTGGTTGACTTGGTTTAGAGCAAGATGGGCGCGAATTGAAGCTCCGGCATGACCCGGGCGCATCGTTTCGCGTATTCCTGTCTGGCCAAGCACAAGGCCCATTTCCGCCGTCGCATACATGATGGCTGCTGCAACAGCCAGAGATAATTGGCTTTTGCCCCAAGAATCAGGCGGTTTTTACCGTCTTGATGCCTTGGGCGAGCTTGCTCACTATTGAAAGCATTCTCGGCAAAAGTTATATCGGCTCTGTAAGTGTGTTCTGCAATAGCTTGGAAATCTGGATCCGTCCGTATGACGACTGCCATCGAGATCTGTTCGGAAGAACGCCTGCGCCGCTCCGGTCTCAGGCCGACGCGCCAGCGCATGGCGCTTGCCGATCTGATTTTTGCCAAGGGCGATCGTCACCTGACGGTGGAGGAGTTGCACGAGGAAGCAGTGACCGCCGGTGTGCCGGTGTCGCTGGCGACTGTTTACAACACGCTGCACCAGTTTACCGAAGCCGGCATGATCCGGGTTCTGGCGGTGGAAAGTGCCAAGACCTATTTCGACACCAATGTGTCCGACCATCACCATTTCTTCATCGAGGGCCATAACGAGGTGCTCGATATTCCGGTGAACAGCCTGACGATCGGCAACCTGCCGGAGCCTCCGGAAGGCATGGAAATTGCCCATGTCGATGTCATCATCCGCCTGCGCCGCAAGCGCGGCTAAACATCTTCCCTACATCACGTCGTCGGGATGACGGCCGGGCCGCGGATCGCCGGTCGGCAGCGTCCAGCCATATTTCAGCGCTCCGCCGCGCACGGCAAAGGCGGTTGCGACCCCAAGCCCCGATGCGACCAGCACGGATGCATCAAGCCAGGTCGCGGCCGTGAACACGGCTGAACCGGACAGTGCGGCGGTCACGTAGATTTCCGGACGCAGCAGGACCGAGGGCTCGCCTGCGAGCAGGTCGCGCAAGATGCCGCCGGAGGTCGCGGTCAACATGCCGGTGACCAGCGCCACGATTGGTGATCCGGTTGCGGCAAGTCCCTTGGCTGCGCCCATGACGCTATAGGCCGAAAGGCCGATGGCATCGAGCCAGACCAGAAACTTGTAGCGTGACTCCATCAAATGGGCCGAGAAGAAGACCAGAAGGCCCATACAGCCGCAGACCAGCAGGTAGACCGGATTGGTGACCCAGAAAACCGGTGTTGCGCCAAGGATGACATCGCGCAACGTGCCGCCGCCGATACCGGTGGCCGAGGCGAGGAAGATATAGCCGATGATATCCAGCTGCTTGCGCGAGGCGGCCAGCGCACCTGTCGCTGCGAAAACCGCCACGCCGGCATAGTCGAGAATTTCCAGGATCGGCATTTTTCCTCCACCAGACATCAAGCCCGTCAAAAAATCGAGAAGGATCACAACGGCGTGGTCGCGTCAACGGCGGGCGTTGGCACCTATTGCGGAAACAGAACGTGGGTGCGGCCGCTGATGAAATAGGCAAGCAGGCCCGTCCATTCGCGTATCGCGGTTGTCGTCAGTTGCGCGTTCAGGGAGGGCTGGCTGAAATCGAGACCAAGGCCGACGTCGCCGCTGGTGCGGTAGTCGGTTGGCCATGGCGTCACGTCGATGCCGAGCTTGCGGAATAGGCCAACCGAACGCGGCATGTGGAACGCCGAGGTGATAAGGGCGCAGTTCGACAACCTGCTTTCTTCCAGCAACTGTTTCGTATTGGCCGCATTCTCAAAGGTGGTGCGCGACTGGTCTTCGCGGATCAGCCTTTCAGGGGCGATGCCGAAGGTGGTGAAGAAGGTTTTTGACGTCTGCGCATCGCCATCATATGTCCCGCTGAATGAGCCGTCACCGCCCGAAACCAGGATGCGCGCCGACGGATGCGACTGGGCGAGCCTCAATCCTTCGACGAACCGGTCGGCCGCCTGGTTGAATTCCATGCCGCCCCGCTTTGCGATCACCTCGTTCTCGAAAGATCCGCCCAGGATGATGATGCAGGAAAGGTCTGCGGGCAGGCTGGCAGGTCTTGGAATGCGGTCTTCCAGGCCCTGAAGCAGAACGGCACCGGCGCTTGTGAACAATGTCAGGAAAAGCAGGGTTGCCGCAAGCCCGGACAAAAACCGGCACAGCCGCCGCCAGCCGATGGCTGCGAATAGAAAGCTCAGGACCAGAAGAATGAAGACCAGCGAGAGGGGCTGGGCAAGCAGCCAGAACAGTTTTGATGCGAGAAACATGAGGCCTGCTATCGTCTCTTCCAAGGGGGGGAGCGGGGGAGGTCGAACCTAGCAGCGAAACCTTGACTTGGCCAATTCGGCCAAATGCAGACTGAGAGAAGCCCATGGCAGTTCACCCGCCACGGGCTTTCAGTTTGCTGGGGCCGTTCAGGCCCGGCCGAGCGTCACCGGCGCCTGAACGGCCGCCGTCTTGTTGCGCCTCAGGTAGATCAGTCCGGCAGCAAGCAGGATACCGGCGGCGATGATGGCGATCGCCAGCACCGGGCGGTAAGCGATCCAGGCGATGGCGATGACCAGAGGGCCAAGGATCAGCGTCAGGATGATGGCGATGACCGAGGTGCCGAAGCCGACGATCGAGCCGACGAACGGAATGACATCGGCAATGATGCCGAGGATCGACAGCATCATGGCAAAGCCGATGAACATGCCGAGCAGTCCACCGCCGCGAATGAGCCAGGTGATCAGCGTATTCTCGCTCTGGGCGGCCTCGAACATCTGCGGTGCATCGACCTTTCCGGCGGCACTCAGAAACAGTTCGCGGCCGTTGGAGGCCTTGTAGGCGGTAACGTTTGCGCCCTTCTGGGCGCCGACGAAGCTGGCTTCAGAGATGTCCTCGCGGCTGAAACTGATGCGCAGGTCGCCGATGGCCGGGTTCTGGCGGTTTTGCGACACATAGATCGTCGTGCCGTTGGCGTTGACCGGCTTGTCGGACCCGATCGCTGTGGTCACCTGGCCGATGACATCGGCAGACAGCTTGACCGGCGTCTCCGTACCGAGATCGGCAACGGCTTTGCCATCCACCGTGAAGGCGCCGAGCGTTGCCGTTGCCACGGTGAAGCGGTCACCCTCGATCGGCATGTCGGGGTTCTGGTGCTGGTCGCTCTGCTTGAAATCGGAAGAATCGACCGGGCTTGGGCGCCATTCCTTCTTGTAGCTGTAGGTGGTGACGGTTTCCTCGCCGCCGCCGAGCGTCTTCTTCGTCTCGCTGCTGCTGTCTTCGATCCACTGATACATCTCGACCTGGCGGTTGAGGCCGGCCGCCCCCTCTGCCGAGACGCCCAGCATCGGGTCTTCGGGCGTGCCATCCGGCTTGACCGGGCCGGAAACATGCACGAGCTTGCCGTCATTGACCGGATCCACGGCGCCGCTATCGACCGAAACGACGATGCCGGCGCCTTCCACCAGCGCGCGATAGGTCTGGACCGAACGGCCTTCGTTCCAGGACAAAAGCCAGATCATCCCGATCACGAGGATAGGACCGATCAAAAGTCCGGCAAGCCCGCTTTTCAACCGTGAAAACCACGATGTCCTTGTTGTCTCCGTAAAGCTCATGCCCCTCGTCCCTCTGCTGGTGCCCATCCGGCTAACGGTTGGTTCGGCACACTTATTCGCTGAAACAGGTGCTATCAGTAAATCAGTAAAATTAGATAGAACGATCCCTGCCTTCGGCGAACCCTCTTTGGGGTGTTCGGAAACGTTTCGCGGTATTTGTTCCAGAAAGGGAGAGTTGTTTTTCTTTCCCGCACCTTGCCCACGATCCGGCGGCTTGTATCTTGCGACCGTGATTTGAATTGGGAGGGATGACATGACATCGGTCAACGGGGGATTCGAAACCGGAACGTTCGTCGGGCGCGTCTGGCGGCCGGATGTCGCGGGTCCGGCGCTGGTGATCCTGCGCGGCGGTGATCTCATCGACATCACGTCGAAAGACGTGCCGACGATGCGCGACCTTCTGGAACTGGACGATCCCATCGGGTTTCTCTCGAGCCGCCAGGGCGAGCGGCTGTCCACCCTTGAAGCCGTCATGACCGCCTCGGTGGAGGCCGCAGGCGATCTCTCGAGCGTCCATCTGCTTGCGCCGTGCGATCTGCAGGCGGTCAAGGCGTGCGGCGTCACCTTCGCCCGGTCGATGATCGAGCGGGTCATCGAGGAAAAGGCTGCAGGAAATCCGGCTCTGGCCGAAACCATGCGGGAGCGCGTCACAGCTATCATAGGCGACAGCCTGCGCGACCTGAAGGCGGGATCGCCGGAGGCGGCCAAGGTGAAGGCGGCGCTGATCGACGTCGGCGTCTGGTCGCAATATCTGGAAGTCGGCATCGGTCCGGATGCGGAGGTGTTTTCCAAGGCGCAGGTCCTGGCCTCGGTCGGCTGGGGGGCTTCGGTCGGGCTGCATCCGATATCGAAGTGGAACAATCCCGAGCCGGAGATCGTGCTGGCCGTCGATAGCCAGGGCCGGGTCAAGGGGGCGACGCTCGGCAACGATGTCAACCTGCGCGATGTCGAGGGCCGCTCGGCCCTGCTGCTCGGCAAGGCCAAGGACAACAATGCCTCCTCAGCCATCGGTCCGTTCATCCGTCTGTTCGATGACACCTATTCGATCGACGATGTGCGCAAGGCCGACCTGTCGTTGACTATCAGCGGTCCCGACGGGTTCGTCCTGAAGGGGGCAAGCACGATGCGGGAAATCAGCCGCGATCCGCTCGATCTGGTTTCCCAGACCATCGGCCGCCATCACCAATATCCGGATGGCTTCATGTTGTTCATGGGCACGTTGTTTGCACCGGTCGAAGACCGCGATGCGCCGGGGCAGGGTTTTACCCACAAGATCGGCGACGTCGTGACGATCTCGAATGCCGAACTGGGATCGCTGACCAATGCGGTGCGGCTCTCGACCGAATGTCCGCCCTGGACGTTCGGGCCTTCCGCCCTGATGCGCAATCTGGCAGCGCGCGGATTGCTTTGACGCGCCTACCACAATGGCCCCGCTTATCGCGTCTGGATGACTTCCGGCGGGGCATGGCGGGAAAGGCGAACGGCCGACAGCACGCCGCTCATGTAGATGCCCGTGTCGACATTGATCCGGCCTGTGCCGATCTCGACGCCCGCCACCGGCGTGTGGCCGTGTACGGTGACGAAGGTGTTATCGGCCGTGCTGTTGCCGGATGCCGAAGGGCGCAACCATAGCAGATCCGAATCTGTCTGGTCGGCGGGTGCCACGCCCTTTCTCAGGCCCGCATGCACGAAGCAATAGCCGGGCACCTGCAGCATCGATGGCAGCGATTCGAGAAAGGCGACATGGGCGACGGGAATGAGAGACCGCAGCAGCTTGTTCTGTTCCTCGCGTCCGGCCGGAAGCGTGTTCAGCCCGTAGGAGCGCAGCGTTTCGAGACCGCCCAGCCTCAGCCAGTGGTGATCGGCCGACGGATTTCCCAGAAAATCAAGCATCACCGCTTCGTGATTGCCGGCAAGGCAGACACGGCGGATGCCAACGAGGGGCCGGGTGGTCAGCCGGGTGAGCACGGCGGACGATTTCGGTCCGCGGTCGACGTAATCGCCCAGCATCACCAGCCATTTCGTGCCGTCGCGCCCGGCGCTATCGGCAACGATCAGATCTTCCAGCCTGCCCAGTGTATCGTCATGGCCATGCACGTCGCCGACCGCATAGATATGGTCCGGAGCCTTGTCGAAGAAGAGCTTCCGCCTTTGCTTGGGCGATGGTGCCGGAGCGCCGCCGCGCAGGAAATCAACGATGCCGCGGATCATCAGGCGCCCCGGGCGCCACCATTTCGGCGCGATACCAATCGACGAAACGGCGCACGCCTTCCTCCACCGAAATGGACGGCGTAAAGCCGGTAAGGCTGTTCAAGAGATCCGGTGCGGCGAAGGTTCGGGGAACATCGCCCTGCTGCATTGGCAGCATGGTGCGAATGGCCGGACGGCCGACGGCTGCCTCGACAGTCTCGACGAAGCGCATCAACTCGACGGGCTGTCCGCCACCGACATTGACGACGCGGAAGGGCGCGTGGCGCGACAGTGTATCGATTTCTTCGACGCGGTTCTCTTCTGACGGAACAACGCTCATCAGCCGGACGATGCCTTCGACGAGATCGTCGATATAGGTGAAGTCGCGGCTCATCCGGCCTTCACCATAGATTTCGATAGGCCGTTCGTTGAGGATGCTATCGACGAATTTGAACAGCGCCATGTCCGGACGGCCCCAGGGGCCATAGACCGTAAAGAACCGGAACGCCGTCGTCGGCACCTTGTAGAGATGGGCATAGCTGTGCGCCATCAACTCGCCGGACTTCTTGGTGGCGGCATAGAGCGTCATCGGTTCGTCGGCCCGGTCAGTCTCGGCAAACGGGATCTTCTCGTTGGAACCGTAGATCGAGGACGTGGAGGCGAGCAGCAGATGTTTCGGTTGCACCGCCTTGGCCAGTTCCAGGATGTTCCAGGAGCCGATCAGGTTGGAATCGACATAGGCTTTTGGATTTTCGAGGCTGTAGCGCACGCCCGCCTGGGCGGCCAGGTGAACGATGACGTCAGGTTCGCCGATCTCGGCCGCCTGGTCCAGCGCTGCCTTGTCCTCCAGCATGCCGACCACGGGCCGGAACCCGTTGGACCGGGAAAGGATGGCGTGGCGCCGTTCCTTCAGGCGGACATCATAATAGGGCGTCATGCCATCGAAGCCGGTAACGAAGTGTCCGTCGTCCAGCAGCCGCTTGGCCAGGTGGAAGCCGATGAACCCTGCCGTTCCCGTGATCAGATAGCGCATTCCGGCTCCTTGCCTGTCTTGTCCGCTGTGGATCGGGACCTATTGCCGATTATTCCGGCCGGCCGATGCTGGTATAGGTAAAGCCGTGTTTCGTCACTTCGCCGGGCTGATAAATGTTCCTGAGATCGACGAGAGCCGGTGTGTTCATCAAGGTCTTCAGGCGATCGAGATTGAGCGCCCGGAACTCGTTCCACTCGGTGACGATCACCAGCGCATCGGCGCCTTCGGCGGCCGTGTAGGGGCTTTCGGCATAGGCAATGCCATCGATCACCTTCCTGGCGTTTTCCATGCCTTCGGGATCATAGCCGGTTACGATGGCGCCGGCATCGGTCAGGGCCTGGATGACGGCAATCGCCGGGCTGTCGCGCATGTCGTCGGTATTCGGCTTGAAGGTGAGGCCGAGTACGGCGACCTTTTTGCCGCGCACGTCGCCACCCGCAGCCGCAATGACCTTGCGGCCCATGGCGCGCTTGCGGTTGTCGTTGACCGAGACAACGGTCTCGATCAGGCGCACCGGGCTGTCATGATCCTGCGCGGTCTTGACCAGCGCCAGTGTGTCCTTGGGGAAGCACGAGCCACCATAGCCCGGACCGGCATGCAGGAATTTCCCGCCGATGCGGCCGTCCAGCCCGATGCCGCGCGCAACTTCCTGCACATTGGCGCCGACCTTTTCGCACAGGTCCGCCATCTCGTTGATGAAGGTGATCTTCATGGCAAGGAAAGCGTTGCCGGCATATTTGATCAGCTCGGAGGTGCGGCGCGTGGTGAAGAGCAGCGGCGACTGGTTAAGATAAAGTGGCCGGTAGACTTCGGTCATCACGCCGCGAGCGCGTTCGTCGTTGAGGCCGATGACGATGCGGTCGGGCCGCTTGAAATCGTCGATGGCGGCACCCTCGCGCAGGAATTCCGGATTGGAAACCACCGCGATATCGGCATCCGGATTGGTTTCGCGCATGATCCGCTCGACCTCGTCGCCGGTGCCGACCGGAACGGTCGACTTGGTGACGATCACGGTAAAGCCGGTGACATGCGCGGCAATCTCGCGGGTGGCATCGTAGACATAAGACAGATCGGCATGGCCGTCGCCGCGACGCGACGGCGTGCCGACGGCGATGAAGATTACGTCGCTCTGCGCCACGCTGGTGGCAAGATCGGTGGTGAAGCTCAGGCGGCCGTCCTTGACGTTGTCGGCGACCAACTGCTCGAGACCGGGTTCGAAGATCGGGATGCGTCCGGCAAGCAGCGCCTCGATCTTGCTGGCATCCTTGTCGATGCAGACAACGTCATGGCCGAAATCGGCAAAACAAACGCCGGAGACAAGTCCGACATAACCAGCACCGATCATCGTGATTTTCATGGCACACTCCAGAATGACATCGCGCATCGCGGCTTCATGCCGGTTCCTGATGTCTGCGTGGCGGCATCCATAATCAAACACACGCGCGTTGCCAATGCCGGATATAACATGCCATCCCGCAGCCGGGCTTGCCAGCCCGTCGTCGACGGATAGATTGCCGTCATCGCAAGCGTGTATGGGCGACGAGGAAAGCAGATATGGCCGAGACATTTCGCTGGCACAACGAACCGTCCGTCTGGCAGGGAGACGCGAGCACACTCTTGCTGAAAACCGATGTGAACACCGACTTCTGGCAGGAAACCTTCTACGGTTTCCATCGCGACAACGGCCACGCTTATCTGACACCGGTCTCCGGCGATTTCACCGGTTCCGCAGGGATCACCGGCCTCTACGAAACCCTCTATGACCAGGCCGGGTTGATGCTGCGTGTGGACGAGCGCAACTGGATCAAGTGCGGCATAGAATATACCGACGGCCAGATGCATTTCAGCGTGGTCGTCACGCGTGAAGTGTCGGACTGGTCGGTGATCCCGCTACCCGGAATTGCGCCCTCCGCGCCGCTCTTCGTGCGGCTGACGCGCCATGATGCGGCCGTTCGAATTCAATTCCGGTTCGATGCGCATGCGCCGTGGCAGATGGCGCGGCTCTGCCCTTTTTCAGCCGATGATGCGGAGTTTGGGATCACCGCCTGCTCGCCCGAACGCGGCGGGTTCGAGGCGACGTTTCGCGATATTACCATCGGCGCGCCGATCAGCCGTGCTCTGCATGACGAAGATCGCGGCTAGGATCACCGGGTTCTATTCCCGAACGGTCATCGAAAAATCCGCACCGCCGCGCAGCGTATTGCTGACCGTGCAGATTTCCTCTTCTGCGGCTTGCGCAATCGCATGCCGCGCTTCCTCATGAATATCGCCCTGAATGGTCAGCACCACGTCAAACCTCACCACCCGCGACAGCCCTTCGGTGGACTTCTCGCCGCTGACGTCAGCCCGGATTTCCGTCAAGCGGTCCAGCAAGCCCATCTGGCTTGCGGCAATCCGGGCGCTCATCGTCAGGCAGGCCGAAAGCGAGGCATAAAGCAGGTCAATCGGGTTGAAGCCTGCCTGCGATGGTCCGGTGACGATCTGGATTTCGCCACCTGTGGCGGATGTGACCTGCGGAAACCCGTGCCGGCCGAGAACAGCGATGGCGCCGGTCGGCCTCGGTTTTATCGTCAATTCCGCCACTTTTCTCTCCTAAAATCACATTCAGCCCATTTGATATGCAATTTTCCCTGTGTTGGAAGCAATTTTGGCTTCTACCGCCCATAAAACCTGCTGGATCAAGTAGTCTACGGATTTTATGGAAATTTGTGTCCGCAAATGGCGCGACATCCGCAAGAGTTTTCCCGACTGTCACCGGATAAGAGGCAATCTTGCTTGGCTGGCCGCCGCCGATTTTGCGATAACCGTTTCACACCGGGGCGGTCGCCTCATTTGACAGGACGGGACAGACAATGACCAAAAAGACTCTTCTCAACACCCTTTCGCGCCGTGCGGCCCTGACCGCTCTTGCCGTTTCCGCCGCTGCAATCGCTGGCTTTGCTACGCCGTCCGCAAGCTTTGCTGAAGACAAGTCGATCAAGGTCGGTATCATCAGCGGCGAGGACGAGGACGTCTGGCGCGTTGTCACCACCGAAGCCGCCAAGAAGGGGCTTGCGATCGAAACCGTCGTGTTCAACGATTATACCCAGCCGAACGAAGCGCTTGAGCGCGGTGAAGTCGACGCCAATGCCTTCCAGCATCAGCCTTATCTCGACAACCAGATTCAGCAGCACGGTTATCACATTGTCAATGCCGGTTTTACCGCCGTCTGGCCGATCGGTCTTTACACCAAAAAGTTCAAGACCGTTGCCGAACTGCCGGAAGGCGCCGTGATTGGCGTGCCGAACGATCCGTCGAACGAAGGCCGAGCGCTGCGCGTGCTGCAGAACGAAGGCATCATCAAGCTCAAGGATGGCACCGGCATCCTGGCGACGATCGCCGATATCGTTGAAAATCCGAAGAAGGTCGAAATCAAGGAGCTGGATGCGGGCGTCGTCGGCCGTGCGATCGAAGATCTCGATGCGGCTGTCGTCAACACCGACTGGGCGCTGAAAAGTGGCCTGTCGGCGGAAGACCGCATCGCCCAGGAACCGGTCAACGACAATCCTTACCGCAACTTCATTGCCGTCAAGGCTGGCACGGAGAACGAAGCCTGGGTGAAGACGCTGGTCTCGTCCTACCAGAACGACGCTGTCAAGGCCGAGTTCGACAAGGTCTACAAGGGCACCGGCGTCAGCGCTTATTGATCGATACCGGCGCTCGGTCGAACGCATTCAAAAACGGGCGGCTCTGGCATTTGTTTGCCAGGGCCGCCTTGGGCGTTATAGAGACGCCTGAAAACTGAAAAGGACAAGGCATGAATTCTGTTGTTTCCGCGCCTGCAAGCGTGGCAACGCCGCAGGCCGAAGAGGTCGTCCGGCTGACGGACGTCAAGCGGCGCTTCGGTGCGACGCCCGCTTTGGACGGCGTGTCGCTAACGGTACGCAAGGGCGAAATCCTCGGCATTATCGGCCGCAGCGGTGCCGGAAAATCGACGCTGATCCGGTGCCTGAACGGGCTGGAACAGGCCGATAGCGGTGAAATCCATATCGAAGGCCGCAATATCACGGGCCTCACCGAAAAGGACCTGCAGCCGCTGCGCCGCCGCATCGGCATGATCTTCCAGCATTTCAATCTCCTGTCGGCAAAGACGGTCGAGGAAAACGTCGCGCTGCCATTGAAGATCGAAGGCCTCGGCAAGGCCGAGCGTCTGAAGCGCGCCGCCGAATTGCTCGATCTCGTCGGGCTGTCCGACAAGGCCAAGGCCTATCCATCGTCCCTGTCCGGCGGTCAGAAGCAGCGCGTCGGCATCGCCCGTGCTCTCGCCGCCCGTCCGGCACTTTTGCTGTCCGACGAAGCGACTTCGGCGCTTGATCCGGAAACGACCCGTTCGATCCTGGCGCTGTTGAAGGGCATCAATCAGAAACTCGGCCTGACCATCCTGCTGATTACCCACGAGATGGAAGTGGTGCGCAGCGTCGCTGATCGTGTTGCCGTCATCGATGCCGGGCGCATCGTCGAGGAAGGTCAGGTCTGGTCGGTCTTTGCCGATCCACAGGCGCCGATCACCCAGCGCCTGCTCAGCGGCATCCGCCCGCAGCTGCCGGAACATATCTCTGCACGGCTATCGCCGGTCTCCGGTGATGAGCAAATCCTCAGCATCGACATGGCCGGTCCTGCCGCGCAGGGAGCGTTGTTTGCCGATCTATCGCAAGCGCTGCCGCAGTCGTTCCGGCTCGTGCATGGCGGGATCGACCATATCCAGGACCAGCCGGTGGCCCGTTTCTTCATTGCCGTTCCCGCGCGCGACGCTTCGCTGCCGGAAAAGGTACAGACATTTCTAAAAGCCCGCGGTGCGCGGGTGGAGGTGCTTGGTTATGACGCCAATCATGCTTGAACTGCTTGTCCGTTCGCTCTGGGAAACCATCCTGATGACCGGTGCCTCCGGCATCATCTCGCTGGTTGCCGGCCTGCCGCTGGGGCTGGCGCTCGTCGCCACCGCCCGTGGTGGCATTGCCGAAAATCCATGGCTGAACAGCGTGCTCGGTGCCATCGTCAACGGCTTCCGTTCGGTTCCCTTCATCATCCTGCTCGTTGCGCTGATTCCGGTGACGCGCCTGATCGTCGGAACGGCGCTTGGCACCTGGGCGGCGATCGTGCCGCTGGCGATTGCCGCGACCCCCTATTATGCCCGCATCGCCGAGGTGTCATTGCGGGAGGTCGATCGCGGCCTGATCGATGCGGTGCGCGCCATGGGCGGCAATCGCTGGACGATCATTCGCGAGGTGCTGGTGCCGGAAGCGATGCCGGGCATCGTTGCGGGCTTCACCGTCACGCTGGTCACACTGGTTGGCGCTTCCGCGATGGCCGGGGCTATCGGGGCTGGTGGTCTCGGCGATCTCGCCATCCGCTATGGCTACCAGCGTTTCGAGACGACGGTGATGATCGCCGTGGTGATTGTGTTGATCGTTCTGGTCTGCGGCATCCAGTGGCTCGGCGACCGCCTTGTCGCCAGGCTCGATCACAAATAGCCGGCTAAGTTCTGTTGTGTCTGAAAGCGGCGGCGGGATGGGAGGCGGTCAACCTCCCGTTTTCGCCGCCGAAAAGCTTCTGCCGCAGCGGTCCCTCAGCATAATCCGCCTTGAACAGACCCCGCTCCTGCAATACCGGCACGACCAGATCGACGAAATCCGCAAGGCTTTCCGGCGCTACGGTCCGGGCGAGGTTGAAGCCGTCGATACCGGCTTCCTCGATCCACATCTGTAAATGATCGGCAATCTGCTCCGGTGCGCCGGTAACAGGCTTCATCCGGCTGCCCAGCAGCATCTGTCCGGTGATCTGCCGGACTGTCACCGGTTTTGCCGCCTGTTTGGTAATGGCGGCGAGCGCCGACTGGTTGGCATTGGTGGTCAATTGTTCGATGGGTTCGTCCAGCCCGTATTTTGAGAGATCAATACCGATGGAGCTGGAATAATGCGCCAGCGAGGCCTCGACGCTGGCATAGCGGCGATAATCTTCCAGCTTGTCCTGGGCTTCCTTCTCCGTTCGCCCGACGACCACGGTCAACAGATTGAGGATGCGCAGGGCATCCCGGCCCCGGCCGAATTCTTCGGCTTTCCGGCGCAAGCCTTCGGCGATTGGTTTGGCCGCCTGCGGCGTGGCGCTGGCGATGAAGACGCATTCCGCATGTTTGCCGGCAAAATCCTGGCCCCGCGCTGAAGCCCCAGCTTGAAACAGCAAAGGCGTCCGCTGCGGCGAGGGCTCGCTGAGGTGGATACCCTCCATCCTGTGGTAGCGGCCTTCATGCTTGACCGCCCGCACCTTGGAGGGATCGGCAAAGATACGGCCCGTCTTGTCGCGCAGCACCGCGTCATCGTCCCAGCTGCCTTCCCAGAGCTTGTAGAGGATTTCGAGATACTCTTCCGCCGCATCGTAGCGGGCATCATGCTCCGGCTGGTGCTGCATGCCCATGGCGCGTGCGGCGCTATCGAGATAGCCGGTTACGATGTTCCAGCCGATCCGCCCCTTGGTCAGGTGGTCGAGTGTCGACATGCGCCGCGCGAGAAGAAAAGGCGGCTCATAGGTCGTATTGACGGTGACGCCGAAACCAAGATGTTTGGTGACATGCGCCATCGCTGAAATCGGGATGAGCGGATCGTTGACCGGGATCTGCGCGCCGCTTTCGATGACCGGGGCAGGGCTACCCTTGTAGACATCATAGACCCCGACAATATCCGCCAGGAACAGCCCATCGAGCTTGCCGCGCTCGGCGGTGACAGCCAGGTCCGTCCAGTAGTCGAGATCGGTATAGCGCATCGACTGGTCACGCGGATGGGTCCACAGACCATGATTGATGTGCCCGGCACAGTTCATGTCGAAGGCGTAAATCTGCATTGTCTTCATGTTGCCGTCTCCTGCCTCTCGATAGCGCTTTTCACGGCTTCACGCCATTCCGGCGAAAACACCTAGGTCGTCCGCTATTTTAGATTCGCATTGCGAAAGTACCGCAAATCCGGGAATTTTTTATCTCTATAAATTCTATGAATTTTACAATGATTAAGTCTCATTCCACCGGAGCCTTCGGCGCGGAATGCCATTGAACCATTGCCGGGAGAGGGACATGACAATCAACCGCCGCCGCCTTTTAGGAACCGCCACCTTGGCCGTTCTCGCCTTTGCTACCGAGAGTAGTTTTTCCTACGCCGCCGACGTCTCCGTCAATATCGGTTACCAGCCGATCGTCGAGCCATCGCGGGTGCCGCAGGCTGATGGTACCTATGAAAAGGTTACCGGCGCCAAGATCAACTGGCAGAAATTCGATGGTGGCGCCGATGTCATTGCGGCCATCGCTTCCGGCTCGCTCGATATCGGTTATGTCGGCTCCTCGCCGCTGGCGGCCGCTGCCAGCCGCGAAATCCCGATCGAGACGATCTTCGTTGTAGGCCTGATCTCGGAAGCGGAGGCGCTGGCCGTCAAGGGCATCGACAAGCCTGAAGGGCTCGCTGGCAAGAAGATCGCGACACCCTTCGTCTCCACCGCGCATTACAGCCTGCTGACAGCGCTGAAGCACTGGAAGGTCGATCCGAAGTCGGTAGAAATCCTCAACCTGCGACCGCCGGAAATCGCCGCCGCCTGGGAACGCGGCGATATCGATGGTGCCTATGTCTGGGATCCGGTCCTGTCCGAACTGAAGAAAACCGGTAGCGTGCTGGCCACCTCGGCAGACGTCGCTTCATGGGGCGGCCCGACCTTCGATGCCTGGATCGTCAGCAAGAAATTCGCCGAAGAGCATCCGGAAATCGTCACCGGCTTCGTTCAGGTGACCGGCAAGGCATACGCATCCTACCTTGCCAATCCGGACAGCTGGAACGCGGCATCGCCGGAAGCCGCAAAGATCGCCAAGCTGACCGGCGCCAAGGTCGAGGAAGTTCCCGCTCTCCTGAAGGGCTATCACTTCCCGTCTCTCAAGGAGCAGGCCAGTGCCGATCTGCTCGGCGGCGGTACGGTTAAGGCCGTGGCGGAAACCTCGGCCTTCCTGCTGGAGCAGGGCAAGATCCCCGCAGTCCTCCCCGACTACGCGCCCTATGTTTCGTCACGGTGGGTCGTCGAAGCCGCCAAGGCCGGTCTTTAAGAAACAGGTGCTGGAATCCAACAGGGATTCCAGCACCGCAAACCACCGGTGTGATCATGAGCGTCTTGTCGCTGCAATCCGTTTCCCTGGCATTTCCCGCCGATCGCGATAGCCGTGAGACGCGGCTGGTGCTTGACGGTGTGACGCTGCATCTGGCGTCGGACGAGTTCATCGCGGTCATCGGCCGCTCCGGTTCCGGCAAGACCAGCCTGCTCAATCTTGCGGCAGGGTTTCTCAAGCCCACATCCGGTCGGGTGTCGGTGGATGGCGCGGATATTACCGGCCCGGCCGCCGATCGTGCTGTCGTCTTCCAGGACGATGCGCTCTATCCTTGGCTGAATGCCCGCGACAATGTCGCCTTTCCGCTGAAGCTGAGGGGCATCGCCAAAGGGGAACGGCGGCTCCGGGCCGACGAGTTGCTGGCAAAGGTCGGCCTCGAAAATGCCGGGTCCAAGAATATCTGGGAATTGTCGGGTGGCATGCGCCAGCGCGTCGGCATCGCCCGGGCCTTGGCGTCCGAACCGCGTTTCCTGCTGCTCGACGAGCCGCTCGGCGCACTCGATGCGCTGACCCGAACCCGGCTGCAGCAGTTTCTGCTCAAGGTCTGGTCGGAGAGCAAGACCGGGGCGCTTTTGATCACCCACAGTATCGAGGAAGCCATGCTGCTTGCCACCCGCGTCGTTGTGCTGGCGCCCAATCCCGGCCGTATCATCGCAGACATCCCGGCAAGCTTCGGCCGCCAGCTGCTCGGCGGAAAATCCCTGCAGGATATCAAGGATTCGCCGGAATACCGCCGTCTTCACGATGGCCTGACCGGGCTCATCCATGCGGATAGTGAGGAGGAAGCGGCATGACCATCAATATCGGCAGCATTGCGCCCGTCGCCCCGGCTGCGCCTGCCGTGACCGAAGCGCAAAGGCCAAAACGCAGCCCCGGAACCTTGCCGGTCTCGCTGGCGACCATCATCGCCATCATCGCCGCCTGGAGCCTTGCCTCGGCCTATGGTCTGGTGTCGCCGCTCTTTTTGCCATCGCCTCTGATCGTTTTGAAGGCGATCTATTCCGTCGCGGTGAACGGCTTCGTCGATTCGACGCTGGCGCAGCACACGCTTGCCAGCCTGCTGCGTATTTTCGCAGCCCTTGCCGCCGCACTCGTCATCGGTATTCCCGCCGGTCTTGCCATCGGCACCAGCCGTATCGGCAAGGGTATTCTCGATCCCATCGTCGAATTCCTGCGGCCGCTGCCGCCGCTGGCCTATCTGCCGCTGATCATCATCTGGATCGGCATCGGCGAGGCGTCGAAGATCACCGTCATCGCGCTTGCCATGTTGCCGCCGATCATCCTGTCGACGGCGGCCGGGGTTAAATCCGCACCGGCCGATTTCATCAACGCGGCCAGATCGTTCGGCGCGACCCGTCTGCAAATCCTCGTGCAGGTAATCCTGCCCAGCGCCATCCCGTCGATCCTGACCGGCACCCGCATCGCGCTCGGCGCCGGCTGGTCGACGCTGGTGGCGGCAGAACTGGTGGCCGCAAGCCGCGGTCTCGGCTTCATGATCCAGTCGGCAGCGCAATTCCTGGTCACCGACATCGTGATTGCCGGCATCATCGTCATTGCGGTGATTGCTTTTCTGTTTGAGATTCTGGCGCGACTGCTGGAGCGCTGGTTCGTGCCCTGGGCCGCGCATCGCTGATCACGGTATAAATTCGCTAACGCGGCTCGACAGTCTGGCTGAGATAGGTCGGGTCGAACTGTGCCAGCTCCTGCAGGCGTGGCCAGTCGAGGATGGTGATCATCTGGCCAATCCAGGTGAGGAGCTCGGCCTTGCGCAGGATCTGCAGGGTCTTGTTGAGATGCACCAGCGAGATGCCCAGCACGTCGGCAAGCTCCACCTGCGTCAGCGGAAAATGGAAGCTGTAATCGGCGGTCCGCCCTACGACCTGTAGCCGCATGAACAGCTCGCAGACTAGGTGGGCAAGATGCGCCTTTTTGGACCGACGCCCCATCGCCACGATCCATTCACGATGAATGGCGCCATCCACCAGTGTGTCCAGCCACAACAGGCGGCTCAGATGCGGCTGGGTTTCGGTGATGGCCTTGAGGTCGCCATGTTCGACGAAGGCCACGTGGCATTGCGACATGGCGACGATGCCGTGGTCCATGGTTTTCAGGAGAAACGCATGCAGATCGACGAAATCGCCGGCAATATGCAGAGCGGTGATCTGGCGCGTGCCATCGGCCAGGAACTTGTAGCGCGCCGCAAAGCCATCGATCAGCAGCGTGCTGTAACCCGGCCGCGATCCTTCGACGACGATTTCCTCGTCGACCTTGAAGCGCCGGTCGCGCCAGATCAGGTTTCTGAGCAGGGTCACCTCGTGCGGTGATACCACATCATGGCTTTGAAGGTTGAGAAGCAGGGAATCGATCAATTTGCAGCATGCCAACAGAGGAGTGGGCTCTCCACCTATCCCACAAACGGCCGCGGCTCATTTAACATTGACACATGGATCGCAAATCCTGTTGTTTTCAGGAACTATTTTAGGTTCGGCGAATTCCTGATCGACCAAGGGGATGAAAAGCCATGAGCCGGTATTTTTTCGATCTGCATAACCGTGACGGTGCGATCCGCGATGAAGACGGGCTGGAACTGTCGACTCGCGCCAGCGTCACAAAGGAGGTCGGCCGCATTTTGCTGGACGTCACCCAGGACGAGATTGCCGGCCATTCGACCGGTGCCGTTTCTGTCGTCGTTCGCGATGACAGCGGAAAGGCCGTTTCGATCGCCAATCTGATGTTCAGCAATGCCTGGTTCGACGAGGAGAGCAGCGATTAGCCGCCCGCCTCGGCTGCTGCAGTGAAGTGACTAAAGCATGGCCTTGCTCAGCCCGCCGTCGATCGGCAGCGCCACACCGGTGATGTAACCTGCCTGCCGGCTGGCAAGAAACGCCGCCGCAGCCCCGAATTCGGCGGGAGTGCCATAGCGGCCGAGCGGAATGTCGGACTGGCTGCGCGCTGCAACGGTTTCGATATCAAGCCCTTCGCTTTCCGCATCCATCCTGTCGAAGCTCAGCGTCCGGTCCGTCGCCAGCCGCCCGGGCAGAAGCATGTTGACGGTAACGCCTTCAGCCGCCACTTCCCCGGCCAGCGTCTTCAGCCAGCCGGCAACGGCGCTGCGCAACGCATTGGATGCGGTCAAGCCCGGGATCGGCTCGCGGATGCTGGTGGAGGCCACAGCCATGATGCGCCCCCAGCCGTTCTGCCGCATGGAAGGCAGCAAACGGTTGGTGATGCGCATCCCGGCCAGAACCATCGTATCGAATTGGGCGCGCCAGAATACCGGATCGATCTCGGCCGCAAGGCTCGGCGGCGGCCCGCCACCATTCAGAACCAGAATATCGATTGCCCCGAAATTAGCGGCGAGCCGGTCGAGAAAAGGATCGATGGTATCAGGGTTGGCCAGATCGAGCGCCAGGCCCCGGACCGAATCACCGATCTGCGCTGCACTCTGTTCCGCCTTCGCCTGATCGCGGCCTGTCAAAGCGACAATGGCCCCCTCAGCCGCCAGTGCCTCGACAATCCCGCGCCCCAGTCCCTTGCTGCCGCCGAGAACGAGTGCCCGCTTGCCGTTGATGCCGAGGTCCATGATCTGCTCCTGCTACCATTTTGATGTGGAAACGGTTGGAGCGCGCGGGCGGCATTCAGTCAATGGGAAAGATGAGGCGAGGGAAGATGGCGGACACGCCGCACGAGTTCAAACCAAACCGGTTTGGCATACTCAATAATATACGAGGAAGAATTTGGTGGAGCTAAGCGGGATCGAACCGCTGACCTCTTGCATGCCATGCAAGCGCTCTCCCAGCTGAGCTATAGCCCCATAACGGGTCCGGCAAAGCCGGTTTCCGGGAACCGTCCGAAGCGATTTCGCTCGGTGGTGGCGGCTTATTACTTCTGCTTTTTGCAGATGGCAAGCCGAAAAAGACAAAGGTGACGTTTTTATTCAGTGAACCCGGAGCCCAGCGTCCGCATAAAGGTTGAAAACCCCGTGCGGGCGCCAATCGTTTGAATTTTGTGAGGTTTAGAGGCAAGCCTTAATCGGCCCATCTGGCTGCAATCTCGGCTGTGTAACACGTTGCCGGGAATCGATCCGATATTCCAGAGGGGCGTGTACCCTACTGAGAGGCATGCGGCGCACTCTGCACCTGGCCTTGACGCGCAGAGATGATCAGCCTTCGGGAGCGCTCCCAAAGCGGTCGGTGTTGAAGGTTCTTGCGTCAGTGGGCGGGATGATTTCACCGGCTGTCACCTGTAACGTTTGCTGTGAAACGCGCGGCGCTCTCATGCCGATAACGTCGCCGGGCGAATGCAGCGCCCACGTCATCAGCGATTTGCCGGAGATCGCTGCGAAGTTCGCACCCCGTTTCCAGGATCCGGTCATTGGCAGGGCGCCGATGATCTCCATCCTTGCCTTCAAGGCTGCGTGCGCTGTCGCGAGCGGCTCAAATCCGGCAGAGCCCTGCAAGGCTGCGGGCGTTTCGATCGCAAGAAGTGCCGGGATAGGACCGATCGATGCCGTCTCGATAGCATCCGGTGACGGAGTGCCAACGGCCAGGGCGGCGGGCCGTATCGACGGTATGGGAACAGCATAGGAGGAGAGATCGGTGAACGGTTGCTTTTCAGCGTTGCCGCCAAGAGCGGTCTGCACGGCCAGGGCATCCAGTGCCTTGCTTCGTGGCGCGGACTGGAGCGCTGTCAGCAGGCCGCGCTGTTCGCCAGCCGAAGGTGACGATTCCGTAGCCGATTTGGCGTTCTTGTCCTGCCGCGCCGTGCTGGCAATCCTGATCGAAGCGGGGCTGATGCGCTTTTTGTAATCCGCCACCGCTTGCGTGTAGCCAGGCAGCGAGCTGCCGTCGGCTGCGAGGTGCATCGTGCGCCCGTTCGGGAATATCCGCGCCAGCTCCTTGCGTGACATACGCGGCCAGGCACGGACATTGCCGACGTCGAGGTGGACGAACGGAGATCCCGAGGTGGGGTAATACCCAACGCCGCCGACCTGCATCTGCATCGCCAGAGCGCGCACCGTCGAAAGCTTGACGCCGGGAATAAAGAAATCCATGGCCTTGCCGAGCGTATGCTGGCTGTTCTTGGCGACGCCTGTGCTGCGTGAGCGGGACCGCAACATAGTATTGGTTGCCGGCGATCGATAGGCGGAGACGATGTGGATATAGCCGCTTGCGCCGCTGCGATCGTAAACCTCCCACACCAGATCGAGCAGACGCGGGTCCATGCGGGCAGGTTCGTTCCGCCGCCAGTCGCGCAGGAACCGGTTGATCTTGTCCATTCCCTTCGGATCAAACCGTCCGTTGCGCTTATAGGTGATCGTGGCTTTTTCGCCCGTGTGTGTGAAATACAGTTTCAGCGCACGATCCTCCGCCATCGCGGTGACCGCGGATCCGAGGATGGCGAACAACGCAAAGAGCGTCGTAACGGCCAGCCGAGTGGCGTGGTTTACGGTGCCGGAGACCAGCGCTGCAGCCTGATTGATGACATATCCGACTGAACTCTTGTCCCGTACATACGCTGACACAACAAACCTCGCCTGAAGTTGATTTACTCAAACACCTCGGAATGGCCGCGCTCAACGCCGCCTCCGGCATCAATTATGGTCAACAAAATCCTAACAAGCGGTTGATGATCGCGTGCGATGCGATATTTGCCGCTCGGCCGGCCGGTGTTTCACGCCGGACGCGGTCATTGCGCAGCGCTGCGGGTGGGTTGATGCTTCAGGCGGAGGCAGCTGCTGTAACGGGCAAGCCGGAGTCTGCCCGGATTGCGCCTGGCCTGTAAAAAAATGATGGGATGTTAGTCCCGCGCTTGCCATGTCGCGACATGCCCGCCCGCTCTTGATACGGCGGAACCGCGTCAGGGATTCTTTTGCGTTTCAGGTCAGGAGGGAGAGGGGAGTATCCGCTTTGCCGTTAAGGGGACGGTACCGGCATATAAGCGATGGGGCTGATGATGCCCGAAGGAGGAGCGCAAAGGCGCTTCGCTCATTATTCGTTATTCAGTCTAATGTCGGCTGTCTCAAACTCCCGTCGCCGAGAGTTTGAGACAGCCGGTTAATCAGGTCTCGAAATTAGACCTCGTCGTCGTCGTCCGATACGCCGATCAGGTCGGACAGGCCGTCCTCGTCGTCTTCATCGGCTTCGAGGAATGTGTCGTCGTCATCGCCTTCGATTTCAACATCGTCATCGCCCAGATCCGGAATATCGTCGCCGCCGGCTGCTTCGCTGTCGGCATCCTCGAGCGAGACCAGTTCGACTTCGGTGTTCTCGGCGTCGACTTCCTGAACCTCGTCCTCCTCGGCGGCCTTTTCCATGACCTTGGCGACCGATGTCTCTTCGAAGAAGGACAGAGGGTAGGATTTTCCGGTGTAGGGGGAAACGATCGGATCCTTGTTCAGGTCGTAGAATTTACGGCCCGTTTCCGGATCAGCGCGTTTTGTTCCAAGTTCCGCTTTTGCCACGGTCAAAGCCTCTTGAATGGCCGGAATTACCGGCATCTGCCGGTATACCGGCGTTGAAGGTGAAATGAATTAGCCGGTCCCCATAGTCGTCTTGGCTGCATCTGTCAAAGATTAACTTGCCCAGGCACCCGCTGCGCTTTGCTTTGGGAGGAAGGATGGCCATTCTGCAACTTGGTGTTACGCAGCAGACAAAGTCGCGGATAGCGCGTTCTCCGCGAGCCAAGGCTTGCCGGCAGTCGCCTGAGCGGATGGCCGGTTCAGCCGGGGGTGCGGGTGACGTGCGAGTGACGCTTGTGAAGAAGCATCGTGTGAAAGTGCTTGCCGTGAAGAGCGATACTGTGAGATTCCAGAATTGATTGGCAGTGCGCCACGACGATCATGTCCATTTCAGGTAGCTTAAAATGACCTTTATCATCGCCATCGACGGACCTGCGGCTGCGGGCAAGGGGACATTGTCCCGGCGCATCGCTGACGAATACGGTTTCCATCATCTCGATACCGGGCTCACCTACCGTGCCACCGCCAAGGCTCTGCTGGATGCCGGCCTGCCTTTGGACGACGAAAGAGTTGCCGAGCAGATGGCCCGCGATGTCGAGCTTGCCGGGCTCGACCGCAGCGTCCTGTCTGCCCATTCGATCGGCGAGGCTGCCTCCAAGATCGCCGTCATGCCGCTGGTGCGTCAGGCGCTGGTCGAGACGCAGCGCGCCTTTTCGCTACGCGAACCGGGGACTGTGTTGGACGGGCGCGATATTGGCACGGTCGTCTGCCCGGATGCGCCGGTGAAGCTCTATGTGACGGCCTCGGCCGAAGTGCGCGCCCGCCGCCGGTTCGACGAGATCGTCGGCAACGGCATTCCGGCTGATTTCCTGGAAATCCTGGCCGACATCGTCAAGCGTGACGAGCGCGACATGGGGCGGGCTGACAGCCCGCTGCGCCCGGCCTTAGATGCACACTTGCTAGATACGTCCGAAATGAGTATAGAGGCCGCATTCTTAACGGCGAAGACGTTTGTCGACGCTGCATTGAAGCAATAGTCCGAACCACCATCCCCGCGCCGGATTTGCTCCTTCATGATTGGAGCGGATGGTTTTTGGACCTGTCAACGCTAACCCCCGGCGCCTGTGCCCCATGAAGGCACATCAGGAGTATTCATGTCTCAAGCTAACCCCACCCGCGACGATTTTGCCGCGTTGCTGCAGGAATCCTTTGCTACGCAGGATCTTGCCGAAGGCTACGTCACCAAGGGTATTGTTACGGCCATCGAGAAGGACGTCGCTATCGTTGACGTCGGCCTCAAGGTCGAAGGCCGCATCGCTCTGAAGGAATTCGGCGCTAAGGCCAAGGACGGCACGCTGAAGGTCGGCGATGAAGTCGAAGTTTACGTCGAGCGCATCGAAAATGCGATGGGCGAAGCTGTTCTGTCGCGCGAAAAGGCTCGCCGCGAAGAGAGCTGGGTCCGCCTCGAAGTCAAGTTCGAAGCTGGCGAACGCGTCGAAGGCGTCATCTTCAACCAGGTCAAGGGTGGTTTCACCGTCGATCTGGATGGTGCCGTTGCCTTCCTTCCGCGCTCGCAGGTCGACATCCGTCCGATCCGCGACGTCACTCCGCTGATGCACAACCCGCAGCCCTTCGAAATCCTCAAGATGGACAAGCGCCGCGGCAACATCGTCGTTTCGCGCCGTACGGTTCTCGAAGAGTCGCGTGCTGAACAGCGTTCGGAAATCGTCCAGAACCTCGAAGAAGGCCAGGTTGTTGACGGCGTCGTCAAGAACATCACCGATTACGGTGCGTTCGTTGACCTCGGCGGCATCGACGGCCTGCTGCACGTCACCGACATGGCATGGCGCCGCGTCAACCATCCGTCGGAAATCCTGAACATCGGCCAGCAGGTCAAGGTTCAGATCATCCGCATCAACCAGGAAACCCACCGCATCTCGCTCGGCATGAAGCAGCTCGAGTCGGATCCTTGGGATGGCATTGGTGCCAAGTACCCGGTCGGCAAGAAGATCTCCGGTACCGTCACCAACATCACCGACTACGGTGCATTCGTAGAGCTGGAGCCGGGCATCGAAGGCCTGATCCACATCTCCGAAATGTCCTGGACCAAGAAGAACGTACACCCCGGCAAGATCCTGTCCACGACGCAGGAAGTCGACGTTGTCGTTCTCGAAGTCGACCCGACCAAGCGCCGCATCTCGCTCGGCCTCAAGCAGACGCTCGAGAACCCGTGGCAGGCATTCGCGCACAGCCATCCGGCTGGCACGGAAGTTGAAGGCGAAGTCAAGAACAAGACCGAATTCGGCCTGTTCATCGGTCTCGACGGCGACGTTGACGGCATGGTGCACCTGTCGGATCTCGACTGGAACCGTCCGGGCGAGCAGGTCATCGAGGAATACAACAAGGGCGACATGGTCAAGGCCGTCGTTCTCGATGTAGACGTCGAAAAGGAACGCATCTCGCTCGGCATCAAGCAGCTCGGCAAGGACGCAGTCGGCGACGCTGCTGCTTCCGGCGACCTGCGCAAGAACGCCGTTGTTTCGTGCGAAGTTCTGGCTGTCAACGACGGTGGCATCGAAGTGAAGCTCGTCAACCACGAAGACCTCACCTCGTTCATCCGCCGTGCCGATCTGTCGCGTGACCGCGACGAACAGCGTCCGGAGCGTTTCTCCGTTGGTCAGGTTGTCGACGCCCGCGTCACCAACTTCTCCAAGAAGGACCGCAAGGTCATGCTGTCGATCAAGGCTCTGGAAATCGCTGAAGAGAAGGAAGCCGTCGCACAGTTCGGTTCGTCCGACTCGGGCGCTTCGCTCGGCGACATCCTGGGCGCAGCCCTGAAGAACCGTTCGGGCGAATAAGCCTTAGCGTTCAAATAGAGAAGCCCGCGGAAAGCGATTTCCGCGGGCTTTTTCATGTCCTGTTTCCGGTGGCGGATCGGTTCAGCCGTAGCCGCCCATGCGCCGGTAGAGATCATAGGCGGCGTCGCCATCGTTCTCGCGCTCGTCCGGATCGGCGTGCTGCAGGACGGGCGTTTCCTCGCTCTGGGTCTCAGGCTGGCTGCCGCCTTCGTCCTGCTGACCTTGATCCTCTTCATCCGCAAACGCCTGTTTTTCCTCGTCTTCAACGTCGATGGCGCGAGCCTCCTGCGCCTTTGCCGGCAAATACGGGATCATCGCGAAGGGGATTGCGTCGCGGATAATGCCCGCGTCGGGTAGCCGTGGCGTCAGGGCTTCGCGCACATTCTCTTCCGCCGTCGCCGAATGCGGCAGCATCTGGCGGCTCGCCGCCTTTTCCTCTGGTCCATCCAGCATCGTGTTCCAGGCATCGGGTTCGAGCCCGGCCATCTCCATCTGATCGCCGATATCGCCGGTGAGCAACGAAGCGTCCGGCAACATTTCAGCGTTCTCGGAGGCTTCCAGTTGCGCAAACAGCATTTCGGCGCTCATGTCAGCCGCATCGCCTGCAAGTGTTGCAAACAGCGGATCGGATGTCTCGGCGCCCGGCAACGGCAGGCTGGCCTCGACCAGCGCCTTCAGCATCTGCGCAAGGCTCTTTTCCGGGCGGTCCATCTCCATCTCGGCCGAAGGTGAGGGGATGTCATCGGCGCCGGTGAAGGATTGATCCTGCGCCTCGATCTCCAATTCCCACTCGCCAAGATCGTGACCCGTGAAGCCATCGACCTCGTCGGGATTGCGCGCAACGGCCGTTCTGGCTGGCGGCATTTCCGCCTCGGCCGGTGCATCCGTCTCAGTCTGCGAGGCGGAGAGATCGCCGCCATCGATGCGTGCTTCATTCCTATCCGGACCGGCGGATTGAACGGGTTGCTCGGCTGCTTCCTTCGGCTCGAAAATGTCGAGTTGCAGTTCTTTCACCATCTCCGCTTTCAGCTGGTCATCCATGCCGGAAGCGATCGTGGCGACCAGAGACAGGGCCTCCGGATCGGCGGCGAGAAAGGCGGCGGCGGCGCGCAGGAGCGGAATCGTGTCGGAACTCGCCTTGGTGGTCTGTTGCGGTTGCCCGCTGGCGGCGGCGGCGCTGCCGCGCGGCGTCTGGGCCTTTGCAGGTTGCTCCGAGCGCAGTGCCGTTGCCGGCGTGTCCTCGTTGATGCCTTCCTCGAAGGCAATGACGGCTGGCGCGGCATCATCACCGCCAAAGGCCTTTTTCAAGGCGGCCTGCAACAGCCCGGGATCGGCAATAGCGGCAGGGTTTATTACCATCGTTTGCGGATTGAATGCTGGTGTCTGCCGGCCCGGGACAGGCGTCTGACCATGCCCTTGTGGCACGTTGATGTTGGGCAGCAGCTTGCCGTCCGGCTGCGTGCTACCGGCGCGCGGTACCATGGGCGGCTGGAAGGGTCTGTCCAGCAAGCGTGGCAACTCGATGATCGAGGGCATTTTCAGCACTTCGGCAAGCATCTTGATGACAATCGCCAGATTGCGCTGGCCCAGTTGCTTTTCCAGGGCCGCCCGCGCCGCCGGTGGCAGTGTTTCGATAAAGACGGCCAGCCGCTTGCTGAAATCGCGAAGCGTTTCCTGCGGCAGCGGTGGAAATTTCAGGATTTTCGACAATGTGTCGAGCAACCGGATCAGTGCATCCTTTGGCAGAGGCTCGCTTCCCAGCAGGTGCCGGTTCAGCGTTTCCAGAATTTTCAAAACCGCTTCCGACTGATGTCCCGAGATCCGGCCTGGCATCGCGACCGGCAACGCCCGCTCTCGCGGTGTGACCGCTTCGACGGCGATTGCCGCCTGTGCCGCCGCAATCGGTGTCTTGACTGAGAGAAGGGGCATCAGCATCGCAATCTCCGTCACGTTCGAGTTGAGGCCAGATCTGTTTGGCATGCCAATAAAAGGGCCGGATGCCTTAGGGCATATGTCAGGGGGTGAAGGCGCTTCATGCGCATGCCCGACGGCTCATTCACGGCCAGACCAGACTGCGGCGGCTGCTTCGGAACCAGGGTGGCCGAGCATTGTATGGTTCCATATTAGCGCCGAATGATTGATAGAATATTAACCATACCGGATGCAGCCACTGGGGATGGAAAGGCGCCTGCTTTGCTCTTGCCGCCCTTTCATCGCTCGCGTACATCTCGTGCTACCGCCGTCGATTATGCGGCGCGCATGGAATTGCTTTCGGGGGAATGCGATGAACCTGACCAACCTGATCCTCAACACCGATAGCTACAAGTTCAGCCATTTCCTGCAATATCCTCCGGGCACACGAGGTATCTCCGCCTATATCGAGACACGTGGTCATCCCGATCAGGCCGATGTGCTGTTCTTCGGCCTGCAGATGTTCCTCAAGGAGTATCTCGGCAAGCCGGTTACGCGCGCCGATGTCGATGAGGCGGAAGCGATCGTCTTTGCCCATGGCCTGCCGTTCCATCGCGCCGGCTGGATGCGGATCGTCGACCATTTCGGCGGTTATCCGCCGCTTGAAATCCAGGCGCTGCCGGAAGGTACTCTGCTGCGCCGCGGCGTGCCGATGGTGCAGGTGGTCAATACCGATCCGGAGAGCTTTTGGCTGACATCTTATATCGAGACCGCGCTGTTGCGCGCCGTCTGGTACCCGTCATCGGTCGCCAGCAATGCCCGCAAGATCAAGCAGATCATCCGGCCGATCCTTGAGAAAACCTGCGACGATCCGGACGCCGCCTTGCCATTCCGGCTGCACGATTTTGGCGCGCGCGGGGTTGGCGCGCAGGAACAGGCCGGTCTTGGCGGCGCGGCCCATCTTGTCAATTTCATGGGCACAGACACGATGACCGGCGTGCTCTATGCCCGGCGCTACTATGGCGCCGAAATGGCCGGGTTCTCGATCCCCGCCTCCGAACATTCGACGATGACTGCCTGGGGTGTCGAGCGGGAAGCGGAAGCCTATGCCAATATGATTGATCGCTTTGCCGGTGGTGGCATGTTCGCCGTCGTGTCGGATAGCTACGATATCAACTACGCGGTCTCGGAAATCTGGGGCGAGCAATTGCGCGAAAAGGTCAGGGCCAGCGGCGGCACGGTGGTGATCCGGCCCGACAGCGGCGACCCGATCGAGACACCGGTGCATGTGATCAAGCAGCTCGATTATCATTTCGGCTCGGCGTTGAACGGCAAGGGCTACAAGGTGCTCGACAAGTCCGTCCGGGTCATCCAGGGCGATGGTATTTCCAATGCTGATATCAGCCAGATTCTCGGCCGGCTGGAAGCGTTCGGCTTTTCCGCCGAAAACATCGCCTTCGGCATGGGCGGTGGCCTGTTGCAGAAGGTCAACCGCGACACCTATTCCTTCGCGATGAAGACCAATGCGCGGCTCGACGAGACCGGCAGGTGGCACGACGTCTTCAAGCGCCCCGCCACCATGAACGTCAAGGCGTCGAAGGCGGGCCGGCAGGCGGTGGTCAGCGGCCTTGGCGGCCTTGAGGCGGCGCGTCTCGACGAGCTCAAGGACCGGCGCAATTATCTGGAGACAGTCTGGAAGAACGGCGACTTGCTGCGCGACTGGAGTTTTGAGGAAATCCGCGCCCGGGCCAAATAGGATATTGCCTGGCGGCCAGTGCCGCCCCATCTTGGTTCTGGTCTACCGTGGAGCCCTGAAGATGACGGTTCGTCCACCACAATCGCTGTCACCATCCTTTACCAAGGATGGCGCCCTCAACCTGCTCGAATACGAGCTGATGTCGGAGCGGGCCGATGCGCTCGGGCGGCATGGATTGAAAGTCGAAAAAGCGATCGCCGCCTTGAGCGTGCTCAGCGATCCTCAAACCACGACGGCGCGGCGCGAACAATTGCTCGACGATGCCGCCGATGTCGTCTGGGCGTTCTTCATCCAGCGCGAAATCTGCGGCCTGCGCTCAAACCGCGACGCCGTCCAGCGCTATGGCATCCCGAAGGAGGTGATGGCGCGCCTTGGCATCGTCAGGCGCAAGCCGTAATCAGGCGGCCTTCGCTGCTTCGGCCTGACGCTTGAGAATCTCGTAAATGCCGTTTTCATCGAGGCTGACAGGCAAAATGCCGCCTGCTGCCTCACCCACCGGTGCTGCGGCGTCGCCGGGGCCGGCGCGAGCAAGCAGAACGGCCGCATCGGCCTCTTCCTTGGCTTCCTCGGAGGCGTCCGTCGTTCCGGCTTCGCTATCGATCGAAGCTGACCCGCTCGCCACGCTGCTGCTGGTCGCGGTGCTTTCGGCCTCTTGCTCGATCTCTGCGATTTCGGCGCCCGCTGCAAGGGTCAGCAGCAGGTCGCCCGATGTGACGACCTCTGCGGCCGGCTTGCCATCAGCGGCCGGCACATCGGTCTTGCCGGGGGCGTTGCGGACGGCGTCATTGACCTTTTCGATCGTGTCCTGAACCTTCTGGACGTCTTCCAGCTTTTCGCCCGCCTCCAGCTTGCGGATATCCTCTTCGCGCTCCTTGCGCGTTTCGGCATTCTCGACGCGGGTCGGGTCCGGCTGATGGGTTCTTTCCAGCTTCAGTTCTTCGATGGATTTCGGATCGGCGATATCCTCCAGCCGCTGGATCGCGACCTGCGTATCCTCGACCGAGGTACCATCGGTGCGGGCGGAGTCATCAAGGACTTCCTGGATAATTTTGGCCTGAGTGCCGTAGGGATGCTTAATGGCATCAACGATCTGGGCCGCGGTCAGGCCCAGATCCCGCAAGCCGGTCTTGGTTTCAAGCTCTTCGATGCTTGCCGGCATTGACTTGCGCACGTCGGCCATCGCCTCGCCGATACGCTTGCTGTAATCCTTGTCGTTCCCGCCCTCGTTTTGCGTGAGCCCATAGCGGGTCACAAAGCGGGCGGCCATCTTCGTCATTTCGGTTGACTGTTCCGCGGTGCCATTCAGCACGGCGTCGATGTCATCGACCGAGACCCGGAACCGGGCCAGCGTGACCTCACGCGGTTGACCGGGAATACCGCCGTTCGCTTCTCTCTTGCCGATCATCGAGACCAGCGTCAACGTATCGGCAACGCGTGTCCCGAAATCCGTGTCGGTTTCACCTTCGTCCCGGCTCACGCCCAAAACGTTCAAAAAGCGCGAGATCAGTTCCGCCATCGGATCGTCGTCGCTCTGCAGGGCGCCGAAGAAATGGGCGTTGACCTTGTCGTTCAGGGCCGCATGGCTCTTGCTGGCCGAAATGCGCGCCTTGAGGATATCGTCCTCTTTGGTTTCCTTGCGCGCCTTCTTTTCGTCTTCGACCCGCTTCTCCTCAGCTTGGTCGATCATCGACTGCATCAGCGTCGTGGTAATGGTTGCGGCACTGGACTGAAGAGGCGTGATCATGGCTGCTCCGCGCGGTCTGCAACGTGGGATGTCGTTAACAGTAACCAGCAACCATTAATGTCCGATTAACCTATTTTCGCGGTCATTACATTAGGATGCCTTCATGTGTTGTCTGGAGGGGTTTGGCGCTTGCGGCTTGCAGACGATCGTCACCAAAACGAAGCTGACATAGAGCAGCAGATACCAGGAGCCCAGTTTCTGCAGCGATACCATGTGCCATTCGGTTTGGCCGGGATAAAGCCATATGCCGGTGGCCGTTCCAATATTCTCGGCAATCCAGAGAAAGATGCTGGTGAAAAAGGCTGCCAGGACCAGCGGCATCCAGCGGGCTTTCCGCTCCACGGTAAAATAGATCCGTACCCGCCCGAAAAGCAGCAGAGTGGCCGCAAAAAGGCCGATGCGCATATCGGTTACATAGTGATGGCTGTAGAAATTAATGTAGATGGCCGCGGCCAGAAGGGCGGTCAGCGCGAAAGGCGGATAGTGGGTAAAGCGCATGTCGAAAATGCGGATGGCGCGGGCCATATAGCTGCCGACGGATGCGTACATGAAGCCGGAGAAGAGCGGCACACCGGCAATCTGGAAGAACGCATCCTCCGGATAGACCCAGGATCCCATCTGGACCTTGAAGATCTCCATGCACGTTCCGGTCACATGGTAGATCAGGATAACCTTGGCCTCCTCCCAGCTCTCCATCTTCAGGCGCAGGAAGGTGATTTGTATGCCCAGTGCGGCTAGAAAGAGCGCATCGTAGCGGTTGAGTACCCAGCCGTCGTTCCAGACCAGCTTGGTGACGATGATCAGAAACAGCACAAGCGCGCCGAACAGGCATGACCATGCCTGTTTCAATCCGAACAGAACGAACTCGGCGAGACCCGGCGGCAGCCTGTTCAGCTGTTGACGGATCCACACCCGCACGGGTTCAAGGACAGGTCCTGTCTGATGTTCGTTTAGAGGCCGCATCAGCTGTGCGCGAAAATATCCGTTTCGTCCCAGCCCAGCAAGTCGAGCTTGGAGCGGGTCGGCAGGAAGGCGAAGCAGGCATCGGCATGCTCGGCACGGCCATCGCGGATCAGGCGTGCCGTCAGCTTGTCGCGCAGCGCATGTAGATGCAGCACGTCGGATGCGGCATATTCCAGCTGTGCCTGCGAGAGTTTTTCGGCCGCCCAGTCGGACGACTGCTGCTGCTTGGAAATGTCGACCTCGAGCAGTTCCTTCAGATTGTCCTTCAGGCCGTGCCGGTCCGTATAGGTTCGGGTTAGCCGCGAGGCGATCTTGGTGCAGAAGACTGGCGTCGTGGTCACACCGAACGTGTGAAACAGCACGGCGATATCGAAGCGGCCGAAGTGAAAGATCTTCTGACGGGTCGGGTCTTCCAGCATGGCGACGAGGTTCGGGGCCTGCGTCTGGCCCTTGGCGATCCGGATGACGTCCGCCGAACCATCGCCGGGCGAAAGCTGTACCAGGCAAAGCCGGTCGCGGCGCGGAACAAGGCCGAGCGTTTCGGTGTCGATGGCGATGGCGCCCTTGTAGCGGGCGGCGTCTTCAACTGAAATGTCGCCTTCGTGAAGCCGTATTGCATTTGCCATGGAAAACCCCACATCAGCCGGACGAAGTTCCGCGCTTTGGTTCAAGTTGTTGGGCTATAGCGCAACTTCACCGGAAGCGATACCGTCTCCTTGCGCCCGAAGGAGACCTACAGCGTTCATCGGGCATCGGTTGGAATGGTGATGTTGACCCTGCAGACTGTTTTTCTCTCCACTGCCCTGGTTCTGTCCGCTGTCCCGGCAGTCGCTGCGCCACTGTCCACGGCACCTGTCGAGCTTGCCCAGGTCTATACCGATCTACCCGGTGTGAAGACGCCGGAGGAGGCTTTCGATGCCAAGCGAATCTATTGCGAACAGACGGTTGTCGAGCGGGAGGGGCATCCAACCTTTGCGCCGCGCTACCGGACCATCAACAATTGCCGCCAGGGCAACGGTCCGGTGTTCCAGTCTCCCGGTACGCCCCGCTCGCTTGACCGCTACATGCGCGGCCTCGATTATTAGGCAAGCCCTCGCGTCCGGCCGCCTTGCAAAATGGCCGTTGATCAATACAACTTCGGCCAAGAGGAATGCCGGGCCTTTCCCACGTCCGGCGAGGGAGACGCTATCATGCCTGAAACGCAACGGCCTCTGGCCATCTGCGCGCCGGAACCACGCACGCTTGATCTGATTTTCACACCGGCGGCACTGGAGCAGCTGAAAGCCAAATATCGTATTGTCGAAGCCGATCCCGAAAATATCGCAGGGCTGAGTGGCGATATTCTCGGCGAAGCCCGCTACATCATCGGTCAGCCGCCCTTGAGCGCCGAAACGCTGGCGCGCATGCCAAAGCTTCGCTGCATCCTCAATGTCGAAAGCAACCTGATCAACAACATGCCTTATGATGTGCTGTTTGCCCGCGGCATTCATGTGGTGACGACGGGGCAGGTGTTTGCCGAGCCGGTCGCCGAGATGGGCCTTGCCATGGCACTGAACATCGCCCGTGGCATTGTCGATGCTGATGTTGATTTCCGCGAGGGCCGTGAGCTCTGGGGTGGCGAAGGCAATGCCAAGGCGCGGCTCTTGTCCGGCGCCGATGTCGGCATCATCGGTTTCGGCGATCTCGGCAAGGCGCTGAACCGCGTGCTTTCCGGGTTCCGCACCAATACCCGCGTCTACGACCCCTGGATGCCGGCCTCGATCCTCATCGACAACGGCGCCACGCCATCCAGCCTGGAGGATGTGCTGACAAAGAGCGATTTCATTTTCGTCGTCGCGGCGGTTACCAGCGAGAACCAGCATTTCCTCGGCGCCAAGGCTTTTGCGAGCATGCGGCCGGGTGCGGCCTTCATCCTGCTCAGCCGCGCCAATGTCGTCGATTTCGACGCGCTGATGGCGGCGGTTGCAAGCGGCCATATCGTGGCGGCGAGCGACGTCTATCCGGACGAGCCGTTGTCGCTGGATCATCCTGTCCGCAGCCTCAAAGGTTTTCTCCGCTCGGCCCACCGGGCCGGCGCGCTCGACAGCGCCTTCAAGAAGATGGGAGACATGGTGCTGGAGGACATGGACCTGATGGACCGCGACCTGCCGCCGATGCGCTGCAAGCGGGCGGAGCGCGAAACTGTGTCGCGCATGCGCTCCAAGCCCGTGATGGTCAACTGACCGTCACGGGTTTCAGCTTGGCCGTTCCTGCCGAGAGCACCAAAGGGGCGGCCATCAGGCAAAGGGCGCCGGCGATCATCAGCGCGGGCAGGTAGCTCGCGTAATTGTCACGGATGAAACCGCCGCCGAAGGCCGCAAAGGCGGCGCCGATCTGGTGGCCGGTGAAAACCCAGCCAAACACCATATTGGCCCGCTCGCGGCCAAAATGCTGGGCGGTGAGTTTCACCGTCGGCGGGACGGTGGCCACCCAGTCCAGGCCGTAGAAAATGGCGAAGATCGACAGGCCGAGAAATTCGAAGCCGGTGAAGGGCAGCCAGAGCAGCGACAGGCCGCGCAGGCCATAATACCAGAACAGCAGCCAGCGATTGTCGTAGCGGTCGGAAAGCCAGCCGGAGGCAACCGTGCCGGCGAAATCGAATACGCCGATAATGGCGAGAATGCCGGTCGCGGTGATCGCCGTCATGCCGTAATCGGCGCAGAGCGAGACGAAATGCGTCTGGATCAGCCCGTTGGTCGAAGCGCCGCAGACGAAAAATGACAGGAACAGCACCCAGAAAATCCGCGTCTTCGAGGCCTCGATCAGCACATCAATGGGCGAATTGGTCTTGAGCGAAGCGGCGGCTGGCGGATCGTCGACCACCTGGCCATAGGGGCGCAGCCCGAGGTCAGACGGGCGGTCGCGCATGAACAGCAACATGGCGGTGGCGCAGATAAACAGCATGGCGAGAATGAACATGATGGCAGCGCGCCAACCGTAAGCCTCGGTCAGAGCCGCGATCAGCGGCATGAAGACCAGCTGGCCGGTGGCGGTGCTGGCCGTCAACAGGCCGATGACCAGACCCCGGCGGGCCGTGAACCAGCGGGTGGCGACAGTTGCGCCCATCACCATGGCCGTTAGCCCGGTGCCCGTGCCGACAACGAAGCCCCAGAGCACGACCAACTGCCAGACCTCGCGCATGAACAACGACAGGCCCATGCCGATGAAGACGACGGTCAGTGCGCTTAGCGCCATCAGCCGCATGCCGAAACGGTTCATCAGCGCCGCGGCGAACGGCGCCATCAGGCCGAACAGGATGAAGCGCATGGCAAGGGCTGCCGAGATTTCCGTCGCCTCCCAGCCGAATTCCTTCTGCAGCGGCAGGATCAGGACAGAGGGCGCGCCGATTGTGCCGGCGGTGACCAGCATGGTGAGGAATGCGGTGGCCGCAACGATCCAGCCATAGTGGATGTCCCGTTGTTCAAGCCGTCTGGAGAGTGTTGTGGAGAGCATGGGCAGTGGTCTCAACGGGCGCCGGCATCATCAGCGATGCGGCGCAATGACTATCAATATAAAAGTCACTAATATAAAAACTTTCATTATGCAAGTGACAGAAAGGAAGATGAAGGTCGGATTGGGGCCGAGAAACTGCCCGGGAACTGCGGAAGCGGAAAAGCGTACGGAGACGGTCTCCATCTGAAAATCTTAGCGGAGTTTGCCGCAGCCTCGGGAAACGGAAAAAAATCAGGCCTGGCGGACTGATTTCAGGGAGAAGTTTTCGGCGTCGATCGGTTTGCCGGTGAGGCTGTCGATATAGACCGGTTGCGCGACTGCTCCGGTTTCAGTGTCGGTCAGCCTCATGGTCACGCCGCGATCGCCGAAATGCCGGTTGCCGAACATCGACAGCGCAATCAGCAAAGGCTGCAACTCGCGCCCCATGCCGGTCAGCAGATATTCGTAGCGCACAGGCCGGTCCTGATAGGCGCGCTTTTCCAAAAGGCCCGCTTCGACCAGCGATTTCAGCCGGCGGGTGAGGATGTTCGGGGCAATGCCGGTGCTTTTCTGGAATTCGTCGAATTTCGTGCGGCCGAAGAAAACGTCCCGCAGGATAAGAATGCTCCACCATTCGCCGACCCGGTCGAGGGTGCGGGCGATGGGGCAATTCATCTCGTCAAAATTCCGGCGCTGCATGGCCCTTATGTAGAGCCTCGGCTTGCATCCTGCAAGTTGCCCGGTCCTACGTGCCGTTCATTCGGTGCATCGCTTCGAGGATAGAGCCCTTGGTGCCGTGACCGGCCTTGTAGAGGCCGAGCATCACGGTTGCGGCATCACGGCCGCCGTCGCTGTCGAGGGGTGTGCGATTTTTCGCGCACCATTCTTCCAGGGCGCCACAGACCACTTCGATGTCACTCTGGTTCAAGGCCATGTCCGATAGAAACGACATTACTTTACCCTATCGTTCGAAACACACCCGGTTTGAACCGATAGTGTAGAACCTTGGGGAGCGCTTGCAATTCCAAGATTTTGGGGTGGTAGGCACGGAGAATGCGTCATCGGGCAGGGTAACCGCCGATGGCAGCGCCTGCTCTGTCAGATCATTCCGCCCGGGCGGCGGATGCTTCCACCAGCGACGCTGCGATCGCCATGGCCAGCAGCTTGCCCTTGGCCCTGACTGCGCTGCTATCGAAATCGCGCGCCGACAGAGCGAGGTCCATACCCTCGCGCATCAGGATTTGTTGTGCTCTGTAAACGGCCCAGTTTTCGACGTCGTCGTGCTTCTGCATTGCGCCTGCCCCCCCCCGGCCAAATCATTTAGCGTTGTCGTTCGGCTCTCAATCCGGCCTGAACGCAGGCACAAGAGGCGAATCAGCTGAGCACGGAAACAGAATGCGACATTTCCTTGAAATCGAAAGCAGAATTTTTCGGTGATGACTTATTGCAGGTAGGTATTGCCTCACACATTCCACAACCGGCCTTGCAAGAGGTCGAAAACGGCGCGGACAGCGGCGAACGACCAGCATGCGCGGTCAAGCGCAGCTTGACCCACACCACTATGCAGAGGGCTTCGCCCGGCGTCTGGGGCCGCGGATCGGCCACGCCTTCCGCCGCTAATCGCTGTGCGATTTCCCGTTGCCGCGCACCACGCTCGCATCCTTCGTCTCACCCTCGAAAGCCTGCGGGAAATTCTTGCGGGCGAGAGGCACGTTCAACTTCAGCAGTGCCTCATAGGAGGCCGGGTCAAAACCGCGTTCCGCCGGTAGCAATTCACGACCAAACAGGCGGCACAGCCGTTCGCCATCGAGATTGCCACGCTGGAAAGGCGCCGTGCCAAAATATTGAAAGAGGGCTTGGACGAATTCGGTATCGGCCAGTGCGATCGTTTGATCCATCGTCCTGTGCCGTGGCCAGGCGCTCAGGGGCGTAACCTTGGAATTCGCCCGGCGCAGGGTGAATTGCCACTGGGTGCCAAGCATTCCGGCTGGAAAGCCACGATGCTTGGGCATTTCAGAAGTCTTGGCCATTGCATCACACCTCAAACACGTCTTCGAAAGCTTCCGGAAAATTCTTGCGGCCGATCCTTTCGTCGATCCGCAGCAAGGCTTCATACGATGTCGGGTCGAACGGGTCTTCGGCCGGCACGACCTCGCGGCCGAACAGCAGGTTGAGCCGCCCGGCATCGAGATTGCCGCGCTCGAACGGCTCGGTGCCGAAATGGTGCCAGAGCGCATGCAGGAAAGCGGCATCGACTTTCTGCTCGATCGAATTGGGGCGGGCAAGGCGCTGCAGCGCCTTGAGCGGGGTTACCCCCTTCTCGTTTGCCCGCCGGATGGTGAAATGATGACCATGGCCCGGCATGCCGGAGGGAAAGCCCCTGTGTTTCGTCATCTCGGGCCTTTTGGCCATGCTAGTCTCTCCTTACGCCTTTACAATCTTGTCCTGCGTCTTCGTGTCGAAGTCGGAGGCGTCGTGGCGTTCATGCAATTGTTCGGCCGCATCGCCGCTGGTGCGGTTGACCATGCGGCCGCGCTTGACCGCCGGGCGGGCGGCAATTTCGGCCGTCCAGCGCTGGACGTTTTTATAGCTCTGCACATCGAGGAATGTGCCGGCATCGCCATAGGCCTGGCCGAGCGCCAGATTGCCGTACCACGGCCAGATGGCCATGTCGGCGATCGTGTACTCGGTGCCTGCCATGAATTGATTGTCGGCCAGATGCCGGTCGAGCACGTCGAGTTGGCGCTTCACCTCCATGGCATAACGGTCGATCGCATACTGGATGTGCATCGGCGCATAGGCATAGAAATGGCCGAAGCCGCCGCCGAGGAACGGGGCGGAGCCCATCTGCCAGAACAGCCAGTTGAACGTCTCGGTGCGGGTGCGCAGATCAGTCGGCAGGAAGGCGCCGAATTTTTCGGCGAGATAGACCATGATCGAAGCGGATTCGAAGGTGCGCACCGGTGCGCCGCCGCCCTTTGGCGCATGGTCCATCAAGGCCGGGATCTTCGAATTCGGATTGACGCCGACGAAGCCGGAACCGAACTGGTTGCCATCGCCAATCCTGATCAGCCAGGCGTCATATTCGGCACCCGGGTGCCCGGCCGCCAGCAATTCCTCCAGCATGATCGTCACTTTGACCCCATTGGGAGTGCCGAGCGAATAGAGTTGCAGCGGATGTTTGCCGACCGGCAGCACCTTGTCATGCGTCGGCCCTGCGATCGGCCGGTTGATGCTGGCAAACGCACCGCCATTGGACTTGTCCCAGGTCCAGACTTTCGGGACTTCATAGCCTGCGGGAAGATTGTTGGCGGGGGATTTTTCGGTCATGAATGTGGTCCTTGCTACCGGGAGAGCGCGCCCGCTCAGCAGGCGTTGTAACGTCAATATAGGGAGGCGGTTTCCCGCTTCACAACGGGATCGTGTCGTGTTTTTTCCAATGCGTTGTAACCTGCTTGTTCCTAAGCGAGGCAAACGCCCGGGCGATTCTTCTACGTGACGAATGCGGCATGATCACCTCGTCAATAAAACCGCGTTCGGCGGCGACGAAGGGGTTGGCGAAGCGGGTCTCGTATTCCTTCGTCCGGGCGGCGATTTTTTCGGCGTCGGAAAGTTCGGAGCGGTAGAGGATTTCGGTCGCGCCCTTGGCGCCCATCACGGCGATCTCGGCGGTCGGCCAGGCATAGTTGATGTCGGCGCCGATATGTTTCGACGCCATGACGTCATAGGCGCCGCCATAGGCCTTTCGCGTGATCAAGGTCACCATCGGCACCGTCGCCTGGCTATAGGCGAACAGCAGCTTGGCGCCATGCTTGATGACGCCGCCATATTCCTGCGCCACGCCGGGCAGGAAGCCGGGAACGTCGACCAGCGTCAGGATCGGGATCGAGAAGGCATCGCAGAAGCGGACGAAACGGGCAGCCTTGCGGGAACTGTCGATGTCGAGGCAGCCCGCCAGCACCATCGGCTGGTTGGCGACGACGCCGACCGTTTGGCCTTCCAGCCGGAGAAAACCGGTGATGATGTTCCGGGCAAAGGCTTCCTGCAGCTCGAAGAAATCGCCTTCGTCGGCGATCGCATGAATGAGTTCCTTCATGTCGTAGGGCTTTGCCGAACTATCCGGGATTAGCGTGTCCAGCCGGTTTTCGAGGCGGGCCGGATCGTCGTGGAAGGGGCGCACCGGCGGCTTTTCGCGGTTGTTCAGCGGCAGGAAATCGAACAGCAGCCGGACCTGCTCCAGGGTCTCGATGTCGTTTTCATAGGCCGCATCGGCGACCGAGGATTTTTTCGTGTGTGTGCCGGCACCACCAAGTTCTTCAGCGGTGACGATCTCGTTGGTGACGGTTTTCACCACATCCGGGCCGGTGACGAACATGTAGGATGTGTCGCGCACCATGAAGATGAAGTCGGTCATGGCCGGCGAATAGACGGCACCACCGGCGCAGGGACCCATGATCACGGAGATCTGCGGGATGACACCGGACGCTTCGGCATTGCGGCGGAACACTTCGGCATAGCCGGCAAGCGAGGCGACGCCTTCTTGGATGCGGGCGCCGCCGGAATCGTTCAGCCCGATCACCGGCGCGCCGTTGCGCACCGCCATATCCATGATCTTGCAGATTTTTTGGGCGTGGGTCTCGGAGAGGGAACCACCGAGTACGGTGAAATCCTGGGAGAAGACATAGACCTGACGGCCGTTGATCGTACCCCAGCCGGTGACGACGCCGTCACCCGCGACCTTCTGCTCGGCCATGCCGAAATCGACGGCGCGGTGGGTGACATACATGTCGTATTCTTCGAACGAACCTTCGTCGAGCAGCACCTCGATGCGCTCGCGCGCCGTCAGCTTGCCCTTGGCATGCTGGGCATCGATGCGTTTTTGCCCGCCACCGAGACGCGCCTCGACCCGGCGCGCTTCCACGCTTTCAATGATAGTGCGCATGTTTCCTCCCGTCGACTTTGTCTCCCTGCTTAGCCGGAAATACGACCGAAGGAAATCAGCGATGGTGCCGGCGAGAGGTTCCTTGGACAAAAGGACGAGTCACTGGCCGAGAGCAAATGTTCCCCGTCACGCCACCTGCCGTAAGGCCGGATCCGGGATCGGAACGGCTGCCATCAAGGCGCGGGTATAGGCATCCGCCGGATTTTCGAAGACGGAGCGGCGTGATCCCATTTCGACGATGCGGCCGGCGCGCATGACCGCGACATTGTGGGACATGCGCTCGATTACCGCCATGTCGTGCGAGATCAGGAGATAGGCGAGCCCCATCGTTTCCTGCAGTTCCAGCATCAGATCGAGCACGCGGGCGCGCACGGAAACGTCGAGGGCCGCGACGCTCTCGTCGGCGACGATCAGTTTCGGGCCAAGCGCCAGCGCCCGGGCGATGCAGATGCGCTGGCGCTGGCCGCCGGAGAATTCATGCGGATAGCGGCTGGCGGCATCCGGCTGCAGGCCGACACGGCGTAGCAGCTCGGCGACGCGGTCGTCGCGTTCGCCCTTGTTGGCCAGGCCATGGATGATCAGCGGTTCGGCAATCGCGGCACCGACCGCCATGCGCGGATCAAGCGAGGCGTAGGGATCCTGAAAGATCATCTGGGCGCTGCGCCGCACCGGCCGCATCTGGCGCTGGTTGAGGCCGCCGATATTCTGGCCATCGATCACAACGTCGCCGGTAAAGGGAATGAGGCCGAGAACCGCCTTGCCGGTGGTGGATTTGCCCGAGCCGCTTTCGCCGACGAGGCCGAGCGTCTGGCCGGGCAGGATATCGAAGGAGACCGCGCTGACGGCGGATGCGGGCGGCTTCTTGCCTGAAAGCCAGCCGGTTGCCTTGCCATAGGTTACGTCCAGCCCGCGCACAGTGAGCACCGGCGTGCGATCCAGCACAGGCGTCTCAGCCACCACCGGGCTGATACGCGGCGGCCCGTCGGTGCCGGCATGGGCGCCGAGCCGGGGCACGGCGGCAAGCAGGTCGCGGGTGTAGGGCTGCGTTGGTGCATTGAAGATCGGCAACGCATTGCCCTGCTCGATGATCCGGCCGCTCTGCATGATGACGACGCGGTCGGCCATCTGGGCGACGACGCCCATGTCGTGGGTGATGAGAATGATCGAGGCGCCGAATTCCCGCTTCAGCTCGTCCATCAGCTTGAGGATCTGCGCCTGCACCGTCACGTCGAGCGCCGTCGTCGGTTCGTCGGCGATCAGCACTTTCGGACGGCAGGAGAGCGCCATGGCGATCATCACACGCTGGCGCATGCCGCCGGATAGTTCGTGCGGATATTGTTTCAGCCGTCTTGCCGGATCTGTCATGTGCACGGCATCGAGCATCCGCAGCGCCACTGCATCGGTGCTGCCGCCGTCCGATCCCTGATGTTCGCGAATGGCCTCGGTCAATTGTGCCCCGATCGTCATCACCGGATTGAGCGAGGTCATCGGCTCCTGAAACACCATGGCGACATCACCGCCGCGAACGCCGCGCATGGCGCTGTTGGACAGACGCGACAGTTCGCGGCCTTGAAGCGCGATGCTGCCGGAGGCGATCTGCAACGACGCCTTGGGCAGAAGCCCCATGATGGCAAGCGACGTCACCGATTTGCCGGAACCGCTTTCACCGGCGATGCAGAGCGTTTCCCCAAGCTTCAGATCGAAACTGACATCATCGAGAACCCGCCTGCGGCCTTCCGGCGTGCGGGCATCGACGCAGAGCTTGTCGACGGTGAGGACGGATGGGGAAACGGGGGCAGCAGATGTCACGCGAACACGATCCTTGGGAAATAGAAGGAGACGACCCAATTCGGCATATCGACGATTTCGCTGATTCTGAGATCGCCGCAGACCGAGCAGAGCATGTAGGCATCGACGGGGTTCATGCCGTGTTCGGAGCCGAGCAGGTCGATCATCCGCATCAGCGCCTCGCGGGCACCGGTCATCAGGTCCGGACCGATGCCGGTGGTGACTTCATAGCCCATGCCGTCGAGATGGCGGGTGACGGGCTCGGTGGTGGTGAAGCGCGGGCTTTGCAGACGCGCATCCTTGACCAGCTCGATCGTCGCCTCGACTTCCATCTGGCTTTCGATGGCGGTGCCGCAGACTTCGCCGTCGCCTTGCGCGGCGTGGGTGTCGCCGATCGAAAACAACGCGCCATCGACTTCGACCGGCAGATAGAGCGTCACGCCCGAGGTCAGGTCACGGATATCGAGATTGCCGCCGACGCGGCGCGGTGGCACGACGGAATGCAGGCCGGGCTCGGCTGGCGCGACGCCGATCGTTCCGGCAAAGGGCTTCAGCGGCACCTTGCCGCCGGGACCGTAGAGCGACGGCGCCATGCTGTGCGGATCGTAGGACCACATATGCAGGGCCGGCTCCTTGAACTGTTCCGCGAGCAGGCCGAAGCCCGGAATATTGGCGGTCCAGCCGACACCGGACGGAATGAAGCGGCGGATCGTTACCTTGAGCGCATCGCCGGGCTTTGCACCTTCGACATAGACCGGGCCGGTGACGGGATTGATCTTGTTGAAATCGAGCCCCGCCAGGGTTTCGAGCGTCGATCCGGCACCCAGCTGGCCGCCGGAGGAATCCAGGCATTCGAAATGGATGGTCTCACCGGGCTTGGCGACCACAGCCGGCGGGAAATCCTTGTTCCAGCCGAAATTATGCTGGGCGCGGTGAATGGTATGGGTGCAGGCGACGCACATGATGTTTCCTCGGATTGGTTTTTTGTTTTGCGGCTTTGCCCCTCATCCGGCCTATCGGCCACCTTCTCCCCGTGGACGGGGAGAAGGGAGAAGCGGCAAACTCCGTCGTCCCCTCTCCCCGCATGCGGGGAGAGGGTTAGGGTGAGGGGCAATCTTGCCTATTCGTCCTTCACGAAGATCGCGTCGTAGTTGATGACGCGGGTCGGATCGACGTAGATGTCGCCGTCGCCGCCCATGCGCGGCGACTTGGCGACGACGCGGCGTTCGTTGGTGACGGGAATCCACGGCGCATCCGCCATGATATCGGTGAAGATCTTGCCCCATTCGGCCTGACGCTCGGCAGCCTTGGCCGGATCCGACATCGAATCGGCGGCAATGGCGCGGGCATCCAGTTCCTTGTTGCAATACCACGACCAGTTCCAGCCGCCCTGGACAGCGCCGGAGCAACCAAGGATCGGGCCGTAGAAGTTGGACGGATCCGGGAAGTCGGCGATCCAGGCCATGCCGCCCGACCAGATCATCGGTGCTTCGCCTTCGGTGCCGCCAGCGGCGATCACGTTGGCCTGCGCCAAGGCGCGAACCTCTGCCTTGACGCCGATAGCGGCCAGATCCTGCTGGATCGCCTGGGCGATGCGCGGTTGCGGATCGGTGTTGGTCGAGTAGAGGATCGTCTCAAAACCGTCCGGGAAACCGGCTTCCGCGAGCAGCGCCTTGGCCTTTTCGACGTCGAAGGCATAGCCGGTGAAGGCCTTGTCATAACCCGGCATCAGCGGTGGCAGCGGCTGGTTGGCAGCGGTGGCGCGGCCGTTGAGGATGCGGGTGATACGCTCCTTGTTGATCGCCATGTTGAGGGCCTGGCGGACCTTCACATTGTCGAACGGAGCAACCTTGGTATTCAGCGTGATGTAGCCGGTGTGCAGCTGCGCACCATCGACGATGATCTCGGCGCCCTCAGGCGAGTTCTTGATCTCGAGGAACTTGGCTGGCGGCACGCCGTCCCCGGCGATATCGACTTCGCCCTTCTGCAGGCGCAAGAGCGCCACCAGCGGCTCCTGGCCGACTTCGACGGTGAACTTGTCGATATGCGGCATGTCTTTCACGAAATAATCCGGGTTGCGCTCGAACACGAGACGCTGGCCGACGGTCCATTCCTTCAAGACGAACGTGCCTGAACCGACGGGCTTCTTGCCGAAATCACCTGCCGCAGCCTCGACGGCTTCCTTCGGCACGACGGACGCAAAGTTGATGGCGAGAACATGCAGGAAGGTGGCATCCGGGCGCGACAGCGTGAAGATCACGGTCGAATCATCGGGCGTTGCGATCCCTTCGAGCGTCGCCGACGTGCCGCCGCTGACGGCGTCAAAGCCCTTGATGGCGCCGAAGAAGCCGGCTCCGGGACCTTGCGTCTTCGGGTCGATGGCGCGCTCGATCGAATATTTGACGTCGGAGGCCACCAGTTCGCGGCCGTTGGTGAATTTCACGCCCTTGCGCAGCTTGAACGTATAGGTGAGGCCGTCGGGCGAAACGGTGAAGCTCTCGGCGAGCGACGGAATCAGGTCCGGTGTGCCCGGCGTATAATCCATCAGGCGCGAATAGAGGCTCTTGATCATCGACCAGTTGACCCAGTCATAGCCGACGGCCGGATCGAGCGTGGCAATGTCGTCCTTGTAGGTGATGACGACATCGCCGCCCTGCTTGATAGCATCCTGCGCGAAGGCGGGCAGCGGCGTGAGGGCAAGCGCCATCGCGATTGTCGAGTGTCTAAGCCAGCGTTTGAACATTTTTAAGTTCCCCTTTTTGGTTGCTGATTTGGTTAGCGCGCACGAATGCGCGGATCGATGAGTGGTGCGATCAGATCGGCGACGAGATTGCCGATGACGATGGCCAGCGCGGAGACAAGCGTCACGCCCATGATGATCGGGATATCGACCTGCTGGATCGCCTGCCAGGCGAGCTGGCCGATGCCCGGCCAGCCGTAGACGGCCTCGACCACGACCACGCCGCTCATGAACTGGCCGATATCGATGCCGATCATTGCAATGATCGGCAAAAGCGCATTCGGCAGCGCATGGCGAAAGACGATACGGGCGGATGACAGGCCCTTGGCGCGGGCGGTGCGGACATAATCCTGATTGAGCACGTCGATCATTGCCGAACGGACCATGCGCGCATACCAGCCGGCGCCGAGAATGCCGAGCGTGGTGGCGGGCAGCACGACATGGGCAAACGTGCCGAACCCGCTCATCGGGAACCAGGCGAGCGTGACCGCGAAGACATAGAGAAGCAGAAGGGCTGCGACGAACTGCGGTGCCGATACGCCGACGAAGGACGCCATCATCACCAGCCGGTCGACCGGACCGCCGCGGCGGACAGCGGCGATGACGCCGAGAATGAGCCCGAGCGCAACTTCAACGAAGATGCCCGCCGCCATCAGGATGAGCGTCGCCGGAAGCCGGGCCGCGATCAATGCGCCAACATCGGTCTTCTGCGCATAGGAGCGGCCGAGATTACCCTCGGTCAGGCCCATCAGATAGTTCCAGAATTGTGAGAGCAGCGGCTGGTCGAGGCCGAGTTCGTGGCGGATGTTGGCGACCGTCTGCGCCGTGGCGCTGCGTCCGGCGATCATCCGGGCGGGATCGGCGGGCAGGGCGTAGAGCAGCAGGAAGGTGATGGCCGCGACACCGAACAGGATCAGCGCCGTCTGGACGAGCCGCCGCAAAATGAGGAACGCCATCTCAGCCCCTCCCGCGTTGGGTGGGGTCAAGGATATCGCGCAGCGCATCGCCGACCAGATTGAAAGAGAGCGCGGTCAACAGGATGACGGCGCCGGGGATGAATACCAGCCAGGGGGCGGCCTGGAAATAGCTCTGGCTTTCGAAGATGATATTGCCCCAGGACGGTGTCGGCGGCTGCACGCCGATGCCGAGGAAGGAGAGCGTCGCTTCCAGAAGCACGGTGGTGGCGATGCCGAGCGTGCCCCAGACGATCGCCGTCGGCATCAGATGCGGCAGGATGTGATGGAACAGGATACGCAGATGGCCAGCCCCCAGCGAGCGTTCCGCCAGGATGAAGTCGCGTTCCACCAGCCCGCGGGTTTCGGTATAGACGATGCGGGCGACCTGCACCCAGTTGACCAGCGCAATCACCATGGCGACGATCCAGAGGCTGGGGCGCAAAAGCGCTGCCAGCACGATGGCCAGGAGCAGGGCTGGAAATGCCATCATCAGATCGGTGAAGCGTATCAGCGCATTGCCGACAAGGCCGCGCATGTAACCGGAGAGGATGCCGATCAGAAGACCGATCGCCACGGCGATGCCGTTGGCGACGAGGCCAATGATCAATGATGTGCGGGCGCCGTAGAGAAGGCGCGAAAACAGGTCGCGGCCGAGCGTATCGGTGCCGAGCAGGAATTGGGCGCTCGGCGGCATCGGCGCGCCTTCCAGTGTCAGACCGTCAAACATCTGTTCATCGGGGTTATAAGGCGCAATCAACGGTGCCGCGACCGCCATGAAAATGACGAGTGCGACGATCGCCAAGCCGAACAGCGCTGACGGCTGGCGGATCATGCTTTTCAGTATGCGCATCAACCGGCCTCCGGCAGGGGCTCGGCGCCACCGAGGATGGAGGCTGCGACCTGCTCCATCGGCATCCGGCGCTGCATCGCGCAATTGCGCAGGATCGTGTAGGCGAATTCCTCATCCACCTTGCGCACGGCAATGATGCGCTCGACGGCGGCGTGAACCAGCGGCCGCAAGCGCACGCGCTCTTCCAGATGCTTCATTTTCTCGATGACCGCCTTTCGTTCATGGTGAATGCCGAGCGCCATGACCAGAGCCGGATAAACGGCGGAGGAACCCAGCGGCTTGGCGATAATGGAGCCCGCACCCTGTTCCATCGCCCAGGCAATCCGGCCCGGCGCTTCCGAACCAAGCAATGTCACCAGTGGTAAAGGTGCATTCCCGCCGGTCCACGGCAGAAGGCCGTCCCAGCCCTGATCGGCATCGACAAGCACGAAATCCGGCAGGTCGGTGGCATCAAGCGGTTGCCATTGGACCGTCACCTGAAAGCCGATCAGCCTCAATTGCCGGGTCAGGCGCTCGGTGTTGCTGTCTTCGCGGTGCAGGACCGTTGCGCGCCAGCCTGTGAAATTCGGGGTTTCCCTCATGACACGATCCTCAACGGCGACGGCATCCGGCTGCGGCGGTTGGTGAGATAAGGATCGGCGGCGATCGCTGGCTGAGAGGCGATAATGTCGAAACCACCTTCATCGTTGATCCGGCCGAGATGGAACGGCAGGGCGGCGTGGCGCGTGTCGGGATTGATCAGGAGTGGGCCCAGCACAGTCGGCGTGGGCGCAGCCGAAAGCTGGCGGGTGACGGCGAGCGGGTCATCGGTCCCAGCGGTGATGATTGCGTCGGCGCAGAGCTTGACCGAGGCATAGGCACTGGCAAAAACGCTCGATATACGCCTCTGGCTGCCAAACTTGGCGGCAACTTGCGCTTTGAAGGCGGCATTCTCGGGCGTTGCGACCGTATCGAAATAGGCGGCCGCGCAGAGTTGGCCGGTGGCGACGCCAAGGCCGATATAAGGGAGTTCGCTTTCCTGCAGGTCGCAGCTGACGACCGGGCAGTTTTCCGGTCGGAAGGCCGGATCGCGGGCGCCGAGTGCGCGGATCGCGGCCAGGAAGGCATAGCTGGAGGGGCCGATGAAATTGTTGAGGATGAAGCTTGGCCGCCGCTGCTCGATATCCAGCACGATGCGCTCGACGGCGGTTTCCTCCAGTGGTAGATAGCGCTCTCCAAGCACCTCGCCGCCGGCTTCCTCGATCAGTTCGCGGGCCAGCCGGTTCATTTCCCAGCCCCAGACGTAATTGGCCCCGACCAGATAGGGACGACGGCCAAAGCGCGGGATCAGGTAGTCGAACAGTGGCAAGAGATGCTGGTTGGGACAGCCGCCGGTATAGATGACATTGTCATTGGCCTCGAAGCCTTCATAGGGGCACATGTACCAGAGCAGGCCGTCATGTTTTTCGACGAGCGGAATGACTTCCTTGCGGGCGAGCGAGGTGATGGTGCCGACGATATGACGGCAGCCGTGATCGCGCAGCATCGAGCGGGCGCCTTCGAGATAGGCGGTAATATCGGCATGCGGGTCGATGACGACCGGTTCGATAGCGCTGCCATGGAGCGCGCGGATTTCCTCGATCGCAAAATCGGCGCCGTCGCGCGCATCGCGTCCGATCTCGGCATAGGGGCCGGTCGTCGAATAGAGGATGCCAATCCGTACCGTGTCTTTCATCGATCCGCCAAAACCAAAAACCCCACGACAGCTGCCCCATCATCGGGGGAGCGTCATGGGGCCAAACTGCCCGTCGACCCTGAGGGTCATGTGAAGGAGATGCTTAATCTGTTGGCAGGATTAAAATACGGGCAATGCTCCGGTGTCAAGCGTGATTCGCGTGAGACCCGTTGTCTCGCGCCAGGCCGGGGTTTCCATATCTCTCGTGAGGGGCGCGTGCGGCGCAACAATCGTGCGTAATGCGCGTCATTTCGACCTTCTTTGAAAATCCGTAGTGATACTCCTTGCAGTCTTGATGGATCATCCCTACCTGACAGATCTGAAATGTTACCGGTCACACCCTATGCGGTTCCCGAGCGGGCCGGTGTGCCATTTCAGGTAGTGAGGGTACTCACGATCCTGCCTTTCAGGGCGTTGCGTTTCGGCAACACTCAAAATCCCAACAATCAATGTGACGAGATTATGACTGTAATTTTGATTGTTACAGTTGTTTGGCTATGTAATCTCGGCGTGCGGTTTCGGCCGCTGCCATTGTGGCTTGAATCGATATCTGGGGTCGGGGGACGCTGAATTTTCAGCCACGAAAACCTGTGCCCAATCGAAACTTGATTGGATCCTAAATGACTATGAAGGCTATTCTTTTTGCCTCCGCTGCGGCCTTGACCGCAGCAAACGGCGCCTATGCCGCCGATGCTATCGTTGCTGCTGAACCTGAGCCGATGGAATATGTCCGCGTCTGCGACGCGTTCGGCACGGGCTACTTCTACATTCCGGGCACGGAAACCTGCCTGAAGCTCGGCGGTTACATCCGTTTCCAGACCGACTTCGGTCGTGATCAGTCCGGCACGTCCGACTGGAACACGTTCACCCGTGCACAGCTCGAATTCGAAGCCAAGAACGACACCGAATTCGGCACGCTGTCCAGCATGGTTGCGCTGCGTACAAACGCCCGGAATTCTTCCGGTTCCTCGGTCAACAATACCTTCCTCGACCAGGGTTACATCGAAATCGCTGGCCTGCGCTTTGGTATGCAGTACAGCTGGTGGGATGACGACTTGAGCGGCGAAACCGATTCGATCGCCAGCCACGAGACCCGTCACAACGCCATCCGCTACCAGTACGAAACCGACGCCTTCAAGGCCGGTATCGCCGTGGAAGAGCTGGAAGACACTGCACGTCCGAACAACGTTGGTATCACCGGTCAGGTTTCCGGTACGGTCGGCGTTGTCACCGCTTACCTGCTTGGCGGTTATGACACCGACCAGGAAGAAGGCGCTATCCGTGCGATCATCTATGCCGATCTCGGTCCGGGCCAGCTCGGCATCTACGGTGCATATGCTACCGGTGCCAACTACTACTACGAAGAGTCCGAGTGGACGGTTGGTGCTCAGTACGAACTGAAGGTTAACGAAAAGTTCTCGATCACCCCTGGTGTTCAGTACTTCAGCAATATCGACCTGAACGGCAACGACTTCGGTGGTGGTGATGCCTGGACCGGCGGCGTGACCGTCGACTACAAGATCACCGACGGTCTGAAGACCAAGGTGAGCCTCCAGTATCATGATGAAGACAATGGTGACGATGAAGTGTTTGGCTTCGTCCGTCTGCAGCGCGACTTCTAAGTTACGCTTCGGTATCCGGCTAGCCGCGCAGAGGCGCGGCTAGCCACCGGTTCGTCACGGATTTGGCTGACCTCCGATCAGTGACGGGGACGGTCCGGTTCCCTCCGGCCGTCCCGCACGGCCGCATGGACTGTGGCTTTAGAGCGCAATCGCTCTTCCCAGTGGACACTTGCCACCATCGATGCTTGCCAGTTCAGAGATGGCATCTTCCACCGACTTTTCTCCGAGAAGACCAAGCAGCACCTGCTCGGCGTCCTTGCTGAGCTTTGCCGACCACTCGTTCATGTTGCTCGAAATGAAGCAATCGGCGGGAATGTCGTCGCGTGTGCCCCAGATTTTCTTGTCCGGCGTAACCGCAAGGTAAATCTCGCTCAGGTAAATCGCGCCGGCAGGCCGTCCAAGTCTATAGCCGCCCTGATAGCCTTCAGACGACACAAGAATGTTTTTGTGCATCAGCGGCGCGACCAGTTTGCGCACAAGACTGGGCTTGGCATCGAGCTTCGCTGCCAGCGCATCGCTCGTCGAGCGCGTGTTATTCTTTTCATTGACGGCAACAGTAATAATAATCTGCAGAGCCGAAGAGAAGCGTGTGTCCATCATGAGAGCACATACTAATGCACGCTTTTGAAAAAACCAGATGGTTAGTGCGGACATAGTAAAACTCTCCAGCGCTTTAGCGCCAGAGGCATGGTTTTCAATACAACTGCGCCCGCCGGATTGGATCGCCAACCGTTCCGGGAGAATGCGGCCCCGATTACATCGGGCGTCGGACATGAAGTGTATGTGGGATTGGGGAGATTCGATTTCAATAGGGGTAATCCTCATATTGAGGTCCCCTCAGTGAAAATTGTATTAGCCGTACCCGCCCTGGGGAGGTGTTCGTACAGATTTTGGCGAAGAAGGGATCCTACGGCGTGATTCGATGGGGCGTATTAGAAGGCGCCTATGCCGGCTGGCGCAACCGGCATGCTCTTGAAAGCGCTATTCCCTGAAAACAAAAAAAGCCCGGCGAACCGGGCTTTTTTGATCTTCAAAACTGCCTTGGCAGTTTCGAATATGAAATTGGTGCCCAGAAGAGGACTCGAACCTCCACACCCTTTCGAGTACCAGCACCTGAAGCTGGCGCGTCTACCAATTCCGCCATCTGGGCGACGAGCGGGGGTGTACGGGGCTGGCGCTTTTGTGTCAACAGCGTTTTTGAAGTTTTCTTGAAAATGTGCAAGAAAGTTGAGCAAACTGTTGAAGAGCAATGATTTTCCACGAAATGATTTCGCTGGAAATCCCTGAATCAAACCGTGCCGCGTTGCGCGCCAAAGGCGCGGATACAGGCAAGCCCCTGCTCGAGCACCCGGCTTGCCTGATCGGCGGTTTCCGCTTCGGCATAGCAGCGCATTTCCGGGGCGTTGCCCGATGGCCGGAAGTGGACGACGCTGCGGTCCGCGAGCGTGACGCGCAATCCATCAATGTCGCTAAACGAGACCGGCTTTCCGATAGGCGCAAGAAAACTGGCCAGATTGTCCCCTCCAGACCGTAGATGGCTCATCAGGGCGGCGCTGGTCTCCAATGGAAAATTCTCGATCCGGTCGCTGAGCGCCACCGGCAGGGCAGTGTCGGCTGCAAGCGACGAGAGAGGCCGCTGGCGCTGTGCGGCAAGCGAAAGCACAGCCAGCACCGGCAGAAAGCTGTCGCGCGTTGGCAGGGCGCTGAGCGTGGCGCCGTTGAGGGTGAAGTCGGTGGCGGTCAAGGTGCCGCCATTGGCTTCGAAGCCGACAACGCCGGTTTCGCCGTTGCGGACAGCCTCCCGCATGCCTTCGATGACAAATGGCGAGCCAACGCGGGTACGCAAAATTGCGAGGCCCGGCTGACCCTCAAGGCCCGAATTGGAGGTGACAGGCGTTACCGCAACCGTAGCACCGGTAAATTGTGCCGCGATCAGGCCCAAAAGATCGCCGCGCAACGGCTGGCCGGTTTCATCGCTGACGAGCGGACGGTCGCCGTCACCATCAGCCGAGACGATCGCGTCGAGTTCATGCTCGGTAGCCCACGCCTTCAGCAAATCGATGGTTGCCGGAGAAACGGCTTCGGTATCGACGGGTATGAATTCGGCGGAGCGGCCGAGCGGCACCACGTCGGCGCCGTATCCGGTCAGCAGTTCGACAAACAGATCGCGCGCCACCGTACTGTGCTGGTAGACGCCGACCTTCAGGCCGGACAGGGCACCGGCGGGCAGGATCTTCGCGTTGCGGGTGAGGAAAAGCGCTTCCGCCTGGCGGGCGTGATCGGCAGCCGCGCCTGGCGTCGCATCGATCGGGGTGGGGTCGGCCATGAGTGCTTCTGCCTGTCTGCCGATTGCCTCCTCGTCGATCTTGGAAATTTCCCCGTCCGGGCGGTAGAACTTGATGCCGTTGCGATCCGCGGGGATATGCGAACCGGTAATCATCAAGGCGGCGGCGCCGATGTCCAATCCATAGAGGGCCAGCGCCGGCGTCGGTACCGTCCCGCAATCAAGGACAGTCAGTCCGGCGCGGGTCAGTGCGCCGGCGCAGATCGCTGAAATTGCCGGACTGGACGCACGAAAGTCCCGGCCAAGCAGGATCGGATCACCCGGTTTGGCTTGGCCGGACGAAAGCAGGTAACGGGCAAACGCCGTCGCATAGATGGCGGCAGCGGGACCATTGAGGTCGATGGAAAGGCCGCGCAGGCCGCTGGTACCGAATTTCAGGCTCATTCCATCCTCCGTCTCGCTGACAGGATTTGATAGTCATGCGAGTGACTTACAGGCAATATTGGCGCATTCTGCAAATTGTGAAGACCGGGACATCGATTAACACTGAATTGGCAGTCGGATGATCAGGCACGAATAAAACAAAAATACTGGCCGTTCTATGAAACAGGGATACCAATCGAGTAAACCCCTTTGGGGAAGTGAGGAGCAAATGGCGGGATTTCGAAATTTCGTTATTGGCTGTGTGTTGAGCGCAGCCTCCATCATGGTGCCTATGGTTCCGGCGCAGGCCGTTCCTCTGGCGGCCGCGGGCGTGAAGATCGACCGGCCGGCTGATATCCAGAGTGTTGACTATCGCCGGCGCTATCCGGAGTATCGCGGCGGTTACCGCCCCTACCGGCCATACTATGGTTACCGTCCATATCGGCCCTATTACGGCTACCGGCCTTACTATCGGCCGTACTACCGCCCGGGTGTCAACGTCTACATTGCCCCGCGGCCGATCTACCGTGACCGCTACATTCGCCGTTCCTACGGCAATTCGCATGTGAACTGGTGCCTGTCCCGGTACCGGTCCTACAATCCGGCCAGCAACCGGTTCCTGAGCTATGGTGGTATCTACAAGGTCTGCTACTCCCCCTACCGTTGAGACACCTCGCGTGAATTGAGAACGGCGGGGTTCCCCGCCGTTTCTCGTTGAGGGTTAGCCTGCCACGGCGCCCGAGGCCCAGAGCAGGGCGGCGTAGCGCAACGCCTTGCCGATCGTCACATAGACGAGGAAGGTGAGAAACGGCGTGCGCAGCAATCCTGCTGCGAGTGTCAGCGGGTCGCCGACCACCGGTAACCAAGAGAAAAGCAGAACCGGCTGGCCATAGCGGGCAAACAAGGCCTCAGCTCTTTGCCGATTTTTCGGGCTGACCGGAAACCACCGGCGGCCCTCGAAACGCAAGAGAAAGCGGCCAAGCACGAAATTGACGACAGCCCCCAGCACATTGCCTGCCGTTGCGGCCAGAAAGAGAACAATGAGCTGCGCATCCGGTTGCCCGGCAGCAAGGATCAATGCGGCTTCGGAGACGCCCACCAGCAGAGTTGCCGAGAGAAAGGCGGCGCTAAAGACGCCGAAAAGCAGGCCTGCGGTCAAGGCATCAAGTCCGGTCTGTGTGACCGAGATCGCGCTCGGGCTCGATCACATCGCGGACACGCTGCTTCAATTCCTTCGGTCCCGGAAAGCCGCCGTCGCGTTTGCGTTCCCAGATCAGGGTTTCGCCAACATGGATTTCAAAATTGCCGCCGGTGCCGGGAATGAGGGCGACTTCGCCGAGGCTATCGCCAAAGGTGGAGAGCAACTCCTGCGCCATCCAGGCGGCGCGCAGCAGCCAGTTGCACTGGGTGCAGTAAACAATGGCGATGCGCGGCTTTTCTGTCATGGCGGTTTCCGTGGCGATATCAGGCTGGCGGACGTTATCCATCGGCGGACTGGGCCGCAACAGCACACGATCAAGAATGCCTCACAAAATTGTCAACTCAATTTATCATGTTTTAGCGGGAGCCTCCCTTGATCGGTGCAATTTTCGCGGCAACAGAATGCTGCGTTGCAAAAATCAAGAGGAGCCAACATGACTGACCTTATATCGACCCGGCCGCCAGCCATGCTGCCCGCCCTGCAGCGGTTCTATCTGCCGCTCGATACGACGGCCGAAACCCTGCTGCGCGTGGTTGCGGGCGTTCTGCTCGTCACCCACGGCTATGGCAAGATCATCAATCCGATGGGTGCCGTCGGCATGGTCGAAAGCCTGGGCTTCTATCCCGGCGTCTTCTGGTCACCGCTGCTGGCGGCTACGGAATTCTTCGGTGGCATCCTGATCGCGGTCGGCCTTTTCACTCGCCCGGCATCCTTTGCCGCGATGATCGTTCTGCTGGTGACTGTGTACTTCCACGGTATCGTTCAGGGCGAAGGGCTTGGCGGCGCCGAGAAATCCATCCTCTGGGCGGCGATTTTCTTCTTTTTCACGATCCGTGGATCCAACACCCAGTCGGTCGATGCGAAGATCGGCAAGCAGATCTGAGACTTGAAAGATTGGCGCGCCGCGGATGGAAACATTCGCGGCGCTATTTTTTTGTCTGAATTCTTCTGATTGGCGGCAAGCCAGACAGCAAAATGGCGGCCGAAGCCGCCATTCTGAAACCGATATGTTTAGCCCGGAAGCGCTTACAGCGTGCGGGTGATATGCTCGACGCGGAAGCACTCGATGGTGTCGCCGGCACGGATGTCTTCGTAGTTCTCGAAGGCCATGCCACATTCCTGGCCCATCGGCACTTCGGAAACTTCGTCCTTGAAGCGCTTGAGGGTCTTGAGCTTGCCTTCGTGGATAACGACGTTGTCGCGAACCAAGCGGACGCCTGCACCACGTTCGACCTTGCCTTCGATGACGCGGCAACCCGCGACCTTGCCGGTCTTGGTGATGTTGAACACTTCCAGGATTTCGGCATTGCCGAGGAAGGTTTCGCGGCGCTCCGGCGAGAGCAGGCCCGACATCGCTGCCTTCACGTCATCCACCAGATCGTAGATGATGTTGTAGTAGCGGATCTCGATACCGGCGCGTTCTGCAGCCGTACGGGCCTGGGCGTTGGCACGAACGTTGAAGCCGATGATGGCCGCGTTCGAGGCTTCCGCCAGCGAGATGTCGGACTCGGTGATGCCACCGGCACCCGAATGCACGATGCGGGCACGAACCTCGTCGGTTCCCAGCTTGTCGAGGGCACCGGCAATGGCTTCGATCGAGCCCTGCACGTCGCCCTTGATGACCAGCGGGAATTCCTTGAGGCCGGTATTCTGCAGCGTCATCATCATCTGCTCAAGCGAACCACGCTGGCCGGATGCACGGGCAACAGCCTTGTCGCGGGTCAGGCGCTGACGATACTCGGAGATTTCGCGGGCACGGCTTTCGTTCTCGACGACGGCGAACTTGTCACCCGCCAGCGGCGTACCGGAAAGACCGAGGATCTCGACCGGCATTGACGGAGGCGCTTCCTTGACGTGTTCACCCTTGTCGTTGACGAGGGCGCGCACGCGGCCCCACTGGTCGCCGGCAACGATGATCTGGCCAGGCTTCAAGGTACCCTTCTGAACCAGAACGGTGGCAACCGCACCGCGGCCGCGATCGAGCTGGGCTTCAACGACGGTACCTTCTGCCGTGCGATCGGCATCGGCGCGCAGGTCGAGAATTTCGGACTGCAGCAGGATGGCTTCGAGCAGCTTGTCGATGCCAAGGCCGGTCTTGGCCGAGACTTCGACGTCCAGCACTTCACCGCCCATGGTTTCCACGAACACTTCGTGTTGCAGCAGCTGGTTGCGCACCTTCTGCGGATCCGCTTCGTGCTTGTCGACCTTGTTGATTGCCACGATGATCGGAACGCCGGCAGCCTTTGCATGGCTGATGGATTCGATCGTCTGCGGCATGACGCTGTCGTCGGCCGCAACCACGAGGATCGCAATGTCGGTCGCCTGGGCGCCACGGGCACGCATCGCGGTAAAGGCGGCGTGACCGGGGGTGTCGATGAAGGTGATCTTGTTGCCGTTCTGCTCGACCTGATAGGCGCCGATATGCTGGGTGATGCCACCGGCTTCGCCCGAAACGACATGGGTCTTGCGAATGGCGTCGAGCAGCGAGGTCTTGCCGTGGTCGACGTGACCCATGATGGTCACGATCGGCGGGCGTGGCTGCATGTCGCCATCGTCGCGGGCATCGAACAGGCCTTCTTCGACGTCGGATTCCGAAACGCGCTTGACGGTATGGCCGAATTCGCCGGCGATGAGTTCTGCAAGGTCGGCGTCGATGACGTCGCCCGGCTTCATCATTTGGCCTTCCTTCATCAGGTACTTGATCACATCGACGGCCCGTTCGGCCATACGCTGCGACAATTCCTGAATGGTGATGGTTTCCGGCAGAATCACTTCGCGCATGACCTTTTCGCGCGTTTCCTGCATCTGGCTGCGGCGGAACTTCTCCTGGCGGCGGCGCATGGCGGCCATCGAGCGGCCGCGCGGGTTACCGTCGTCGTCGAGAGCGGCGGTCAGCGTCAGCTTGCCCTTGCGGCGTTCCTCTTCCGTCTTCGGACGGGCAGGGGCCTTGGCAGGCTCCGGACGAACGACCTTGCCGCGCACCGGCGTGGTGGCGCCACGGTTCGGACGTGCCTCTGTCTCTTCGCCTTCAGCCTTGCGGCGGGCGGCGAGTGCCGGGGTGACTGTCGACGGTGTCGTTGCAGGCTTTGCGGCTTCGGCACGTGCCTGGTCTTCCGCCTTGCGTGCGGCGACGGCGGCTGCCTCGGCTTCAGCGGCCTTTGCCGCTTCAGCTGCGGCCTTTTCGGCTTCGCGTTCCGCAGGGGTGCGGGCCGCTTCTTCAGCGGCGAGACGGGCTGCTTCGGCCTGTTCGGCCTTCAGGCGCTCGGCCTCTTCGGCTGCACGGCGTGCCTCTTCGGCGGCGCGGCGTTTGGCGTCTTCGGCATCGCGGATCTGGGCTTCTGCAAGCGCGCGGCGGCGGGCGTCGATCTCACCAGCGGAAAGCTGATTGAGAACTACACCGACCCGCGGGCGATTGCTGTTGTCCTGGCGATTGTCCTGCTGGCGCGGCTGCTGCTGTGGCTGGGCCGGGCGCGCAGGCTGTTGTTGCTGCGGCACGGGCGCCGGGCGCTGAGGCTCGACAACGCGTGCGACAGGTACCACCGGTGCTGCGACCGGAACGACCGGCTTTTCGTCTTCCGGCCGCATCGGCCGCCGCTTGCGTGTCTCGACCACGACAGCCTTCGTGCGGCCGCGCCCCATGTCCTGGCGAACAGTTCCCTGACTCACCCCGGAAGGCTTCAGGGTAAGCGTCTTCTTGGCTCCGCCGAATGTCTTGTCGTCGTTGTTGTCGGTCATTCCGTTCCGTTCCTAAGATCAGGGCCGGATGCGTATCACCAGACCCCGCCGTTCAATTTCTGTTTTGCAATTGCGGTTGTGCCGGCCTGCGCCGGTAACCCGCGTCATTGTGTCGGCAAGCCAGTTTCGGCGCCAACGGCTCGAGCGGGGACGGTTCCCCGGTATCTTTCGAGCATGTTTGCGCGCTTCACTACACCCTCACCCGCCTGCCCTGCAAGCGCGCAAGCATGGATAAAAGCATTCTGGCCTAAAAGCCCTTCCATTTCGGCCTCGGTGAAGAAGCGAAAGGAGGGTATTTCCTGTCCGTCATCGACGACAAAGCTCATCGCCTTGCGCGCCTGGTCTATCTTGCGCACACCGTCGGCTGCGGCATCCACCGCATGGAAGGTGGCGAGCGCCGCCAGTCCACGCACGGCCTGCTCGACTTTCGAGGCGCCGGTAACGAACTGTGCCGCCTTACGCGCCAGGTTCATCATGCCGCCAAGCTGCATCGACAACAGCCGGTCCACCTCGTCGGCAAGCTCCGGTCCAGCGGTCACATCCGCCTTCTTGAGCCCGCGGGCAAACAGCTTCTTCGCGATTGCCTTTTCAAGCACCGCGCGTTCCGCCGTTACCCAACAGCCGCGACCCGGCAGCTGCTTCTTCAAATCCGGCACCACTCGGCCGTCAGGCCCGGCGACAAAGCGGATCAGCGTTTCCGGTGTTCCGCTCTGCCGTGTCACGATGCACATGCGGCCGTTCACTGCTTCACCATCAACGTCCCCGACAGGGTCCTTGTCTTCAATCAACATGGCGATCTTCAAGCAGCATCAGCCCGGATCACGGTCAGAACGCCTTCAGGCGTCCTGTTCCGCGCCTTCCACGACTTCGAGTGCTTCTTCTTCACGTGCCAGGTCTTCTTCAGTGATCCAGCCGGCAGCGAGGCGCGCCTGCAGGACCATGCGTTCGGCATCGACGCGGGAGATTTCGAGCTTGGAGAAAAGGCCTTCAAACTTCTTCGTCTCGCCGTCCTTGCGTTCCGACCAGCCGACGAGATCGTCAGCGGCGCAGCCTGCAAAGTCTTCCATCGTCTTGATGCCGTCTTCACCAAGCGCAACCAGCATCTGGCCAGTCATGCCGTTGATCGAGCGAAGGTCGTCGGAAACACCCAGTGCAACGCGCTTGGCGTCCATTTCGGCCTCCAGGCGTTCCAGATATTCGCGGGCGCGGGTCTGCAACTCGCTGGCTGTGTCTTCGTCGAAGCCTTCGATCGAAGCGATTTCGTCGAGCTCGACATAGGCAAGCTCTTCAACTGCGGCAAAGCCTTCCGATGCCAGAACCTGGCCAACCATCTCGTCGACGTCGAGGGCTTCCATAAACAGCGCTGTGCGTTCGTTGAATTCCTTCTGGCGGCGTTCCGATTCCTCGGCTTCCGTCATGATGTCGATATCCCAGCCGGTCAGCTGCGATGCGAGGCGGACGTTCTGGCCGCGGCGGCCGATGGCCAGCGACAGCTGTTCATCCGGAACCACGACTTCGATACGCTCTGCATCCTCGTCGAGAACGACCTTGGAGACTTCAGCCGGCTGCAGCGCGTTGACGATGAACGACGCCGGATCCTGGGACCACGGAATGATGTCGATCTTTTCGCCCTGCAATTCGCCGACAACGGCCTGAACGCGCGAACCACGCATACCAACGCAGGCGCCGACCGGATCGATCGACGAGTCGTTGGAGATGACGGCGATCTTGGCGCGCGAACCCGGGTCACGGGCAACCGAACGGATCTGGATGATGCCGTCGTAGATTTCCGGAACTTCCATGGTGAACAGCTTCACCATGAACTGCGGATGGGTACGCGACAGGAAAATCTGCGGGCCACGCTGTTCCCGGCGCACGTCGTAGACATACGAGCGGACGCGGTCGCCGTAGCGCATGTTTTCGCGCGGGATCATTTCGTCGCGGCGGATGATGCCTTCGCCGCGGCCGAGATCGACGATGACATTGCCATATTCGACGCGCTTGACCGTGCCGTTGACGATTTCGCCGATGCGATCCTTGAATTCGTCGAACTGGCGGTCACGCTCGGCTTCGCGAACCTTCTGGACGATGACCTGCTTGGCCGACTGGGCGGCGATACGGCCGAAATCCATCGGCGGCAGCGGGTCGGCGATGAAGTCGCCGAGAATGGCGTCCGGATTGCGGTCGCGGGCCAGTTCCAGCGGGATCTGGGTCGAGTAGTCCTCGGCAATCTCGACGACTTCAAGCAGGCGCTGAAGCCGGATTTCGCCGGTCTTGGAATTGATGTCGGCGCGGATGTTGCTTTCCGAACCGTAGCGCGAGCGGGCGGCCTTCTGGATCGCGTCGGCCATGGCGGCCAGAACGATTTCGCGGTCGATCACTTTTTCGCGCGCGACGGCATCCGCGATCTGCAGAAGTTCGAGCCTGTTAGCACTCACTGCCATATTAAAGTCTCCGTCTGATTGCCGGGGCCTCACTTAGAGGCGTCCCGCGCCCATGAACTCAATTGATCGGCGAATCTTCGTCTTCGAAGTTTTCATTGGCTGCCTGGGCAGCCTTCGCCTTCTTGTCTGCTGTCAGCGCATCGCGGATCAGGTCGTCCGTGAGGATCAGCCTGCCTTCGGCGAATGCCGTAAAGGGAATGACCACCTGCGGGTCTTCGCCGGGAGCCGGCTGGTCGCGCTCGATGGTAAAGCCTTCGCCGTCGGCCGAGATGATCTTGCCGCGGAAACGCTTGCGGCTGTCGACCAGAACCGAGGTTTCGCACTTGATCAGATGGCCAGCCCAGCGGCTGAAATCTGACTTGCGCACCATCGGCCGGTCGATGCCCGGCGACGATACTTCCAGATGATACTCCCGGTCGACTGGATCTTCCACGTCGAGAACAGGCGAGATCGCCGTCGAGATCGCCTCGCAATCTTCCACGGTCATCGTGCCGTCAAGGCGCTCGGCCATGATCTGCAGCGTCGCACCGTTCTGCGAGGATAGGCGCACGCGCACCAGTTGATATCCCATCGGAACCAGCACCGGCTCGATGATATCGGCGATGCGGCGATCGGTGCCGGTCTCGGTGACCAGGCGCGGTTCCTGTGTGTTTTCTGCCGTTGTCGTATCGGACAAACGATGCTCTCCCAAAACATCGGTAACAAAAAAGAGCGGGTCCTGACGGGCCCACTCTTCATCAACCGATCAAGAATTTGAGGGTCATATACGCTCGATTATCGGCAAATGCAAGTTATCCCGCTCTTCGGGGCGCAAAACGCGGATGCTGACCGTGAAGTGGTGAAATCCTGCCGGTGGTTGTGCTTTTGCTTGCCCGGCCAGTCATCTGGCTTAGATTGGGTGTCACAAAGACGATTCAAATACAGACAGGGTGGGAAAGCGCGTTGCCGCATCGACTATCGCCATTGGCGCCGTTCAAGCATGATACGTTCCGGGTCATCTGGGTGGCGAGCCTCGCCTCCAATTTCGGCGGGCTTATCCAGGCCGTCGGCGCCGCCTGGATGATGACCTCCATCACAGATTCGGTAAACATGGTGGCGCTGGTGCAAGCCTCCACCTCGCTGCCAATCATGCTGTTTTCGCTCATTTCCGGCGCGCTCGCCGATAATTTCGATCGCCGCCGCATCATGCTGGTCGGCCAGTGTTTCATGCTCTGCGTGTCGGCGCTGCTGACGCTCTGTGCCTATTTCGGCATTATCACGCCCTGGCTGCTGCTGCTGTTCACCTTTCTGATCGGTTGCGGCACGGCACTCAACAATCCATCCTGGCAGGCCTCGGTCGGCGACATGGTGCCACGCGAGGTGCTGCCAGCGGCCGTCGCACTGAACAGCATGGGGTTCAACATCACTCGCTCGGTCGGCCCTGCCATCGGCGGCGTCATTGTCGCTGCGGCCGGGGCAGCTGCCGCCTTTGCCGCCAATACGCTCAGCTATTTCGCCATCATCTATGCACTGCTGCGCTGGCGTCGAGAGGAAACGTTGTCGACGCTGCCGCGCGAATCGATGGGCCGGGCGATTTCCGCCGGACTGCGCTATGTCGCGATGTCGCCGAATATCGGCAAGGTTCTGGTGCGCGGCTTCGTTTTCGGCCTGTCCGCCAGCGCCATTCTCGCGCTTCTGCCGCTGGTCGCCCGCGATCTGGTTGCCGGCGGGCCGCTGACCTACGGCATCATGCTCGGGGCCTTCGGCCTTGGTGCCATCGGTGGGGCTCTGCTCAGCGCCCGGCTGCGTGAGCACCTGTCGAGCGAATGGATCGTGCGCATCGCCTTTGCCGGTTTCGCCGTCAGCAGCGTGGTGACGGCGCTCAGTCCCTATGGCTGGCTCACCAGCCTCGCACTTCTGCTTTCGGGGGCAGGCTGGGTGCTGGCACTGTCGCTGTTCAACACAACCGTGCAGCTTTCGACGCCGCGCTGGGTGGTTGGCCGCGCGCTGTCGCTCTACCAGACCACGACCTTCGGCGGCATCGCTTCGGGGAGCTGGCTGTGGGGGCAGTTGGCCGAGGGCCATGGCCCGGCAAACGCCCTGATCATTTCGGCCTGTCTGATGATCGTTGGCGCTGCCATCGGTTTGCGCCTGCCGCTGCCGGAATTCCAGTCGCTCAATCTCGATCCGCTCAACCGGTTTTCCGAGCCGCTGCTGAAGCTCGATCTGAAGCCGCGCAGCGGCCCGATCGTGGTGATGATCGATTACGAGATCGCTGATGAGGACGTTCCACAATTCCTCACCGCGATGGCCGAACGGCGGCGTATCCGGATCAGGGACGGTGCAGGCCAGTGGGGGTTGATGCGCGATCTGGAAAACCCGACCACCTGGACAGAGACCTATCATGTGCCGACCTGGGTGGAGTATGTCCGCCACAACCAGCGCCGCACACAGGCCGACGCAGAGATCGGCGACAGGCTGACAGCGCTGCATCGCGGCGCTGCCGCCCCCCGCGTCCACCGGATGATCGAGCGCCAGACCATCCTCCCTTACGAGTACGAGCGCTACAAGCAGCAGATGGACATGCACTGATAAGGCATGAGGTTGCGCAGCACGTGTCATCTCGCCACAGGCCGGTTTTGCATCCGCAACACCGGCCTTCCTGTTCCCGGTTGCGCCGCTATTTTCAAAAAAAGTTCCGGGGATGACGTCGTCCGCCGGTTTAAAAATATTCATCCATATGGTTGACTATTGTGTGTGTTATATATTCAACTATTAAGGTGAATAAATGGACGAAGATGATCTGTCACGAGTTCTCAAGGCCGCGGGCGATACGACCCGGCGACGCATCCTGACGCTGCTTGTTCAGGAGGGTGCATTGAGAGTGACGGCGCTTGCTGCCCATTTCGACATGTCGCTGAATTCCGTCTCCAAACACATCAAGGTGCTGGAGGAGGCAGGGCTTGTCACCCGCCGGACCTTGGGCCGCGAGCATTTTATCGCAGCCGAGCTCGATCCGCTGAAACTGACCGAGAACTGGTTCGCGCAATTGAAATCGATCTGGGAACTGCGCCTTGCGGCGCTGGAAAACTTACTCGTTTCAAAGGACGAAGACGATGAAAGAGCTTGAACTGACAGTGAGCCGCACAATCGCGGCATCGCGCGAAAAAGTGTTCAACGCCTGGCTTTCACCGGTGATGCTGGCAAAATTCATGGCACCGCCCTTCGGAAGTTCGCAGCCGAGCAAAGTCAAGAATGACCCGGTGAAGGGCGGACGGTTTTCCATCGTCATGGTGACGCCCGAAAAGGAAATTCCACATGCGGGCACCTATCTGGAGATAGATCCGCATTCGCGCCTGTCCTTTACCTGGGAATCGCCCTACTCGCTCGACGACAGCGTCGTCACCATCGATCTGGCCAAGGTCGATGCCGATACCACGGAAATCACCTTGAAGCAGGTGAAGTTCAAATCCGAGGAGGCACGCCAAGGCCATGAAGCGGGTTGGACCTCGATCCTGGACTTGCTGGAAACGAGCCTTGCCACTGCCTGATGGCCCGATCGGGCGGGATCGAATGCGGTTTCGTCCGGTCTAAAATTTTCCCAACAGGTTTTTCTGCGGAAAACAGGTCGGCTCGATACCGTTCTTTGCCTGCCAGACGCCGATCGAGCGCCGGGTTTTGTAGCCGGCGAGGCCGTCCGCCTTGCCGATATCGTAGCCCTGTCCTTCCAGCCCCTTCTGCATCTTCAGGACATCCGAGCGCAGCATCTTGCCGACATCGCCGAACTCGCGCTTGAACGCGCCGCCACCCGAGGCGATCCGGTCGGCAAGGTTGCCGATGAATAGGGCGTAGAGGTCGGAGTTGTTGTACTCCTTGATGACGTAGAAATTCGGCGTGACGATGAATTCCGGTCCATGGCGCCCGGCAGGGACCAGCATCATGCCTTCGGCCTTGGCTTCACTGGCCGGAAATGCCTTTCCGGATGCGCGCTCGATGCCATCGGATGCCCACTGCGAAATCGGCTTGGCCAAATCCGGACCTTCCTGCGCGCAAGTGACATTGGCCGGTATATAAACCTCGAAACCCCAGTCGCGGCCACGCTGCCAGCCCTTTTTCGACAGATAGTTGGCGATCGAGGCAAGTGTATCCGGCGTCGATTTCCAGATGTCACGCCGCCCGTCACCATCGAAATCGACGGCATACTTGAGGAAGCTGGTCGGCAGGAATTGCGGCTGGCCCATGGCGCCTGCCCAGGAGCCGCGCATGTCGGCTTCTTTCACATCGCCGCTGTCAAGAATATGCAGGGCAGCGATCAGTTCGCGCTTGAACAGATCGCCACGCGTCGACATGAACGCCTTGGTGGCGAGCACATCCATAATCGGATGCGGGATTTTCGCCCGGCCGAAGCCGGATTCGCGGCCCCAGATGGCAACGACGACCGCACCCGGAACGCCGTATGTCTTCTCGATCCGCCGCAGCGTCGCGGCGTTTTCCTTGGCGAGGCTGCGGCCGGTCGCAGCAAGCCCCTGTAGTCTCTGTTCGGAGAAATAGGCGCCGGGCGAAGAAAACTCCGCCTGGCTCTGCTTCTGTTCACCGGGCGGCTTGCTGCCCGGGGGCACCAGATCCGGCAGGTCCCAGTTAAGCTTCACATCGGCAAAGGCGGCCTTGAAAGCCGCGGCGGTGATGCCCGATTTCTGCGCTTGCGGCCACAGGTCCGTCTGCAGCCATTGGCGGAATTGGGATTCGGTTTCCGCTTTGGAGGCGGCGAGGGCGGGGATCGGGGAGACTGCGAGGAGGGTAGCTGCGATCAGCGGCAGAATGCGCGGGGACTTACCGTGTTTCAGCGGGCTTTCTTTGGCTTCGAACGGGGCGTCTCTAAACTCCGTCATCCTCGCCCTCGTGGCGGGGATCCAGTTGCGCCATGTCCATGGCGCAGAAGACTCTTTCACGCGACGGACGTCGCGTGGCTGGATTCCTGTGACAAGCACAGGAATGACGGAGGACATAACGGCGATCCCTCTCTTGAATGCAGAGTTTGCCGTAGTGTCGGTCTCCGCGGGCGAACCGAGGCCGTTTTTCACCAGCGTCATCTTCCTCAAATCGCCGTCCTCGCCCTCAATGCCGCCGTCAGCGTGCCTTCGTCCAGATAGTCCAGCTCGCCACCGACCGGCACGCCATGGGCAAGCCGGGTGATCTTGACGCCGAGGCCGTCGAGCTGGTCGGTAATGTAATGGGCCGTCGTCTGGCCTTCGACGGTGGCGTTGACGGCAATGATCAGTTCGCGCACACCGCCCTTGGCCACTCGCTCGACCAGGCCCTTGATGTTCAGGTCATCCGGCCCGACGCCGTCGAGCGGTGACAGCGTACCGCCAAGCACATGATAGGCCGTGTTCATCGCGCTGGCCCGTTCCAGCGCCCACAAATCCGAAACGTCTTCGACGACGATGATCACCGAGTTGTCGCGGCGGTCGTCGGAACAGACGCTGCAGGGATCGATCGTATCGACATTGCCGCAGCACGAGCAGATGCGCACCTTGCGATGTGCTTCGCCCATGGCATCGGCCAGAGGGCCGAGCAGCTGGTCCTTCTTCTTGACCAGGTGAAGGGCGGCGCGCCGGGCCGAACGTGGCCCGAGCCCCGGCACCTTTGCCAGCAGCTGGATGAGTTTTTCAATTTCGGGACCGGTGACTCGCTTTGCCATGCGGGGTTTCTACTCCATATCTTCCCGGAACGGAATCGCTGAAAAGAAAGTGCCGTCCATGAAAATCCTCGCCGTCTGCACCGGCAATGCCGAAATCCTGCCCGGAAAGTCCTACAGGACCGGCATCTTCAAACATCCTGTCGAAGCCGCAGTAATGATCGACCGGGAAGGGCTGATCGGTGACAAGATCTGCAACCGCAAGCATCATGGCGGTGTCGACCAGGCCGTCTATGCGCTGGGCTCCGTCGATCTCGACTGGTGGTCGAAGGAACTTGAGCGGGAACTGGAACCGGGCATTTTCGGCGAAAATCTGGTGATTGAGGGCGCCGATAGCCGCAAGATTTCCGTCGGCGACCGGTTTGTCACCGATACCGTCGAGCTTGAGGTCACATCCGCCCGCATCCCCTGCGCAACATTGGCGGTCCGCATGGACGATCCCTTTTTTGCAAAACGCTTCGCCAAGGCCGGGCGGCCGGGTTTCTATTGCCGCGTGCTCAAGGATGGTGTCGTTCAGGCAGGTGACGCCGTCACCTATCAGGCCTATTCCGGTATGCCGGTGCTGATGCCGGAGCTGCTGCAGACATACGGCAAGAACCTCTCTGATGAAGACCGCGCCCGTTATGTCGCGGCGCCGATCCATCATAAGCTGCGAGCCAAGCTCAGCGGCTGAACTATCTGGTTTGGCGGCTCGTGACCTTAACCATCTGCTTAAGTTCCGCTTTCTTTCAACGGGGTCTCCACCTATGAGAAAGCCTGTTGCACAGGGGCATTCTGGCCCGATGCGATAAAGCGATGCCTATGCAGACACGGAAAGACCGCAGCGAATCTGGTCGTGACCAGAGCGCCGGATTGGTGTGTCTATGGGCGGGTAGGGGTTGGGCGGATGAACTGGTTCACTGGAATTGCTGGTAACACCGGGCGAACAGGCGCGATCATTGCCGCCGCCTTCTTGACGGCGGCCATCCAGGCCCGGGGCGCTGAAGCCGGAGAGTGCAGCCCGGCGCGACAGTCGGGCGGTTCCGAAGTGTCCCGCCTGCAGCGCCAGATCGCCGCGAACCGGGCTCTTCTGGTGAAGTATAGCTGTGCTGCGCAGGCAACCTTTGCCTGCCGCGAAATTGCCGGCCGCATTGCGCAGACCAGCGTCCAGTTGGCGCGCTTGCCGGGTGCTTCGCAGCCAGCTTGTGCGAAACCCGCCGTCTTGGCGCGGCTACCGGCCCGCCGTACCCAGCCGGTGGCTACTCGCAAAGCCGCAGCCGGGTATGCTCTTGGCGCCAAGATCGAAACACGATGTGTCCGGCTCTCTGACGGCTATTCCTTTCCGACACCGAATTCCGGCTACAACACCGCCAATGACATGGAAGCGATCGCGGCGCAGTGCAAATTCATCTGCGATGATCCGGCCATGGATGTCTATCGCATGACGGGTACCGACCGGAACACGGACGCAATGATTTCGGTAACGACGGGGACGGCTTACATGGAGCTGCCGAATGCCGGTGCATATCGCACGGCATCACCGCTCAAGACCTGCGATATGAACCGCTTCTACAAGACGGTGCTGGCAAAGACACCGGCCACTGGCGCCGGCGGCCCGGAAGAGGTGGATTTGAGTTCCGGGACGCTGCAATCGGCAGAAGATGCCGTCATGGATGTGGCGCTGCTGGGCGATACCAGCCTTCGCGGCACGACGAGCTTCGTCCCCACGCCGCCGCGCAGGATCCGCGTTGTCGGCGCAGCTTTTCTGCCTGAGGAATGAGGCGGTGCTGACCGCCTAGAAAGGCAGTTTCATGCCGGGCGGGATCGGCAGGCCGGCGGTCAGTGCCTTGGTCTTTTCAGCGGTGATGGCCTCGGCCTTGTCCTTGCCGTCTTTGTGGGCGGCAACGATCAGGTCTTCGAGGATTTCGACATCGTCTTCCTTGAACAGCGACGGATCGATCTTCAGGCTCTTGAGGTTGCCCTTGCCGTCCATGCGAACGGTGACGAGGCCGCCGCCGGAGGAGCCGTCGACTTCGAGTGCAGAAATTTCTTCCTGCATCTTTTCCATCTTGGCCTGCATTTCCTTGACCTTGCCCATCATGCCCATGATGTCGCGCATCGTCATGTCCTCTTCCAAATGTCTCGATAAATCTTAAACTAGTGCTCGATATCGTCGCCGGGAAGGATGTCGCCATCTGCGGATTCGGCGGCGGCTATGGCCACCGGCTCGTTTTCCTCTTCCGGCTCCGGTCCCTTGATCCGCACGTCGGTAATCTTGGCGCCGGGGAACTTGGCGAGAATGGCGGCAACGTCCGGATCCTGGCGCGCGTCGCTGACACGCTTCTCCTGCGCCCGCGTTTCGGCTTCAAGCAGCGTCGGTGCGCCGGGCTCGCGGCTGAGGATCACCATCCAGCGGATGCCGGTCCAGTCCTCGAGCTTTTTCTGCAGTTCGGCAACCAGCGTCTTCGGTGCGTCTTCCGGTAGGTTGATTTCCAGCCGCCCGGGCTCCAGGTTCACCAGCCGCACGAAACCGCGCACCAGCGTCTTCAGCTTGATATCGCGGTTGGTGCCGCAAAGTTCGGCGATGTCGCTGACGGAGCGGACCGGAACTTTAGGTTCGGCTTTCGCCACCGGTGCTTCAAGCGGCCGTTGCTCGATCTGTCCGACAGGCATGGCTTGTGGTGGCGCGACGTCCGGCACGGCGCGCAGCATGGTCGCGCCGTTTCCGGTGGCTCGTTGCACCGGCGGCATGTCATTGCCACGCGCCTGGGTGGAGTTTCCGCCGAAGGCCTGCGCGCCACCGCCATTGCCGCCATTCGGGGCGGACGGCTGACGCGGCGCATCACCGTTGGAGAGTTCAAGCAAACGCCGCGCCGCATCTTCCGGCGAGGGAAGGTGGGCGGCATGGGCAAGCCGGATCAGCACCATTTCGGCGGCACCGGCCGGGCGCGATGAGCTTTCCGTTTCCGGAATGCCCTTCAGGAGCATCTGCCAAATTCGCGACAGCGTGGTCACGGCAATGCTGGACGAAAACTCCGCGCCACGGGTGCGCTCGATTTCGCTCAGTGACTGATCGTTGACGGCGTCCGGCACATATTTCAGCCGGGTGACGAGATGGGTGAAGTCGGCGAGGTCGGTGAGCACGACCGCAGGGCTGGCGCCAGCCTCATATTGCCCGGCGAATTCGTTGAGTGCTGCTGCCACGTCACCTTTGACGATATGCTGGAACAGGTCGACGATGCGGGCGCGGTCGGCAAGGCCAAGCATCGAGCGCACGGCTTCGACTTCGACCACGCCGCCGCCATGGGCGATCGCCTGGTCGAGCAGCGACAGGCCGTCACGCGCCGAACCTTCGGCAGCGCGGGCAATCATCGCCATGGCATCCGGATCTGCCGAAATGCCTTCCTTGCCGAGAATGGTGGTGAACAGGCCGACGAGGTCCGACGCGCCGATGCGGCGCAGGTCGAAGCGCTGGCAGCGCGACAGCACCGTTATCGGCACCTTGCGGATTTCGGTGGTGGCGAAGATGAACTTCACATGCTCCGGCGGCTCTTCGAGCGTCTTCAGCAGGCCGTTGAAGGCCTGGGTCGAGAGCATGTGCACTTCGTCGATGATGTAGACTTTGTAGCGGGCCGAAACCGGACGGTAGCGCACCTGCTCGATGATCTCGCGGATATCGTCGATACCGGTATGCGAGGCGGCGTCCATCTCGATCACGTCGACATGGCGGCCTTCCATGATCGCCTGGCAATGCTCGCCGGGAATGCGCAGGTCGATCGTCGGCTTGTCGATCTCGGGCGTCTTGTAGTTCAGCGCACGGGCAAGGATGCGGGCGGTGGTGGTTTTGCCGACACCGCGAACGCCGGTCAACATATAAGCTTGCGCGATCCGGCCGGTCTCGAACGCGTTGGTGAGCGTGCGCACCATCGGTTCCTGGCCGACCATCAGGTCGGAGAAATCCTTCGGCCGGTATTTGCGCGCAAGCACGCGGTAGGCGGCGGGTTTTTCGGATGTCGGGATCAGACTATCTTCGCTCATCGCCCTTTTTTCCCCAAGACGGGGCCGCTTGGCTGCAAATCGTGTCCGGAGAGGACAGAAGGAAAAGGGTGGGAGGCTGGCACGATGACCCGTGCCTGGCTCGTTGGGGCTGCTTCCTTCCGGACCTGACCCGGTTGGCGAGTGGCTCGTCCACCACCAACCTCCCGGCTCTCATATCGGCAATATCGAAACCAAATGCAAGCCACGCCTTCAAAAAACTGCTATCGTTGTTGAAACAAAAGAAAAATCACCCTTCCCGGGAGACCCATTTGCCTGCCTTCGAGATTGATGAACGCCTTCAACGCGATGGATTGCTGATCACCACGCTCGGCCTTTGCCAGCTTCGGATCAACAATGACCGCCGCTGGCCCTGGCTTGTGCTCATTCCGCAGCGCGATGGCGTGTCGGAAATCTTCGATCTGACGCCGCTCGATCAGGCGATGCTGACATTCGAGACCAACATGGTTGCAGCCGCATTGAAAAAGGCGACGGGGGCGACGAAAATCAACGTTGGCGCGCTTGGCAATATCGTCCGTCAGCTTCATGTTCATGTCATCGCCCGCAGTGAGGGTGACGCCAACTGGCCGGGGCCGGTCTGGGGCTTCGGTTCGGCCGAACCCTGGGACGACGACGCGCGCAAGGCATTCGCAGCACGGATAGTGGAAAATCTCTGACCATGACGAAATCGATCTTCGATCTGCACAGCCCGCATCCAGAGCCGAGCACGCTCGTCGCCTTTTCCGAAAATCACCTGGATAGACAATCGGAACATCGCCCCGACGATTGCGTCGAAGTGGCTTTCCGCAAGGACGGCGCACATGTCTTTGCGTTCTCCAGCGGCAAGCTGGTGGTCAAGCATGACGAGAAAATCATCGACCCGCTGTTTGCCCCCTATGAACTGGCCGGTCTGGAGCCGGTTCTCGACGATGCCATCCTGCTCGGTTTCCTGCCCAACGGCGAGCCGCGTCTGGCGGTTCCCGTCGGCCTGACCGAAGAGACGCTGCCGGAACCCTTCAAGCTCGCCGATGGCCGCACGCTTTATCGCCAGCAGATGCTGACGGACGAGCTGCTCGGCCAGTTTGCGCAGGCCTCCAGCCTGATCGCATGGAACGCCACCAATCGCTTCTGTGGCAAATGCGGATCGGCCATGGAAAGCAAGGGTGGCGGTTATCGGCGCATCTGCTCCGCCTGCGGTCACATGGTGTTTCCGCGCACCGATCCCGTCGTCATCATGCTGACGATCGATCTGGAGCACGACCTCTGCCTGCTGGGCCGCAGCCCGCATTTTCCGGAAGGCATGTATTCCTGCCTGGCCGGCTTCGTTGAGCCGGGCGAAACCATGGAAAACGCCGTGCGGCGCGAGACGCTCGAGGAATCCGGCATCCGGATCGGTCGCGTCCGCTACCACGCCTCGCAGCCGTGGCCGATGCCGCATACGCTGATGATCGGCTGTTACGCGGAGGCAAAATCGCGCGAGGTTCACCGGGACGAGCAGGAACTGGAAGACTGCCGCTGGTTCACGCGGGAGGAAACGGCAGCGATGCTGGCGCGCAATACCGGCGTGACGTTGGCGGCAGGGGAGTTGGGGCCGCCGCCGAAGGGTGCCATCGCCCATCAGCTGATGCGCGACTGGCTGGACTGGCCGCGATAAACGCAACCGGCGCCCGCCAGGGTGGACGCCGGTAAAATTTCAGCCGGTCGCCGGTTTAGAAATTGCGCTGAAGGCGAACGGTGCCACCAACGGCACTGCCATTGCCACGCAAGCCGCCGAATTCCGTGTAGTTGATTTCCGGTTGGACCTTCAGCATGCTTGTGACCATGTATTCGACGTTGAGGGCGGCGGCGAATGTGCCGTCTTCCTCATAAGCGGCCTGGCCGTTCAGAGAGGCCTTGTCGGTCATCTGCGCGCTGAAGCCGCCCCATAAGGCCCAGTCGCCATCCCATGGGCCATAGTAATTGCGCTTGCGGGTACCACCGGGGCCCTTGTCATTGTCCCAGTCCGACTGGTAGCCGCCCATGACGAAGATGCCAAAGGTATCGTTGAATTTGACGTCGACACGCAGCTTGCCGCCTAAGGCTTCGGCCTCGGTGTCATAACCACCGATGAAGGCAATCCCCATGCCCTCTTCCTTGTAATAGCGCAGGCCGCCGATGACATGCGGAAAGTCGTCCCCACGATAGGAAGCCGACGGCACGGGGGTAAAGCCGGTATCATAGCTGCCGGCGCCTTCCTCGAGACCGAGCAGGGCAGAAAATCCGACATCCTCGCCATACACGTAGCTGACCTGGTTGGTCCGGTCGCCGGTATAGTCGATGACGTCGTCGTTGATGATGTTGCCGGCCGAGTTCAGCCAGGTGTCGAAACGTGAGTCTGCATAACCGGCGCGGAAACCGGCAATCTCGATATAGGCGCCGTTGAGATAGGTCCGGGTGTCGTTGACATTGTTTGCGTCGCTACGCAGGTCGATAAAGCTGCGCAACGTGCCGTATTCGGTGTTGGAGCGCGCATCGAACGTGATGTTGCCGCGGGTAAAAGCATCCCATCCGTTGTTCTCGCCCGAATAGGGGCTCTCGCCATAGTTGGAATCGAAGCGGAGATAGCCGCCGATCTTCAGGCAGGTTTCGGTGCCGGGAATATAGAAATAGCCTTTTCCGAACGCGTCGCAGACGCGGACATATTCCATGGGCTCCGGTTCGGCAGCGACGATGGCATCGGCGGCGCGCGCCCCGGTGGAGATCATCAAAGCGGCGGTGGAGCAGAGAAGAAGGGTCCTGATTGCCATGTATCGACCTTTGCCACGCCCATGCGTTGCGGGCGCCTGTCGTTGCCGGAAGGGCACGGCGCGCCGCGAATCAGGTAGCGCGCAATGCGACGATCAAATGGTTTCGTCACAAAACAATCACGTTTTCGCTTTTATTTCCAGCCGCTAATTCTTGCGGGTTTTCTACAGAACAAGCCGCATCGGATGGGCTAGATAAGAGCCGAGAATGCGGACCTTTTCGGAAAAGTAGCGCAACTCGTCCAGGGCATGGCGCACATTCGCATCATCCGGATGTCCCTCGATGTCGGCATAAAACTGGGTGGCAATGAATTTGCCGCCGAGTTGATAGCTTTCCAGCTTGGTCATGTTGATGCTGTTGGTTGCAAAACCGCCGAGCGCCTTGTAGAGCGCCGCCGGAATATTGCGGACGTTGAAGACGAAAGTCGTGACGATGACATCGCTGTCCGCGTGCCGCTTGATGTGCTTTGCGTCACGCGACAGCACGACGAAGCGGGTGACGTTGTTTTCCGTGTCCTCGACATTCTCGGCAACAATCTCGAGCTTGTAGAGATCGGCCGCCAGCCGTGGAGCGAGAGCGGCCATCGACCGGTCACCCATCTCCGCCACCAGCTTGGCGGCACCTGCCGTGTCGCCCGCGACAACTGGTTTCCAGCCATTGGCGCGGACGATCTTGCGGCACTGGCCGAGAGCATGGATATGGCTGTGCACGGTGCGGATCTCGTCGCGCGAAACGCCGGGAAGCACCATCAGCTGGAAGCGGATCGGCATGAAATATTCGCCGATGATGTGCAGCCGTGATTCGGGCAGCAGGTGATGAATATCGGCGACGCGGCCGGCGATCGTGTTTTCGATCGGGATCATCGCCAGATCGGCCTCGCCGTTTTCGACGGCCAGGAAGGCATCCTCGAAGGTCTGGCAGGGCAGCGGTTCCATGTCCGGGAACATGTCGCGGCAGGCCATGTCGGAATTGGCGCCGTAGTCGCCCTGAAAGGAAATCCGGTTGGTCTTGGTGATCATGATGCTATCCAATCAGGCTTTGGTGGCGAGAAGGCGCCGGGCTTTTTCAAGGTCGGCCGGCGTGTCGACGCCGAGCGGCACCGATTTGACGACTTCGACGTCGATGCGCATGCCGGCTTCCAATGCCCGCAACTGCTCCAGCGATTCGCGTTTTTCCAGCGTCGAAGGCGGCAGCGACACGAATTTTTCAAGTGCTGCACGCCGGTAGGCGTAGAGACCGATGTGATGATAGAGCGGGCCGGCGCCATGTGGCGCGGTGGTGCGGGTGAAATAGAGCGCCTTTAGCCGCGTCTCCGACAGCGGCGAGCCGACCACCTTGACGACGTTGGGATTAAGTTTCTCTTCCTCGTCTTCGATCTCGACGGTCAGCGTGGCGATATCGACATCCGGGTTTCCCAGCGGCCGAAGGGCGGCGCGAATGGTTTCCGGTTCGATGGTCGGCAGATCACCCTGCACATTGATAATGATCTCCGCCTTGCGCTCCGGATCGCTCTTCAAAAGCGCCTCGTGGATACGGTCGGAGCCGGACTGGTGATCAACCCGCGTCATGACAGCCTCGAAACCTGCAGCGGTGACAGCATCAAACACCTCCTGATGATCGACGGCGACAACGATCCGGCCGGCTTGCGCGTCCTTTGCCCGCAGGGCGACCTGGACGATCATCGGCAGGCCGCAGATATCTGCCAGCGGCTTGCCCGGCAGCCGCGTCGAGGCCATGCGCGCAGGGATCAGGATAAGGGTTTTGTCCAAATTGTCGCTGTTCATGCTTAGGCCTTCAAAACGCGCCGGAAAAGTGTCAAAAGGACTCAAGGCCGGGGCTTATAATGTCTGTTGCAACACAAAGCCAAAAGACATAGGTTCCGCGCGATTTCAAGATAGGCTGGCGTTTTGTTCGCGCCGGTTGCAAGGGGAGCATTTGCGGATGAACTCATATGTAAACATGGGCGTGGGTGCCTTCCTCGGTACGGTCTTTGTTTTGATGTCCGTATCGATCGCATCGGAAGGCATCTTCCATTCGGAAGTTCCCGAAAAGGAAGGCTTTGCCATCATCGCCGAAGAGGGCGGTTCGGATGCTGGCGCTGGCGCCACGGCGGAAGTCGAAGTCGATATCAAGCCGTTGCTGCTCGCTGCAGACGCTTCGGCCGGCGAAACCGTCTTCAAGAAATGCGCAAGCTGTCACACCGTGGATAAGGGAGGGGCCAACAAGGTTGGTCCTAACCTGTGGGGTCTCGTCGAGCGTCCGATCGCTTCGCATGAGGGCTTCTCCTATTCGGCCGGCATGAAGACTTTCGCCGAAGCCAACAAGACCTGGACCTACGATCATCTGAGCTTCTTCATCGAAGCGCCGAAGAAGCATGTTCCCGGCACTGCCATGGGTTTTGCCGGTTTGAAGAAGCCGGAAGAACGCGCCAACCTGATTGCCTGGCTGCGTGAGCACGCCGACGCGCCGGTGGCGCTGCCATCCGCAACTGCTGCCGCGGCGCCTGCCGCTGAAGGCGAAGCTGCAAAGCCGGCTGCCGAAGCTGAAGCCGCCAAGCCTGCAACGGAAGCCGAAGCAGCAAAGCCGGCGATTGAAGGCGACGCAACGAAGCCAGCCACAGAAACGGCACCTGCTCCGTAAGGATACATCCTGAACAGCGATGGAAGAAACCAAAGCCCGGCCAATGCGCCGGGCTTTTTCGTGTTTGGACGATCTCTGGCTAGAGCAGGATATAGGCCCAGGCGGAAACCGAGATGACGCCGAGTGCGGTGGTGATGGTAATCGTCGATGATGCTAGGCCATGCCCGACATTGAAATGATTGGCGATCAGCCAGGCATTGACACCGGTTGGGACGGATGATGTCAGCACCAGCGCTGCCGTCCAGTTGCTGTTGAGGCCGAGCAACTGGCAGGCGCCGTAGACCGTTGCCGGAAGGACGATCAGTTTCAGCGCGCTGGTGATCGAGGCAAGGCCGGTATTGCCGGCAAGACCGTATTTGTCGACCGCCATACCGATCGAGATCAGAGCCGCCGGAGCGGCGACACCTGCCAGCTGGTCGACGACGATCTTGACCGGCCCACCGAGCGGCATTCCGATGAGATGAACCACCGCACCAAGTGCAAGCCCGATGACCAGTGGATTGCGCACCAGGTTGCGCAGGATGCCCTTGAGGAGCTTGAGTGGGCTCTGGCCGGGCTTACCGCTGGTCTTGCGCTCGGCCCGCTCCATCAGGATCGTGCCGGCAATCATCATGACCGGCAGGTGCACGGACAAGAGAATGGACAGCGCCACGACACCTTCATCGCCGACGCTGCGCGAGACCAGCGGCAGGCCGATGAACACGGTATTGGCAAAGGCTGACGAGACGCCGGCCAGTACGCCGATGCGCGCATCCTTCTTGAAAAACAAAGTCGCTGCAAAATGCCCCAGGGTCCATGTCACGGCGACACCGGAAAAATAGGCAACCCAGAGCGGCCAGGGCGAGCCATCCTTGAAATCGGCCTCGGCGATCGTGCGGAACAACAGAACCGGCACCGCCACCCGAAAGACGAAATCGCCAAGCGCGTCTCCCACGGATGCCTTCAGATAATTCATCCGCACGATCAGCCAGCCGAGCAGGATCAGGACGAAAATTGGCAGCACGTTCAGAAAGACATCGGACATAAGACGCAGCCTCTTAGCAAGATGAACGTCCGCCTTAGACCCATTCGCCCAGCTGTCGCAACCCGGCGCATCGTATGGGCGGGGCGAAACGCATATTTCACGCAAGGCTTATATGCCAGGATGTTGAAGGAGGTTGCCAGATGATCGAAAAATGGTGGCTAGAGCCTGTCGTCCTCGAACTTGATGGGATAGGACGTTACCGCGTCGTTCGAAACACACGTGAGGCGGCGCAGTGCCTGCTCGAAAAGTGGCCGGTACAGGAGGGCACCGCCTATAGAACAGCAATCCGGACATGCTGTTGCGTGTTGCGAGGCGAGCAGCCGATGGATTATGCCCGCCAGGATTTCATCGCCGCCGCCGCCGCCGCCGAAGCCTTCATTCATGTCCAGCCGGGCACCTGACATTCCCTTCCGCAATCGCATATCAGATATTCGGAACATTCGGGAAAAACTAGCGTTGTCCCTTGGGAAGGGCAATTGCCATGCACAAGCAGATTTACATTCACCAGGACGATCATCCGGACCTGACCGGTGACGAACTGGCCGATAAAGTCTTGCGCTATATCCAGTATACGGCGCTGATTGATGTATCTCAGCTGTCTGTGACGGCTGTCGGGCGCACGGTTGTTCTCAGCGGCTACGTTTCTTGCGAAACGGAAATTGGCTGCGTCGAGCAGGCCGCCGCCGCGGTGATTGGCGTGCATCTGATCGAAAACAAGGTTGAGGTGATGAAGCAATGAGCAAGCGGTTGCGCCGCCTCTCGGCTCGAACTCGCTTTTGATCCGTGAATGCACCCCGGAAATCCACTCAACGGTAGTGCCTAAACAAAGGCACCGATCCGCGCTGTTCGCCAGCCGGAGCCCTTTGAAAAAGCGGAGATTTTTCTCAGGTGGGCGGCAGGCAGCACGCCTATTGGCTGTGTGTTGCCCGCCTCACTCTCAATTCGACGGCGTATTCTGCGCCCGCAGCGGGTCTCTCTCGCTTTGCAGCGTGCCGCCGACGTCTCCGGGTTTCCGCTTCGGTACGGATTTCATGTTTCCGGACAGAAGATCCACAGGCGTCGCAACGGTGGTTGCAGCGACCTTGCCGACGGTGTTGACGGTGCCGGCAACCAGGGCGGTGATGCCATCGCCGAGGCCTACGTCGGAATCCGTCAGCGTCTGGCCAGTAACAAGCCGCTGACCGATCAACTGCACGATTTCTGGGCTTTCGGCGAATTTTCCGTGGTTGAGGCGGTCGGTGGATTTCACCTTGGTCAGGTCGACAACGGTGATGCCGGCCTCTTCGAGCTTGCTTCTATAGGGCTCTTCGGCGGGATTGATCTGCCCCAGCCGTTGCACGTCGCCGGAAATATAACGCGACAACGCCAATGCGCGATCGTCCTGCGAGACGAAAATGGTGAAGTTCGGTTTGTTCTTGCCAAGCTCGGTCCATTGCCGGGAGAACACGTCGACATCGATATCCGGCGAGGCGAGGATGACGTTCTCGATCTTTTTCGGCAGGCCGCCGTCACGGATCGCCATCTGACGGATCGATTCCATCGCCAGCCAGGTTCCCATCGAATGGGCAAGGATGGTGATATCCTTGATGTTCTTGTCCTCGACCAGCCCTTTCAGCGTGTTCTCCAGCGAGGTGCGCGAATAGTTCGTGCTTTCCTTGTCGTAATTATAATCGAACACCTTGGCGCGCGATGGCCAGGTGAAAAGAACCGGGGTCACGTCAGCGCCGGAATCGTGGACGATCTGGGCAAAACGGAAGACTGAATCCTCGTAGGTATTGTTGAAGCCATGGATGAAGACCATCGCATGGCCGCCACTGGAATGCGTGCGCACCCACTCATGGGCTTGCTGGACAGTTGCCACGGGCTGGACGCGGACGACCGCGAAATCGGTGGCTGGATTGGGGGGCAGCTTCTTCGGCCATTGCACGGTGCCCGAAACACGCGCCGTGCTGGGGGGGATGGACACCGCAACGTCGGTGATCGAGGGGTGGACGCTGCGTTCACCGGAAAACAGGGTGGCCGGATCGTCGGAAGGTTGCCGGCTGGTCGCCACCAGCATGTTGACGACGGAATTTCCCTTGGGCTCGGCGGCTATATTGAGGGGCTGCATCACCCCTTTGACATGGCCGCCACAGGCAGTGAGCGCCACAACAAGCGGTAGAGTGATGGCAAGGCGCCGGAAAAAGCCCCAGGATGAAGACGTCGCAGGCCTGCTGATCGATGCTGAGGTCATGGATACGCTTCCAACAAAAACACAAGATTTGACAAGGCAGCCTGCAATTCTGACGTGAAGAGAGTCCACAGTCGGCCCTCGCCGTCAAGACTGAACCAGACAACCTGGCCGCTCAGGCCTATCCATGACACAGGTTCATATTGTATTTTTGACACAGCCCAGGTGAGGCCTGTGACCCGGACTGGTACAACGCTGGTGCTGTACTTCGGCTTTACTTTGGTCGAGTGGCCGGCCGCGCCTATCCCGACAGGCCCTGCAATCCCAAAGCCGCATTTCGGCGCAGATCCGCGATCGCAATCCTTAGTTCCGGCTCTTCCCATCCCGCCGCCAGGCCGCTTTCGACCAGCTTTGCCTCGACGTCCTCCTCCGTCAGGGATGCTTCGTTCGACAAGTGTTCGAGCGCTGTTTGCAGCGCTTCTTCACAGTCGAGGGCGCGTTCCGGATGACCGATGGGGCGTTTGGGGGATGCGATATAAGTCATGCTCATTTCTCCTTGGCGGTGGCATAGGGCCGTGCTGGAAATTCGCTGGAAGCCGACTGTCGATTGCCCTGATGGTGTAACGCAGACGCGCGCCTGCGCAAAGCTGAACTTGATGCAATCGAGGCGCCGCGCTTGCAAACGCCAGACATGGGATGAACCTGTTACAGAACAGTGCCGGGTTGCCCATCGATCAGATATCATCGTGGAGGCCGCGTGCAGTCAATCCGCCGGGAAGAAGCCATCCCTGTCACACCACGTTTCCTGCGAGGTGTTGCGAGCCCTACGCACCCAGCTTGGTTGCTTGTCCACAGGCAACCATCCCGCCAAAAGACGTAGGCGCGGTATGCTTTCCGCGAGCTGTCCTTAATCTGTTCAGCAACCGTTTCATGATTGTTTTCCATGGTACCATTTTTGGCCCTGTCAGGAGAACGAAACCAGACTTGGGTTCGGTTGCCTTTGCTGGCGAAGTCTCCCTTCCACTACAGCCCGGTGCATGACACCCGTCATTTTACCGGCCGCACCAGTGATACGACGCGTGGCTTGGAAGGCGCATCCAGCCATTCGATCCATTTGTCTCTTTCCTCAACCGTGTCGAAGAACCGCCAGCGTTTGTACTCGTCATCAGTGGCTTCCAGCATCTCGCCGATTGACGCCAGTTCCAAGGGTAGCGGCACCTCGTTGCCGTCGAAGCGGATAAAGTAAACACCCTCGGCAGCGAGGCGAATAACCTGGCCCGTTCCATAGCTTCCATCGGGGTCGTCGACCGTGAAGTACATGCCGGTCAAAGTGTCAAATACTGTTTTGCTCATGAGTTCCGAATGCCAACCATCATAAAAATTCTCTGCCCGTGAAATTCGCCCAGACACGCGCCAAAGGCAAGGGCCAGTCTGCAGTCGGGGCCTCGCCACGAGGCACCACCAGACAATGTCATTGCACTTGGAGCAGCTTATCGTTGATGCGTGCGGTTCGTCAGGGACGCAAGCGGAATGACTTGATCACATCAGCAGCTTAGTCAAAGAGAAAATGGCGGACAGAGCGGGATTCGAACCCGCGATACGCTCTCACGTATACACACTTTCCAGGCGTGCGCCTTCAACCACTCGGCCACCTGTCCGTTTTGTCAATCGCACCGGTGGTTGGGACCGATGGATCAGAGACAAGCGCTTGCTTTCTCTTGGGCCCGTTTGGCTGAGCCAAATCGGGGTGTCGCAGGGGGAAACCTGCGGACGGCGCGATATATACCGAGGAACTCGGTGGGATCAACTGATTTCTGACAGTTTTTTGACTTCTTGCGATCTGCACCTATGAAAAGGTGGGATTGCACTTCATCGAGCCTGTGCTTATTGCTTGCGATGTCCGGTCAATACGGCCGGTTTGTGGAGGCGGAATGCGGTTTTTGCTGCGGTTTGCGAGTTTTCTGGCCCTGGTCATGGGCGTTCTTGTCGCATCCGTCGATGCCATCCAGTCGGTCTCGGCATCCCAGCCGGTGTTGACGTCCTTGGCGGTCGCGTTAGCGGCTGGGGGCGGCTCGACGCAGTCGCTGGTGCAGAGCCTGGAGCGCCCGCATACGAATGTTGCCTTTCTCGATCCGGTGATCCGCTGGTCGCTGCAGCAGCCAGCCTTTGCATTCCTGCTGCTGATTGCGCTGCTGCTTTGGGTAATTGCCTACAAGCGCCCGCCGGCCGCCGGCAGGTTCTCTGCCTGAACGCTTCCATGCAGGTTTTGCGCACGCAGCGCGTATTGCCGATGGACTGGTTCCATTCGGCATTCACCGCATGGCGAAAAGGACACAGTGCCCGGGAAACCAAGCGTTCGCGGGCATTTCAGTGATTGCAAACATGCCGGTTCTGGACTAATTGAAACTTGATTATAAAAAGTAGGTTTTAATTCCAGCCAGCAGCAGATGCTGTCTCCATCGAGACCCAATGACCTTTCAACCGCGCATGAACAACAGAATTTCCGGTTTTTCCGTCATCGGCGGGCTGAACCGGCGCGCGTGGAATGGCATTGTCGCCGATCTCTGGGATGTCGAATGCGCGCCGGCCGCTGGTGGGTTTTATGTCGCCGACGACCCGCGGCTGTTCATCGTGCTCGATGCCAAGGGCGGTGGCCGGCGCAATATCCGGCTGCGGCAGACACAGCAGGCTGTTGCACAAGACAGCCGCCGGCAGGTCATTTCCTACATTCCGGCCGGAATGGAGCTCTGGGCGGAAATGGTTGACGTGAGCTATGTCCGTCATCTCGATCTGCATTTCAACGCCGATATCCTCAGCCGCCGGCTGATGGAAGACCTTGATGCCCGCAAGCTGGAAACACCGCGGCTGATGTTTTCCGAGCCGCGTTTCCTGGCGCTGGCCGAACTGATCGCTGCCGAATGCACCAATCCGCAACCGCTGCACGATCTCTACGGCGATGGCCTTTCGGTGGCGCTGTTTGTCGACGTCATGAAGTTGGGCCCGGTGCGAACGCGCAAGCGCAGCGAACTCGCCTCCTGGCAGTTGCGCCGGTCGATCGACTATATCGAGGAAAACTGCCTGCGCGGCATCCGGCTGGAAGAGCTGGCGGCATTGACCGGCCTGTCGCAATCCTATTTCAGCCATGCCTTCAAGGCCTCGACCGGCCTGCCACCCCACCAGTGGCAGATGAAGGCCCGCATCGAGCGCGCCAAGCAGCTGATGCTCAGGGGTGAATTGCCGATGAGCGTCGTTGCTGCCGAGACCGGCTTTGCCGATCAGGCACACTTTAGCCGCGTGTTCCGCAAGACCGTTGGTGCGGCGCCAGCAGCCTGGGCAAAAAGTCAGCGGTCCTGAGCATTTGCGCTTTGCTTGAGCATAACGCGGAATATGGACCAGAATCGTTCAAGAACCGCAGTCAGAAACAATCCGAACCCATGATAGTTGAGTTAAAGACTCCGCTTATATTTGTGGAAATACAGGATTGCGTACCGCCGATGGGGAAGCGCGCCTGGTTTCAAGCTGGGGTGATGAATTCATGCAGATCACGGGGACTGGTCTTAACCGGGTGTTGATGGCGAGCGCGGCGGTTGCGGCAATTGCCGTCTCGCAGCCGGCCTATGCGCAAGAAGCGGCAACGGGAAGCGCCACGACACTGGAGCGCCTGACTGTCGAGGGCGGCAAGGGCGGCAAGCCCAGCGAGGGCGACGCCACCGGCCCGCTCGATGGCTATGTGCCGAAGGCAACGGGTACGGGATCGAAGACCGCAACGCCGGTTTCGGAAATTCCACAATCGGTGTCGATTATCGGCCGCAAGGAGCTGGACGATCGGGGCGTCGTCACCAAGATCGATGAGGCGCTGCGCTACACCGCCGGTGTTTCCACCGAGCCTTTCGGCAGCGACCCGGACACCGACTGGTTCTACATCCGCGGCTTCGATGCCACCCAGACCGGCGTCTTCCTCGATGGTCTGAACCTCTATTCCTATGGCTTCGGCGGTTTCCAGACGGACGCCTACATGATGGAACGTGTCGAGATCCTGAAAGGCCCGGCCTCCGTTCTCTATGGTGGCTCGAACCCTGGCGGTATCGTTGATCTGGTGCGCAAGCGCCCGCAGGCGGAATCGGCCTATTTCACGGAAATCGGTATCAACAATTTCGGCAACGCCTTCTTCGGTTTCGATGCCAACGACAAGCTGAATGCTGACGGCACGATAACCTACCGGATTACGGGCAAGGTCGCAGGCGGCGACAATTATTCGGACTATTCCGAGGATTTGCGCGGTTTCATCATGCCGCAGATCACCTACGCGCCGGATGATGCGACATCGCTGACGGTGTATGCGATCGCCTCAGCCTTCGACCAGACGCATGTCGGTAACGGCTTCCTGCCCTATCAGGGCACGGTGACCAACGCACCGTTCGGCAAGATCGACCGCGACCTGTTCACCGGTGAGCCGGATCACGATTTTGGCCGCTACGACCAGCAGATGTTCGGTTACGAATTCAGCCACGAATTCGACAATGGCTGGAAGCTCTCGCAGAACCTGCGCTACAGCCATCTCGATAAGGCCGAAGAGCTGGTTTATCCCTACGCTTACACCGCGGCCTACGATCTGGCCCGTCTCGGCTTCAAGCATGATACATCGGTTGACAGTTTCAGTGTCGACAACCGGGCTGAAAAGGAATTCTCGACCGGGCCTCTCAATCATTCGCTGCTGCTCGGCCTCGATTACAAGAACTTCAAGATCGACCAGACCCAGGCTTCAGCATTTCCGGCTCCGGATCTGGATCCAACGAACCCGATTTATGGCGGTGGTCCGCTGGTTTATGGCGCCCCCTATCTCGACGGTGTGACGCGGATGAAGCAGACCGGCATTTATGCGCAGGATCAGGTCCGGTTCGGCGATGGATGGCTGCTCACGCTGAACGGCCGCTACGACTATGTCGATATCGACAATGCTTCCCGGCTTGCCACCGGCTCCTACAGCACCACGGATAGCGCGGTGAGCGGCCGTGCCGGTCTTGCCTATGAGTTCGACAATGGCCTGACGCCGTATGTTTCGGCCGCGACCTTCTTCAATCCTCTGGTCGGAACGTCCTTCACGGGCGGCGCGCTTGAGCCGGAAGATGGCCATCAGATCGAAGGCGGCATCAAGTACGAGCCGACTTTCATCGATGGCCTGTTCACGGCCTCGGTCTATCATATCGTCAAGAAAAACGTGGCGCTCACCCGCCCCGATTTCCTGCAGGAACAGCTTGGCGAAGTGACCTCCACCGGTCTGGAACTGGAAGGCAAGGTCAATCTCAATCAGAACTGGAGGCTGATCGGCTCCTATACCTACAACGATCTGGAGATCACAGAAGATCTCAATGCGGCGCTGATCGGCAACCGGCCTTATCTGATCCCGGAACATCAGGCGGCTCTGTGGGTCGAGTATCTCGTGACGGATGGTGCGATGGAAGGTGTCAGCATCGGTGGTGGCCTGCGCTATCAGGGCGAGTCTTTCGCCGATATGGCAAACACTGCCAAGGTTCCGGATGCCGTGGTTGCCGATGCGGCCATCCGCTACGAAAAGAACGGCTGGGGTGCGGCGCTCAACGTCACCAACCTGTTCGACAAGGAATACGTCAAGGGTTGCCAGGGGCTGTTCACCTGCGGCTACGGTGACCAGCGGACTGTGACCTTGAAGCTCAGCAAGTCCTGGTAAGTCCGGGTTGAATGAAAATATCGAAAGCCGCGGCGCTCTGGTGCCGCGGCTTTTTCATTTGCAGCGAGTGCAGTTGCCTAAATGGTGATGCCGGTTCACCGGTCAATTCAATGATTTTGCCGGGTTTTTGAGCCATTTACCTTTTTTTACCAATTGAAAAATTTCGGGTGAATTTTGCTTTGAGGCATGCAAGGATGCGCGCCAGCCAAACATCCCCAAAAAGGGGAGTGGTGGTTCCGCAGACATGCTCCCGAAAGAGGAGCTTGCGGGAGGACCCAACAAGATCAATAGCAACAACAGGGCTGCACAATGAAAAAAACCCTCCTCGGTCTCTTTGCCTTTTCGATGATGTCGGCCACGGCTCTTGCTGCCGACGTCAAGCCGGCGCTCATTTTCGATCTCGGCGGCAAGTTCGACAAATCCTTCAACGAAGCAGCCTTCAACGGCGCGGAAAAATTCAAGACCGAAACCGGCATTGAATACCGCGAGTTCGAAATCAGCAACGACGCCCAGCGCGAACAGGCGTTGCGCCGCTTCGCTGGCGACGGCAACAATCCGATCGTGGTTGTCGGCTTCAACTGGGCGCCGCCGCTGGAGAAGCTGTCGGCCGAATATCCGGACACCAAGTTCGCCATCATCGACACCGTCGTTGAAAAGCCGAACGTCAAGTCGATCGTCTTCAAGGAGCAGGAAGGCTCGTATCTCGTCGGCGTTCTCGCCGGTCTCGCTTCCAAGTCGAAGACCGTCAGCTTCGTCGGCGGCATGGATGTTCCGTTGATCCACAAATTCGCTTGTGGCTACATCGGTGGCGCCAAGTCCACCGGTGCTGACGTCAAGGTGCTCGAAGCCTATACCGGCACGACGCCGGATGCCTGGAACGACCCGGTCAAGGGCGGCGAAATCGCCAAGTCGCAGATTGATCAGGGTTCTGACGTCGTCTATCACGCTGCCGGCGGTACCGGCGTTGGCGTGCTGCAGGCGGCCGCAGATGCTGGCAAGCTCGGCATCGGCGTCGATTCGAACCAGAATGGCCTTCAGCCTGGCAAAGTCCTGACCTCGATGCTGAAGCGCGTCGACGTTGCCGTCTATGAAGCCTTCAAGGCTGCCAAGGATGACAAGTTCGAGTTCGGCACGTCGAACCTCGGCCTCAAGGAAGATGGCGTCGGCTTTGCGCTCGACGACAACAACAAGGCGCTGATCACCCCGGACATGCTGACGGCGGTCGACAAGGTCAAGGCCGACATCATTGCCGGCACGGTTCAGGTTCATGACTACATGTCGGATGAAGCCTGCCCCTATTGATCTCTAGGGATTGAATAAGAAAAGCCGCCGGTCCCCTGGTTCGGCGGCTTTTTCGTGTCGTCAGGAAGAAAAATAGCCGGCTCAATAATGCGGCGGACGGGTATTTGCCGGTGCTTCCAGGCTCTGCTCCTCAAGGCTGAGGAAGCGCTCGGTCAGCCGGTCGAGCTTCGCCCTGACCTGCTCGACCACCGTCCATTGTTGCGTCAACTGGTCGGACAGTTCCTCGATCGTCTTTGCCTGATGCGCGATCGTTTCCTCGAGCCGGATCATACGTTCGCTGTCATTGCTCATGGTTTTTCCTTGCGGGAAGTCATTCGTTTGCATGCCTTTCCCTATCATATCCACATGATCGATAAAGTCTGACGTTCGGCAATATTGCGTTTCGCGCGGAAGTGCGTAAATCGCGCTGGACTCTCCCGAATGAACTGGGAAGAGTAGACTGGCTTTCGATTTTTTGACTTACGCGTCCGAAATTCGATGCTAAACTTATACCAACTGGTAAAAAAATCGATGCCCGGACTGCCGCCGTCAAAGCGGAGAGAACCGGGCCGACTTGGGGAACATGGGTCAATATGAGCGATATTGCCATTGAGTTGCGTGGTATCGACAAGAGCTTCGGCCTTGTCCATGCCAACAAGAATATCAACCTGACCGTCCGCAAGGGCACCATTCACGGCATTATCGGTGAAAACGGCGCTGGTAAATCGACGCTGATGTCGATCCTCTACGGCTTCTATCAAGCCGACAAGGGCGATATCGTCATCGATGGTAAAACGGTGACGATCAAGGATCCGAACGCGGCGATTGCCAGCGGTATCGGCATGGTCCACCAGCATTTCATGCTGGTCGAGAATTTCACTGTGCTCGAGAATGTCATGCTCGGCGCCGAAGACAGCCAGATCCTCAATACCAGCATTTCCAAGGCCCGCGTCGAGCTGAAGCGGCTGGAAAAGGAATATGCGCTGGAGGTCAATCCGGATGCGCTGATCGAGCAATTGCCGGTCGGCCTGCAGCAGCGCGTCGAAATCCTCAAGGCCCTCTATCGCAAGGCCGATATCCTCATTCTCGATGAGCCGACGGGCGTGCTGACGCCGCCGGAAGCCGATCATCTGTTCCGCATTCTCGGCCAGCTGAAGGATCAGGGCAAGACGATCATCTTCATCACCCACAAGCTGCGCGAGATCATGGCGATCACCGACGAGGTCTCCGTCATGCGCCGCGGCGAGATGGTGGCGACGCGCAAGACCAAGGAAACCTCGGTCGAGGAACTGGCCGAACTGATGGTCGGCCGCCGCGTGCTGTTGCGGGTCGAAAAGGGCGCTGCCAATCCGGGTGAGGTAAAGCTCGCGGTCGAGAACCTGACGGTGCGCGATAGCCGTGGCGTCACCATGGTCGACAATGTCTCCTTCAACCTGCGGGCCGGTGAAATCGTTGGTATTGCCGGTGTCGCCGGTAATGGACAGTCCGAACTGCTGGAAGCGATTTCCGGTATCCGCAAGGCCGTCGGCGGCAAGGTTCTGCTCAATGGCCAACCGATCGATGTCACCGCCCATGTCGATCCGCGCGACCTGCGCGACCGCGGTCTCGCGCACGTGCCGGAAGACCGCCACCATGTCGGCCTGGTGCTGAAGTTCGAGGAGGCCGAAAACGGTATCCTCGGCTATCACCACGACAAGCGTTACCTCAAGGGCGTCTTTCTCAACACCAAGGCGATCCAGGCGGATGCCGAGGAAAAGATCAAGAAATACGATATCAGGCCGCCAAATCCGCGGCTGAAGACCGCCAATTTCTCCGGCGGTAACCAGCAGAAGATCGTGCTGGCGCGCGAAATGGAGCGCGGCCCGGATGTGCTGATCATCGGCCAGCCGACGCGCGGCGTCGATGTCGGCGCCATTGAATTCATCCACAAGCGGATCATTGAAATGCGCGACCAGGGCAAGGCTGTCCTGCTCGTCTCCGTCGAACTCGATGAAATCCGCGCCCTGTCTGATCGTATCATCGTCATGTTTGCCGGCCGTGTCGTCGGCGAGCGCGATCCGGACGCGACTGAAGGGGAACTCGGCCTGCTGATGGCCGGTGTCGAAGGCCGCAAGGAGGCCGCCGAATGAGCAATCCATACGCAAAACTGCCGGGCTGGGCCGAATACGGCCTGATCCCGCTGATCAACCTTGTTGTCGCCTTTCTGGTGGCCGGTCTCGTCGTGCTTCTGGTCGGCGAAAATCCGCTGAATGCCGCCTATCATATGATCAACGGCGCTTTCGGCCGTGGCGAATATATCGGCTTCACGCTGTATTATGCCACGACCTTCATCTTCACCGGCCTGTCTGTTGCCGTTGCCTTCCATGCCGGCCTGTTCAATATCGGCAGTGAAGGTCAGGCCTATATCGGCGGCATCGGCGTGGCGCTTGCCTGCCTTTGGCTCGACAAGACCATGCCCTGGTTTGTGGTCTTCCCGCTGGCAATCATCGGTTCGGCATTTTTTGGCGCCATGTGGGCCTTCCTGCCCGGCTGGCTGCAGGCCAAGCGCGGCAGCCATGTGGTCATCACCACCATCATGTTCAATTTCATCGCCTCCAGCCTGATGGTCTACCTGTTGACCAAGGTTTTGAAGCCGCTCGGCCAGATGGCGCCGCAGACCCGCACGTTCGAGGCGGGCGGGCAACTGCCGAAGCTGGACTGGTTGATGTCGATCTTCGGGCTCAATCTCGGCAATTCGCCGTTCAACGTCTCCTTCCTTCTGGCGCTTCTTGCCGCCTTCGGGGTCTGGGTGCTGATCTGGCGCACCAAGCTCGGCTACGAGATGCGGACGATGGGTCACAGCCCATCTGCAGCGCGCTATGCCGGTATTGGCGAAGCCCGCATGACCATCATCGTCATGATGATCTCGGGTGGTCTCGCAGGCATGATGGCGCTCAACCCGATCATGGGCGAGCAGTACCGCATGCAGTTGGATTTCGTGCAGGGTGCAGGTTTCGTCGGCATCGCGGTGGCGCTGATGGGACGGTCGCATCCGGCCGGGATCATTCCGGCGGCTGTCCTGTTCGGCATGCTCTATCAAGGCGGCGCCGAGATCTCGTTTGAAATGCCGGCCATCTCGCGTGACATGATCGTCATCATCCAGGGCCTGGTGATCCTCTTTGCCGGGGCGCTCGAAAACATGTTCCGCCCGGCGATCGGCCGCGCATTTGCCAGCATCGGCCGCCGCTCCGCTGTCGCAGCCCAGACAAGGGGAGCCTGAGCCATGGATTTTTTCCACACGATCATCGCGATCCTTGAATCGACCATCCGTGTTTCCGTTCCGCTGATTTTTGCAGCCCTTGCCGGTCTGTTCACCGAGCGGGCAGGGGTGTTCGACATCGGCCTTGAAGGCAAGATGCTCGGCGCTGCCTTTGCCGCCGGTGCTGTCGCTGCTGTCACCGGCAATGTGATGATGGGCCTTCTGGCTGCCGTTCTCATCTCCGTGCTGCTGTCGTTGGTGCATGGCTATGCCTCGATCACCCAGCGCGGCAGCCAGATCGTCTCAGGCGTCGCCATCAACTTCATCGTTGCCGGATCGACGGTCATTCTTGGCGAAGCCTGGTTCCGGCAAGGCGGCCGTACACCAGCACTATCAGGCGATGCCCGCTTCCAGACGGTGACCTTGCCGTTTGCCGATGCGGTCAGGGACGTGCCGTTCCTCGGGCCGATCTATTCCGAGTTGCTGTCCGGTCACTTCATCCTGACCTATGTCGCCTTCGCGCTGGTTCCGTTCAGCTGGTGGGTTCTCTATCGTACCCGCTTTGGCCTGCGCCTTCGCGCTGTCGGGGAAAATCCGAGCGCTGTCGATACTGCCGGTATTTCGGTAATCTGGCTGCGTTACCGGGCCGTCATCTGCTGCGGCATTCTCTGCGGTTTTGCCGGAGCCTATCTGTCGCTGGCGATGAGCGCCGGGTTCGTCAAGGGCATGACGGCGGGCAAGGGCTATATCGCGCTTGCGGCGCTGATCTTTGCCAAGTGGCGTCCAGTCAATATCATGCTAGCCTGCCTGCTGTTCGGCTTCCTTGATGCCTTTGCTATTCGTCTGCAGGGCAATCCGTTGCCGCTGATCGGCCAGGTGCCGGTACAATTGATGCAGGCGCTGCCCTATATCCTCACAGTCATCCTGCTTGCCGGCTTCATCGGCAAGGCGATCCCGCCCAAGGCAGGCGGCATACCCTATGTGAAGGAGCGCTGACCATGGAAAACGAGCTTTTCGAGGCGGCCCGCGAGGCGATGGCGAAAGCCCATGCGCCCTATTCGAAATTCCCCGTCGGCGCCGCCATCCGCGCCGAGGATGGCCGGATCTATACCGGTGCCAATATCGAGAACCTGTCCTTTCCGGAGGGCTGGTGCGCCGAGACGACGGCGATCAGCCACATGGTGATGGCCGGACAGCGCAAGATCGTCGAAGTCGCCGTCATTGCCGAGAAACTGGCGCTCTGCCCGCCCTGCGGCGGTTGCCGCCAGCGGCTGGCGGAATTTTCCGGCGCCAGCACCCTTATTTTCCTTTGCGACGAAACCGGCGTGAAGAAGACGCTGTCGATGTCCGATCTTCTGCCGCATTCGTTCGAAACCGAGATCCTCGGATGACGGCCGCCGCGGAGCTGCTGAAGGCCAGGCTTGCCGGCCTGTCGCCACGCTATGGCATCGTGCTCGGCTCCGGCCTTGGATCGTTGGTCGAAGCCGTCGCGGACCCAGTGCGGATATCCTATGCTGATATTCCGGGCTTTCCGGTCAGCGCCGTATCGGGCCATGCCGGTGAGCTGGTGGCCGGAAAGATCGGCGGCGTTCCGGTCATCGTCCTGTCGGGGCGGGTGCACTTCTACGAGCGGGGCGATGCCAATGCGATGCGCACGCCGATCGAGACATTGAAGTCGCTCGGTGTCGAAACGTTGATCCTGACGAACTCGGCCGGATCGCTGCGGGAAGACCTGCCGCCGGGCTCGGTGATGCAGATCACCGATCACATCAATTTCTCCGGCACCAGCCCGCTGATCGGCGTCGACAGCGACGACCGTTTCGTCGGTCTGACCTCGGCCTATGATCCCGCTCTGGCAGAGCGCATGCGCGCCGCGGCGATCAAGCTGGATATTCCGCTCGGCTCCGGCGTCTACATGTGGTTCTCCGGGCCGAATTTCGAAACACCGGCCGAAATCCGCATGGCCCGTATTCTTGGTGCCGATGCGGTTGGCATGTCGACCGTGCCGGAAGTCATTCTTGCCCGGTTCTTCGGCCTCAAGGTTGCGGCTGCCTCCGTCATCACCAATTTCGGCGCGGGCATGACGGGCGGCGAACTCAGCCACCACGAAACCAAGGACATGGCCCCCATTGGTGGCGCACGGCTGGCTTCGATCCTCGCCGAAATGATCTCGGCATAGTCCGATCTGGCATTCAGGCCCATGGCAGCGCGCAAGACGGGTTTGCGCGGCCGTCTCAAGCGTATAGAACAACCGTTCGTGACCGGCCGCAGCTCCGCTCACGATTGATCGCGATCTAGAAATGGACGGACCCCATGATGCTCGAAGCTTCCAATCGTCAGACAGCCGCGCTTGCGCTGTCCCTGCTGGATCTCACCGACCTGACGGACGACTGCACACCCGAGGCGATTGAAAAGCTCTGCGCTGCCGCCCGCACGCCGCATGGCCATACGGCAGCAATCTGCATCTGGCCGCGTTTCGTTGCCCAGGCGCGCGAAATTCTTGGGTCCAACAGCGCCGTCAAGATCGCAACGGTCGTCAATTTCCCTTCGGGTGAATTGCCTGTCGAAACCGTCGTTGCCGAAACGCAGCAGGCGATTGCTGATGGCGCCGACGAAATCGATCTGGTCATCCCTTACCGCGCCTTCATGGCGGGCGATGAACAGGCTGTGCGCACGATGATCTCAGCCGTGCGGAAGGCTTGCCCCGCACCAATCCTGCTCAAGACCATCCTTGAAACCGGCGAGTTGAAGGATCGTGGCCTGATCCGCAACGCATCCCATATCGCCATCCAGGAAGGCGCCGATTTCATCAAGACATCGACCGGCAAGGTCGCCGTCAACGCGACATTGGAGGCCGCCGATATCATGCTGACGTGCATCCGCGAAAGCGGCCGCAAGGTTGGTTTCAAGCCGGCCGGTGGGGTTCGCACCGTTGGCGATGCCCGCCTCTATCTCAATCTGGCAGCGACGATCCATAGCCCGGACTGGCCGATGCCCTCGACATTCCGCTTCGGGGCCTCCGGCCTGCTCGGTGATATCCTCTCGGTACTCGACGGCCGCGAGCCGGTGGCCGGCGCGACGGCCTATTGATCATGATCCCGCAGGAGGTCATTCGCCGAAAGCGGAACGGTGAGGTGCTCGACAGAGCGGATATCGCCGGTTTCATCCGTGGCCTTACCGACGGATCGATCTCCGAAGGACAGGTAGCGGCCTTTGCCATGGCCACCTGGTTCTCCGGCATGAGCCTCGATGAGACCGTGGCGTTGACGCTTGCCATGCGCGATAGCGGCGATGTCCTGTCCTGGGCGGATATCGGCTGCCCCGTTGCCGACAAGCACTCGACGGGCGGTGTTGGTGACAACGTCTCCCTGATGCTGGCGCCGATCGTTGCCGCCTGCGGTTTGGCCGTGCCTATGATTTCCGGCCGGGGCCTAGGCCATACCGGTGGCACGCTCGACAAGCTGGAATCGATTCCGGGCTACGACATCAAGCCTTCGGAAGCGCTTTTCCGCCGGACCGTTCAGGAGGCCGGTTGCGCCATCATCGGCCAGACCGCCGATTTGGCACCCGCTGACCGGCGGCTTTACGCCATCCGCGATGTAACGGCGACGGTCGATTCCGTACCCCTGATCACCGCCTCGATCCTGTCGAAAAAACTTGCTGCAGGTCTTCAGTCGCTGGTGCTCGACGTCAAGATCGGCAATGGCGCCTTCATGGTCGGGTTGGAGGAGGCCGAGACGCTGGCCCGCTCGCTGGTGGGTGTCGCCAATGGTGCTGGCGTCAAGACGACGGCGTTGATCACCGATATGAACGAACCCCTCGCCGATGCCGCTGGAAACGCGGTGGAAATCGAAAATTGCATCGCCTTCCTGCGGGGAGAAAAAGCCGGAACCCGCCTCGACGCGGTGGTGATCGCCTTTGCGACCGAAATGCTGATGACATCCGGCGTTGCCGCCAACCAGGCACAGGGCACTGACCTCGCCCGGCAGGCGTTGCAATCGGGCGCAGCACTGGAGCGGTTCGGCCGTATGGTCCATGTGCTCGGCGGGCCCGCCGATTTCATCGAGCGTCCGCAGGCCTACCTGGTCAAGGCACCGGTCATTCTCCCCGTCGAAGCTTTGCGTGACGGCTACCTTCAATCCTGCAATGCCCGCGATGTCGGGATGGAAGTCATTGCGCTTGGCGGCGGCCGTACAAGGCCGGACGAGGCGATCGATCACCGCGTCGGCTTCAGCGGCCTGAAGCCGTTGGGAACCAGGGTCGAAAAGGGGGAGCCCTTCGCGTTTGTCCATGCGGCGAGCGAGGATCAGGCATTGAAGGCGCGTGCCCGGTTGCAGGAGATTTATGCGATCGGTGACGGCGCGTTGCCGGCGCGCCCGGTGATTGTTTCCAAAATCAGCGGGTAAGGTGCAGCGCGCCATTCTCGACGCGGTAGGACGAGAGCTTGTTGAGAAAGCTCATGCCGACCAGCATGCCCGATAGCGATTTGTCGGGCAAAACCATCGCCTCGACATCCCTGACAGCAATCGTGCCGATCTCGACGCGGTCCAGCGTCACGAAAGCGCCCTTGACGATGCCGTTTGCGGTATTGGCCCTGGCGTTGAAGACGAGCGATCCCGTCGAGATGCCCAGCCTTCGCGCCGTCGATATGTTGATGGCAATCATGCTGGCTCCGGTATCGACCATGCCATCCGCCTTGCGCCCGTTGATCGTAAAGGTCCCCAGGAAATGTCCGCCGGCACCGGGCTGCATGATGACGCCCTTGCTGGCGGTATATTTTGCCGGGCTGGCCTGGGTGGTCTTGGCCGGTGTGTCGGTCTGCGGGCGGTCAAGATAGGACGTGGCAAGGCCCGGCAGCACCATGGCGGCGGCAACGATGCCTCCGGCAAAGACAGCCATACGAACCAGCATTGATCATACTCCACACGTGAACATCCCGTGCAGCTAAGCACGAAGCCCGCTAACAGGATGCAAAAAAGCCGCCGGGTTTTCCGGCGGCTGCATGTCGAGTTGTAAAACTGGTTAAGGAATCGGCAAGATTCCACCCGGCCGTTGGGGCTTTACTTCGTGCCGTACATCCGGTCGCCGGCGTCACCAAGGCCCGGCACGATATAACCCTGCTCGTTGAGATGGCTGTCGATCGAAGCGGTAAAGATCGGCACGTCGGGGTGAGCAGCCTGAAAGTTCTTGATGCCTTCGGGGGCCGCCAGCAGGCAGAGGAAACGCAGGTTCTTTGCGCCGCGCTCCTTCAGCTTGTCGATTGCCGCAATCGAGGAATTTCCGGTCGCCAGCATCGGATCGACGACGATGACGAGGCGTTCGGACATCGCTTCCGGTGCCTTGAAGTAATATTCGACCGCTTCCAGCGTTTCATGGTCACGGTAGACGCCGACATGCGAGACGCGGGCGGAGGGAACCAGTTCCAGCATGCCTTCGAGCAGGCCGTTTCCGGCGCGCAGGATAGACGCGAAAACCAGCTTCTTGCCCTCAAGAACCGGTGCCTGAATGGTCTGCATCGGCGTTTCGATGGTTTCCATCGTCAGCTCGAGATCACGGGTGACCTCGTAGCAGAGCAGTGTCGAGATTTCGCGCAGCAAGCGGCGGAACCCCGCTGTCGAGGTCTCCTTCTTGCGCATGATGGTCAGCTTGTGCTGAACAAGCGGGTGATTGATGACTGTAACGCCGTCCATGGCCAAGCCCTCCTGCGGGATCTGGATTTTAAATCCTTTTTTCACGGAAAGGCGAGACGCCGCAAGGCCAGAACAGCGCTTTACGGCGTCATCCCCAGCCCGAGCAGTGCAAAGAGAGGCGGGCGGCCTCTAAAGAGAGGCGAGGAGGCGTGCGCGGGTCGGCTCGTCGACAAAGGCAGCCTCGATTGCCGTACGGGTCATGCCGTTGATCTCGCCGTCGGAAAAACCCATCACCTGCGAGGCAATTTCATATTCCTGCTTCAGCGATGTGTGGAAGAACGGCGGATCGTCGGAATTGAGCGTCACCCGGCACCCGGCCTCATGAAGCGCGCGCAGCGGATGTGCGGCAAAGTCCGGGAACACCTGCAGCGACACATTGGAGCCCGGGCAGGTTTCGAGCACCACGCCTTCGTCTGCGATCCGCTTCACGAGGTTTGCATCCTCGATGGCGCGGACGCCGTGGCTGATGCGCGAGGGCCGCACATGATCGAGCGCATCGCGCACGCTGAAGGCGCCAGCCATTTCGCCGGCATGGATGGTCAGGCCGAGACCGCAATCCCGGGCAATATCGAAAGCGCCCGAGAAATCGGCGACCGTGTGCATCCGCTCGTCGCCGGCAAGGTTGAAGCCGGTAACCAGCGGATGTTCGCGCTTGGCCGCATAGAGCGCGGTACGCTCTGCCGCTTCTGGCCCCATGTGGCGGATGATGGTGATGATCATCCGGCCCTCGATGCCGGTCTTTTCTTTGGCGGCCGTGATACCGGCGGCAAGCCCGCGGATATAGGCGTCGCTGCCGATGCCGATCGTGTTGCCGTGGTCGGGCGAAACGATGATCTCGCTGTAGATCGTACCCGCCGCGGCGAGTTCGGTCAGATAGGTCTCGGCCAGAAGCGCATAATCGTCTTCCGTGCGGAAAAGTTCGGCAACGGCGTCATAGCATTTCAGGAATTCGCTGAAATTGGCCCAGACATAGGCCCCGTCCTTGATGATGCCGCTGATATCGACATTGTATTTTTTTGCCATGATCAGGGCGAGCGCCGGCTGGGCTGCACCTTCGATATGGCAATGCAGCTCGGCCTTCTTCAGATATGCGGTCACAGAAAACTTCTCCCATGCAGACCCGGGGCAAGACCCAGATGTTTGGCGATCGTCTCGCCGATCCCGGCAAAGCTCGGCAAAACGCCGATCGAACGGGTGCGGATACCGGGTCCGAAGACGAGGATCGGCACGCGTTCACGGGTATGATCGGTGCCGCGCCAGGTCGGATCACAACCATGGTCGGCGGTGAGGATGACGATGTCGCCGGGTTTCAGCTTGCGGTCCAGATCCGGCAGCCGCTGGTCGAAGGCTTCAAGGGCGGCGGCATAACCCGGCACATCGCGGCGATGGCCGTAGAGCATGTCGAAATCGACGAAATTGGTGAAAACCAGATCGCCATCCTCGGCTTCGTCCATGGCTTTCAGTGTCGCCTCAAACAGTTCCATATTGCCGTTGGCCTTGATCGTGCGGCCAATGCCCTGATGGGCGAAGATATCGGCGATCTTGCCGACGGCGTGCACGGTGCGTCCGGCTTCCTTCAGGCGATCGAGCAAGGTCGGCTCCGGGGGCAGCACAGAATAGTCGCGGCGATTGCCGGTGCGGACGAAATCCTTTGGCGTGCTGCCGGTGAAGGGCCGGGCGATGACACGGCCGATACTATAATCGTCGAGCAGGCGGCGCACGACGTGGCAGAATTCCAGGAGCCGCTCAAGGCCGAAGGAATGCTCGTGCGCGGCGATCTGGAAGACGGAATCCGACGACGTGTAGCAGATCGGCTTGCCGGTGCGCATGTGCTCTTCGCCATACCGCTCGATGATATCGGTGCCTGGCGCATGGCAATTGCCGAGAATACCGGGGACACCACCTTCGCGGCAGATCGCTTCGACCAGTTCCGCCGGGAAGGCGTCACCTTCGGCGGGGAAGTACCCCCAGTCGAATCGCACCGGTGTCCCGGCAATTTCCCAGTGGCCGGAGGGGGTGTCCTTGCCACGCGAGACTTCGCTTGCGGCGCCGTAAAGCCCGAACACGCGCTCCGGCAGCGGCATGCCGGCAGGCAAGCGTTTATTGGCGAGCTTTGCCGCATGCAACAGGCCGAGCGCCGACATGTTGGGGAGAGTCAGCGGCCCTTCGCGCACGCCCTCCCGGTCACCAGCGCCAGCCGCGCAGAATTCGGCGATATGACCGAGCGTATCGGCGCCATCGTCGCCGAATTCGGAAGCGTCAGGCGCTCCGCCAATGCCGAAGGAATCAAGAACGAACAGAAAGGCACGCGCCATGAACCACCCAGTATGCTGCCGGATCGACAGAACAAATACACCTTTTCATTCCACGCGATCAACGTAGAGGTGAAAGTGCGCAGAAATACTCCGAGGCCGTACCTGTTGTAAATGGCCAACTGGCCGCCTGGTTACAGTTCGGGCTGCGATGGTCGTGTTGTTACTTGAAGGCCGGGCAATCACTGCATTTTATCTCGGTGCCGACGCGCTGGCGGAAATAGGCGGTTTTGGAGATGTCGATGGAATTCACCGTGCTTTTGGAGAGCCCGGGCGCAAAGAGCAGTATTTCGTGTGGAACCACCAGTTCCGACCGCACGATGAAGGTGTTTACGGCGGAAATGTCGCTTGGCATCTTGACGGTCGAGCCCGCCTTGTACGGCGCAGCGCCCGCCTGGTCATAGGACCAGGCCACTTCGCCGAGGCCGGGAGCAGTCATCTTTATGCCGGTCATCTTCAGCGTGTATTCGCCTATCTCGAAAGGTGACATGACGCTTTGGGTGACCGCTTTCATGCCGTCCAGGCTGGCTTTGTCGACGCTTGGCATCTGTGTCAGCACGTCGGCCACGGTGCTGGAGGCGCGCGAGACCTTGCGGGCGATGTTGAAGCCGACCGAGATCTCGAAGCAACCGATATAAGCCATGATCAACAGGGGGGCGATGATCGCAAATTCGATTGCTCCCGTTCCCTTCCGGTCGCGCCAGAAGGCGTGGAGAGCCTCCAACTTCCAGGAAAGCAATATCTTGTGGTAACGCATCGCCATCATGGCTGTTCCTCAGTAGCTTTCCGTGCGGAAAGCGGCCGTTGCCACCATCAGGTAGTCGTTCGGCATGCTGCTTCCAGCCGGGCGCAGATTGGTAATGTAGGGGCGCACGAGATCGGTGATGACTTCCCAGCGATAATAGGCGCGCACGATGGTGATGGTGGTCGGTCCGCCCGGGTCGAATTTGAAGCTGCTGGTGTCGAGATCGCCATCCTTCCGCGGAAGAGCGCTGGGAATTTGAGAAAAGTCCGTGAAGCTTCGGACATCGATAAATAGTTTCGAGGGGATTTTAGCTTCGGTTGCCGAACAGGTCATGATGATCGAAATTTCATCGCAGAAGGCTTTGCGGAATGCTTCCGGGGTGGTCTTGGCCAACGTAATCTCGCCGGTTCGTACCTTGCGGGCCATCGTATCGGTGGCGTTGGCGAGAAGCTGTTCAGCCGTGAACGCCGTGAATGTCTCAAGCGAAGCGAAAATGACCATCATGAACGGCAAAGCGAGAAGCGCGAATTCAATTGCCGATGTGCCGGATTTGTCTTTGAACAAACGCCGCATCAGGCCACCTTTGGGCTTCCGGGAATGAGAATCGTCGATCCCGCCTAAAGCAGCGTCTTCACTAGGGTTGTTGAACATCTCGCCATTCCGCCATGCGCCATACGATGAGGCACATTAGGAGGCGACTGTTGATATTTCGTATGCAGCGGCGGGTATAATTTGAACGGAAACGCTTACCGGATGATAAGAATTGGCGGCAAGATCTTGCCGTGCATACGCTCTGTGCCGTTGCCCGCTCGTGTAGGCCCGCGATGACGAGGCTCTTCAGTTAGCGACAGCTGTCTTTTGGGTTGCGTGTTCTTCGCAATTGGGGGTGCAGGAAAGCACGGAGCGAACTGTCTGGCGGAACACGCGCACCGTATTTCCTTCGTCGATCGAGACCAGAATACGCTCGTCGACGATGGCATTTCCGTCCGTATCGATAATCACAAGGTTCGTCGTGCCGAACGAGCGCCCCGTCAGCACAATGGTTTTGGCATCGGCTACCGTGGCATCTGCGACATCAGAATTGCCGATGATGACCTTGCTGACCGGCCGGTCGAGCTTCAACACGCGCGCCTGATTCATGAAAACGTTCAACATCCCGTCGGCAGCGGCAGCCGGGGGTGCCGAAAACGAAATGCTGGAAGCCAGAATTGCGAAGGCCGTGGTCAGCAACCGGGCGCCGATGGCTGTGTTTTGCAAGTTCATGGCTGTGTCCTGATGATGAGAGTGCCCAAGCATCCTATGGTTTGGTGAATGAAGCGTTAATCTGCATCATCAACAGCGGCCAAGTGTATTCACTCTGCGATATATTGGCCAAGGATCTGGGCTTTCCCGAAAAATATTGTATTTTATACTTCGCGTTATTCGCTTTTTTACCATCAATACGGGTGGCGGGCGTTAACATATTGGTAACTCTTTTCCTTAAGCGAATTGAAATTCACGAACTGTAGGTTCTGGTCATCCGATCAACGGAAACAGTTGGCGGAAGTGCTGAACAAACAAGTGAAGTAGGAGAGATACCATGACCAAGATTTTCGCACGTTTCATGAAGGATGAGTCCGGCGCGACCGCGATCGAATACGGCCTGATCGCTGCCCTCATCTCCGTCGCCCTGATCACCGGTGCCACGGCCCTGGGCAGCGCGCTTAATACGCAGTTCGTATCGTTGGGCACAAAGATGGGCGCTGCAAACGCTGCAAACCCGTAATATCGGCGTCAAGTATTCAGAGTTGAAAGCCGTCCCTTGAAAAGGGGACGGCTTTTTAAATAGTCAGCCGGAATATTTACCGTCGATTAGAGAAGCGCGGCTAAATTGGATCTCTGCAGTTCTGGAGAAAGCACATGACTGAAGCAATTATCTTCGTCATATTTCCTTTATGTCTGGCATTTTCTGCGTTATCCGATCTTTTTACAATGACCATCCCTAATAGGGTGTCAGCAATATTGCTCGGTACCTTCGTCTTGGTCGCGCCGATGGTTGGTCTTGGACTTCCAGCAATTGGCATGCACCTCGCCGCCGGCTTGATTGTCTTCGCCGTGTGCTTCACCCTCTTTGCACTGAACATCATGGGTGGCGGTGATGCCAAGCTTTTGACGGCAAGCGCCGTCTGGTTCGGTCTGAATGCTTCGCTGATGGAATTTCTGATCTACGTGTCGTTCTTCGGCGGTCTCGTAACGCTCCTGATCCTGATGATGCGCAAGCAGGAAAATGCTATCCTTGCATCCGGGCTTCCAGTGCCGCATTTGTTGTTCACGGCCAATAAAATCCCTTATGGCGTTGCGATCGGGCTGGGTGGCTTTCTTGCGTATCCATCATCGCCGCTCATGATGGCCGCACTAGCCCGCTTGCATTAATCTCTTTGCTCCATCTTGAACCAACTGCGTTCGTTGCGTGGTACACGCGGAGTGTTCCCAGCACCTTTCTGGTGCAAATCATTTGTTAACCACGAATGTAAGTGGTCCGTTAACTATAATTACACCAATTCCTGATCAATCTGCAGCGGGCATATTCTCGGGCTGCAGGGAAAGATCATGAAACCGGTGCGCGTTATTATTCTGGCAGTGGCTGTCGCATCGGCAGGGCTGGCCGGATTCCTGGCACTCAAGCTGACCAGCGGCAAGACCGTTGTCACCACAGCCGAGCCAGTGATCGAGCGCGAACCGACCGTCAATGTCCTCGTTGCCAGCAAGAGCCTGCCCGTGGGCTCGAGGCTTGATCCAGATGCCGTGCACTGGATTTCCTGGCCCAAAGACGGCATCGTCGAAGGGTTGATCACCGAAGAGCTTCGCCCGAATGCAGTGAACGATCTCCAGGGCGTCGTCGTCCGCCTGCCGATTTTCAACGGTGAACCGGTGCGTCAGGAAAAGATCGCCGATTCGTCGAGCCGGATCATGTCGTCGCTGCTGCCGGCCGGCAAGCGCGCGGTCGCCACTGAAATTACCGTTGCGACCGGTGCAGGCGGCTTCATCCTGCCGAACGATCGCGTTGACGTCATCATGGTTCGCAAGGACCAGGACAATTTCCTGACGGAAACCGTTCTCAGCAATGTCCGCGTGCTCGCCATCGACCAGCAGGTCGAGGAAAAGGAAGACGGCTCGAAATCGGTGGTCGGAACGACGGCCACACTGGAGCTGACACCGGATCAGTCGAAGGTCATGACAGTGGCCCAGCAGATGGCGGAACGCCTGTCGCTGGTGCTGCGCAGCGTCGCGGATGCACAGGAGCCGGATACGATCGGGGCAGACTATCTGCTGAGCGGCGATGGGCGTCCGTCCATCCAGGTCATCAAATCGGGCTCTATCGTCAAAAGCGATGACAGCTCATCCATGAATCAAGCGAAATGATGTGTGAGCGGGAGCGGAACGTGAAGCGGATCGGAAACAAATTTCGGAGCTCGGTCGCAGGTGGACTGGCCTTTTGTTTGGCGTTTTCGGGCCTGCCAGCCGGAACATTCGTTGCGGAAGCGGCTTCTCAGTCACTGGTGCGCATCGTCGACAGCGGACCCGGCGTCAAGAAAACCATCAAACTGGGGCTGAACAAGGCCGTCGTCATCGATCTGCCCACCGATGCGCACGACATCCTCGTCGCCGATCCGATGTTGGCGGATGCCGTGACGCGTACCTCGCGCCGCATCTATCTGTTCGGAAAAATGGTCGGCCAGACAAATATTTTCGTCTTCGGTCCCGGTGGTGAGGAAATCGTCAGTCTCGATCTGGAGATCGAGCGCGATATTTCCGGCCTCGAGACCAATCTCCGCCGTTTCCTGCCCGATTCCGACATCAAGGTCGAAATCATCTCGGACAACATCGTTTTGACCGGCACGGTGCGAACGCCACTGGATTCCACTCGCGTCGAGGAGCTTGCACAGGCCTTCATCAAGGGCGGTGAGGCAACGACGCGCAACATTACCGCCCAAGGCAACAACGGCGATGCTGATATCTTTGCCGAGCGCCGCCAGGTTTCGCAGATCGTCAATCTTCTGAGGATCGACGGCGAAGATCAGGTGATGCTCAAGGTCACCGTGGCCGAGGTGTCGCGCCAGGTTCTCAAGCAGCTCGGCTTCAGCGGCTCGATCAGGAGCTCGACCAGCGGTAACGGAATCACCTTCAGAAACCCGGCCAATCTTGGCAACGCCGTCAGCGCGTTTGCATCCCAGATCAGCGGCGCCATCGGTTCGGGCTCGATGGGCTTTACCAGCTATTTCAATGCAATGGAGCAGGCCGGTGTGATGCGGACGCTGGCAGAGCCGAGCCTGACAGCGATTTCCGGCAAGAAGGCTAGCTTCTCGGTTGGTGGCGAGTATCGCCTGCCATCTGAACAGGAAATCGACGAGAAGGGCACTTTGAAGCGAACCGTCGAAACCGTCGAATATGGGATCGGACTGGATTTTACCCCGGTTGTTCTGGGGCCGGGCCGGATCAGTCTGGAGATTGCAACCGAGGTTTCGGAGCCGACATTCGAAGGATCCGTTGTCAATGGTAATGCGGTAAACGCTCCTGGCCAGACCTATATGTCGATCCGCCGCCGCAAGGCATCGACCAGCGTCGAGCTGCCCTCCGGTGGCTCCATCGTGATCGGTGGTCTTGTCCAGGACGATATCCGCCAGGCCATGTCCGGCCTTCCCGGCGTCTCAAAAATTCCGGTCTTCGGCACACTGTTCCGCTCCAAGGATTTTGTTCGCAACGAGACTGAGCTGGTCATCATCGCAACGCCTTACCTGGTTCAGCCGGTTGCGCGCGGTGACCTGTCGCGTCCGGATGACAATTTCAATCCGACCGACGATCTGTCCAGCGCATTTCTTGGCGAAGTCAATCGTATCTACGGCACCCGTCAAGCCGCCCCCACCGGGCAGTATCACGGCAATGTCGGCTTCATTTACAAATAGGCGGGAGGGAACATGACAACTCGGATTTTCCTCAACCGCGAGATGAAAAGGCACACGATCATGCGGCCAAACACTTTTGCAGGTCCGGTCCGTCTTGCGCGCCTATTGGCGATCGGCGCCTTGCTGGTGGCCGGGACAAGCCTTGCCGGATGTGCCAGGGACAATATGTCAACGGGCGCGTTGCCCGATGACTACCGGACACGCCATCCGATCGTGATCGCCGAAGCCGAACACGCCATCGATGTGCCGGTGGGAGCCAGCGATAGGCACCTGACCAAGGGCGCGCGCGATGTCATCCGCGGCTTCGCCCAGAGCTACACCAATTCCGCCACCGGCACGGTTCAGATTCTGCTGCCGCGCGGGTCCGCCAATGCCAGCGCCGCATCTGCATTGCGCAAGGAAATCCGTGGCACCCTCGTCGGGGCCGGGATACCGGCGAACCGGTTGGTTGAGGTCACCTATCAGGCGGATCCTTCTGGTGATGCAGCGCCGGTGCGGCTGAGCTACACGGCGATTACCGCAAAGACCGCCCCTTGCGGCAACTGGCCGAAGGATCTGGTCTCCAATACGATCCAGAACAAGAACTACGAAAACTTCGGTTGCGCCAGCCAGGCGAACCTTGCTGCGCAAATTGCCAATCCGTTGGATCTGCTCGGTCCGCGCGCCATGTCGCCGATCGATGCCGTCCAGCGCGGCAAGGTGATCAGTGACTACCGCGGGATTGACTCTGGCAGTGGCGAGCCTGGCCCCACGATCAACTTCAACTGACACATCCGGCCGGTTTGACGGGATAGAACAATGAGCACGATTGACTACAAGATTGAGACCGCATCGGGTGAACCGGATGGCTTTTCCGACGCCGTCCGCCCGAGCGAGGTCGATCATCTTCGGCCGCTTCCGCGCATTTCCGTCCATGCCTTCTGCGAAACCGAGGCTGTGCAGCGCGTGATGGAGCGCTGCGGTCAGGACCGGCGCATGAGCAAGGTCACGTTCAGGATCAACAGCGGTTCGATTGCCGCTGCGGCCAACATGTTCTCCACGACACCGACGCCCAACCTGATCATCATTGAAACATCGACTGAACCGCGCTCGTTGATGCAGGAACTGGCGCCCTTGGCTGCCGTCTGCGACCCCAGCACCAAAGTCATCATCATCGGCCGCTACAACGATATCCCGCTCTATCGCGACCTGATCCGCAACGGCATTTCCGAATATATGGTTTCGCCGGTCGCCATGTCCGATGTGCTTGGTTCCATCGCGGCGATCTTTGTCGATCCGGAGGCCGAGCCGCTGGGGCGCAGCATCGCCTTCATCGGCGCCAAGGGCGGCGTCGGTTCATCGACGCTGGCGCACAACTGTGCCTGGGGTATTTCCAACCTGTTTTCGACCGAAGTGGTGCTGGCGGATCTCGATCTGCCCTACGGCACGGCCAACATCAATTTCGACCAGGACCCGCCACAGGGTATTTCAGAGGCGGTCTTCTCTCCGGAGCGGCTCGACGAGGTGTTTCTTGACCGGCTTTTGACGAAATGCTCCGAGCGCCTGTCACTGCTCGCAGCGCCGTCGATGCTCGACCGGCCCTATGATTTCGATGCGGCGGCCTTCCAGCCGCTGATGGAAATCCTGCTGCGCAATGCACCGGTTTCGGTGCTCGATGTGCCGCATCAATGGTCCGACTGGACCCGCACGGTGCTTGCGGAAGCCGACGAGGTGGTGATCACGGCAGTGCCGGATCTGGCCAACCTGCGAAACGCCAAGAACCTGTTCGATTCGCTGAAGAAAATCCGGCCGAACGACAAGATGCCTCATCTGGTGCTCAATCAGGTCGGACTGCCGAAACGGCCCGAAATATCGCCCAGCGACTTCTGCGATTCCCTTGAGGTCGAGCCGGTCGCCATCATTCCATTCGATGTCGTCCTGTTCGGGAATGCCGCCAATAGCGGCCGGATGATCGCCGAGATCGATAAGAAGGCGCCGACAGCCGAGACTTTCTCGCAGCTTGCCCATCTGCTGACCGGCCGGGCAACCGCCAAGAAGGCCAAGAAGGGCGGCCTTGGCAAAGTCCTCGGCATGCTCGGGCGCAAGTAACTGACAGTCAAACGGAAACCGGATTGAGCGCATGTTTGGTAAACGAGGAAACGACGGCTTCGGAAAGGGTGGATCCATCAGCTCCGCCCCGCAACCGGCTGCGTCCGTAGCGGTTGCCGAGCGCCCGCATACGCCGGTGCTTGCCGAACCTGTTCGCGAAGCGATCCCTGTCACCCGGGTGCAGCCATCCCCTCCGCCTGTCCGGAAGAAGGTTGCCCGCACCGAGGATTACTACGATACCAAGTCGCAGGTCTTTTCGGCTCTGATCGATACGATCGACCTGTCGCAGCTCGCCAAGCTGGACAATGAAAGCGCGCGCGAAGAAATTCGCGATATTGTCAACGACATCATCACGATCAAGAATTTCGCGATGTCGATCTCCGAGCAGGAAGAACTGCTCGAGGATATCTGCAACGACGTGCTTGGGTATGGCCCGCTTGAGCCGCTTCTCGCCCGCGATGATATCGCCGATATCATGGTCAACGGTGCAGGCCAGACCTTCATCGAAGTCAACGGCAAAACACTGGAATCGGAAGTGCGGTTCCGCGACAATGCCCAGCTCCTGTCGATCTGCCAGCGTATTGTTTCCCAGGTCGGGCGCCGTGTCGATGAATCATCACCGATCTGCGACGCTCGTCTTCCCGATGGCAGCCGTGTCAACGTTATTGCCCCGCCGCTTGCCATCGACGGTACGGCGCTGACCATTCGTAAATTCAAGAAGGACAAGCTGAAGCTCGACCAGTTGGTCAAGTTCGGTGCCATCACGCCGGAAGGGGCTGTCCTTCTCCAGATCATCGGCCGTGTCCGTTGCAATGTCGTCATCTCCGGCGGTACCGGTTCGGGCAAGACAACATTGCTGAATTGCCTGACCGGCTATATCGATCTCGAAGAACGCGTCATTACCTGCGAAGATACAGCCGAGCTGCAGTTGCAGCAGCCGCATGTGGTTCGCCTCGAAACCCGCCCGCCAAATATCGAAGGCGAGGGCGAGATCACCATGCGCGATCTCATCAAGAACTGCCTGCGTATGCGGCCCGAACGCATCATCGTCGGCGAAGTCCGCGGACCGGAAGTCTTCGACCTGTTGCAGGCGATGAACACCGGTCACGATGGATCGATGGGCACCATCCACGCCAATACACCGCGCGAATGCCTGAGCCGTATGGAATCGATGATCGCCATGGGCGGTTACACCCTCCCGGCAAAGACGGTGCGCGAGATCATCGCCGGTTCCGTCGATGTCATTATCCAGGCCGCCCGCCTGCGCGATGGTTCAAGGCGCATCACCCACGTCACCGAGGTGATTGGCATGGAAGGCGACGTGATCATCACGCAGGACCTGATGCGTTACGAGCTGGAAGGTGAAGACGCCAACGGCAGGATCATCGGCCGGCACAAATCGACAGGTATCGGCCGTCCGCATTTTTGGGATCGCGCCCGCTACTTTAACGAGGACAAACGGCTGGCCGCAACGCTTGATGCGATGGAAAAGGACTGAGGATCTTCATGTTCGGAATAGATATCACCATTCTGGCGATTGTTGGTCTTGTCGCACTTTCGACGGCCGGGCTTGCCTATGGCGTTCTGTTCACGCGCATAGAGACTGAAAAGAAGGCTGAGAGCCGCGTCCGCAAGGTTAAATCCGCCGAAACCGACAGAGTTCAGGTGAAGGCCGCGCGCGACCGCGTGAATGAAATGTCCAAACGGCGGAAATCTGTCCAGGATTCGCTGAAGGACCTTGAAAAAAAGCAGCAGGAAAAGTCAGCCAAGGCAAAGCCGAGCATGAAGGTCAGGCTGGTTCAGGCCGGCTTCAAGATTTCGATCTCGCAATTCTATATCGCCAGTGTGGTTTTCGGTGCCGTGATCAGCTTGCTGGCGCTGGTTGCCGGGATGAAACTGCCGGTCATCGCCGGGATTTTTCTTATCGGTAGCGCCGGTTTCCCGCGCTGGTTCATCGGTTTCATGATCAAGCGGCGCGCTAAGGCGTTTCTCAGCGAATTTCCGAATGCGCTCGACATCATGGTGCGTTCGATCAAGTCGGGCCTGCCGCTGAATGATGCCATCCGGCTGATTGCCAGTGATGGCATGGAGCCAGTCAAGTCCGAATTCAAGCACATCATCGAGGCGCAGCAGGTCGGCCTGAGTATTCCGGAAGCCTGCGCGCGCATGATCAACACGATGCCGTTGGCTGAAGTCAGTTTCTTCGCCATTGTCATCGCCATCCAGGCGCAAGCCGGTGGTAATCTCTCCGAGGCGCTTGGCAACCTGTCCAAGGTATTGCGTGAACGCAAGAAAATGAGGGCGAAGGTTCAGGCGCTGTCCATGGAAGCCAAGGCTTCGGCCTGCATTATCGGCGCGCTGCCGTTCATTGTTGCGTTCCTGGTTTACACAACCTCGCCGGATTACATGATGATCCTGTTCACGGATCCGCGCGGCCATCTGATCATGGCCTGTTCAGCGGTGTGGATGTCCATCGGCATCTGGGTGATGCGCAACATGATCAATTTCGACATCTAGGAAAGGGTCCGGCATGAGCGAGGACATGATCAGCACCCTGACAAATCCGAATGTTATCGTCGCCTTTCTGGTGGCCATCGCGGTCCTGGCGACATTCTATTCCCTTGCAGTTCCATTTCTGGAGCGAGGCAATCTGGAAAAGCGGATGAAGTCTGTCGCGACCGAGCGCGATGCAATTCGGGCGCGCGAGCGCGTGCGCCTGAATGCGGAGATCAGTGGCGGCAAGGCCTCGCTGAGGGCCCAGAACAATACGTCCGTGCGGCAAGTCGTCGAGCGGCTGAACCTTCGTAAAGCGCTTGTCGATGAAAACACGGTCAACCGGCTGAAGTCGGCCGGATACCGCTCGCAAAACGCGCTGAACATGTTTCTCGTGGCCCGCTTTTGCCTGCCCTTCCTGTTTCTTGCTGTGGGCGCCTTCTATATTTTCTTTCTGGGTTACCTCGCTGAAAAACCGTTTATGATGCGGGTTCTGGTTGTCATCGGGGCTGCCTATCTGGGCTTCTATGCACCGAATATTTTTATTTCCAACGCCGTATCCAAGCGTCAGCAGTCGATCCGCAGGGCGTGGCCGAATGCACTCGATCTGCTGCTGATCTGCGTGGAATCCGGCGTTTCGATGGAACTTGCCATGCGGCGCGTGGCGGATGAAATTGCCGAACAATCAGCGCCGCTCGCGGAAGAATTGGTTCTGACCACGGCGGAATTGTCGTTTCTGCCAGATCGGCGCATCGCGTTGGAGAATCTCGGTATCCGGACAGGGCTCGACGACGTAAAATCAGTGGTTCAGGCCCTGATCCAGGCCGATCGGTACGGTACGCCGGTTGCTCAGGCCCTGCGTGTTCTGGCCCAGGAAAGCCGTGACCAGCGCATGAACGAGGCGGAAAAGAAGGCGGCAGCCCTGCCGCCAAAGCTCACTGTGCCGATGATCCTGTTCTTTCTGCCCGTCCTGATTGCCGTCATCCTCGGCCCGGCGGGCATCCAGGTCTCCGACAAGTTCTGATCTGGCTCCAGACACGATTGGCGATCGCCGCGCAGCGCCTCTCCTCGCGCGGCTTTTTCATTCCATCCATTTGAGTTGAGCCAATAGCGTCGTGAGCCTTGGTGTTTTGAACACCCAGCCCCTCAGGAATGTTTGATTCTGCGCGGTTGAGACGTGTCCGCTGTTTTGCCGAAAAGGCAAAGTCCGGTTTGGGCTTAGTTTGTGCCCTTGTCGTCCTTGGCCAGCTTTTGCCAGGCATTTTGCTGCGACATGATCGAGCGCAGATATTTGACGTTGGCTTCGGCCTGATCGGGCGAAAGCTCCTGGCGGGCAATCTGCTCGGCTTCAGGGAAGCGTCCCTGCAGGCCGACGGCAAGCGCCAGGTTCTGGCGCACACTACTGTCGGCGCCGGGTTGGCCGACCGCCGAGCGCAGATAGGTTTCCGCTGTCTTCAAATCCTTGTTCAGCAGATAGGACATGCCGAGATTGGACAGCACTGTCGGCTCGTTCGGCTGGATGTCGAGCGCTTCGCGATAACGCTGGCGCGCCTCGCCGGCCCGGCCGAGCTGGTCGAGGATCGCACCCTCGGCCGATTTCAGTTTCCAATCCGGGCGGTCAGGAGTCTGGGCGCGGGTTATCGTGTTCAGGGCCTGTTCCAGTTGGCCGGCTGCTGCCTGCGATTTTCCATAGGCGGCTAGGACTTCGCGGTCAGTGGGGAAATTGATCGCCACCTGCTGCATGACGGCCAGGGCCTGGTCGTTGCGGCCGGTCATGCGCAGCATATTGGCATAATTCAAACCGGCCGTGCGATCCTTCGGATTGCGCTCGTAAGCCTTGCCGATGCTTTCGGCTGCGGCCGAAAGTTCGGTTGCGTTCATCGATTGCACGGGTTTTGAAAAGTTGGCGGAGGGGATGGAGCCTGTCGTCAACTCCTTTTTCTGCGTACCACAACTCGCCAGCGTCACTGCGAGGATGACTATTGCGGTTCCCCGCAGGAAACGGCTGCTCGAGAAAGACGTCTGCCGGTGTGAATTCATCGCCAATGCCCTCAGCATTTTACCAAGCACCGGACAAAATCCCCAACATATCGGCGCAATCTTCACTCCAGCAATAATCTGTTAACCCTAACAGAGCGTTAATCCAGTGATTCTACACCGTTCCTTCCGAAGGATTTCCATGGCCTCCTATCAATTCATCGACCGTCCGTCGCCGTTCAACACCAGTGGTGGCAAGACCCTGCCGATTTTCGCGGTCACGCCTGCCCATATCGATATCGGCGCCATCGATCCGATTGCGCTCGACTGGGCCCGCAAGGCAGGCTTCAAGGCAGAACCCGGCGCTGTCCTCTTGATCCCGTCCGAAGACGGTCATCTCGGTGGCGCGCTGTTCGGGCTTGGTGCCAATCCGTCCGAAGCGCCGTTCCTGACGGGTAAGCTGGCGCGGACATTGCCGGCCGGAAAATGGCATATCGAGACCGCGCCGCTGACGGCAAACCGGTTAGCCTTGGGTTACGGTCTCGGCTCCTACAGCTTCGACCGCTATAAGGCGGCGGTCAAGGAAGCCCCCACCTTGATGATCCCGGCCGATGCCGATGCCGCCGATATCAAGCGGCAGCTTGCCGGCGTCTTCCTTGCCCGCGACCTCATCAATATGCCGACCAACGACATGGGGCCGAATGCGCTGGAAGAAGCCTTCCGGGCGCTGGGAGACCATTACAAGGCCAAGGTCTCCGTGGTTTCGGGCGACGACCTGCTGAAGCAGAATTTTCCGCTGATCCACACGGTCGGCCGCGCCAGCGCCGAGGCGCCGCGGCTGCTTGAAATGCGCTGGGGTAAGAAAGGTCACCGAAAGGTTACGCTGGTCGGCAAGGGCGTCTGCTTTGACACCGGTGGCCTCGATATCAAGCCGGCGGCTTCGATGCTGTTGATGAAGAAGGATATGGGCGGGGCTGCGAATGTCATGGGGCTCGCCCTGATGATCATGGACGCCAAGCTGAAGGTCGATTTGCGCGTGCTGGTGCCGGTCGTCGAGAATTCGATCTCTGCCAATGCGTTCCGCCCGGGCGATATTTACCGCAGCCGCAAGGGCTTGACGGTGCAGATCGACAACACCGATGCAGAGGGCCGGTTGATCCTTGCGGATGCGCTCGCTTACGCAGACGAGGAAGAAACCGACCTGCTGATCGACATGGCGACGCTGACGGGGGCTGCCCGGGTTGCCCTTGGTCCGGACCTGCCGCCGTTCTACACCGACGACGAGGACCTGGCCCACGATCTGACGGAATCCAGCCTGACGGTCGATGATCCGATGTGGCGTATGCCGCTCTACAAGGGCTATGAAAAGGATATCTCGGCCCGTATCGCCGACCTCACCAATGCGCCTTCCGGCGGCATGGCCGGTTCGATCACGGCAGCCTTGTTCCTCAAGCGTTTCGTCACCAATGCCAAGAGCTGGGCGCATTTCGACATTTTCGGCTGGGCGCCGGCGGAGCGTCCGCATTCGCCCCTCGGCGGCGAGGCGCAGGCCATCCGCGCGCTGTATCATTTGATCGCCAACGGCAAGAAGTGATCATTGGACACAGCTTGATATGAGCATGGCCCCTGTCCGTCCTGACCAGGGCCATGTTTCAATATAGATCCGAAGCGAATGGCCTATTCGTTGATCAGCCGCTTCAACAGCTCGATCTCATGCGACAGCTTGGTGTCGCCGGTGATCAGGTCCTCGATCTTGCGCACGGCGTGCAAAACCGTGGTGTGATCGCGTCCGCCAAAACGGCGGCCGATTTCGGGGAAGGAGCGGGGGGTCAGGGTCTTTGCCAGATACATGGCAATCTGGCGCGGCTTGACGATGACACGGGTGCGGCGGTTGGACACCAGTTCCTGACGCGAGACGTTATAGTGCTTGGCCACGACGCGCTGGATGTCTTCGATGCGGACCCGGCGCGGCTCGCCGGCATTGACCAGATGGCCGAGCAGCTCATCGACGCGCTCGATCGACAGCGTCGGCTCGAACGAGAGACGGAAGAGCAGCTGGTTGAAGGCACCTTCCAGCTCGCGGCCGCTTGCGGTGATGTTGCGCGCGACATGGCTGAGAATATTGGCGGGAATGTCGAGGGATGTGTCGTCCAGGCGGGCGACCTCGAGGCGGCGCTTGAGGATTTCGAGACGCATCTCGTAATCCGGGCCGTCCATCTCGATGGCGACACCGCCCTGCAAGCGCGAGCGGACGCGCGGATCGAGCGATTCCAGTTCCCAGGGGGCGCGGTCGGCGGCAACGACGACCTGCTTGGCGCTATCGAGCAGCATGTTGAGAAGATGGCAGAACTCGTGCTGGATCGACTTACCCTGCAGGAACTGCATGTCGTCGATGACCAGGAGATCGATGTTGCGCAGCGTTTCCTTCAAGGACAGCGCATCATTATCGCGGATGGCCGTTGCGAAACGCCACATGAAATATTCCGCCGTCAGATAGACGACGCGGGGTGCACGTGTGCTCTGGATCGCGGCAGTGGCGATTGCCTGCAGCAGGTGCGTCTTGCCAAGGCCGACCGTCGAATGAATGAACAGCGGGTTGAAGCGCACGGCGCCGGCACCGGCTTCGGCAATCGTCTTTGCGGCGGCAAGAGCGACGCGGTTGGAGGAACCTTCGACGAAGCTCTCGAATGTGTAGCGTGAATCCAATGGCGAGCCGAACAGGGGGCCTGCGGCCGGCTGCTGCTTCTGCAGATTACCCAGGGTAGCGGCGGCATGCTGGCCGAGTGTCTGCGGCGCCGAACGGCGGGAAGAGACAGGTGCGGCTGCATCGCTCTGGCTTGCCTGAGGCGCGTCGTCATGAACGCCCGGACGGGCGCTGCGCGTTGCGCTGCGAACGACAATCTCCACCTTCAGGATCTCGGCATCTTCCTGTTGGAAGATGTTGGTGATCAGGTCGAGGTAGCGGTTGTTGATCCAGGACTTCAGAAAGGTCGTCGGAACGGAAAGCCGCACGACGCTCTTGGAAACCGATTGAAGCTTCAAGCGGCCAAACCAGCTGGCAAAAACATCAGGACCGACCTGGGCTTTCAAGCGTGCGCTGACCCGCTCGAAAAGTGCGCTCTGCATCATGTCGCCCTTTTCGCCGTTGGTACCGTCAGACTGTTTCACCGCGATCTGACGCGCATTCTCCCCGTTCTCGAATACAATCGCCGCTGTCACTGAATTACCAAGCATATTGCCGCCTTCCAATATTATTTCGCGACGCCGACATTGCTGCCGGCGTCAGCCTTTATGTCTGTCTCGAGCGGCCTTTTTTCAAAGGCATGCCGCCCAATTCAAACGCTCTCCGTACCGTAAGAGGAATCCTCATCCTCCTCCCATGGCCCGGTTTTGTGCAAAATCCGTTTGGTATCGCCAAACGCATGTCCCGCTTGCACCATTCATTCCGGTCCGGTTAGGCCTCGTGTCCTTTCCGGTCCGTCCGTTTCCGACCGGCCTTCCCGACCCTCGTTAAAAGAAGGGCAGGCCAGTTTGCCGACAATGCGTCCTCATCCGCATATAGGCCGCCATCCACGCACCGCGTGGCAAAAGCCACAATGTGCATTGTCAGGCGTATCGAGCGGTCTCAGCCGTCCACAACCAGAGGTCGCGTAGTGTCATTCCGGGCAAACATATTGCACAGCTGAAATCGCCCTGTTCTGATTGATGGAACGTTGTGGAACCACCCCGTTACAAAAGGATTAAGTGAAACTGCGCCGCCTGTTGAGAGGCTGCCTCTTCATCTTGTCCACAGGTATATCCCGTGCCTTCTGTGGAGGCATTTAGGCAGGATCGTGGCACAAGATCAATCGCGAATTTTAACACTCGGGAAGGGCCGGCCGTTGACTCTCATAGCGTGTCCTGCATGGACGCGGCCTTGGCGGAAGAGAATCGCTTTTGAATCAAGGGCTTTGAATTTTGGCCGGGAATTTAGCTGGCGAAAAACAAAAAAAATAAAAAATTTGTTGACTCGTTTTGAGCCCCGAAAGGCGCCGCCAGGAGGTGGGTGAGTCTGAACCTCCTCCCGCAAGCATTTGATTTTATTTAAAAAATTCTGTCATTGCGGCGACACAATAAGTTGCACAAGGATTAACCATCAATGTGCCGGAAGTCTGAATCTGAAAAGCCCGGTCATGGACCGGGCTAAATCATTGACGATATTTTAATAAGCCGGCTTAAGCCGAAAGCGACTTTACGCGGTTCGCAAGACGCGAAACTTTGCGCGATGCCGTGTTGGCATGCAGCACGCCCTTGGTGGCGGCGCGCATCAGTTCCGGCTGGGCTGCCTTCAGGGCTGCCTGGGCGAGAACCTGGTCGCCCGAAGCGATGGCTTCTTCGACCTTGCGGATGAAGCCGCGAACGCGCGAACGGCGGGACTTGTTGACTTCCGTGCGGCGGGCGATCTTGCGGGTCGCTTTTTTCGCCGAAGTTGTATTGGCCATTTGGTGTCTCTCTTCGAAATCTGACAAAAACTCTCTACCGCCGTGCCGGGTCACTGCGACCTGTCGTCCAAGCAAGTAGGGAGCAATATCGGAAAACCTTGGAGCGGCTTTCCAAACTGTGGGCGGCATATAGCCTTAAACAGGCCTCTCGTCAACGCGCTATTTTCGAAAACGCGGCGGACGCGGCTCCTTTGCCGGCCGCGCTATTTCTGGCATTTCGGGCAATAGAAGGTCGAACGCCCCGCCTGAACGACGCGCGCGACGGTTCCACCGCATCCCGGGGTCCGGCAAGGCTCGCCTTCGCGATCGTAGACGGAGAACGAATGCTGGAAATAACCGAGCGTGCCGTCCGTCTGGATATGGTCCCGTAACGACGATCCGCCGGCGGCAATGGCATCGGCAATGACGGTCCGGATCGCCTCGGTCAGGAGCACAAGCGCCGCCTTCGGCTTTCCCTTCGCATCCACCAGCGTGCCAGCGGCGCGCAGCGGCGAAAGGCCGGAGCGCCACAGCGCCTCGCAGACATAGATATTGCCAAGGCCGGCAATGTTCTTCTGGTCGAGCAGCGCCGATTTCAGCGGCTGCGCCTTGCCGGCAAACCGCGCCGCGAGATAAGCGGCATCCAGCACGTTACCGGTCGGCTCTTCGCCGAGCTCGCGGAAGAAGGCGTGGTTCGCCAGCACGTCGCGCCGGGCAAGATCCATGAAGCCGAAGCGGCGCGGGTCGTTATAGATGACGCGGGCAGGGCCGTTTACGCCCTCCAGATGGAAAATGACGTGATCGTGCTTTTCGCTCTTGCCGCGCGGGTGATGAAAATCTCCAGGTGCCTCTGACGCGACACCGTCTTCCACCCGGAAGGAGCCGGACATGCCGAGATGGGCAATGATCACGTTGCCGTCCTCAAGATCGATCAGGAGGTATTTCGCCCGCCGCCCCAGCGAGACGATACGTTGTCCGGACACGAGGCTTGCAAAATCAGCCGGAAAGGGAAAGCGCAGGTCCGGCCGCCGCAGTTCGGCCCTGACCAGCAGCGAACCTTCCATTGCGGGGGTCAGGCCCCGCCTGACTGTTTCCACCTCGGGAAGTTCCGGCATTCACGTCTCCTTGCCATCCGCCAATTGACCGGGATCATTTGGCAATTCCATTCGCAGCGCACATATCCTATAGCAGGCCGCCACGGGCGCGAATGCCGCAGGCTGCTATCTGCGGCAGAGATAGCGTGGATGAAGCGAATTCGCTATGGTCGGCGTAACAGCGATTGAATGGAGTAAACCTTGATGACTGGTGAGCGCACCTCTGCCGATGGCGGCATGGAAACCTCCTACGGGTTTCGCCAGGTTGGTCAGGGCGAGAAACAGGCGCTCGTCAACGATGTCTTCCACAAGGTCGCCAAGCGCTACGACATCATGAACGACGTCATGTCCATGGGCCTGCACCGGGCCTGGAAGGATGCGATGATCGCCTCGCTCAATCCGCGCCGCTCCGAGGATTACAAGGTGCTTGACGTTGCCGGCGGGACCGGCGACATCGCCTTCCGGATCGTCGAGGCTTCCGACCGCAAGGCGCATGCGACCGTGCTCGACATCAACGGCTCGATGCTGGCCGTCGGTGCTGAACGTGCTGAAAAGAAGGGCCTGTCGCCCAATCTGACATTCGTCGAAGCCAATGCCGAGGAACTGCCGTTCGTGGCCAATTCCTTCGACGCCTATACGATCGCCTTCGGCATCCGCAACGTGCCGCGCATCGATGTGGCGTTATCGGAAGCCTATCGCGTGTTGAAGCGCGGCGGCCGCCTGCTGGTTCTCGAGTTTTCCGAAGTCGAGATGCCGCTGCTCGACAAGATCTATGACGGCTGGTCGTTCAACGCGATCCCGAAATTCGGCCAAATGATCACCGGCGAGGCCGAACCCTACCAGTATCTGGTGGAATCGATCCGGAAATTCCCCAATCAGCGCGATTTCGCCGCCATGATCACCACGGCCGGTTTTGCGCGTGTGAACTATACCAATTACACCGCCGGCATTGCCGCGCTGCATTCCGGCTGGAAGATCTGACGCATGACATCCATTCTCGTGAAGCGCTCTGAGGGGCTGCCCGGGCGCGGCGGCAGGCCGCTATGAGTACGCCCGGAGCCTATCTCCGCCTTATCCGCATCGGCTGGGTGCTGGTGCGCGAAGGTGTCGTGTCGGCGCTGCCGTCGGAGGACCTACCGGCACTGCCGAAGGCCGCACAGTCCTTTGCCGGCCTTTTTGCGCGCCGCCGTGCCAGGAATGAGGATCGCAGCGACCGGTTGGCCCGGGCGATCGAGCGGCTTGGTCCCTCCTATGTGAAGATCGGCCAGTTTCTCGCCACACGCCCCGATGTCGTCGGCGCGGAGTTTGCTGAGGATCTGTCCTTCCTGCAGGATCGTATGGCGACCTTTCCGGTCGAGGAAGCGCGCGCCGCTGTCGAGGCTTCCCTCGGCCGTCCGGTTGCCGAACTCTACACGAATTTTGCCGACCCGATCGCCGCCGCCTCGATCGCGCAGGTGCATCCTGCGACGGTGCTGAAGGATGGCGTTGCGCAAAAAGTTGCCGTCAAGGTCATCCGCCCCGGCGTGCGCCAGCGCTTTGCCCATGATCTGGAGGCGATGTTCCTCGTTGCCGGGCTGCAGGAGCGTTTCGTGCCGCATACCCGCCGCCTGCGGCCGGTTGAGGTGACGAAGACGCTGGAGCAGACCACCAAGATCGAGATGGATCTGCGGCTCGAAGCCGCTGCCCTGTCGGAACTCGGCGAGAATGCTAAAGACGATCCGGGCTTCCGGGTGCCGAAGGTCGATTGGGAACGCACCGGCCGCGACGTCGTGACGATGGAGTGGATCGACGGCACCAAGATGTCGGATGTCGAGGGCCTGCGCTCAGCCGGCCACGATCTCGATGCGCTCGCCGACACGCTGATCCAGTCCTTCCTGCGCCATACGCTGCGCGACGGCTTCTTCCATGCCGACATGCACCAGGGAAACCTGTTCGTCGATCCGCAGGGCATGATCGTCGCCGTCGATTTCGGTATTGTCGGCCGGCTTGGCAAGAAGGAACGCCGCTTCCTCGCCGAAATTCTCTATGGCTTCATCACCCGCGATTATCGCCGCGTCGCCGATGTACATTTCGAGGCAGGCTACGTGCCATCTCACCACAATGTCGCGAGCTTCGCCCAGGCGATCCGCGCCATCGGCGAACCGATCCACGGGCAGCCCGCCGAAACCATCTCGATGGCCAAGCTGCTGACGCTGTTGTTCGAGGTGACCCATCTGTTCGACATGGAGACGCGGCCCGAGCTGGTGATGCTGCAAAAGACCATGGTCGTCGTCGAAGGCGTCGCCCGCACGCTCAATCCGCGCTTCAACATGTGGAAGGCGTCCGAGCCGGTGGTCGGCGCCTGGATCCGCGACAATCTCGGTCCCAAGCGCATTCTCGGAGACGTCAAGGAGGGGCTGCACGCCGCTTTGCGCCTTGCCGAGGCAGCGCCCGAGATCGCCGCCAAGACGGAAAAGTTTTCGCGCGACCTGGCATCCATGGCCGAAAACGGGCTGCGTTTCGACGAACAAACTGCCGAGGCCATCGGCCGTTCCGAGGCGCGTCACAGCCGGTCCGGCCGCGCGGCGCTCTGGGTGATTGCGATTACGCTGGTTGTCATCGCCTGGCGGCTTTTTTGAGCTTGCCTTTGCGGGTTATTCGCAGCTCTACAAAGTTTCTGCATTCTTGAACGCGGGGGCGAACGCATCAGCGCGCCACCCCTGTTCCATTTGGAACCGACGCGTTGTTTTCATTGTGCGATTGTCTCTCTCAAGGATGGGGCTGGCTCATCCAGCCAGAGGGAGACACCACTATGCGTAACCTGATCATCGCTTCCGCCATTGCCACATTTGCAGCCCTTTCCTTTACCGCGCCGTCGCAGGCGGGTGGCTATTATGGCGGCGGTTACAATGACGGTTATTATGGTGGTGGTTACAGCCAGCCGCAAAGGCGCCATTATTACAAGAAGAGCTATTACGAGCCCACTTGCTGGATCAAGAAGATCCGCAAATACGATTATTACGGCAATCTGGTCGTCAAGCGTATCCGGGTCTGCGACTGATCCCATTGCCTCGATAAAAGGTGGCGATGACAACCGGCGGTTCAATCTGCCGGTTTTTTCGTGCGGCCATGTGTTTGGTTGCCCATGCTCTGGAAACATTGCGAAACGAAAAACGGGAAAGATTACAGAGATTTCATGTCGTTGGACTTCATTATGGCGTAGTTTCAATCTAGCAGTCGCGAAAACTGACGACCCAACGCCCGATTGAATTCGAAAGAGATGTGAATGGCGGATGCCACCCGGAAAATTGCCCCTGCGCTTGAAGAGCAGGAGGCCGCCGCTGCCCAGCCGCTGCCGGCCCGCAGCAAGCGTGGGCGCACACGCAAGCGTTGGGTGATCCTTCCGGTCGTGCTTGTTGCCGCTGCCGGCTGGTACGGCTGGTCGGTCTACGGCAAGCAGGAAGCCGCCGAGGCCGTCGTTACGGAAATGCCGGTGCGCGGTGATATCGAAAACAGCGTCACCGCATCCGGTCTCTTGAGCCCGATCAAGGACGTCGATGTCGGCGCCCAGGTGTCCGGCCAGCTGAAGAGCCTCAAGGTCGAGATTGGCGATAGCGTCAAGGAGGGCCAGCTGATCGCCGAGATCGATAGCGCCTCGATCGAAACGCAGATCGAGATTGCGGAAGCCGAGCTTGCCAATCTCGAAGCCCAGATGCTCGACAAATCGGCGCAGGTGGTTTTGGCCAGTGCCACGCTGACCCGCCAGCGTGCCCTTGTTGCGGGCAACAGTGCCGCCCAGTCTGCGCTCGACGAGGCAGTGGCGGCGCTTGCCGCAGCCGAGGCCAATGTCGATTCATTGAAAGCCCAGGTCCGCAAGCAACAGGCAACCTTGAAGGATGCCCGCATCAGTCTCGGGTACACCAAGATCTATGCGCCGCTGACCGGCACCATCGTCGATATAGCGGCCAAGGAAGGCCAGACACTCAATTCCAACCAGACAGCCCCGACCATCGTCACCATCGGCAATCTTTCGACCATGACGGTGGAAGCCCAGGTGTCCGAAGCCGATGTCGGCAAGCTCAAGGTGGGAATGAACGCCTATTTCACGCTGCTAGGCCAGCCCGGCAAGCGCTATCCAGGCACGCTGCGCCAGATCAAACCGACGCCCGCGACCGAAAACAATGTCGTGCTCTACTACGCCCTTTTCGACGTGCCCAATCCCGATGGCGCATTGATGATGAACATGACGGCGCAGGTCTTTTTCGTCGAGTCGGCGGCGAAGGATGTGCTGACTGTGCCGGTTGCCGCCGTTCATTCCGGCAAGGATGGCACATCCGGCGAAGTGACCGTTGTTACCGCTTCCGGTGCCCATGAAACCCGCACGGTCGAAACCGGCATCCGCAATCGCGTCCGGGTCGAGATCAAGCAGGGCCTTGGCGAAAAAGACACGATCGTCGTCGGCGCGGGGGCCGGTGACAAGGCGTCGTCCGGCCGGGCCAATTCGCGGCGCGGCATGCCGCCGATGTTCTGAGGGCGCATCCGATGACGCCGCTCATTTCGCTCAAGGATATCCGCAAGACCTTCGTCAATGGCGACGTCGCCGTCGAGGTGTTGCGTGGCGTCTCGTTGAATATCCAGCCGGGCGAATTCGTCGCCATCGTCGGCGCGTCCGGTTCTGGTAAATCGACGCTGATGAACGTTCTCGGCTGTCTCGATACGCCAACCGGCGGCCAGTATCTGCTCGAAGGCGAAGACGTTTCCGATCTGGACTCCGACGAGCTTGCGGCGCGACGCCGCCAGTTGTTCGGCTTCGTCTTCCAAAGCTACAATCTGGTGCCGACGGCGACCGCGCAGGAAAATGTCGAGATACCAGCCATCTATGCCGGCATGCCGTCGCGGGAGCGGGAGGAGCGCGCCAGAATGCTGCTGCGTTCGCTGCGGCTCGGAGACCGGCTCGATCATCTGCCAAACCAGCTGTCCGGCGGCCAGCAACAGCGTGTGTCGATTGCCCGTGCACTGATGAACGGCGGCCAGATCATTCTGGCGGACGAGCCCACCGGCGCGCTCGATAGCCAGAGCGGCAAGGAAGTGATGGCGACGCTGCGGCAGATGAACGAGGACGGTCACACCGTCATCATCATCACGCACGCCCCGGAGCTGGCCGAATCCGCCGATCGCGTCATCGAAATCAGCGACGGCCTGATCGTCGCAGACCGCATTCCCGGCAATGTCCGCCGTATCGGCCGCGCCAAGCCACAGCTTACGGCCCGGAAGGCCGGGAAAGCCGCCATCGTCACCGATGTGGCGGAAGCCGTGCGCATGTCGTTCCGGGCGCTCAGGGCCAATCTGTTTCGCACCATCCTCACCCTGCTTGGCATCGTCATCGGCGTCAGCTCCGTCGTTGCGATGCTGGCGATCGGCACGGGCGCGCAGGATTCGGTGCTGAGCCGCATCGCCGCCATGGGGTCCGATCTTCTGGTCGTGCGGCCCAACATGTCGAATTTCCGCGGCGGGGAAGGGGGCAGCATCGTCTCGCTGATCCCGTCGGATGCCGATGCCATTCTGGAACTGCCCAATATCAGCTTTGCCGTGCCGGAAATGTCGAGCACATTGACGGTTCGCGCCGGCAATCTCGATACCCAGACAACGGTCAACGGCACGGTGCCGCAGTTTCCGGAAGCCAAGTCCTGGACGGTCGAGGACGGCGCTTTCCTCAATAAGTCCGATATGGATGCCTATGCGAGCGTCGCCGTGCTCGGCAGAACCGTTGCCGACGCATTGTTTCCCGATGGAGCCGATCCGCTCGGCCAGTATATTCTCATCAAGAGCATTCCGTTTCAGGTGATCGGCGTGATGTCGAAGAAGGGGGCGAGTGCTGGCGGCAACGATCAGGACGATACCGTGCTGGTGCCGCTATCGACCGGCAACCTGCGCCTGTTTGGGGCAAGGAATGTCCGCTCGATCACCGTGCAGGTGAAGGACGGCAGCGCCATCAACGTCACGCAGGACCAGATCCAGGCGCTGCTCGACGAGCGTCATAAGCGCGAGGACACGCAGATCATCAACATGGCTGCAATCCGCGAGACCTTCACTGAAACGTCTAACATTCTCAAGGTTTTCCTCGGCTCGATCGCTGCCATCTCGCTGCTCGTCGGCGGTATCGGCGTGATGAACATCATGCTGGTCTCCGTTACCGAGCGTACCCGCGAGATCGGCATTCGCATGGCGACCGGTGCCCGTGGCCGCGATATCCTCACCCAGTTTATCGTCGAAGCGCTGGTGGTTTCCGCGCTCGGCGGCCTGATCGGCGTGGGTTTGGGCTTGAGCATCGGCGCCGTGGCTCAGGCTTTCGGCATTGCTGTCAGCTTTGCCCCCGGCCCGGTCATTCTCGCCTTCGGCAGCGCCTTCCTCACCGGCCTGATCTTCGGTTATCTGCCCGCCTACAACGCCTCGCGTCTGCAGCCTGCCGTGGCGCTGGCCTCCACCTGATCAGCCGCTCCATCTCCCAGCGGTTGACGCCGCCCGCCTGATCGTTTCCACTGGTGCAAAGGCTGAAGGAGGAAACCATGCCGGACGCAGATCGCTTCATGACCCAGGCCATCGCGCTTGCCCGAGACAATGTCCGCAAGGGCGGACGGCCCTTTGGCGCCGTACTGGTATTCGATGGGGAGGTGTTGGCCACCGGTGTCAACGGCGTGATGGAAACGCATGATCCGACGGCCCATGCCGAACTGGTGGCAGTGCGTGCGGCGGCCATGAAGCGCGGCTCGGCAACCCTCAAGGGGGCTTCCGTCTACGCCAGCGGCCACCCATGCCCGATGTGCCTTGCCGCCATGCGGCTGGCCGGCATCACCGACATTTTCTACGCCTATTCGAATGAAGACGGTGCACCCTACGGCCTGACCTCGGCACCACTCTATGCCGATCTGCGCAAGCCATTTGCGGATCAGCAGATGACGTTTTCCTATCTTCCGGTGCGGCCTGAGGGCGAGGCCGATATCTATGATTTCTGGCGGGAAATGCAGCAGGGATAAGCCTGCACGTGTTGACCGGGTTCAGCCAGAGGGGCGAGATGCAAAACTATCTGTTGCGTGTATGGGCATCACTGTCGCTGCCGGGTTTGCTGATTGGCATCCTTTTCTTTGCGGTGTCGCTGACGCCAAGCCTCATTCCCCGGCCGTATGTGTTGCAGGGCGTGCTGTCCGGTTGTTCGCTGGCGGCCGGATACGGTCTCGGTGTGTTTGGTCGTTGGCTCTGGCTTTATCTCGAGCTTCCTGCCCTACCGCCAAAGATCGAGCGCGTCGTTAAGGTTTTGGCCGTTGCCGGATGTGCTGGAATAGCCATCACATTCCTCTGGCAGGCCGCCCGCTGGCAAAACTCCGTGCGCAGCCTGATGGGGCTCGATCCGGTGGAGACGGCCGAACCGGTGAAACTCGCGCTGATCGCTCTTTTCGTTTTCATCGTCCTGATAACACTCGCCCGCCTGTTCCGTATGACGTTCGCCTTCCTCTCGCGCAGGTTCGAGCATGTAACCCCCAAGCCCATCGCCCGGCTGTTCGGCATTCTCCTGGCGGCCGGCCTGTTCTGGTCGATTGCCGATGGCCTGTTGCTCAAGGCCGGCTTGCGGCTCGCCGATTCGTCCTTCCGCGAACTTGATGCCCTGATCGACAGCGATCTGGCGCCGCCTGAAAACCCGCTGAAAACCGGCAGTTCCGTCTCGCTCGTTCCGTGGCACGATCTGGGTTTCCGCGGCCGCGAATTCGTCGCCTCCGGTCCGACGGCTGATGAGATCAGCGCCTTCCTACACCAGCCGGCATTGGAGCCGATCCGCGTCTATGTCGGCCTGAATGCAGCGAAAACCGCCAAGGAAAGGGCGGCGCTGGCGCTTGCCGAGCTCAAGCGGACCGGCGCCTTCGAGCGCTCGACGCTGATCGTCGTGGTACCGACCGGCACCGGCTGGGTCGATCCGGCAGCCATGGATACAGTCGAATATCTGCATCGCGGCGATGTGGCGAGTGTCGCCCTACAATATTCCTACCTCACCAGCTGGCTGTCGCTGCTGGTCGAGCCAAGCTATGGCGCCGAGGCAGGCGAGGCGCTGTTCAAAGCCGTCTACGGTTACTGGACGACCTTGCCGAGGGACAAGCGACCCAAACTCTATCTGCATGGCCTGAGCCTCGGTGCGATGAATTCCGAGCGGTCTGCCGATCTCTTCGATGTGATCGGTGATCCCTTTCAAGGCGCGCTCTGGAGCGGCCCGCCCTTCGAGACAGCTGGCTGGAAATCAGTGACCGCGGGACGTGAGCCGGGATCTCCGGCCTGGCTTCCGCGCTTCCGTGACAGTTCCGTCATCCGCTTCACCGCGCAGAAAAATGCGCTGGATATTCCGGGTGCGAAATGGGGACCGATGCGGATCGTCTATCTGCAGTATGCCAGCGATCCGGTGACGTTCTTCGATCCGCATTCCTTCTACCGCGAGCCGGACTGGATGAAGCAGCCGCGCGGGCCTGATGTTTCGCCCTATCTCGCCTGGTATCCGGTCGTCACCATGCTGCAGCTGGCGCTCGACATGGCGATGGCGACGACATCGCCTATGGGCTACGGCCATGTCTATGCACCGGAACATTATGTCGATGCGTGGGTTGCGGTCACCGATCCTCAAGGGCTGGCGCCCGGCGATGTCGAGCGCCTGAAGGACATGGTTTCGAAGCGGGATTGAGAAACCGGCGGCATCGCTGCCGCCGGTCATTCGGTTGTCAGGCGCTGCGCACCGGCGCGAGCAGCCTCAGCGCGTTGATCGTCACCAGCACGGTGGCGCCGGTATCGGCCAGGATCGCCGGCCACAGCCCGGTAATGCCGGCAATGGTAGTCACCAGGAACACCGCCTTCAACCCAAGCGCAATGGTGATGTTCTGGCGGATATTGCCCATCGTGCGTTTCGACAGGTCGATCATCTGTGCAACGTCCCCGACCCTGCCGTGAAGCACTGCGGCATCGGCGGTTTCGAGCGCCACGTCGGTTCCGCCGCCCATGGCGATGCCGATATCGGCTGCCGCCAGTGCCGGAGCGTCGTTGATCCCGTCACCGACCTTGGCAACGACAAACCCCTGCTGCTTCAGTTCGCCAACGATCCGCTGCTTGTCTTCCGGCATCAGTTCGGCGCGCACCTCGATGCCAAGCTGCTTGCCGATCGCGGTGGCCGTGCGCTTGTTGTCACCGGTCAGCATGACGATTTTTACGCCCGCATCCGTCAGAGCCTTCAGCCCGGATTTGGCGTCAGTGCGCGGCTCGTCGCGCATGGCGATGGCACCGGCCAGCGTGTCGCCGATGATCAGCACCGAGACCGTCTTGCCCTCGTCGTTGAGCGCGGTGATTGCGGCCGTCTGCTCAGCCGACAGCGCAATGCGGTCGCCGGCTGCCTGCGGCGAGCCGAGGAAGACGGCCCTGCCGTTCACCGTTGCCGTCACACCCTTGCCACCAAGCGCCTTGGCATCGGACACCGCCGGAATGGCAACCTTGTCGGCTGCAGCTTTGTCGAGGATTGCCTTGGCCAGAGGATGGCTGGAGCCGGTCTCAAGAGCTGCGGCAAAGGTCAGCACGTCCGGTTCCGAATGGCCGAAGGCGAGGATGTCCGTGACCTTCGGTTTGCCTTCCGTGAGCGTGCCGGTCTTGTCCAGCGCCACGGCATTGATCGTCCCCAGGGTCTCCAGCACGGCGCCGCCCTTCAGCAGCAGGCCGCGGCGGGCACCGGCGGAAAGCGAGGCGGCGATGGCGGCGGGCGTCGAGATCACCAGGGCGCAGGGGCAGCCGATCAGCAGGATGGCAAGACCCTTGTAGACCCATTCACCCCATGGGCCACCCATGAACAGTGGGGGAATGATCGCCACCAGCGCTGCAACGACCACCACGCCGGGCGTGTAGTAACGCGAGAACCGGTCGATAAAGCGTTCGGTCGGTGCCTTGGATTCCTGCGCCTCTTCCACCAGCTTGACGACGCGGGCAATGGTGTTGTCGGCGGCGGTCGCCGTGACGCGGACGCGCAGAGCTGCATCGCCGTTGATCGTTCCGGCAAAGACTTTTTCATCGACGCCCTTGCGCACCGGCGTGCTTTCGCCGGTCACCGGCGCCTCGTCGATGGCGCTGTCGCCAGACAGGATCACACCATCGGCAGAGATGCGGTCGCCGGGGCGAACGAGAATGGTTGCGCCGATGGCAAGGCTTTCGGCCGGAACAGACCGCGTCTGACCGTTTTCCTCCAGCAGCGCTTCCTTCGGCACCAGCGCCGCCAGCGACTGGATGCTCTGACGCGCTTTCCCGGCGGCAACGCCTTCGAGAAGTTCACCGACGAGGAACAGGAAGACCACGGCTGCAGCCTCTTCCCCGGCATTGATGATCACAGCGCCGATCGCCGCAATCGTCATCAGCATCTCGATCGAAAACGGTGTACCGGCCATGGCGGCCATGATGGCGCGCCGGGCAATCGGGATCAGGCCGATCAGCATGGCAATGATGAAGGCATAGGATGCGATCGACGGCGCGAGATGGCCGACAGCATAGGCCACCACCAGCGCGGCACCTGAAAAGATCGTCAGCTTGCCCTTCTTGCTGGCCCACCAGGGACCGTTCGTTGGTCCATGGTCATGCCCGTGCAGGCCTTCCATCGTGTCCTTGGCCACGGGCTTCGAATGCTCGTGCCCCGCATGGCTCGCATGGTCGTGTCCGCTGTGATCGTGATCCGCATGATCGTGGCCGTCGTGGCTGGCATGCTTGGAATGATCGTGACCGGCATGGCTGTGATCGTCATGGTCGTGACCGCAGCAGGCCTGCTTTGCCTCGGCAACCGGCGCGGCCTTGCCAGCGATCTGCGAGACCGAATAGCCCAGACCCGAGACCTTCTTGGCAATGGCTGTGAGGTCGCTGACCGCGTCATGTTTCACGGTCATGGTGCCCGCGGTCACTGAAACCGAGACATCCGAAACGCCCGGCATGCGCCGGACTGCGGTGTCGATCTTGGCCGCGCAGGAGGCGCAATCCATGCCCTCCACCCGGTATCGTGTCTGTGTTGCCTCTGCCATTGTCCGCTTCCTGTGTACGTTCTTGTCAAACTCTGGCATCTTTCCTACATCCTCTAGTGACTAGAGGTGCAAGAGGGAAAATCATGAAAAAGATCACGATTGGCGAGGCTGCGCGCAAAAGTGGCGTCAAGGTCCCGACCATCCGCTATTACGAGGGCATTGGCCTTTTGCGGGAGCCAAGCCGCAGCGAAGGCAATCAGCGATCCTACGAGCCATCCGACCTTAGCCGCCTGACGTTCATCCGCCATGCCCGTGAACTCGGTTTCGAGGTGGAGGCCATCCGTGCGCTCCTCAGCCTGCAGGACAATCCGCTGCAATCCTGCGCCACCGCCGACGCCATCGCCAAGGCCCGTCTTATCGAGGTTGAGCAGCGGATTCGCAGCCTGATGGCGCTGAAGGCCGAGCTGGAAATGATGGTGGAAGGTTGTGGCCACGGCCGTGTCGATCAGTGCCGGGTGATCGAGGTGCTTGCCGATCACGCCGAATGCAGACATCACGGTCATTGATGCGGCTCGTCACCTGATTAGGTGATACAGTAGCCCTCCGCCTGGCCTCGGTATCGCGGCGGGCTGATTGCCTCACAATGGCCCGTCGGGTAGGGTCCAGCCGAAGAGGCAGGCGCAACCGCCGGCCGATAATGGAATTCGTCATGACGCTTCAGGGAAAACGCATTCTTCTCATCATATCCGGGGGTATCGCGGCCTATAAGAGCCTTGATCTGATCCGTCGGCTGCGGGAGCGCGGTGCCGCTGTCCGCCCGGTGATGACGGCTGGCGCGCAGGCGTTCGTGACGCCGCTTGCCGTCGGCGCATTGGCGGCAGACAAGGTCTTCACCGAGCTGTTTTCCCGCGAGGACGAGCAGGATGTCGGCCATATCCGGCTCGCCCGCGATTGTGATTTGATCATCATCGCGCCTGCAACAGCCGATCTGATGGCGAAGATGGCGAACGGCCTGGCCGACGATCTCGCGTCGACCATTCTTCTGGCGACCGACAAGCCGGTGCTCGCCGCCCCGGCGATGAACCCGAAAATGTGGTCGCATGCCGCCACCCGGCGCAACCACGCGACGCTTGTTGCCGATGGTATCCGCTTCGTCGGCCCGGCCGCTGGCGAAATGGCTGAAAGCGGCGAAAAGGGCGAGGGCCGGATGGCCGAACCATTGGAAATCGCCGCCGCCGCCGAGGCGCTGCTGGACACGGGGCCAAAACCACTGGCCGGCAAGAAAGCCATCGTGACGTCCGGCCCGACACATGAGCCGATCGATCCGGTGCGTTATATCGCCAACCGTTCGTCCGGAAAGCAAGGCCATGCCATCGCCGCTGAACTCGCCCGGCTCGGGGCCGATGTGACCCTGGTCTCCGGGCCGGTCACGATCCCGGATCCAAAAGGTGTGAAGGTCGTCCACGTCGAACGGGCCGAGGAGATGCGCGATGCCGTGATTGGCGCATTGCCAGCCGATATCGCCGTGATGGTCGCAGCCGTCGCCGACTGGCGGGTGGCGAGCACGTCCGGCAACAAGATCAAGAAGCAGCCCGGCGAAGCGCCGCCACCGCTGCTGCTCACCGAAAATCCGGATATCCTGAAAACCATCGGCCATCACGCCAAGCGGCCAAAGCTGGTGGTCGGGTTTGCGGCGGAAACCCAGAATGTCGCCGAGAATGGCCGCTCGAAGCTGGAACGCAAGGGCGCGGACTACATCCTGGCCAACGATGTGTCGCCCCATACCGGCATCATGGGCGGCGATCACAACACCGTGAAGGTGATCGGCAAGGCCGGCGACGAGGACTGGCCGGAAATGGACAAACAGGCGGTCGCCGCTCGGCTTGGCAAGCTGATCGCCTCACATTTTTCCTGACATCATCTGTCCCGTAATGGACATATCGCGGGCGGCGCCCGCCGTTCCGAACAGGCGCACGTCGACACCGTTTTCACCGACGATGACGGCGGTGCCGTCGGGAATTTCCACCCAGGCATTGTCGTCGTCGTTCAACGGTTCGGAGACGAGGCAATAGCCACCGCTCGGTCCCATCGGTGCCGCATAGAGTGTCGGCGCCTTCCAGTCGGACGCATAGCGCACGGCATAGAGGTCATGACCATCAGACAGCGCGGCCGTGAAACGCACCAGAACCTTGCGCTCCATATGTTCGGCCAGCCGCTCGACGAAGGCCAGGGTCTCCGCAATGGCACCCAAAGGATCCTCTTCCAGGCCGAATTGCAGCGCCAGTAGGAATAGAAGTTCGCTATCGGTCGAGCCGGTGCGGGCGGTGTAGAGATCGTTGTCGAGCATCGCCTCCATCGGCCGGCGCAGATGGTCGAAATCGCCGATCTGGCCGTTGTGCATGAAGGACCAGCGGCCATGCACGAAGGGATGGCAGTTGTCGCGCCGTGTGCCGCCGCCGGTCGCAGCCCGCACATGGGCAAGAAACAGTGGCGAGCGAATCTGCCGCGCAATGCTCTTCAGATTGCAATCCGACCAGGCGGGCAGGATGTCGCGGTAGCGGCCGGGTTCCGGATGGTCGCCGTACCAGGCGACGCCGAAACCGTCACCGTTGGTCGCCGTCTTGGCGCGGGTGGCGCAATGGGATTGCTCGATAAGCGAGTGGGCCGGCGACGACACCAGTTCTTCCAGATAGAGCGGCTCTCCGCGATAGGCTGCCCAGCGGCACATGCAGGATACTCCGGATCGCGGGGATGGCCCGCCTTGATGGTTCGTTAACCATGCCGATCATCCGGTCGAACATGGTAAAAATGCGTTAACGAACGGGATATTTTGCGCATCTTGCTGCGTAATCTCCTTGGGTGGCCGCAGCTGTTTCTCCGGGAACGGCGGCTTTTCTGATCTCTGTGCCGTGACCGCAAACCGTCAGATGGCGGGAAAAATGTCGATACGGAATGTATGTTCTATTTTTTCGAGAAATCTTTGCATAAGGTCCTGACAACAACAGAAACGCAGAAAGAGAGCCGGATAAATGGCCGAGACGGAAAACAGCATTGCCATCCCGCAGGACTTCGATGGCTTGAAGGCGATCATCCTGGAGCGCAAGGCGCAACTGCCCAAACGCCTGCGCCAGGTCGCTGCCTATGCCCTCGACAATCCCGACGAAATCGCTTTCGGCACGGCGGCCAGCATCGCCACCTCGGCGGATGTCCAGCCTTCGACGCTGGTGCGCTTTGCCCAGCATTTCGGCTTCGAAGGCTTTTCCAGCCTGCAGCAGATCTTTCGCGCACGGTTGCGGGAGCGCACGCCGGGCTATGACGAACGCCTGAAGGCGCTGAGCGGCAATGATCACAGCAAGCTGGAAAGCGGCTCGATCTTCAACGGTTTCGTGGCCGCCGCCCACCGCTCGCTGGACAATATCGCCAGTTCGGTCGAACCCGAAGCGTTCGAGCGTGCCGTCAATATTCTGGCCGGTGCCGAGACGATCTATCTGGTTGCCAAGCGGCGCTCCTATCCGATCTCCGGTTATATGGCCTATGCTTTTGGAAAGCTGAAAGTCAGATATCAGCTCGTCGGCACCGCAGCCGGCATCGATGACGATATCCTGGCGATGGCCGGGCCAAAGGATGCGGCCTTTGCCGTCAGCTTTTCGCCCTACGCCTCCGAAAGCGTCAATCAGGCCAAACTGCTCGCCAGCCACAATGTGCCTGTTGTCTCGCTGACCGATTCGGCATTCTCGCCATTGGCCGAGTCTTCGAGAGTCTGGTTCGAGCTTGTCGAGGCCGATCATGCCGGGTTTCGTTCGCTCTCGGCCAGCATGGCGTTTGCCATGGCATTGACGGTGGCGGTGGCCGAAAAAAGGCGGCGGATCAGTGAAGATCATTCAATGGAATGAAAATTCCACATTGACTAAACGGCGGAATTTATGTTTCATAAAGGTGACACCCACCAGCCAATAAAAATGTCGGCGCGACGCAAGCGCCCGCCGGGAGGAAGCAGTGAGCCAGATCAACGGGACGCAGGCAGACAAGCCGCTCGACCTCATCACCATCGGCCGTGCCTCGGTCGATCTTTACGGCCAGCAGATCGGAACGCGGCTTGAAGACGTTGCGAGTTTTGCCAAGTCCGTCGGCGGCTGCCCCACCAACATTTCGGTCGGCACTGCGCGTCTCGGCCTGAAGTCAGCACTTCTGACCCGCGTCGGCAAGGAACAGATGGGCCGCTTCATCCGCGAGCAGTTGGAGCGCGAGGGGGTCGAGACCAAGGGCATCGTTACCGATCCCGAACGCCTGACGGCGCTCGCCATTCTGGCCGTCGAAAACGAACATTCCTTCCCGCTTCTGTTCTATCGTGACAACTGTGCCGACAGCGCGCTCTGCGAAGACGATATCTCCGAAGACTTCATCCGCTCCGCCCGCGCCATCCTCGTCACCGGCACCCATTTCGCCAAGCCGCACACGGATGCCGCCCAGCGCAAGGCAATCCTCATCGCCAAGGCAAGCGGTGCCAAGGTGGTGTTTGATATCGACTATCGCCCCAACCTCTGGGGCCTTGCCGGGCACGATGCTGGCGATAACCGTTATATCGCATCCGAAAAAGTCTCCGCGCATCTGAAGACGGTGCTGGCCGAATGCGACCTGATCGTCGGCACCGAAGAGGAAGTTCTCATCGCTTCCGGCGATAGCGATCTGTTGACAGCGCTGAAGACCATCCGCGCCAATTCCAGGGCAATGATCGTGCTGAAGCGCGGCCCGATGGGCTGCATCGTCTATGACGGCCCGATCTCGGACAATCTCGAAGACGGTATAGTCGGCAAGGGTTTCCCGATCGAGGTCTACAACGTGCTCGGTGCCGGTGACGCGTTCATGTCCGGGTTCCTGCGCGGTTGGCTGAAGGGCGAGCCGCATGCCACGTCCGCCACCTGGGCCAATGCCTGCGGTGCGTTTGCCGTTTCGCGCCTTCTCTGCGCACCGGAAATCCCGACCTGGACCGAGCTGCAGTTCTTCCTGGAAAACGGCAGCACGGAAAAGGCACTGCGCAAGGACGAGGCGATCAACCACGTTCACTGGGCAACCACCCGCCGCCGCGAAATCCCGCAGCTGATGGCACTTGCCATCGATCACCGCAGCCAGCTGGAAGATCTGGCGGGCGGCGACGCCGGGCTTCTGGCCCGCATCCCGGCGTTCAAGGTCCTTGCCGTCAAGGCTGCCGAGCGCATTGCCAACGGCCGCCCCGGCTTCGGTATGCTGATCGACGACAAATACGGCCGCGATGCGCTTTATGCGGTCAACAAGAACTTCTGGATCGGCAAGCCGATCGAGTTGCCGGGCTCGCGTCCATTGCAGTTCGAGTTCAGTCAGGATCTCGGTAGCCGGCTCATCGATTGGCCCGTCGACCACTGCATCAAGGTCTTGAGTTTCTTCCATCCGGACGACCCGGCGGAGATGAAAGCCACCCAGATCGCCAAGCTGCGCTCTGCCTTTGAGGCTGCCCGCAAGGTCGGCCGCGAAATCCTGATCGAGATCATCGCCGGCAAGCATGGCACGCTCAATGACAACACCATTCCGCGGGCGCTCACCGAGCTCTACGATGCCGGCCTGAAGCCCGACTGGTGGAAGCTCGAGCCACAGGCAAGCCGTGCCGCCTGGGCGGCGATCGATACTGTCATCGAAAAGCGCGATCCGCTCTGCCGGGGCGTTGTCCTTCTCGGGTTGGAAGCCCCATATGAAGCGCTGAAGGAAGGCTTTGCCGCCGCGCGGACCTCGAAAACGGTCAAGGGGTTCGCTGTTGGACGGACGATCTTTGCCGAGGCGAGCAAGGCATGGCTGGCCAATGAGATCGATGACGAACAGGCAATCGCCGATATGGCGGGCAAGTTCGAGGCTCTGGTCAATCTCTGGCTGGGTCTGGCGGAAACAAAGGCGGCTTGACCGTTGGTGCGGCATGCGGCTGCACCCCCCTCTGTCGGTGACGCCGACATCTCCCCCACAAGGGGGGGATTAGCCACAGGCTCTTTCCGCCCCCTACGGAAATAAGGGAAAAGAATAATCTCCCCCCCTTGTGGGGGAGATGTCCCGAAGGGACAGAGGGGGGTAAAACTTTCCTCATAGGCAAGATTTTATGCGAGGCAATGTCCTCGTTCGAGGAGGAAACGATGAGCCAGAAAACCGTTCGCCTGACCATGGCGCAAGCCGTCGCGCGGTTTCTCACCAAGCAGATGACCGTGATCAATGGTGAGAAGACCCCCATCTTCGGCGGTGTCTTCGCCATTTTTGGTCATGGCAACGTCGCCGGGATCGGCGAGGCGCTGCATGGCATCAAGGACACGTTGCCGACCTATCGCGCCCAGAACGAGCAGGGCATGGCCAATGCGGCGATCGCGTTTGCCAAGGCGAGTTTTCGCCGCCGCTTCATGGCCTGCACCACCTCGATTGGCCCCGGCGCGCTGAACATGGTGACATCGGCTGCACTCGCACATGTGAACCGTCTGCCGGTCCTGCTTCTGCCCGGCGATGTCTTCGCCAATCGCCGCCCTGATCCGGTCCTGCAGCAGATCGAGGATTTCGGTGATGGCACCATGACCGTCAACGATTGCTTCCGCCCCGTCTCGCGTTATTTCGACCGCATCACTCGCCCCGAACAGATCATCCCGGCGCTGCGCCGTGCCATGCAGGTGCTCACCGATCCCGCCGATTGCGGCCCTGTCACCCTGTCGCTCTGCCAGGATGTGCAGGCGGAAGCCTATGACTATCCGGAAAGCTTCTTTGACGAGAAGGTCTGGACCACCCGCCGCCTTCATCCGGATGCGGACGAACTGGCGCATGCAATTACAGCGCTGAAGGCAGCGAAGAAGCCGGTGATCATTTCCGGCGGCGGCGTGCTTTATTCCGAAGCCAGCAAGACGCTCGCCGCCTTTGCTGAAAGACACGGAATTCCCGTTGTCGAAACCCAGGCCGGCAAGTCGTCGTTGCCGCATAGCCACCCGCTCAACATGGGCTCGGTCGGCGTCACCGGTACGTCGGCCTCTAACCAGATGGCCGAAGATGCGGATGTCGTTCTCGCCGTCGGTTCGCGTCTGCAGGACTTCACCACCGGCTCCTGGTCGCTGTTCAAGAACGACAACTTGAAGATCATCGGCCTCAACACGCAGGCCTTCGATGCTGCCAAACATGAAGCTTTGCCGCTGGTGTCCGACGCCCGCGTTGGCCTTGATGCCCTCAGCGCCGGCCTCGGCTCGCACAAGGTCGATGCCGGTTGGACGAAGAAGGCAACGGACGGCAAGGCCGAATGGCTGAAGGCCGCCGATAAGGCGACCGCCACGACCAATGCAGCATTGCCATCCGATGCGCAGGTCATCGGCGCTGTCCAGCGTGCCCGCAAGGAAAATACCACGCTCGTCTGCGCCGCTGGCGGTCTGCCCGGCGAATTGCACAAACTCTGGCAGGCGGAAGCGCCCGGCAGCTACCATATGGAATACGGCTTCTCGACCATGGGTTATGAAGTGGCCGGCGGTCTTGGCGTCAAGCTTGCCAAGCCCGACAGCGATGTCATCGTCATGGTCGGCGATGGCAGCTACATGATGCTGAATGCCGAGATCGCCTCGTCGATCATGCTCGGCGCCAAGATCACTATCGTGCTGCTCGACAATGCCGGTTACGGCTGCATCAACCGGCTGCAGATGGCAACCGGCGGTGCCAACTTCAACAATCTGCTGCGCGACACCCACCACGTGACGCTGCCGGCCATCGATTTTGCCGGGCATGCGGCGGCCATGGGGGCGCTCACCCGCAAGGTCGCCTCGATCAGCGAGCTGGAAATCGCGCTGAAGGAAACCGCCGGCGAAAACCGCACCACGGTCATCGTCATCGATACCGACCCGCTGATCACCACGGACGAGGGTGGCAACTGGTGGGATGTGGCGGTGCCGGAAGTCTCCGCCCGGTCTCAGGTCAACGAGGCCCGCAAGGGCTATGAAAAGGCGCTCGCCGCCCAGCGTATCGGTTAAGCCTCACATATTTGCCACATCATTTCGGGAAGCCTGCCATGGCTTCCCGAACGCCGTCTCAAGGAGAATTTGCATGAAAGCCAAACTCGGCATGTCGCCCATCGCCTGGTGGAATGACGACCTTCCTGAACTCAGCGACGACGTGTCGCTCGAAGAATGCCTGCGCCAGTCGCGCGGTGCGGGCTTCACCGGCATGGAGCAGGGCCGCCGTTTTCCGAACAACCCGAAAGACATGCTGCCGATCCTGCGCGCCGCTGACGTGACCCTGTGCGGCGGCTGGTTCTCCGGCACGCTGGTCAACGAGGATCTGTCCGCCAACAAGGACCGCATCGCGCCGATGATCGAGCTGTTCAAGGCCGTCAATGCGCCTTGCATCGTCTATGGCGAAGTCGGCCGCTCGATCCAGGGTGATCGCTCAAAGCCGCTCGCCACCAAGCCGCGCCTTGGCGACGATGAGATGAAGGCCTATGCGCGCCGTGTCACCGAATTTGGCGAATGGTGCGCCGATCAGGGCATGCCGCTGTCCTATCACCATCATATGGCCGCTGTCGTGGAAACCGAGCCGGAACTCGACGCCTTCATGAAGAACTCAGGCGAAGGCATTCCGCTGCTGCTGGACGCCGGCCATCTGGCTTTCGCCGGCGGCGACGTGCTGCGCGCCATCGATAACCACCATGCCCGCATCAACCATGTGCATGTGAAGGATATCCGTCAGTCCGTCGTGAATGGCCTGGATCGCAGCAAGCAATCCTTCCTCGATGCGGTTGCGCTCGGCGCCTTTACCGTACCGGGCGACGGCTCACTTGATTTCGGCGCCATCGTCAAGCGTTTCGCCGATTATGGCTATGAAGGCTGGTTCGTGGTCGAGGCCGAGCAGGATCCGCGCAAGTCGCCACCGCAGAAGATGGCGGAGATCGGCTATGCCGAATTGATGCGCGTCATGACCGCTGCAGGCTATACTGTGGAAACCGAAGGCTTTCCGAAGGGTTGATGCTTCGGGCGCTCCTAGCGGCCGCCCGTCAACACACGTATGCCGGATAAAAGGACCAAGCTCATGCCAAATCTTCTCGCCAAGCCAAACGGTACCTCCGGGCTCGTTCATGACATCACGCCAGAATCGGCGGGCTGGATCTATGTCGGATTCGGGTTGAACCGTATGGCCGCGGGCGAGAAGACGGCTGGGCAAAGTGCCGATCGGGAAACCTGCCTGGTTCTGGTTTCCGGCAAGGCGAAAATCTCCGTCGATGGTGAGGACTTCGGCGAACTGGGTGAACGCATGACACCGTTCGAGGGGCAGCCCTACGCGGTCTATGTGCCGAAGGGCAGCCGCTGGGAGGCGACGGCGACGACGGCGCTCGACCTTGCCATCTGCTCCGCGCCGGGCGGCGAAGGCTTCAAGGCGACGATCATCAAGCCCGGCACGCATCCGCAGATGACGCGCGGCAAGAATACCAACACCCGCTACGTTACCAACATCATGCCGGAAGACGACAATGCGGCGCATTCGCTGCTGGTGGTCGAGGTCATCACGCCCGGCGGCCATACCTCGTCCTATCCGCCGCACAAGCACGACGAAGACAACCTGCCGGCCGAAAGCTTCCTCGAGGAAACTTATTATCATCGCCTCAACCCATCGCAGGGTTTCGCCATGCAGCGCGTCTATACCGATGACCGCTCGCTCGACGAGACGATGGCGGTAGAGGATGGCGACGTGACTCTGGTGCCGAAGGGGTATCACCCGGTCGCCGCGATCCACGGCTATGATCTCTACTATCTCAATGTCATGGCCGGTCCGTCGCGGGTCTGGAAATTCAACAACGCCAAGGAACATGCCTGGCTGTTCACCGGCGTCTGATGCGCTAGTTTCCTCCTGAGCAGGGAGGAACCGGCATGCATATCGACGGACACTGCCATTGCGGCGCCATCCAGTACGAGGCAGAGATCGATCCGGAAAAGGTCGCTATCTGCCATTGTACCGATTGCCAGCATCTAACCGGTTCGGCTTATCGGGTAACGGTTTCCGTTCCAAAGGACGATTTCCGCATTACGGCGGGCGAGCCGAAAACCTATATCAAGACCGGTGACAATGGCCGGACGCGTTTCCAGATGTTCTGCGGCAATTGCGGTTCGCCGGTCTATACGACGGGAACCGGTGAGGATGCTGACGAGATTGGCGTTCGTTGGGGCAATATCAGTCAACGCCGCGCGCTTGCGCCAAGGCATCAGATCTGGTGTTCTTCGGCGATGAACTGGTTCGGCGAGCGCGATGCGCTGCCGGGGCAGGAGCGCGGCTAGGGCGCGGAGGATGGATCAGATGAAACCCGGCCAGTTCCGGATGCGGAAATGTGCGATCGAAGGTGTCGAGGCCGTCGAGGCTGACACGGCGCACAGCTTTGGCCGCCATACGCACGACCAGTACGGAATCGGCGTGATCATCCGCGGTGCACAGAAATCGGCCAGCGGCCGCGGCCCGGTCGAAGCGGGCCCCGGAGACATGATCACCGTCAATCCGGGCGAGGTGCATGACGGCCATCCGATTGGCGATCAGGGCCGGTCGTGGCGGATGCTCTATGTCGATCCCGGCCTGATCGAACAAGCCGTTTCGGATATCGGCGGAGGCGGGCCGGAAGAGTTTATGTTTTCAAGGCCGGTGATGAGCCGCAGTCATGCCGCCCAGCGGCTTTTGCCGGTCTATGCAGCGATGACGCAGATGCACGAAACGCTGGAACCGGAAACTGGCTTTCTGCAATTGGTCGCATCGTTGATGGCGCGCCAGCGAGCCTCCCGTTTCGTACCGCCGTCCATCCGCCAGGCAAAGGCCCTTCTGGATGACGATCCGGCCGCCGCCACGACCCTGGCCGATCTCGCCGCCGCAAGCGGGCTCAGCCGCTTTCAGGTGGTGCGTGCTTTCTCGGAGGCAACGGGCATGACCCCGCATGCCTATCTGATCCAGCGCCGTGTCAAGGTTGTCCGCCGGATGATTGCCCGTGGCACGCCGCTTGCCGACGCCGCTTTTGCGGGCGGGTTTGCGGATCAAAGCCACATGACCCGGGCTTTTGTCCGCGCCTATGGCATCACGCCGGGAGCCTACGCGCTGGCTCATAGCTGAGGGCTGCAATTTCGTTCAAGACTGGCGGCGGACCGATCCGCTTATCTGCGGTTTTCCTTGAACGGAGCCTGTTGTGACCCTCGAATATCTGCTGACATCCATCATCATCATCCTGCTGCCCGGCACCGGCGTGCTCTACACCCTGGCAACCGGGCTCAATTCCGGCGCGCGCGCCAGCGTTCTCGCCGCCTTTGGCTGCACGCTCGGCATCCTGCCGCATATCGTTGCCAGCGTCGCCGGGCTGGCTGCCCTGCTGCACACCAGCGCCATGGCATTCGAAGTGATCAAATATCTCGGCGCCGCCTATCTGCTCTATATGGCCTGGACCGTGTTGCGGGATGCCGACAGCCTGCAGGTGACGGAGGAAGCCCAGCCCACCCGGCCCGGCAAGATCATCGGAACGGCCATCCTGCTCAACAGCCTCAATCCGAAATTGTCGCTGTTCTTCCTGGCCTTCCTGCCGCAGTTCGTGCCGGATGGCGCGGCGTCGCCCACCCTGTTCATGCTGTGGCTTGCCGCCATTTTCATGGTGCTGACCTTCGTCGTCTTCGTGCTTTATGGCGTCTTTGCTGCAGCAGCGCGGCGCTATGTCATCTCCCGGCCAGACGTCACCATCTGGCTGCGCCGTGGTTTTGCCGGCGCCTTCGGGCTGATGGGGCTGAAGCTGGCCCTGTCGGCGCGGTGAGGCCGAAGAAGAAAACGCTCCAGAGGCGATATCCGTTTGATCTAACGGGAAAATCCCTTTATTTGAACGGGGTCGCCGCGCCGTCCAAGGACGGGCGGCTCGCCAGACATTCAAAGGAGCCTGCCTCGTGTCTTCAGCGTCCTCGCCGGTATTCGGCAAGAAATACTCCGCCTTCCTGTTCGACATGGACGGAACGCTTCTGAGCTCCATCGAAGCTGCCGAACGGGTCTGGGGAAAATGGGCTGAAAGCCACGGCCTCGATGTGGCGACCTTCCTGCCGACCATGCACGGCAAGCGCGGCGTTGATACGATCCGCCAGCTCGGCCTGCCGGGTGTCGATCCGGTTGCCGAGGCGGCGCTGATCACGCAGCTGGAAATGGACGATATCGATGGCGTAAAACCTTTGCCGGGCGCGATCGATTTCCTAAAGAGCCTGCCTCCGGAGCGTTGGGCGATCGTCACCTCGTCACCGCGTGAACTCGCCAAGGTGCGCATCGCCGCCGCCGGCCTGCCGGAACCGAAGTTCATTGTCATCGCCGAGGATGTATCGCGCGGCAAGCCGAGCCCGGAATGCTACCTGCTCGGTGCCAAGCGCGTCGGCTTCGATGCCAAGGACTGCCTTGTGTTCGAAGACGTGGCAGCTGGCGTGATCGCTGGCGAATCGGCAGGCTCCGACGTCATGGTGATCACGGCAACGCATACGCATCCCTTCGAGACAGCGCACCAGACGATCCCGGGCTATATCGGCATCGAGGTTTCGGTCGATGAAAACGGCGACCTCACGCTGACGGATCGCCGCTGATCAAACATCGTCAACGGTCTCGATGCGCGAGAATGTTGACGATCGTACCGAAGGGGTCGCGGACGTAGAAGCGCCGTACACCCCAAGGTTCGTCGGTGATGTCGTAGACGATCTCCAGGCCCAGCTGTTTGGCTTTGGAATAGACCGCGTCGACATTGTCGACCTCGATGGAAAGCTGCGGCACCTCCGTCCCGGAGCCGCCTTGGCTCGCGATGGAAACCTGAGCCATCTGTTGCTCGCCGGATGCGAAGGTGAGAATCCAGCCGTGGTCCATGACAATGTCGAGGCCGAGCAGTTCGCCATAGAAGACCAGCGCCGCCTGCGGATCGGTTGCCTCGATATTGGCGACGATGCGAAGAACGGTCATCGTTCAGGCTCCCGCCGCGCGGGCCTTGGCCATCGACTCGTCGAGCTGCGAAATCAGCGACAGCAGAATGTCATTCGCCGGAGTCGGCACATCGGCCATGCGCCCAAGCAGGGTGATGGCGCGGGTGAGCGGCGTGATCTCCATCGGGCGGCCTTGCTCGAGATCCTGCAGCATCGAGGTCTTGGCATTGCCGAGGCCGCGGCCATGCTCCATCTTTTGCTCGACAGTTTCGCTGACATGGCAGCCCAACCGTTCGGCAACCGCGTGGACTTCGGTCATGACCTGTTTCACCAGGTCGACGGCAGGTCCGTCCATGATTTCCGTGATACGCCCCCTCGTCAGCGCGCTGATCGGATTGAAGGCCGCGTTGCCTAGAAATTTCAGCCAGATTTCGTCACGGATCCGGTCGGTCGTCTTGATCGTCCAGCCGCTGGCATGCAGCAGGCCGGCGATCGCTGCCAGTTCGGCAGACATCGTTCCTGAAGGCTCGCCAAGATGCAGCAGGCCGCCGCTCGTCAGCCGGATATGGCCGGGCTCCAGCATCTGCGCTCCCTGATAGATGACGCCGCCAATGACGCGTTCCGGGCCGATCCGTTTCCAGACCAGGCCATCCGGATCGAGCGCCTCCACCTGCCGGCCTTTGAGGCCATTTGTCTTGTCGCCGTGAAAATACCACCACGGAATGCCGTTCTGGATCATCACCACCCGGCCATCGGGTTTCAGCAACCGGGCGATATCCTCGCTGGCCGAGGTCAACTGATGCCCCTTGAGCGTGACGATGACGAGGTCTTGCGGGCCAAGATCGCCAGCGTTGTCGGTCGCGGCAAATTTCGCGACCAGCGGCTCGCTTTTGCCCGGTTCGTGCAGGTGCAGACCATTGTCCCGGATTGCCTTGAGATGCGCGCCGCGAGCGATCGCCGTGATGGTGGCAACTTCAAGCATAGGGGACGTGGCAAGCCGTGCCGCCAGTGCACCGCCGATGGCACCCGCTCCGAAAACACAGATGTTGCGGAACTGGCCCGGCTTGCTTGTTTCAGTCTCGTCCATGTCATTTCCTCCAGCCGTTTTCCCGGTCATTATCGTTAGTAGCAATGGGTAAAGCGCGGGGCCAGCGATGAAGTCTCCCCGGCCGCCGAAAAGTGATTGGAAGCGCGCTTCGATTGCAAGGCGAATGCGCACGAACAGGTCGCTTCCAAGCGTCGACAGGGCGGAAGATGGCCGCTAAGCTCCGGCCAAACCGTCTCTTTTCAGCCGGAATGCCCGATGTCCCAGAAAACCCAATCCATCACCGAACCGGCCCGCCAGATCGATGTGATCCATGAAACGGATGTGCTGGTGGTCGGTTCGGGTCCGGGTGGCCTTGCGGCGGCGCTGGCTGCTGCGCGGGCCGGCGTGTCCGTCACCCTGGTCGAGCGCTTCGGCTGTTTCGGCGGCAATATCACGGTCGTTGGTGTCGAGGGCTTTGCCTGGTACCGGCACGAAGCAACGGTTGAAGCGGGCGGTATCGGCTGGGAATTCGAAGAGCGGGCCAAGGCGATGGGGGCCGCCGTGCCCGAAAGTCAGTCGCTGAGTTATGAGCTGGATTCGGAAGGCTTCAAGCTCGTCGCCGACCGGCTGGTGGAAGAGGCCGGCATCCACGCGATGCTGCACCGCCAGTTCGTCGCGCCTGTCATGGATGGCAATGTCATCAAGGGCATCGTCGTCGAATCCAAGGCCGGACGGGAAGCGATCCTCGCCGCCCGCGTGATCGATGCGACCGGCGATGCCGATGTCGCGCATCGCGCCGGAGCGCCAACGTTCAAGACGCCGGTTGAACAGATGCAGGCGGCCTCGGTGATGTTTCACCTGGCAGGAGTCGACAAGAAGGCCTTCATGGCGGGCGTCCGTTCCGATCCGCAAACCTATGGTGACTGGTCGACCGGCGAATGGCAGATCGAGACATCCGGCAAGGAAGACCAGATGTTCTCTCCGTTCCTCGGCAAGCCTTTCGCCCAGGCGATCCGCGACGGCATCATTCCGGCGCATCTCAACACGATTTCAGGCACCTGGGGCGCGCTGCACGATACCGGCGAACTGACCTATATGAACCTCATCCATCTCGCCGGCTGCGATGGCACGGACCCCGACAGCATGACCCGTTTCGAGATCGAGGGCCGCCGCCAGTCCATGCTGGCTATTGACGCCTTGCGCCGTTACACGCCGGGCTGCGAGGGTGCGCGCCTGCGCAATTTCGGCATGAGCATCGGCATTCGCGATACCCGCAAGATCGATGCGGTCTACAACATCACTGAGAGCGACGTGCGCAACGAAGGCCGTTTCGAGGATACGATCGGCATCTATCCGGAATTCATCGATGGCTACGGCGTGCTGATCCTGCCGACCACCGGCCGCTATATGCACGTCCCCTATCGTTCGATGCTGCCAAAGGGTGTCGAAAACCTGCTGGTCGCTGGCCGCGCCATCGGCGGCGATCGCATCGCCCATGCGGCAACGCGCAACATGGCGTGCTGCGCGGTTGCGGGGCAGGGTGCCGGCGTCGCTGCTGCGGTATCGGTGAAAAGCGGCAAGGCGTTTGGTGATCTCGATCTGCCAGCCGTCCAGAAAGAGCTTGAACGGCAAGGCGTGCGGATCAGGTAGAGTAAATGGATTGCGGGAGCAGCCACGATCTCCCTCTTCTCCCCAGCGGGGAGAAGTGCCGAGCGAATGCGAGGCGATGAGGGAGCGGTGCGGCAGGTTTAGAACCTGTGGTTCCCCCTCATCCGGCCCTGCGGGCCACCTTCTCCCCGCTGGGGAGAAGAGGCAAACAGATCACGCCGCCTTGGCGACGTGATATTCCTTGATGGCGATCATCTTGATAGCCGGATACCGTTCCGCCTCGTAACGCAGCGAGAACGCATCCTGCGCCAGAAATACCGGATCGCCGTCGAGGTCGCGGGCGATATCGCCGCGCCGCGCGGTGATGAACTTGTCGAGTTCAGCCGGCTGTTCGGCCGAAATCCAGCGGCAGACGGAGAAGCGGGCGATATCGAACGAAACCGGCAGGCCGTATTCCGATTGCAACCGTTCCTTCAGAACATCGAGCTGCAGCGCGCCGACGACGCCGACGATGGCGGGTGAGCCGTCTTCGGGCGAAAATAGCTGCACGACGCCCTCTTCGGCCATCTGCTGCAGCGCTTCCTTCAACTTCTTCGCCTTCATCGCATCTTCCAGGCGCACGCGGCGCAGGATTTCCGGTGAGAAGTTCGGTACGCCCTGGAACACCAGCTGTTCGCCTTCAGTCAGCGTGTCGCCGATCCTGAGCGTGCCGTGGTTCGGGATACCGACCACATCGCCGGCATAGGCCGTGTCAGCCAGCTGCCGTTGCGAAGCAAAGAAGAACTGCGGCGCAGTGAGGCCGAGCTGCTTGCCGGTGCGCGCCAGCCGCGCCTTCATACCGCGCTCCAGCTTGCCAGAGCAGACGCGGGCGAAGGCGATGCGGTCGCGATGGTTCGGGTCCATGTTGGCCTGGATCTTGAAAACGAAGGCCGTCATCTTGTCGTCGGTCGCGTGCACGGTGCGAATATCGGCCACCTGGTCGCGCGGCGGCGGCGCAATCTCGCCCAGCGCATTGATCAGGTCGCGCACGCCGAAGTTTTTCAGCGCCGAGCCGAAGAACACCGGGGTCAGATGGCCTTCGAGGAAAGCCTTCCTGTCGAAAGGCTTGCAGGCCTCGATGGCGAGCGATGTTTCGTCGATGAAAGCCTCGCGCTCGTTTTCCGGCAGGCGGTGGGCGGCCATTTCCGGGCCGTTGACCTTCGTCAGGATTTCCTGCGTATCGGCACCGCGAACCGTATTGTCGGCCAGATGATAGGAGCCGCAAAAGGTCTTCGATCGGCCGATCGGCCAGGTCACCGGCGCGCAATCGAGCGCCAGCTTCTCTTCCACCTCGTCGAGGATTTCAAACGGGTCGCGGCTTTCACGGTCCATCTTGTTGATGAAGGTGATGATCGGAATATCGCGCATCCGGCAGACTTCGAACAGTTTCAGTGTCCGTGGCTCGATACCCTTGGCGGCATCGATGACCATCACGGCCGCATCGACGGCGGTCAACGTGCGATAGGTGTCGTCGGCGAAGTCTTCGTGGCCGGGCGTGTCGAGAATGTTGAAGACATTGCCGTGATATTCGAAGGTCATCACCGAGGTGACGACCGAGATGCCACGTTCCCGCTCGATCTTCATCCAGTCGGAGCGCGTCTGGATCCGGTCTTTCTTCGCCTTGACTTCACCGGCCAGCTGGATGGCGCCGCCGAACAGCAACAGCTTTTCGGTCAGCGTCGTTTTACCCGCATCCGGGTGGGCAATAATAGCAAAGGTGCGACGGCGGGAAACCGCCTCGGCGATACTTTCGGCCATGATATGAATCCTGTGAGTTGCCGCGTATGTAGCGATTCCGTGGATAACTTGCAATTCGCATTGGCTGTACCCGAGCCGGAATTGCTAGGGATGAAGCATGACCAATCAATCCTCGACCCGCCCCATCCTCAATCTCGTTCGCGTGAGCCATGGTGAGGGCATCGATCTGCCGTCCTATGAGACGGCCGGTGCTGCCGGAATGGACCTGCGCGCTGCCGTCGAGCCGGACCGGCCGTTGTTCCTCGGCCCGGGCAAGCGGGCACTTGTGCCGACCGGTTTCATCTTCGAAATTCCGGCAGGCTATGAGGCGCAGATCCGTCCGCGTTCGGGGCTGGCGTTCAAGCACGGTATCACCTGCCTCAATACGCCCGGCACGATCGACAGCGATTATCGCGGCGAAGTGAAGGTGTTGCTGATCAATCTCGGCGATGAGGATTTCCTCATCGAGCGCGGCATGCGCATTGCCCAGATGGTGATTGCTCCTGTCACACAGGTCGCCGTTCTCGAAGCGACGGACGCCAGCGAAACCGCGCGCGGCGCCGGCGGCTTCGGCTCCACCGGGGTTTAGGTGCCTACCACTATCGACAGCCGTGGCCTAACGTTCCGGCAGGATTATTTTGGCGATCCGGCAGCCTGGGCGGCATTGGTGGCGCTGCTTGAGGATACGTTCGGCATCGATGTCGGCATTCAGGACCGCTTCGGCGGACCCGACCCGAATAGCATGCCGTTTGCTTATTTCGATGAAAACGGCGTTTGCGCCGCCAATTTTACCGCCTTTTCCATGCCGATGACGATCGATGGCCGCCTGGTCAGGGCGGCCGGTTTCCAGTCGGGGGCGGTGCGGCCACACTGGCGGGGCCGGGGCCTGTATCGCGACCTGATGACCCGTGCATTCGGCTGGTGTGACGAACAGGGTTTTGAGCTCGGTATTTTGCTGACGGATAAGCCAGCGATGTATGCGCCTTACGGCTTTACAGTCTTGCCGCAGCATCGGTTTGTTGGCGCTCCGCCTGCAGACATGAAGTCTGACGGCAGGTCGCGCGCACTTTCGGTCGAACGCGCCGGTGATGTCGCACTGATCCGCCAGATATTGCGCGAGAGAGTCCCTGTTTCCTCTGTGTTCGCCGTTGCCTCGCAGGCTGAAATGTTTCTGCTCAACAGCGTCTTCGATCAAGAAGTGAGACTGAGTTATCTGGAACAACACGAGGCGATCGTGGCGTGGAAGACCGAAGGCACATCCTTTCAGCTTCTCGACATTGCTGGAAAGACGATCCCGCCGCTGCCCGCCATTCTCTCAGCGCTCGATCAACATCCCAATAGCGTCGAGGTCTGCTTTCCGCCGGACAAGCTAGGCTGGCAAGGAGCGCCGGAACCGCTTATGTCCGATATCAGCCTGATGGTTCGCGGCAATGCCGCGGATCGCCTTTCCGCTCCGGTGATGCTGTCGTCAATGGCGGAATTCTGACGCCTACTTGCCGCCGTCGAGCGGTGGCAGTCGGCGCTTGACCGGCGATGATTTGACGATCGATGTATTGGTCTGGGACCGCTCCGCGATCTTGTCGAGGATCGTATCCAGCTGTTCCATGTCGCGCACCAGAAGCTTGGCGATAAAGCAGTCGTCGCCCGTCACCTTGTCGCATTCGACGAATTCCGGCGTCTCCTGGATCATTTTTTCGACGATATGCAGCATGCCGGGCATGGGCCGAACCCGCACGACCGCCTGTAGGGCGTAGCCCAATGCCGCCGGGTTGATGGATATCGTGAAGCCAGTGATCACACCGCGATCCTCCAGCCGCCGCAACCGGTCGGCGGTGCTCGGGGAGGAGAGTCCTGCCTCCTGTGCTAGGTCTTTCAACGAGATACGCGCGTTGAGGGAGAGGATGTCGAGCAGCCGCCGGTCGAGATCGTCAAGCATGAGAAGTCTCCGTAAGGCAAAATTGATAAAATCCCTTTTATGATTAGGTGCTTTAACAGAATTTCCTTCATATATCCATATATTCTGCCGTCGCCGCATCATAATCTGCTGCTTCGATCAAAGGGAGTGGGCGTGATGGAAAAGGATATCAGAACCGGCAGTCTTGAAATGACGGCGGCCATGCTGATTTCGGGTACGATCGGCTGGTTCGTGCTGATGTCCGGCCAGCCGGTCATTGATGTGGTGTTCTGGCGCTGCCTGTTCGGGGCGCTGACACTTCTGGCAATCTGCGCGGCGCTCGGCCACTTCCGCTCCGGTATCCTGACATGGCGATTGCTCGGGCTTGCTGTCCTCGGCGGTGTCGCGATCGTCGTCAACTGGCTGCTGCTGTTCGGAGCTTATTCGCGCTCATCGATTTCGATCGCCACCATGGTGTACAACACCCAGCCCTTCATGCTCCTGGCGATCGGCGGTCTGGTGTTCCGGGAAAAGATCACAGCCACGAAGCTCGGTTGGCTCGCGGTCGCCTTTGCCGGCATGGTCGCCATCGTTCAGGCAAAACCGGCTGGTGGCTTTACCGGCGGCGATTACCTGATGGGCATTGCCATGGCTCTGGCGGCTGCGTTCTTTTATGCGCTGGCAGCGCTGGTGGCGAAACGGTTGAAGGGTACCCCGCCGCATCTGATCGCGCTGATCCAGGTCGTGACCGGCCTTTTGATGCTGGCTCCGTTCGCCGGCGCTTCCGGCCTGCCGGTTGAGGCTTATCAATGGGCATTGCTGGTGACGATGGGCGCCGTCCATACCGGGCTGATGTATGTGCTGCTTTATGGCGCGATCCAGAAGCTGCCGACCCATCTGACCGGCGCTCTGTCCTTCATCTACCCCGTTGCTGCCCTCGCTGTTGATCGCATCGCGTTCGGCCATCAGTTGCAACCGGCCCAGCTTTTCGGCTCGGCGGCGATCCTGATCGCAGCTGCCGGCATGACATTCGGCTGGACATGGCCCCGTGCTGTGCGGCATCAGGCACACTGAATTTACCCATGGAGACTGGAATGATTACCTGCTACCTGCGCTATACGATCGATCCCTACAAGCTTGCCGAATTCGAGGAATACGCCAAGCTCTGGATCCCGCTGGTCAACCGGCTGGGCGGCACGCATCACGGTTATTTCATGCCGCATGAAGGGGCAAACAATATCGCGCTTGCCCTCTTCAGCTTTCCGAGCCTGGCCGCCTATGAGGACTACCGCGAGAAAATGGCAAAGGATGCCGAATGCCTCTCAGCCTTTGCCCTGGCTGAGAAGACCCGTTGCATTATCAGCTACGAACGCAGCTTCATGCGGCCGGTCTTTGAATGAATTCAGAACGTGATCTCGTCTGACCGGCGCAACTCGATCGCGTGACCGCCGGCACTGAAGCCGCCGAGCACGCGATTGTGGTGGGCGATGATCTGCGCAAAGGTCAGTTCGCCCATATCGCCGGTCGAGTGTCCGTCGGACAGGAGGGTGACATCGTAGCCCAGCGTGATGGCACGGCGGGCCGTGGTATCAACGCAGAACTGCGTCTGACAGCCACCGATGACCAGGTGGGTGACCGACAATCCGGCAAGCTCTTCTTCAAGATTGGTCTGGAAGAAGCTGTCGCAACTCGTTTTGTGGATGATTGTTTCTCCCAGTTCCGGCGCGATTTCGCGGCGCAGGCCCCAGCCGTGGGAAGAGCGCGCCAGCGGATCGCCGGGGCCGCCGTCGTGCTGCACGAGGATCACCGGAATATGTGCGGCGCGGGCGCGGGCCTGGATCGATTGCAGACGACCGACCGTTTCGGTCAAGGCGGCATCGATGGCCGGTTGCCGCTCGGGCGTGCCTTCGCCGTCAAGGATGGCGTTCTGGACGTCGATGATGAGGAGTGCTGTTGTCATGCTATTCTCTGGTCTGGTTCTTAAAAAGGGAAGCGGCCTTAACGCCGGCCGTCCATAGCCATCCGCAAGGCAAGCGCGCCGAGCACGCCGCCCATCAGCCAGCGTTGCATGGAAAGCCAGGCCGGACGGCCCGCGAGGAAAGTGGCGATGGAGCCCGCCGTCAAAACGATGAGCGCGTTGACGGAAACGCTGGTGATGATCTGGATTGTCCCGAAAGTGAGCGACTGCAGAAAGACATGACCCAGCGCCGGATCGATGAACTGTGGCAGCAGTGAAAGATAGAGCACGGCGATCTTCGGATTGAGCACGCTGGTCGCAAAGCCCATCAGGAACAGGCGCCTCGGCGCATCCTTTGGTAGATTGCGGACTTCGAAGGCCGATCTCCCGCCGGGACGCACGGCCTGCCAGGCCAGATAGAGAAGGTAGAGCGCGCCACCAATCCGCAGCGCATCATAAGCATAAGGCACGGCAAACAGCAGCGCAGTGATGCCGAATGCAGCTGACAGCATGTAGACGAGAAATCCGAGCGCCACGCCGGTCAGCGAGATCAAGCCGGCTGCCGGCCCCTGACAGAGCGAGCGGGAAATCAGGTAGATCATGTTCGGCCCGGGCGTCAGCACCATGCCGAGCGCGACGAGGGCAAAGGCGGCGAGGCTAGCTGTTTCAGGCATGGGCGGCATCTTCCCTTGGGAGCGTGTAAGGCTGGAGTTTCGGTATGTGTTAAGGCACTGCATTAACGGCAACAGACCTTTCGATCAATGCCGCACAAATTGCCAGTCTTGAGAAAACCGGCTAGATATTCCTTCCGCCTATCCACGGAGCCGATGATGAGCCTCACCACGCTTTTTGCCTATTGCACCGCGCTTTTCATCGCTGCCGCGATCCCTGGTCCCGGCATGACCGCGATCGTCGCGCGGGCGCTCGGCTCCGGCTTCCGCGAAACGTTCTTCATGGGGCTTGGCCTTGTCCTCGGGGATCTCGTCTATCTGACTGGCGTCATCCTGGGCCTTGCGATTGTGGCCCAGACGTTCACCACGACGTTCATGATCCTGAAGATCCTCGGCGCCCTCTATCTCGTTTACATTGCCTACAAGCTCTGGACTGCCGGTCTCCTGCCACAGGATATTGAGGCGAAGAAAAGCACCAGCATGGGCATGTCCTTCCTGTCCGGTCTGCTGGTGACGTTTGGCAACCCGAAGACGATGCTGTTCTACGTGGCGCTGGTACCAACGCTGATCGACGTCAACACGATCGGACCGAATGAATATGCCGTGCTTGTCGGCGCAACCTTCGCCGTTCTGATGGCGGTTCTGGTCCCTTATATCCTTCTGGCGTCCCGCGCCCGGCTGCTTCTCAAAAAGCCGAAGGCCTTGCGGTCGCTCAACCGGATCGCCGCCGGTATCATCGGCACGACCGCCGCCTATATTGCCACCCGGGCCGCCTGAAAAATTCGTTCTGTAACAGGCGGTTACGCAACGGTTTTTTCCAATCGGGGCAAGACCGCGGCAAACAGTACTCTGGCAAGCGGACGGCTTTGCCCCTATTCTCCCTGCAACTGATGAGAAAAAGGGAGAGCTCCATGTCAGAACAGCGCAAGCCCGGCCGCGGCCGCGTCTATTCCTCGATCACCGAGACCATTGGCGATACGCCGATCGTTCGCCTCGACAAGCTGGCCAAGGAGAACGGCGTCAAGGCCAATCTCCTCGCCAAACTCGAGTTTTTCAACCCGATTGCTTCCGTCAAGGACCGTATCGGCGTCGCGATGATCGAAACTTTGGAAGCCCAGGGCAAGATCACGCCCGGCAAGACGACACTTGTCGAGCCGACGTCAGGCAATACCGGTATCGCGCTCGCCTTTGCCGCCGCCGCCAAGGGTTACAAGCTCATTCTCACCATGCCGGAAACCATGTCGGTCGAGCGCCGCAAGATGCTGGCGCTGCTTGGCGCCGAACTGGTGCTGACAGAAGGCCCGAAGGGCATGAAGGGCGCCATCGCCAGGGCCGAAGAGCTGGCCGCGACGCTGCCCGACGCGATCATCCCGCAGCAGTTCGAAAACCCGGCCAACCCGGAAATCCACCGCAAGACGACGGCCGAGGAAATCTGGAACGATACCGACGGCAGCGTTGATATCCTCGTTTCCGGCATCGGCACCGGCGGCACGATCACGGGCGCCGGCCAGGTGCTGAAAAGCAAGAAGCCGTCGATCAAAGTCATCGCCGTCGAGCCAGCCGAATCCCCGGTTCTCTCTGGCGGTGCGCCCGGCCCGCACAAGATCCAGGGCATCGGCGCCGGTTTCGCGCCCGCTATCCTCGACACCAAGATCTATGACGAGATCGTCACGGTCTCGAGCCCCGAGGCAATCGAGACCGCCCGCCACGTGGCGAGGCTTGAGGGCGTGCCGGTCGGCATCTCCTCCGGAGCCGCTCTAAAGGCTGCGATCACGGTCGGCCAGCGCCCTGAAAATGAGGGCAAAACCATTGTCGTGATCATCCCGTCCTTCGCTGAACGCTATCTGTCGACGGCCCTGTTTGAAGGCTTGGGCGGCTAAGGGTTTTATGCGCGATGGCGCCGCGATCTGGCGGCGCCATCTGCAATCCCGTATCTCAGCTTGCTGCCTTTTCGATTGATCACGCAGGGACCCGGTTACTCCGTGTGCCCAAGGAGCTGGAACAAAAGGACTGATGACGCTCAAACAGCCCCCGCTTTCACTATGCTCTTTTCAAAGAACCGGCAGCACCTCCGCTGCGGTGCTTCCTTTACGATGATAACCTGCCCCGCATTGCCGGGGGAAATATCACGCCGCCGCCGTCAACCGCTCACCTGCGATCCGGTAGGAGATCGCTTCGGCGAGATGGATGCGCCCGACCGTCATTTTTTCATCCAGATCGGCAAGCGTGCGGGCCACCTTCAGCACCCGGTGATAGCCGCGCGCCGAAAACTTCATCTTCTCCGCTGCGTCCCTCAGCAATTGCAGTCCGCCGGCGTCGGGTTCGGCCATCTTCTCGATCATCGCCGTTGAGCAGCGGGCATTGGAGAGGATGTACGGCATGCCAAGTGCGATGAAGCGGTCCATCTGGATGTCACGGGCGCGCGCCACCCGCCGGGCGACGACGGCGCTCGGTTCGGCCGGTGCCGGGCGGATCAGGTCGGCGGCGGTGACGGAGGGCACGTCGATGCGGATATCGATCCGGTCCATCAGCGGCCCGGAGATGCGGCCCTGATAATCGGAAACGCAGCGCGGGCCGCGGGCACAGCTATGACCGGGCTCTCCCGCCATGCCGCAGCGGCAGGGGTTCATCGCGGCAACCAGCTGGATTGCCGCCGGATAGGTGACGCGGTGATTGGCGCGGGCGATGATGCATTCGGCGGTTTCGAGCGGTTGGCGCAACGCATCGAGCACCTGCGGCGTGAATTCCGGAAATTCGTCAAGGAACAATACGCCGTTATGCGCCAGAGAGGCCTCACCGGGCTTGGCACGCAAGCCGCCGCCGATCATCGCCGCCATGGTGGCGGAATGGTGCGGGGTGCGGAATGGCCGCCGATCCGACAGCTTGCCGCCGGCCAGTTGCCCGGCGATCGAGTGGATCATCGACACTTCGAGCAATTCGGATGGCGACAGGGGCGGCAGGATCGAGGGCAGGCGGGCGGCCAGCATCGACTTGCCGGAGCCGGGCGGACCGACCATCAAGAGGTTGTGGTTTCCGGCCGCCGCCACTTCCAGCGCCCGCTTGGCGCTTTCCTGGCCTTTGATATCAGCGAGATCCGGCATGTTGGCGGGACTGGCGCGCACGGCCGGTTCGGGGCGCGACAGCACCTGCGTACCGCGAAAATGATTGGCGAGCGCAATCAGGCTGCGCGGCGCCAATATGTCGATCTCCGATCCCGCCCAGGCGGCCTCGGCGCCGCTGTCAGACGGGCAGATCAGGCCCTTGCCAAGCCCGTTGGCGCCAATGGCCGCCGGAAGCGCACCGGAAACGGCGGCGGTCGTGCCGTCGAGATTGAGTTCGCCGATCACCACATATCCGTCCAGCGCATCGCCGGGAATGGCGCCGAGCGCCGCCATCAGGCCGAGCGCAATCGGTAGGTCGAAATGCGAGCCCTCTTTGGGAAGGTCAGCCGGGGCAAGATTGACGGTGACCTTCTTGGCGGGCAGCGACAGGCCGGAAGCGTGGAGTGCTGCCTGCACCCGCTCGCGGCTTTCGGCGACCGCCTTGTCGGGAAGGCCGACGATCTGCATGCCGACCTTGCCCGGCGCAACCATCACCTGAACATCGACAGGCAGACCTTCAATGCCTTGAAATGCAACCGTACTGACACGCGCGACCATGATTGCCCCTCTTGCCGCGAGGCAGGCCGACAACCCGCCACCACAACCTTTCTCGGTTGTGGTGTGAAATCTTGCACGAATAACGGAATAAAACAAGAACAATTATCGAACGGATTCGATGATTCCAATCGGCCAGGTTGTGGACCGGTTGTAGTTCGGGAACGGAGCGGAACAACCGCGAACATCCGGGAGATGAAATCGGGTTGTCGAGTGCCGGGACGGATAGCCGCCCCGGCCTGCTCAACCACTCGTCAGACGCGCTTGCGCTCGATCGCGTCCCAGAGCAGCGCGGCGATATCGGCGCCGCCGAATTTCTTGACTTCGCGAAGACCGGTAGGAGATGTGACGTTGATCTCGGTCATCACGTCGCCGATCACATCGATGCCGACGAGCAGGAAGCCGCGTTCACGCAATGCCGGTCCGATGCGGGCGCAGATTTCCTTTTCCCGTGCCGTCAGTTCCGTCGGCATCGGCGTGCCGCCGGCATGCATGTTGGAGCGGGCATCGTGTTCGGCGGGAACCCGGTTGATGGCGCCGGCCGGCTCGCCGTCAACGAGGAGGATGCGCTTGTCACCCTTGCGCACGGCAGGCAGGTATTCCTGGGCGATGAAGGGTTCGCGGAACATCTGTCCGAACATTTCCAAGAGCGACGACATGTTGCGATCGTCGCGGGTCGAATGGAAGACGCCGGCGCCGCCATTGCCATAGAGCGGCTTCAGGATGATGTCGCCCATTTCGGCGCGGAACGAGGCAATCTCGGCGGGATCGCGGGTGATCAGCGTCTTCGGCATCAGGTCGGGAAATTCGGTGACGAAGATCTTTTCCGGCGAGTTGCGCACCCAGGCCGGATCGTTGACGACAAGCGTCTTCGGGTGGACGCGCTCGAGCAGATGCGTCGAGGTGATATAGGCCATGTCGAAGGGCGGATCCTGGCGGAGCAGCACCACGTCCATGGTCGAGAGGTCGATGCGTTCGGCATCGCCCAGCGTGTAGTGGTCGCCCTTGACGTCGCGCAGGCTCATCGGTTGAACAGTGGCGATCACCTTACCATCGCGCAACGACAGCTGGTTCGGCGTGTAATGGAACAGCTTGTAGCCGCGCGCCTGCGCCTCGATACTCATGGCAAAGGTACTGTCGCCGGCGATATTGATGCCAGAGACATGATCCATCTGGACCGCGACATTTACGATTTTCGCCATGAGACATTTCCTGTTGATCGTGGGCGTCATTGAATGAGGCTTGTCTATATCAAATCGTGTCCGGTGAACCATACAGATTTCTGCCGGGATTTATTTTGGACACACCTTCCCGTTCACGCGGCGGCTTTTTCGCCCGTGGCTTGAAGCATTCTGTATGTCTGCCACCGTTTGGGCGGCAGGATCGGCCGGGGCACATCGGGTGCCTCAGGTGAGTAGAAGTAGGTGACACACGACGTGCCCCGCTTCAGTGTTTTTTGCCGCGCTT
>UCNE01000026.1 GCA_900473685.1 Hyphomicrobiales bacterium
CGACCCATTCGCCGGCGATCAGGTTGTGATGAAGTGTCATTGCGCTTCCTTATCACTTCAAGTCTCGAAGGGCCGCTTCCGAAAGGAAGCGACCCACTGAGTTTCTATTGGCGCTTATTCTTCCCAATAAGCGCTTCCATCATGTCCATTTCCTCAGTTGAAAGATCCTTGAGAGGTGAGCGTACAGGGCCTGCGTCAAAGCCCTGCAACCTGACGCCTGCCTTCACGGCCGAGACCGCATAACCCTTGGCCCGGTTACGGATCGCCATGAAGGGGTAGAAGAAATCATTGAGGTAAGTTTCGCACTTGGTCCGGTCTCCAGCGCGTAGTGCGTTGTAGAAATCGATCGCAAGGCCTGGCACGAAGTTGAAGACTGCCGACGAGTAGGTGGTGAAGCCAGCTCCGAGATAAGCTTCAGCAAAAAGCTCTGCAGTGGGCATGCCGCCGAGATAAGTCAGACGATCACCCATCTTGGCTGTAACTTGCCGGACGAGCCCGATATCACCGGTGCCATCCTTGAAACCAACAAGGTTGGGGCAAGCGTCACAGAGCCGGGCAAGAGTGTCTGCCTGCAGTACCGAATTGTCGCGATTGTAAACCATGACACCCATACCCGTGGCATTGCAGACCGTCTTGATATGTTGATACAGGCCTTCTTGGGGAGCGTCGATCAGGTAGTGGGGCAGGAGCAGGATGCCGTCACCGCCCACCTTTTCAACCGACCGTGCAATAGAAACCGCGATCTCCGTGCCATATCCGCAACCCGAAACGATGGGCGTGCTGCCAGCCGCCTCTTTTGCCACACGCACGATTTCGGGGATTTCGTCCGGCGTTAAGGAGAAGAACTCGCCGGTGCCGCCTGCCGCAAACAGCGTCGTTGCGCCAAAGCCAGACAACCAGTTTACATGCTTTGCATAGCTCTCGGCCTCGAATTTACCATCCGCGTTAAAGTGCGTGACTGGAAAGGAAAGAAGGCCCGCTCCCAGTGCATGCTTCAAGTCTTCAGTCTTCATGGATTTTCCTCCTGTTGGGGAAGCGCGATCGAGCGCCGCCGCTTTGATGTTGAATGGTTGGACTTGCGGTTCAGATTTGCAGGGACTGAACCATGGCAGCCAGACGGTCGCAGGCACCTTCGAGCTCACGGTCAGACGCTGCGATCGAAAGGCGGATAAAGCCCGGTGCACCAAAGGCGGCGCCGGGCACGCTCGACAATCCAAAGTGCTGCAGCAAATGCGCCGCGAAAGCGGTATCGTCGGGCATGACCTCGCCTGCAGCCGTCTTTCGGCCAAGCAGACGCTGGACGCCAATGAACGCATAGAAGGCCCCATCTGGGGGCGTGAAATCCACACCCTCGATCTGTGCCAGACGATCGGCAACGATTTTGGCGCGGCCGGCAAAGGTCGCTGCACCCTCGCCGACAAAGGTTTGGTCGCCAGTCAGTGCAGCAAGGGCGGCGGCCTGCGCGATGGTTGAGACCGAAGTGACGCTCTGTGACTGCATTTTGTTGAGAGCTGCGATCAATGACTTAGGGCCGGCCGCATAGCCGACACGCCAGCCGGTCATGGCATACGCTTTCGAGACACCATTGACGATGAGCGTTCGGTCACGCAGGTCCGGACAGGCCCAGGCGAAGGATACGAAGGCTACATCTTTCAACAGCACATGTTCGTAGATCTCGTCAGAGATCACTAGAACGCGCGGATGGCGGGCCAAGACCGTGCCAAGAGCACGATATTCCTCCTGTGAATAGATGGCACCGGTCGGATTGGACGGGGAATTCAGCATCAGCCAGCGCGTTTTTGGCGTGATTGACGCTTCCAGCCGTTTTGCATCAAGCTTGAAGCCAGCGTCGATACCACAGGACACATAGACTGGCTCACCGCCATGGAGCGACACGATATCACCATAGGACACCCAGCAGGGAGTCGGGATGATAACCTCGTCGCCCTCTTCCAGTGTTGCAAGGAAGGCGCCGAAGAGGATCTGCTTGGCGCCGTTCGCCACCATGACTTCATCGACGGCGTAATCGAGCTGGTTTTCGCGCTTGAACTTGGACACGATCGCATCGCGCAGACCTTCCATCCCGGCGGCCGCACCATAACGCGCGCGTCCGTTGCGGATTGCCTCGATCGCGGCTTCCGCCACATGTGCAGGAGGCTTGAAATCCGGCTCGCCCAGCGACAGATCGATGATGTCACGCCCCTCCGCTGCCAATTTCTTCGCAGCCGTGGCGATCGCCATACTCGGTGACGACTTGATGCCTGCAGCACGTTTGTTCTCGAATGTCATAGTCAATCTCCGGAAAACAATCGGGGGACCGGCGGCTTTTTCCGCCGGTCAAAAGCGGATTAGCTTTTCAAAGCGTAGTCGAAATCCTGGTCGCGCTGGGATGCGACCGGATCACGCTTGTCTGGCGCGCCGTATCCGCCACCTCCTGGCAGCTGCAAGATCAATCTTCGGCCCGCCGGCACATACTGCCGGCCCTTGGTGGCAAGAACTGTTCCGTCATCAAGCAGGACGGCACCCGCGGCGCCATTGGATCCACCCTCCCGTCCACGAGGCGGATGATCGACGCGGTCGAACATCGCGTTGAAGTGCATCTCGTGGCCTTCGGTCGTCGAGATCTCGACCACCTGGCCGAGACCACCGCGGAACTGGCCGGCACCACCGGAACCGTCACGCAATTCCTTGCGCCAGAAGATCACCGGACCAACATGCTCGGTCGCCTCGATCGACATTGAATGTACTCCACTCGGGAACGCTGTGGCGCTGAGACCATCAAGTGTTGAGCGCGCACCCGCACCGCCGCTGTTGAACAGCAGCACTTCTGCACGCTGGCCGCCATCGGCTGGGGCTTTTTCACCCTGCAGCGGACGAACGCTGACATGCAGGTTCCAAAGAGCGCCGGCACCTTCGGCCGGCACGCGGCCGGGTAGCATCTTGTGCACGGCGCCAAGTACGGCGTCTGGCACCAGATGGCCGAGCACGTGGCGCACCGAGACAGGTGCCGGATGCTGGGCATTGAGGATGCAATTCTGCGGAGCGGTCACACGAAACGGCAGTAGAGAAGCGTGATTGTTAGGGATCTCCGGCGCGATCGAGCATTTCATGCCGTAGCAGGCATAGGCAGCCGAATAGATGATCGGGCAATTGATGCCCTTTGGACTCGGTGGAGACGTCCCTTCGAAGTCGGCCAGGATATGATCTTCAGCCACATCGAGACGTACTGCAATGTCGATCGGCGTCCCATAACCGTCAACGCGCATGGTGTTGGAATAGGAACCTTTCGGCAGCGTCGCGATCCGCTCGATCGTGGCGTCATAGCTGCGCTTGAAAATGAAATCGCCCAGGGTCTCCAGGTCCGCGAGATCGAATTCCTCCATCATGTCCATCAGGCGGCGGTGGCCGATCTCGTTGCAGGCTGCCAGTGAATAGACATCACCGACCACCTGGTGACTTTCACGGACATTGTTGTGCAGAATGTTGACGAGATCCTTGTTGACCTTGCCACGCTCGGCAAACTTCATGATTGGAACGAAGATACCTTCTTCGTAAACCTCGTTGGCATCCGGACCGAAACCGCGGCCGCCGACATCCACCACATGTGCTGTGCAGGCGAAATACCCGACGAGCGCGCCATTGCGGAAGCTGGGCGAAACGACGGTGAAATCGTGCAGGTGGCCCGTACCCTTCCACGGATCATTGGTAATATAGACATCGCCTTCGAAAATATTCTCAGTTCCGATGTCGCGGATGAAGTGGCCAACCGCTTCCGCCATGGCGTTGACGTGGCCCGGCGTGCCGGTCACTGCCTGGGCGATCATCTTGCCGCCGCGATTAAAGACGCCGGCGGAAAGATCGCCCGATTCTCTTACGCTGGTGGAGAAGGCCGTTCGAATGAGGGTGACGGCCTGTTCTTCGACGACAGAAATCAGGCGGTTCCACATGATCTGCATGTGGACGTCGGAAAGTGCATTGGTTTTCATGTCAAATCCTCCGTTCAAGCGCTCTGCTTGACGCGTACGAGCAGGCAGCCATCGGCCTGCATGATGACTTCGCGGCTCGCGGTGATAATGGTCGAAGTTTCGCGTTCGGTAATGACAGCCGGGCCGGCGACAAGGTCGCCCGGCTTCATGTCAGTCCGCGCGACGATCGACGCATTTTGGAAGCTTCCTTCCTGCACATCGAAGATGGCGCGCGTACCGCCAACTTTTGCATTGCCGGCTTTCTCGGTTCTTGCGATCCTGTCCGGCGCAACGACCTTCGAGGTAGCGCGCAGGGACCAGCTTACAATCTCGACATCGAGGCCATCGATAACACGCCCGAAAAAGTGCTCGTATTGCTCGTCGAACAGCTTCCGAAAGAGTTCGCCGTCCTTATCGGCGTAGTCGCGCACATCGATCGTAACCGGCATTTCCCATCCCTGGCCGACGTAGCGCATGTACGCCGTGCACTCGAGATTCGGATTGGCCTCGGGCGACCCGGAGCGCACGAAGGATATGGCCTCGGTGCTAAGATCGGCGATCGTCTGGTTGATCGCAGCCGCGTCGAACCGGCTGATGCGGCTATAGGCGCTACGGACACTCTCGAATCCGAAGGGGGCCCGCAGGAAGCCGATGGCCGAGCCAACACCGGCACCGGGCGGAATCAGCAGTTCGGAAATACCAAGCTTTTCGCACAGACGCGCGGCGTGGATGGGGGCTGCGCCTCCGAAGGCGATCATGGTGAACTCGGAAAGCTCCTTGCCGTTCTCGACCGCATGCATACGCGCAGCGTTGCTCATGTTTTCGTCGACGACTTCGCTGAGGCCGTAAGCGGCCGTCGCGATATCCGTTTCGAGCTTTGATGCGAGATCTACATCCATCGCTCTTTCGGCCGCCGGCCGGTCTAGCTGCATCGCGCCGCCTGCGAACTCGTCGGGGTCAAGGCGACCGAGGATCAGGTCGGCATCGGTGACCGTCGGGTTGGCACCGCCGCGGCCATAGCAGGCCGGGCCGGGTTCCGAACCTGCGCTGTGCGGGCCCACACGGATCTGCCGCATGCTGTCGATAGTGGCGATCGAACCGCCCCCGGCACCAATCTCGACCATTTCAATGACTGGAATGGAGATCGGCATGCCGCTGCCCTTCTTGAAACGCCACGTACGAGCCACTTCGAAGGTCTTGGAGGTCTTCGGCGTTTGCTTTTCGATCAAGCAGATCTTTGCGGTCGTACCGCCCATGTCGTAGGAAAGGACCTGCTCGAGACCGTAACTGCTGGCGATATGGGCGGCGAAGATAGCACCACCGGCCGGACCGGATTCAAGCAGGCGCACCGGAAATTCGATAGCACTTTCGACGCTAATGATACCGCCGCCCGAATGGATCATGAAGACCGGGCATCGTGTGCCTTCCTCTGTCAAACGGCCCACCAGACGATTGAGATACGACGCCATCAGCGGCTTCACAAAGGCGTTGGCGCAGACGGTGTTGAAGCGCTGGAATTCGCGCATCTGGGGGGACACTTCCGACGAGATCGACACGGAAATATCGGATTTTTTGGCCAACAGGCGGTCACGAACGATCTTCTCGTGCGCGCCATTAAGATAAGAATGGATGAAGCCGATGGCGACGCTGTCATAGCCGGCGCCGATGATACTGTCGCACAGGGCGTCGACCTCGGCGGGATCGAGAGATTTCAGTACCGAACCATCTGCCCCGATCCTTTCGTCGATTACGAAACGTTCGTTGCGCGGCACAAGCGGCGCCGGTAGCACGATGTTGAGGTCATATTGCTCGAAGCGGCTTTCCGTGCGCATCTCGATGACATCGCGAAAACCCTTGGTGGTGATGAAAGCGGTGCGTGCGCCGCGCCGTTCGATCAGGGCATTGGTTGCAAGCGTGGTCCCATGAATGATCGTATCGATCTGGGAAAGCTCGACACCGGCGACCGTCGCCACATCGTGAATACCCTTGACGATCGCGTTTTCGGGGTAGGAATAATCGGTCAGGACTTTGATCGAATGGAGCGTGGTACCGACCTCCATCGCGACGTCGGTAAAGGTGCCGCCAATATCGACCCCGACCCTGATTTGCTTGCCATCTTTCGTCATTTTCTCGACTATGCTCCCTAAGCGAGCTGTTGGTGCGCGTACCCGATAATCCGATTTTCGGCGTGCAGCGGCGCGTCCCCGCCCGCACAAACAGGCGGGGGCCAACAGCTCTTCAATTTGTTGAGTTTCTCTAGCTGAGCGCGACGGTTGTAACGGCCGCGAAGAGCTTTGGCGTTACTGTTTCCCGGTGAAGTCTACACCCGGCAATTCTGTTGGAAGTTTTGCGCGGTCGACGCCGATCCACTTCTTGTAGAGGGCATCGAGTGACCCGTCCGCAGTATGCTTGGCCACGAAGTCATTGAGGTAGGCGAGCAGTTCATCATCGCCTTTGCGGACCGCCATCCCCTGGAAGTTGTCAGCAACCTTGTATTTGCGTTCGAACTGCTTGTCATAACCGGTCTCTTTAATAACGAGACCGTAGGTCACGCTACCCAGGATCGCATCGACCTGACCAGACAAAAGCGATTGCACAGTCGTAGCGTCGTCATCGAAACGCTTGATCTGTGTGCCCTTCGGCGCGACCTTGACCAGCAACGGCTCGAAAGCGCTGCCACGGTTGACGCCGATCACGTATTTCGAGAGATCCTCGTTGCCCTTTATTGCAGCGTCTGTCTTACCCCACACCGTGATGTCGTTCGACGAATAGGGTATGACATATTGGATGACCTTGGCGCGTTCTTCAGTGATCGTCATTGAAGGCACCAGGAAGTCGACATTGCCGTTCACCAGCAACGGGATGCGGTTCTGACCGGTGATACGTTCGAACTTCACCTCGACGCCAAGCTCCTTGGCGATCATCTTGGCAATTTCGATGTCGAAACCGTCGTTGCCGCCCTTGGCGTCAATAAAGCCCCATGGGAATTGGTCCATCTGAACGCCGATAGTGGCGGTGCCCTTGGCCGTCAGCTCTTCAGGCGTGATGGCCATTGCCGTGGTTGAGAATGAAGCCGCGGCAAAGAGAATGGCCATAAAGCCACTTTGTGCTGTCAAACGCGGATGGATCGATGCTGTGTTGGTCATGTGATCACCTCTGGTTGGTTTCTTGGCGTGCGTTCTTGTTTATCGCGCGGCGTTGAGGCGTCGCTCGATCCGGGCACTGCAATAGGTCAGGGGTACGCAGATGAAAAAATAGATGAGTGCGACGGCGCCATAGACCTGCAGTGGCTGAAAGGTGATGTTGGCCATCAACTGACCGGAGCGGGTCAACTCCGTGAGACCGAGTAGCGCGGCAAGTGCAGTGCCCTTGATCAGGTTGACGAGGAAGCTGATGGTGGCCGGCAATCCGATGCGAAAGGCTTGCGGCAAGACAACATCCACCATGCGATGCATATATCCGATGCCCAATGCGCGCGCCGCCTCGCTCTGCCCGTCGGGAACGGCCTGGATACTGCCGCGCCAGATTTCGCCCAGAAACGCACTGGTATGGAGTGAAAGGCCAATTGTCAGCGCAACCCAGACATCGACCTTGAAGCCCAAAAGCGGCAGCCCGAAATAAACGAAGAACAGCTGAATCAGCAGGGGCGTGCCTTGGAAGATCTGGATGTAAGTTGCCATGAGGATACGTAACGGCTTCCATTTGCTGGTGCGTCCAAGCGCGACAGTTAGGCCCAGCGCTCCGCCGACAGTAAAAGCAAGAAGCGAAAGGACGACCGTCCAGCGTGCGCCTTCGAGCAGAAAGAGGAATTCATTCCAGCCAAATTGACGGATCATCGGATTGCCTCACTTTGCCGGATAGGAAAAATAGACTCGGCCGATGATGCCGAGTGCGACGGAAACGAACTGGGACAACACAAGATAGATGACTCCGAGCGTCAGGTAGATCTCGAAGCTCCGGAATGTTTGAGCATCGAGCGTCTGCGCGAAATAGGTCAACTCTTCCGCCGAGACTGACGAAACCAGGCTTGAGTTCAACATCAGAAGGATGAACTGGCTGCACAAGGCAGGGTAGACAGCTCGAATTGCTGGCCGGAACACAATGAACCGATAGATATCAGTCGAGTGCATGCCGAGCGCCCTGCCCGCCTCGATCTGACCTGGACGAATGGACTGCACGCCGCCGCGCACAATCTCGGCCGCATAGGCCGCACAGTTCAACGTCATGGCCAGGATTGCCGCCTGCTCGCCACTCAGCCGTACACCAATTGCAGGCATGCCGAAGAACACGAAAAACACTTGCACAAGGATGGGCGTGTTGCGGATGAGCTCGATGTAGCTGATGGCAATCGTGCGAAGTGCAGGCAGCTTGCTCATGCGCATCATCATGAAGACAATACCGAGCGACAGTCCGAAGACCATGGAGATCGACGACATTCTTAGCGTTCCGATGACGCCTTCCAGCAACGTCGGCCACGCGGCGAAAACAGGTGCAAAGTCGAAGGTGTAATTCATCAGCCCCGCCTCAATGGTTGAGGATTTGGCTAAGGAACGTTTTTGTTCGCTCGTGAGCCGGGTTGCTGAAGAAGACCTCAGGTCTCGCGCTCTCAATGATTTCGCCGCGATCCATAAATATGACCCGGTGGGCGACAGCGCGCGCAAAGCCCATCTCGTGAGTGACGCAGATCATCGTAATACCGTCGTCTGCAAGGGATATCATCGTATCGAGCACTTCCTTGACCATTTCGGGGTCTAGCGCTGAGGTCGGCTCGTCGAACAGCATGATCTTGGGGTCCATGCACAGCGCCCGGGCGATAGCCACGCGCTGCTGCTGACCGCCAGACAGCTGGGCGGGATATTTTTGAGCCTGCTCCGCGATGTGCACACGCTCCAGATGGAGCATCGCCTTATCCTTCGCCTCAGCCAGAGAGGCCTTTCGCACCCGACGCTGCGCCAGCATGCAGTTTTGCAAAACGGTCAGATGTGGAAAGAGGTTGAACTGCTGAAACACCATGCCGACGTCGCGGCGGATGTGGTCGGCATTGCTACCCTTCTGGCTCAGGGTCGTACCATTGACGGAGATGCTGCCTTGCTGGATTTCCTCGAGATGATTGATACACCGGATCAGAGTGGATTTACCTGAACCGGAAGGCCCACACAGAACAATATGCTCGCCACGACCGACCTCCAGATAAATCCCCTTCAAGACTTGAAGTTGACCGTACCATTTGTTGACGCCCGTCATTGCAATAGCTTTTTCCGACATGCTGGTCCCGTTCATGGCCAGTTCCCCTTTTTTACTGTCAGGCTTTCGATGCGACTTCGAAGATGGCGTCGACTTCCACGGAGGATCCGCGCGGCAGCGAGCCGGCGCCCAACGCAGTGCGGACATGGCGGCCCTTATCACCAAAGATCTCGACAAGAAGATCAGAAGCGCCATCGACAACCGCAGGATGGTTTCTGAAATCCGCGGGCGCATTGACGAAGCCACGGAGTTGAGCGCAGGCAATGACGCGGTCAAGATCGCCATCGAGAGCGGCATGAACCCGTGCCACGATATTGAGCGCACAAAGGCGAGCGGCCTTGTACCCCTCGTCTGGCGAAACGCTCTCTCCGACGACCCCCACGAAGTGCTCGACGCCATCTATCCGTGGGATCTGGCCTGATATGAAGAGGAGGCTCCCAGCGAGCCTGTGCGGACTGTAATTTCCTGAAGCCGGGGCAATCGTAGGCAATACGATACCAAGCTCGCGGAGACGTGCGGCGACGACACCCATAGCTGCTTTCCATCATTATCAAATGCGCTAATGCGCGAACCATGTTCCCGGGATCATTCACCAGAACGCCACAATGCGTCGGATGTTGCTCCACTTTTCTGTTGATGAGAATTGATGAAATAGTATCTCTTGTCAAGAGGGGATGTAGAGATACTACTTCTTTACCACGGAGTCGAAATGTTTACGTTTTTCAATTAATAAACAGATACTTAATGAAAATCTCGAAGCCGTATGTTTGTAGGGAAATTGATTTTTTCACGTCACGGAAACAATTTCCTCGCCTTCATGATGGAAAAAACAACCGTTCTCGACATCCTTCGAAGCGGTGTGCGCACTCTGCCGTAATAAAATTCTCGCCAAGTGGTAGCATCACTGCAGGGTGTAGTGATACCTTGTGATCAATCCGCGCATACACGCTGCAGGGACGATTTCGACAAGGGGACAAAGGGTTGGACACTTTAACGGGCCGAACAATACAGGCACTCAAGACCCATATCGGCAGCAGCCAGTTTGAAAGCGGTACAAAGCTGGGATCGCTCGCTGAATTATCGGAGCAATTCGGTGTCAGCAGGACCGTCATTCGTGAGGCAGTGTCCGCCCTGCGGTCCGACGGCATTGTCGAGTCGCGACATGGCGTTGGGGTCTTTGTCCGAAACAGGCCAAGCCCTGAAATTGGAGATGACAGCGCGCTGGATGCCACTGTCACGCTTGCTCCCCTCGCTCGCCTGCAAACGTCATTCATGGACCTTTTGGAACTTAGAATGGCTTTCGAGGTGCATGCTGCCGGGTTGTCGGCAATTCGCCGGTCCTGGGCTCAGGAGTCCAACATCTGGAATGCCGCTCGCGAGTTCGAGTCATCACTTGAAGACGAAGCCGCGCTCGATAAGCTTGATTTTGTTTTTCATCGTTCAATCGCAGAAGCGACGAACAATGGTGCTTTCATCGAATTTTTCAACCTGATGAGCTTGCAGATACTTCCGCAGCCCGCATTTTCGAAGCAACTCAACCCGGGGCTGATAACTCTCGAATATATCCAAAATACTGTGGTCGAGCACCGCGCAATCTGCGAGGCAATCAGCTCCGGTAACGCTGACCTGGCCCGCGAGGCCATGCGGGCTCATCTCAGCAGGAGTCACCTGCGATACCGCGGGTTTTCAGGCGACGCAAACTCGCCCCTGAGTAACGTGGCGCCCAGAGACTAGCCCGCACAGTAAATTATCTGCTCCTGGGCCAACGGGACCGCGCAACCTGACCATGGCCCACGCGACATGCTCAAAAAGAAGGCGCCGGACGCTTATCAGCAACCACGCCGGGACACTTTATGGAAAACGAGCATAGCGGTGGCACAGCCACGGTTCGGGAATTCGCGCATGCAATTTCGGTTCCCGGGGCAGCCGCAGGAGATTTAGCACTGCGCCGCCAGCATCGCGGAAATCGGAACCGGCGGTCCCCGAAGTTGCATTCCATGCGCCCACCTAACGGGTGCGCACAGTAGTAATGTCGCCCTAAAGACTCGACAAGAACAATACCAGTTTACCCATTGAAAATAAATTTGCATAAGAAGGCTTTCATTAAGCGGGTGCTCCAATGGGTGATCAGACGACACTAGACTTCCTCACAAAGGCGCTCGCAAAAGAAAGCAGTGAACCTTTATACCGCAAGCTGGAAGACGCCATCAAGGCGGCGATCGCTGTGGCGCAGATCAGGCGTGGTGCCGTCATCCCGAGTGAACGCACCTTAAGTGACGCCCTTGGAATCTCTCGTGTCACCGTGCGCAAAGCGATAGATGGCTTGGTTTCCGACGGCTTTCTCGACCGCCGTCAGGGTGCCAAGACCATGGTTTCTTCGCGGCTGGAGAAGTCGTTAGCCACCATGACGAGCTTTTCCGAGGACATGCGCTCACGCGGTTTGGAACCCGGATGCGTGTGGATTTCGCGCGACGTATCACGGCCATCTCCGGCCGAAATGATGGCCCTGGGTATTTCCGGCAGCGAAAAAGTCGTCCGCCTCAGGCGCCTGCGAACCGCCGACAGCTTACCCATCGCCATCGAAATAGCGACCTTGCCGGCCCGCTTTGTGCCGGATCCGCAGTCGATAAAGGATTCACTCTATGAATATCTGGAAGCCAACGGTGCGCTTCCTGTTCGCGCCCTGCAGCGCATGCAGGCTAAGCCCGCGAGCGAAGAGGAGCGTCGCCTTCTCGGCACGCCCGAAGATGCTAGTCTGCTGATTATGGAGCGGCGCTGCTTCCTCGCGGATGGCCAGATCGTCGAGTTTACGCAGACGAAATATCGCGGCGACGTCTACGACTTCGTCATTGAGCTGACGCGATAATACCAGTTAAAGTCCTGTTGCAATCTGGTATTGTCCTGTTACCGTGAGGACATAACAGGAGAGCCGGACGTGCCGCTTGATATGCAAGCCTTGAAGAATGGACTAATCGTATCGTGCCAGCCGGTGAAGGGCGGCGCGATGGACAATGCCGTCATGGTGGTCGGCTTCGCGCTGGCGGCACTTGACGGCGGCGCCGCGGGCCTGCGCATCGAATCGGCGGACTACGTCCGTGCCGTCCGTGGGGCAACCGACAAACCGATCATCGGGCTTATCAAGCGCGACCTGGATGACACGCCAGTGCGCATCACGCCCTGGCTCGAAGACGTGGATGCGCTGGCCGCAGCCGGCGCTGATATCATCGCCTATGATGCCACCCAGCGCATTCGCCCGACGGATACCAGGACACTGGTAGACCGCATCCATGCGCATGACCGTATTGCGATGGCCGACTGCTCGATCATTTCGGATGCTGCACAGGCGCTTGCGGAAGGTGCCGAGATCATCGGCACAACGCTTGCCGGCTATACCGGTCCGGTAGAACCCACGGAGCCCGATTTCGCGCTTATCACGGCAGCGTCCAAGCTCACCCCTCACGTGATCGCCGAAGGCAATGTGCGCACTCCCGAGCAGGCCTCGAAAGCTCTTGCTAGTGGCGCTTTCATGGTCGTTGTCGGCTCCGCCATCACCCGACCGGAACACGTCACCTCGTGGTTCCGCGCCGCCCTCGACGAAACTCTTTCTTCGATCAAGGCATGACCGCTATGGCGTCCGCTGACACTGTCCTCGCACTCGACATCGGCGGCACCAAGATGCTGGCTGCACTGGTGCGGGGCAACACAGTGCTGGACACACACAAGGTGCCGACGCCACGCAGCGGCGATCCCCGGCAGTGGCTTCAGGCGCTGTTTGCCGCGATCGCGTCGTGGCAGGGCCAATACGCCACCGTCGGCGCCGCCGTCACCGGTATCATCGACGATGGCCATTGGTCGGCGCTCAACCGCAACACGCTCGACATACCCGAAAATTTCCCGCTCGTCGCGATGATCACGGAGCTTTCCGGTAGGCCGGTGCTCGCCGCCAACGACGCACAGGCCGCAGCCTGGGGCGAATACCGCTTCGGCGCCGGACAAAACGAAGACATGGTCTTCCTGACAATCTCCACCGGTATTGGCGGCGGCATAATCGTCAACGGCAAACCGATGTTCGGGCTGGCTGGCCATTTCGGACTGTTCCGCGTCGCCGACGATGTTGCTGGCACGCTGGAAGACCGGGTTTCCGGCCATTGGATCGCCAACCAGGCTTCAGGACATCAATCCGGCGCAACGGCGCGTGAGGTGTTTGAGGCTGCGGCCGCCGGAAACGAGTGGGCAAGCAACATCATCAAGGCATCGGCCCGCCAGACGGCCCAGCTTTGCCGCAATATCCATCTCGCACTCGACCCTCCCCGCATCGTTGTCGGCGGTGGCATCGGGCTTGCTCCCACCTATCTCGACACCGTCCGGCAGGCACTTGAAGGCCTGCCGCCGCGGCTCGCACCGAAAATCCACGCCGCCGCCCTCGGGGAAAGTGCTGGCGTCGTGGGCATCGCCGATCTTGCAAAAAACCACAGAAAAATCACATAGAGGAGAACTGAAATGACGTTTTCGAAGATCAGAAAGGGCGGCCTTCTTGCAGCCGCTATCGCCAGCCTTCTGGCAAGCCCCGCTTTCGCCAAGGTCACCGTGCTTGGCTGGCCGGGTGGACCTGAGGAGACAGCGCTCCGCGCTGCAACCGACATCTACAATGCGAAACCGGATGTCGCTGAAAACGACAAGGTCGAGTTGCTGTTCTTCAACCGCGACGGCTTCTGGGACAAGCTTCAGGCCGACCTCGCCGCCGGCTCCAAGGCCTTCGACGTCAATTTGCTCGCAACCTATTCCATTGGTCGCTACGCGCCGTTCATGGAGCCGGTCGAGTTGTCGGGCGAGGCAGCGTCAGTCTATGGCGATTCTGTGCTCAAGACGATGCAGTACGAGGGCAAGCAGTTCGGCGTTCCGACCGACCTCTCGCTGCACTTCATGTACTATCGCAAGGACCTGATCGAGGCCCTGATGAAGGACGATGTCGCCAAGGCGAAGTATGCCGAGATATCTGAAAAGCACCTCGGCAAGAAGCTTCAGCCAAAAAGCCCGGATGAATGGACCTGGGACGACTACGCGGCGACCGCGCTGTATTTCACCCAGGCCGTCAACCCCGACAGCCCGACGCGCTACGGCACAGTTCTGCAGCTCAAGAACCTGCTGTTCAACATGATGGTATTTCAGTCTCTGCCGCGCGCCTATGGCGGTAACTGGATGGACGACGCCGGCAAGATCACTGTCAATTCCGATGCCTATCGCAAGGGCCTTGAAACATACAAGCTGCTGTATGATGCCGGTGCCACGCCACGCGATTCACTGTCCTACGAGTTCGCTGAAGCCAACGCTGCCTATACGTCCGGTCAGGTTGCCGCGATGATGCAGTGGAACGCTGCTGCCTCGGATCTGACCAGCAAGGAAAAGTCGCCGGCGGTCGCCGATGTGACCGACACTGTCGCTCCACCGGCTGGCCCGGAAGGCCGCTTCACGCACATCCACGGCCTGGGATTCGGCCTCAACAAAAACGCTGAAAACAAGGCCGGCGCACAGGCCTTCATCAAATGGCTTTCCTCGAAGGAAGCAGCGCTGACCTATGCCAAAAACAATGGTGCACCGGCGTTAACGCCGGAAGTCGTGGCCGAAGTCGCCAAGGATCGTCCCGATCTCGTCAAACTCGGCGAATTCGCGTCGAAGTACGGATATGTCATGAACGGTGGCACTTCTGCCAAGGCCCTCTCGGTCTATGAACTCCAGGCCAAGGAGTTTACCGGCTATTGGTCTGGCCAGCAGTCGCTTGATGACGCCCTTGCCAATACGGAAAAGGGCATGGCCGAATTGCTCAAGTAACGAGAATGGATAGCGGCGGCATCGCCGCCGCTATCATCCCGGCGCGAACCTCGCGGATAGACGCTGGCCGTGCGAGCAATTTCTTACCGAACGGAAAAAGTCCAGATGATCGCTTATCCAGCCGCCATGAGAAACAGACCGGTTCGATGAACACGCAACGCGCCCATTCCTCCGAATTCAGGTTGCTGGTTACCCCGCTGGTGCTGTTCTTGCTGGTGTTCCTCGGCTTTCCGGCAATCGTCAACCTGATCTATTCGATTTCAGACGTGTCGTTCGAGACGTTGCGCCAGCCCAGGATCACCGGCCTGTCGAATTTTGCCGCTGTTTGGAACGACAGCGCGTTCTGGCAGGCAAGCTGGTTTTCACTGCGCTTCGGCGTGCTGACCGCCCTGCTCGAGTGCGGGTTAGGGCTGTTCCTCGCCATATTTCTGTCGCCGCTGATCGAGAGACGCAGCTGGCTGATGGCGATCCTGATGCTGCCGCTGATGGTGGCGCCGGCACTTGTTGGCCTGATGTACCGCCTCGTGCTTCACGAATTCGCAGGCCCGGTGCCATACTACCTTTGGGCCTGGTTCGGCGCCAGTTTTTCATTCCTAGGCCCCACCTCCGCATTCTGGACGCTGATCGTCGTTGAAACTTTGCAGTGGACACCGTTTGCCCTGCTGTTGTTCTACATGGCTTATCGGGCAATCCCCACCGAGATCGTCGAGGCATCCGCGATGGATGGCGCCCGGCGCTGGCATCTGCTGTGGTTCATCGAATTGCCGTTGATGGCCCCGACAATCGTCGTTGCCTTGCTCATTCGCTTTATCGATGGCTTCCGTGTTTTCGATAACGTCTACGTCCTGACCGGCAGCGGACCAGGCGGCTCTACAGCCTCGTTGTCCATCTATATCTACGAGGCGTTTTTCAAACAGGGCGCCATCGGCAAGGCGGTCGCGGCTTCCGTCATCCTGTTCGCCGTTTCCTTCGCCGTCCTCTATGGCCTCAATTTAATCGCCAGCCGCCGCAAGGGAGCAGTCAAATGATCAATGCCCTTCGCTGGCTCATCTTCGCCATCGCGGCGCTGGGGATGAATTTTCCGATCCTCGTAACGCTCGCGACCTCCTTCAAGAGCGCGCGGGAACTATCAACGAACCCTGGATTATGGGTACAAGCGCCAACACTCGACAACTATTTTGCTGTGTTCCAGGTATCCGACAGGCTGAACATCTTTCTCTACCTGTTCAACAGCATCACGGTTGCCTTCATCGGCACCACTCTTGCCGTCGTTCTCGCCCTCCCGGCTGCATATGCGATTGCCCGCGGCAAACTCGGCGAACGCACGCTTTTGCCTTTCATCGTCAATCTGCGCGCCGTGCCGCTCATCATCTTTGCCATCCCGCTCTACATGATGTTCCAATGGCTGGCACTGCTGGACACCCGCCTTGGCCTCGGCCTGATCCTTTCGATCGTCAACCTGCCGCTGGCCTTGGTCATCCTGGTCAATGCCATCCGCGACCTGCCCGCCGAACTTGACGAAGCAGCCCTGATGGACGGCGCTAGCCGCGCGCAAATTCTTCTGAGCGTCATTGCTCCTGTGTGCCGCCCGGCCATCGTCACCAGCCTGATCTTCGGCTTCATCACCGCCTGGAACGAATTCCTGTTCGGCCTGATGCTGACCACGTCAAAGGCGGTCCCGATCACCGTCGGTGCTTCCTTCTTCTTCGCCGCCAGTGGTGGCGGCGTGCAATGGGGCGTCGCCTCAGCCGTCATGGTCGTAGGCGCGCTACCGCCGATTCTGCTCGGCCTCATCATGTATCGGCAGATCAGCGGGTCGATGACGGCCGGCGCGGTCAAGGGCTGACTAATTCTCGGGAGAAGACCATGGGTACGATTTCACTACGCCAAGCCGGCAAACAATATGGGGCCGTCGAGATCATCAAGGATCTCGACATGGAGATCGCTGATGGCGAGTTTGTCGTTATCGTCGGCCCTTCCGGCTGCGGTAAATCCACGCTGCTGCGGATGATCGCAGGGTTGGAGCAGACTACCTCCGGCCAGATCCTCATCGACGGACGAGACATGACTGCAGCCTCACCCGTCGAGCGCAAGCTTGCCATGGTCTTCCAGTCCTATGCACTCTATCCGCATATGACCGTTCGCCAAAATATGGGCTTCGGACTGAAACTTGCCAGGCTTTCTGCCGGCAAGATCAAGGCCAAGGTCGATGCGGCAGCCGATAGGCTGAAGTTGACCCCGCTGCTCGACCGCTATCCGAAGGAGCTTTCAGGCGGCCAGCGCCAGCGCGTTGCCATCGGGCGGGCAATCGTACGCGAACCGGTCGGCTTCCTGTTCGACGAGCCACTGTCGAATTTGGATGCCGCCCTTCGCGTCGACATGCGGCTCGAGATCGCCAAGCTTCACCGGACGCTCGGCGCCACGATGATCTACGTCACCCACGATCAGGTGGAGGCCATGACCTTGGCGGACCGTATCGTCGTATTGAAAGACGGCCGTGTCATGCAGCACGGCAGTCCACACGAGCTTTATCAGAATCCTGCCAATCTGTTCGTCGCCCAATTCATCGGCAGCCCAAAGATGAACGTTCTGCCCTGCCAACGAAATGGCGACGGCATGCTTGACCTGTCAGGGGAAGGCATCGTGGATCTCGCGCTATCAAGCAGCGCCGCCCCGGTGCACCTCGGAGCGCGCCCCGAGCATCTCTCGCTGGTTGCTCCAGAAAGCGGCCATTGCCGCGGAACGGTGGAGGCCCGCGAGTATCTTGGCGGCACCACCTCCGTGTTTGTCCGCAATCCTAAACTCGGCCTGATCAATGTCAGTGCTCCAGCGGAGACTCAGTTCGGCATCGGCGAGACAATCGGGGTCCGTATCGACAATAGCCGCTTATCGCTTTTCGATAATACGGGAACCGCCGTTAGGACTTTACGGTGAAGGGCGGCGTCGCATCACGATAAACGACGCCTTGAAGGGATCCGAACCGATGACCACGTACTTACAATATTCTTTTGTAACGATAATTTTCTGGCTTGAATACGGACTTGATCTGTTCGAATGGCTGATTTGGACCGAAAGCAGACTGTCCGTTATGGATGCTGATCGCCCGAAAACGGACATTTGCATAGGGTGGAAGGTACCTCGTAACCATCGGACAGGAATGCCGGCGCTTGCGAATTTGATGCGAATTAGGCCTCTCGCCACTTTAGGAGCCATTGATTAAACCCGCTTGCCAACCCATTGGCCATTGGGCCAGCGATCTCGTAGGCGCCGACAATCGGGGTGAGATGAGGGCACAATACGACAAGTTGCCCCTCTCTCAACTCCCGTTCAATGAGCGACGGGCTGGCCTGTCCGATTCCAAGGCCGGTCAAACAAGCGTCAATGGATGCCTCATCCGTATCGAAAGTGACGCTTCCGCCACGGGGCCGAAACGCGATACCTGCCGCATCGCACCAGCACCGCCACGACCATGCGTCCGCAGTATCCAGCAGGATCGGAAGATCAAGCAATGCCTCGGGATTCATCGAGGCGGCAGCCCGGCCGATCATGAGCGGAGAGCATACGGCAACCGTCCTGTCTAAGAGAAAAGCAGACGGAAACCGGGCTTCATCGCCGCCCCGTCGATAGGCAATGGTGATATCGGGAACGTCGCTTGCACCAAGCGCGAGCGATTGTATGCTAAGGTCGACACTCCGGTTCTCCATCATATATGAGCCAAGCCTGGGAATAAGCCATCGCCGGGCAATGGTGATCGGGGCCTGTACCACCATGCGCACGCGGTCGGGCAGGAGTGCGCGGGTGCCGGTATCGATTGTCGAGAGAGCGGCATTGATATGCGTCAGATATTGCCGGCCGGCATCGGTAAGCACGATGGCGTTATGCTTGCGATTGAAGAGCGGGATACCGAGCGCATCCTCAAGGGATTTGATTTGTCGACTGATCGCTCCCGCCGTGAGGTTCAATTCCCGTGCGGCGAGCGTCAGGCTGCCTGTGCGCGCCGCAATCGAGAACGCGGGCAGTGTGCCCAACGGAGGTAGCCTCGGATCAGATTGAGAATTCCTCATGCCGGCGTGAGAATCTTTCGCTTGCAATTAACTTGACTATATCTATCCACAATTCGCCGAGCTGACAAGAATGATCCAGAAAGTCTCAGATTGATGAACGAAATTCGAATCTCGTCCGAATGTGCCGCGCCAGAATGCAGCATGCATCTCGTGCAACGGCATGTGCTTCCGTCGCGACACTGTCCTTGCTGATCAAATAAACGGAGAGAACCATGTCATTTGATTTCGCGCTGTCGAGCCGCCGCATTGTGCTATCTGGAATGCTCGCCGCCTGCACCACCTTGATAACCATTCCGGCGCTCGCCGACGATGCCACGGTCAAGGTGACCGACGATCGCGGCGTTGAGGTCCAGATTCCGGCGCAGCCAAAGCGGATCGCCTCGATTTCCTATTTCGCAGATGACGTCGCGCTTGCGCTCGGCATCAAGCCGGTGGCCAGCACCTACATGGTCGATGGCCGCCCGCCCGAGTTCCTGCTTGGGCTCACCAAAGACATGGTACAGATCGGCCAGCGTGCCAAGCCGAACCTCGAACTGCTTTCGGAAGCGAAGCCGGACCTGATCGTCGCAATCCGCCGCTACACCGCAGGCAATGCGCCACAGCTTGAGAAGATCGCGCCCTATGTCGCCTGGAACATGGAATTGCTCGACGGCAGCGACAAGGAAATCGAGGCGCTGTCGAAAATCCTCGGCAAGCCGGACCGCGGTATTGAACTGAACAAGGACTTCCATGAGCATCTGGCCGAGATCGCCGCAAAAGCTCCGAAGGATGTTCATCCCCGCTACGCGATCATGTGGGGCGGCGAAGTGCCCTTCGCTTTCCATGACGAGAACACCTCCTCATCCATCGTCAATGCCATCGGCGGCGAGAATATCGCCGGGGCCATGACGCCGGGTGGCGAGTTCGGCATCGATCTCAGCCTGGAGACGATGCTCGAGAAGGACCCGGAAGTCCTCTTCATCTACGATTACGGCCCGGCTCGTCCGCACGAGAACAATCCGATCTGGAGCCAGCTCACCGCGGTCAAGAACAACAGGGTGTTCTATGTTGGCGACCAATGGGTCGAGACCAATGGTCCAATTGCCCGCGAGATCGTGTTGCGCGAAGCCGCTCATTACCTCTATCCCGACGTCTTCCCGAAGGTGGACGTACGAACCGAAGCCGCGAAACTCATCCCTGCCGAAGTTCAGAACTAACGAGTTGATCGCGACGATGGACGCACGAAGATCCTCGGTGGCCATAGGGCTTATCGTCGTTGCGACACTGTTTGTCATTGTCGCCGGGCTTTTGCCCGGCGCAAAAATGCTGTCGATCGAGGCAGCGCTGCAGGCCCTTATAGCCCCCGACGGGAAGATTGAATCGATCCTGGTGTGGACACTCCGGCTGCCGAGAAGTCTTGCCGCAGCAACCGCCGGCGCAGGTCTTGCCGTCTCGGGTTACATCCTGCAGTCGCTGACACGCAACCCGCTTGCCGACCCCGGCATCACAGGCGTTACCGCCGGCGCAGTCGCGCCAATCGTCACCTGCTTCGTTTTCTTTCCGTCGATTTCCGGACATCTCTATCCGTTTGTCGGACTCGCCGGGGGGCTCGCCGCTGCGACGGTAACCTTCTGGGTCGCACGTGGTGGCACTGATAATCCTCTGCATCTGGCACTTGGGGGCGTGAGCGTCTCGCTCTTCCTGGGCGCGATTACGGTCTACGTCCTGCTGTTTGCCGGTCCGCAATCCACGGTTCTTCTGTTCTGGCTAGTCGGCGGATTCTCGGGCCGGTCGTGGGCCAACCTTCTCCAGATGTTGCCCTGGGTGTTGTCAGGTATACTGGGAGCCTTGATCCTTTATCGGGTGATCGGGATGTTTTCTCTCGATGATCGGTCTGCTGCCGGGATGGGCGTGCAGTTGGGATTCTGGAAGCCTGTTCTGCTCGTTCTTGGCATCTGCCCTGTTGCTGGTGTTGCTCCGGTCGCCGGGCCCGTCGCCTTCGTTGGATTGGCCGCACCGCATATCGCCCGTCTTCTACGACCCCGCGGCACAGGCTGGGAAATCGGACTGGCCGCCGCCATTGGATCGCTGATCGTGACCTCAGCCGACTTGATCGCCCGCACTATTGCTATTCCGAAGGAGCTCCCGGTCAGTATCATCACAGCGCTTCTTGGTGGACCGATCTTCGTCTACCTCATCCAGCGCGGCCGGCTGGATTTCAGGAGCGAGGGGCCATGATCCCAAAGGCTTCTGCCATCGGCCAGCCAAGCCCCTGGATTCTTCCAGCCGCGGTGACGCTCGTGCTGATTTCGTTCCTGTGCGCTGTGTTTCTCGGGATCGTCGATATTCCGGCGCGCGACGTCCTGTCCGCCTTGACCGGGAACGGTTCGCAAGAAGCGCGATCGATCATACTCGATATCAGGTTGCCAAGGATCGTGACCGGCATTCTTGCGGGCGTTCAATTCGCGCTGGCTGGCCTGCTTCTCCAGACCATCACGCGCAACCCGCTCGCCGACCCTTCGCTCATGGGCGTCTCTCAAGGGGCCACCCTGACGGTGACGATGTTCCTGCTGTTCACGGTCTATCTCGCCAATCCGGACTCCCATTCCGTCAATGAACTGCCCATCGCGTGGTTGCCGCCGGCCGGAATGGTGGGCGGCCTGATCGCGGGGGGCATCATCTATCTCCTGGCGTTTCGTCTTGATCTCAGCCCGCTGCGGATAACGCTCTGCGGCATCGCTGTTGGAGCCGTCATGCATGCTGTTGCCATTGGCCTTATCGCCGGCTGGGGCTCGGCAAGAATCGAGATCATCCTCGAGTGGATGTCGGGTAGTCTCTACGCCCGAACTTGGGATCATGCGCTTTTCCTGCTGCCATTCACGGCCGTTGGCCTTGCCACGCTTCCCTTGATTTATCGTCCGCTCGTTCTCCTGCGGTTTGATGCGACAGTGGCGCAGTCCTTCGGGCTATCCTATCGATGGCAGTTTTCTCTGGTTCTGCTGGTATCCTGCGCACTCGCCGCAAGCGCGGTTGGCGCGGTCGGACCGATCGTGTTCGTCGGCCTTATCGTGCCGCATCTGGCGCGTTTTCTTGCGGGCCGACATTTTCCCTTGGTTCTTCCACTCACCGTCGTCCTCGGCGCGGTCATTGTGACGCTCGGTGATTTGATCGGCCGTCTTGCCGGAGGGGCCGAAGAGGTCCCGATCGGCGTTGTCACTGCCCTCATGGGCGTACCCGTCCTGCTTGCGCTTTTGCGCAAAGTTCCTTGAGATTTACCCATGCCACTATCTTGCTCGCAATTGTCGGTAAATTACGGTCGCAGAAAAGCATTACACAACTTCTCCCTTGCCATGACGAAAGGAGAAATCCGCGCGCTCATCGGCCCGAACGGATCGGGGAAGAGTACTGCGCTTCAGGCCCTTGCCGGGTTGATCAAGCCATCGGAAGGAAGGGCGGATATCGAAGGCGCGGCGGTCGCGTCGATGTCAAGAAAGGCCATCGCGAAGAAGCTCGCGTTCCTGCCGCAACAGCCAGCCGCCCCAGACGAGATGACCATCGCACAGCTCGTCCGGCAGGGCCGCTTTCCACACGTCGGGCTATTTCGTTCCTATAACCGCCACGACGAGCAAGCTATCGAGTGGGCGCTCGAAAGTACCGGGCTGGAACATCTTGCCGACAGGACGCTTCAAGAGCTCTCCGGTGGGGAACGACAGCGCGCGTGGATATCAGCGGCGCTGGCGCAAGAGGCCGGCATCCTTTTACTCGATGAGCCGACCTCGTTTCTCGACATCGGCTACCAGGTCGAAGTTCTCGATCTCGTACACCGCCTCAGCCGGGAGCGCGGGGTCACGATCGTCATGGCGATCCACGACATCAATCAAGCCATAGCCATCAGCGATCGCATATCGCTTCTGGAAAAAGGTGAACTGCGGTTTGATGGTGATCCCAGAGAACTGGCGAAGAGCGGGCTTATCGAAAAGACATTCCGGGTGAAAGGCAAGTTCGTTGAGGTCGGACCCGGCAAACCACCCCATTTCGACGTCGATCTTTTGAAGCTGTTGGACACGGGCGCACGAATACCCGGCAGGAAAATTTAAACCGTTCTCACACGCACTACTTCAACCCACCACCGAATTTACGCCGCCCCCCTATGAATCGCATCGGAGACCGCAATGAGCCAGACCGCCAACACCATCACCACCTGGTACGTTGATCCTGACGCCGAGGACCGCATGTCAGATGGCCATGCCCCGATCTGGCGGCACCTGATCAATCTGATCGTCGAGCGTGATCTCTCCCAGAAAAGCGTGCTCGATTTCGGTTGCAATCAGGGTGGCCTGCTTCGGCATCTCTATGCGCTGCGCCCGTTCCGCAAAGCGCTCGGTATCGACATTGCCGAGCAGTCTGTCACCAAGGCCGAGGCGTTTAAGGGCAGCATTCCGGTGCAACACGCGGTTGGCGGAACACTGGAGGCTTGGGTCGAGGAGTTCGATATCGCGATCAGCCATGAGGTGATTTATCTTGTCGAAGACATCGATGCGCATGCCGCCGATATCTTCAAGGCGCTGAAGCCCGGCGGCGTCTATTATGCCGTAACCGGATGTCACACCGACAATCCGCTCTGGCCAAAGTGGCGCGACCTGGTCGCCAAGCGCACGAACACCGTTGTCCAGGATAGGTCAATCACCGACTACGCAGCGACCTTCGCCAAGGCCGGCTTTGAGGTCTCCGCCCGGAAGCTGGAATATGACGGCTTCATTCCCTTCTACGCCGACGGCTGGACTCCCGATTTCGCGGATGCGCTGGATTACTACACCCAGACCAAGATCGTATTCCGTCTTGTCAAAAACGCTGGCCAGCCCGCCGCCGCGAAGGACGCAGCCCGTGCCGAAATGGAAGGCGGTGAGCCCGGCGAGGATCGAGACCAGCGGTAACAGGATGAAGAAGAACAGCCCGTAGCCTGGCCGCCGCTGTCCGCGCCGGCTCCGCCCATGAGACCCATCGCGAAATAGGCGATCTCGACGAGCGCGATCCCATAGACCGCAGAGATCGCCAATGTCCCGGCCGATCTCAACGCGCTGCGCGCGGGCTGCATCCGAACCGTTTTTTGAAGCTGCGATTGAAATAAGAGATGTCGCTGAAGCCAACCTCGAGTGCGATATCACCGATGCGCTTGTCCTGGTACCGCGTGTCGGTCAGCATTGCCCTGGCGTCTTGCAGGCGCAGTTCCAGGATGCGTTCCGAGAAACTGCCCCCGGCGGACGACAACAGGTCTTGCACATAGCGGGTGGATAGACCGGTCTGCAAGCCGACCAGCGACGCGGACAGCGCCGGATTGCGATAGTTGCTCCTGATCTTCTTCATCACCGCCTGCAAGCGCCCGGCGCGCAGGCCCCGCGTGCCGGCCAGTTCAGCGTCCTCGCCTTTCGCTCCAGTCGCCAGTCCCACCAGATCGACGATCGTGTCGCCGATATGATCGAGCAGTGCCGGTCCCGGCGCCAGGCTCATCCCGTCGACCATGGTGAGATAGTTCTGAAGCAGCCCCAGCGCCTCATTGCCCGACCCGATCAGCAAGCCTTGTTTGTCCTCGATCCCGGCGAACCTGTCGTTCAGGATCTTCCTCGGTACGACGAGATTGGCCCAGACATTGTGATCGCCGCCGATGAACTGCTGAGGCTGGGAGGCATCGAGAAAGGCGCTGCCGGTGTTCATCACGACATCGTTTGCTCCATAGGTTCCGCCGATGACCGACTGCCCGAGATTCATCACAAGCAGATAGGCATCAAGCGAATTGATACGGATGCTATGCCGGGTACGGGTTACGCGGTTTACCGTCCCCGACATCTTTGCCCAGGTCAGGTTACCGATTACCGCTGCCTGCAAGGTCGCCTCGAACGGCATTTCGGAGATGCCGACTTCGACCGCAGCCACTTCGGAATAATGTATGTCGCGCCAGAGGTGGAACCGCTCCCGATCGCTCAGATGCTCAGGCAGGTTCGCCGATGAGAATTCCTGTCTTGGCGGCACAGCCGGCCCTCCCGATAGCCTGACTTGCTTTTTACGGGAGCCGCTGACGCGAACGGCCGGCATGAAACGGCAGGCTCGGATACAAAGCTCCTAGCGGTTGGTCGCCAAGCTTTATCCCCGCGTTCCTGACCAATAATCATGCGCTCCTGCCCGTGTCGTCACCGCAAAGTATGACGCGCCAGAAAATCGCGCACGATCGCTTCGGTTCTTCTTTGCCGAAGACAGGGCGGTAAATGGCGCGCTATGCTATAGCCGTTCAAGAACAACAGGTCGATTTTGTGGATGATGATGGGGTGAAGCGTGACGAGGCTTAATGCTGAACAACTGTCATCGATTATTGGCGACATCTATGATTGCGTTCTGGACCCTGATGGCTGGGTCAGCGTATTGAACCGCATAACGCAGACAACCAATTCGGCTTATACGACCATTGCGCTCGCCAGCACGCAGGATAGTCATGGCCGCTTCGCCGCGCATTCGACCTGGGACGCCGAACAGATGCGCGTGCTTCAGGTCGAATACGGCTTCCATGACATTCCTGGCCTCATGCCCGCCGTCGTTGGCGATCTCGACACGCCGCTGACCACCCTGTCCTGTCTCAGCGAAGCCGAGCTGCGCACTACGCGATTCTATCGCGATTGGGCCGGACCGCAGGGTCTGCGCGAAGGCTGCATCGTCAAGTTCGTCGATACCTCCGATCGCTTCGGGCTTCTCGGCACCACCATCTATGCAGACCGCGACGTGATCTCCGGTGAGGAGCAACGCTTCCTGGCCTTGCTCGCGCCGCATCTGCGTCGCGCGGCGCTCATCGGCGACCTGCTCGACCAGGCACGCGTCATGGCGCATTTCTATCGCGAGACACTGGGTGCACTCTCCACAGCCATCGTCTTCACCGACGCCGAAGGCGGGCTTCTCTATGCCAATGCCAGCGCCGAGCGGATGCTGTCGGCCGAAGCGCCAATCCTGTCCCGCAACAGCGTGCTGCAACCGCAAAACCCCGGCATGGCCGGCGCGCTGCTGACCGCAATCGCTGCGGCATCCAATGCCGATGTCACGCTCGGCGCGCGCGGCATCGGCCTGCCGATCTCGGCGCCGGGAGAAGCCCCGGCCGTCGCCTATGTCTTGCCGCTCACCGCCGGCACGGCGCGCGCCGCCTTTCGTCCAGCGCGGGCCGCTGTTTTCGTCTCGACGACGATCTCGGCGACGCCGATCCCCGAGGCCGTGTTGATAACCCTGTTCGACCTGACGCCCGCAGAGGCACGCGTTCTCCTCACGATCGGCAGCGGCGCGGGCGCGGCGGCGACGGCGCGGGCGCTGGGAATCGGCGAGAACACCTTGAAGACCCACCTCAATCGCATCTACGCCAAGACCGGGACGAGCCGGCAGCCCGATCTCGTCAAGCTCATCGCCGACATCGGCGCCCCGTTGACCGTGTCCGGGCTCGATACGCCTGCCCGTCTGCTGGAAGACGGCGCGGCCGGATAGACCGGGCTCCGCCAATCCATTGGCACAGTCCCGGTCGCACGTACCGACTGAACGGGAGCCTTTTCGATCGGACGAGGTGGTGACCGCCGCTCGGGGAAGAAAAATCGATAGCGCGTGTCCCCGTCCAAGAAGCGCGGGGCACTGTCCAAGATTTCCAAAACGCCCTGTGCGACAGCTGATGAAATTGTTCGTGAATTGCTTAGACCGCCGGAAGGCCTGGTTTCACTGCCGGCTTGGAGCTGGCCTCGATCCACCACCGCGCACCCTTTCGTCAGAACCAATATCAAGGAAACCACACAATGCCGGTCAACATCACCACGCCGCAAACCAAAACATTCTATGTCGATGAATCGAACCAAGGCTGGGTCCTGACCTCCAGCGGCTCCATCACCTCCGCCGACGGCCACGGCATCGTCAACAACGACGCGTTCCACGACAGCACCATCACGGTCGCCGGCGATATCGTCGCCAACGCCATGTACAAAAGCGGGATTCTTTCCAACGGCCCGCGTGCCACCCTCAAGGTCGAGGCCGGAGGGAGCATCCATGGCTATGGCGGCATTTCCTTTTACGGCGAGAACACCCAAGTCGAAAACTTCGGCAAGATAACCGCCGTGAATGCCGGCATATACGGCAATGCGGCGGGGAGTAAGATCACCAATGCCGGTACGATCAATGCGAAATACGGCATCTATGTCGACAGTCCCGAAATTGGTGCCGGAAAGGCCGTCTACAACAGCGGCGTCATCACCGCCGATTACGGGGTTCTCGCGCAGAACAGCAGCTTCGAGCTCACCAACAAGACCACGGGGGAGATCCATGGCAAGGTCGTCGCAGTGTCGCTGGGCGGCAACGACCATACGGATTACAACAATGTCAATAATTTCGGCCTGATCGAATCCGGCGGAATCGCGATACAGGGAAGCATCGGAAAAGACCTCATCGTAAACCACGGAACCATCAAAGGCGCCGTTGTCCTGGGAGCGGGCGACGACACATTTGACAATCGCGATGGCACGATGACCTATTCGGTCAATGGCGGTGAAGGCGACGATACGTATGTCTTCGGGGCGACGGCGTTCACGATCGTTGAAGGCGGTGGAAACGACACGATCGGGACGACAATCACGCGGACACTCGCGGACTTTACATCAATCGAGAATCTCCAACTGTACGGTAAGGCCAATATCAACGGCACCGGCAATGCGCAGCAGAATTACATTATCGGAAACGGCGGCAATAACGTTCTCGACGGCGGTGCCGACAATGTCGTGGATACCCTGCTCGGCGGAGAGGGAAACGACACCTATGTGTTGCGCGGCGGCACTGATATCGTCTTCGAAGATGGTGGCGCGGTTGGGAAAGCGAATACGGGAACGGACACCATCGTGTCGATGACAGACCGTAACCTGGTGCAATACGAACGCATCGAAAACCTGACGATAACGGGCAATGCCGATGTCGCCTTGACGGGTAACGAATTGGCAAACGTCCTCACCGGCAATTCGGGCAAAAATTCGCTCGACGGCGGCGTGGAAGAGGGCGACGTCATCGATACGCTCAACGGCGGCGCAGGTGACGATACCTATTGGCTAGGTTCCGGGTACGACAAGGTCATCGACAGCGCGGGCATGGACCTGATTGCCTCGGATATCAGCCGCAGCCTTGCCGACTATGCGACGATCGAAAAGTTGTCGCTGAGGGGCAATGCCAACATTTCAGGCACCGGCAATGCCCTGGTGAATTTCATTAGCGGCAACAACGGCAACAACATTCTCGACGGCGGCGTCGATACGGTTACCGACACACTGATCGGGGGCGGCGGAAACGACATCTACATTCTCGGTTCCGGCACGGATACCGTGATCGACACGGCCGGCCACGACACCATCACCTCGACGATCACTCGCAGCCTTGCCAATTATGCGACGATTGAGGACCTGGGGTTGAAAGGCACGGCGAATATCAACGCGACGGGCAATGCGCTCGCCAATGTTATCGTAGGCAATGCAGGCAACAACATCCTTGATGGCGGCAACGACAATGTCGTGGATACCTTGATGGGCGACGTCGACGGTATCAGCAGCAATGATACCTATGTTCTGCGCGCCGGATCCGATATCGTGATCGATGAGGGGGGTATAGACACGATTACCTCGACCATCTCCCGCAGCCTGATGTCCTATTCTGGCATCGAAAACCTGACGCTCGTGGGTAATGGCAACATCAATGCGACCGGTAACGCGCTTGCCAATGTGCTAACCGGCAATTCCGGCATGAACGCATTGAATGGCGGCGCCGGCAACGACACCTATGTTCTCGGCGCCGGTTCGGACAAGGTTGTCGACAGCGCGGGCGTGGATACGATAACCTCCCTCGTCTCGCGCAACCTTTCCACCTATGCGACGATCGAAAATCTCAAGCTCGTGGGTGTGTCCAATATCAATGCTACCGGCAACGCGCTGGCCAACACCCTTGCCGGCAATTCCGGGGCCAACACCCTTTCCGGCGGCGCTGGAAACGACGTTCTGATCGGCGGCGCAGGCGTCGATAAGCTGGATGGTGGGGCCAACACCGATACGGCATCCTACACGGGCGCTTCTGCCGGCGTCGTCGCCAATCTCGCCAATGCTTCAGCCAATACCGGCGACGCCAAGGGAGATAGCTATGTCTCGATCGAGAACCTGGCAGGCTCCAGCCACAATGACACATTGACAGGCAATTCCGGCGTCAACGCACTGTACGGCGGTGCCGGCGCCGACAAACTAACCGGCGGCGCGGGCGCAGATACCTTCCTGTTCAAGGCAGTTGGCGATACCACCGTGGCGACCGCCGGCCAGGATACGGTCTTCGATTTCAGCCATGCGCAGGGCGACAAGATCGGCCTGTCGGGGTTCGATGCCAACACGGCGCTGTCGGGTGACCAGGCTTTTGTCTTCAAGGGCACCGCTGCCTTTTCGGGTGGCAAGGGCGAACTGCATTTCGACAAGCAGGCCTCCGACACCTATGTTTATGGCGATATCAACGGCGACAAGGTTGCCGATTTCGTCCTGCATTTCGACGATGCCATCGCCTTCCAGGCCAGCGACTTCATCCTCTAACCACTATTTGGGCCGGCTGACGGGAGGTCGATTGCGACCTTCCGTCAGGAGCTTCAAATCCGGCTTACAGTACGCTCGGGCCGTTTTCCGTCAGCGATGCGAAAATACAGCCGATATCCACTCTCCGATTCAAATAGCCGCTTGTGGTGCGGTCGCGTTCCCGCACCACAAGCGATCTCGTGGAGCTTACGCTCGGCCCTCGGTTGAGGAGAGTGGTCGGCCAAGGGGCAGGACAAGATGGGGTGATTGCCGCCCTCCCCAGACGGCATCGCAGTGTGCGAGAGTTGTGATCTTTAGAGGTCACACAGCGGAGAGGACGGCAAATGAAAAATATAATGATCGGGATTGATCTGGCAAAACATGTTTTACAGCTCCACGGGGCGGAGAGGACGGGCGAGGTGCTGTTTCGCAAGAAGTAGTCGCGCGGGCAGTTTCTGCGTTTCATGCAGACCCAGCCGACGGCTATTGTCGTTATGGGGGCTTGCGGCAGCGTCCGCTACTGGGCACGCGAGTTGATGTCACTGGGCATGAGGTCAAGCTGATCGCCCCACAATATGTGCGCCCTTTCGTGAAGCATCAGAAGAATGATGCCGCCGATGCGGAAGCCATATTGAACGACAAGGCTACCCACGACCGGCCGCCGAAGCCGTTCGATCCTTCCTAATGCTCCGCCTCGGTCTGCATCTCGGGCTCCGGCAAAAGAACCAGCGCCAGCTTCGTCTCTGCCCGCGTGGGCATTTCCCGACGTCCGAGCGACGGCTAGGAGATATGAAATGCGGTGAGCTGCGCTGGAGCGATCGGGAGGGCGGCTGGGAGGTGCTTATCCCGTCGGCAGCCTTCAAGAACTCCGGCTCGTCCTTCTTTGGGCAAAAGCCGTTCCGGCTCATCCTGCCGGACCTGCTTGATCTCTATAAAAATCTCGACGCCTATATCGATCGCCATCGCGTCGTCTTGCTTGGGTCGGCAAAGGATGCCGGCACGCTGTTTGTCAAGACGGTGAAGACAATCAGCCTGGACGCGGCCTACGACCCCACCAAGTCTTATGAGGCTTGGCGACCGTGATCCAGCGCTATTGAATCTACAACCCCTATACCGGCCGTGGCGCGATCAAAGGCGTGCTGTCGCCTTGAACTATCTGCTCGATAGCAATGTTGTCTCCGAGCTGCGCAAGATCGGCGACGGCAAGGCCGACGCCAATGTTGTCGCCTGGGTCGGACGGGAAGATTCGACCTCCTTCTTCCTTTCGGCGATCACCATCCTGGAATTGGAGCGCGGCATTCTTGCCGTGCAGCGGCGCGATGCCCGGCAAGGCGCCCGGTTGCGAATCTGGCTCGACCACCATGTCCGCCCAGAATTCGCCGGCCGGATTTTATCAATCGACGATGCCGTCGCGACCCGCTGCGCCCATTTGCACATTCCTGACCGGCGCAACGAGGTCGATGCGTTGATTGCTGCGACAGCGCTCACTCATGGGCTGACAGTGGTTACGCGCAACGTCAGAGACTTCGAGGGCACCGGCGTAATCATCGTCGATCCCTGGCTGGGATGATTTTACAAGGTGCGTTTTAGACCATTCATGACATCATAACCGCACGACATGTCTTAGCGAGATAACGATTGATAATGTTGCATTATCGCTTGTTTGATCTTAGTTGGAATAAGCGACCGATTTCACCGCCTTGCGCGTCAAGATCACAGCGGCTGCATTATTGCAACATAGTGGTTTTCATACGGTGAATGCACTTCGTCGGCCTTGTCGATCCCCTCCCCTCTATATTGTTGAATTTGTTCGCCTGTAGGCGGTTATCGGATCATCAGCTCCCTTGTTTCGATGGTTAAAAGGCCGTAAATGGCTAGACAGGCTAGATTGGAGCGGAAGATGGAATGGCAGTTACAGGACGCGAAGAACCAGTTCTCCTAGGTCATTCAAAAAGCCAAGTTTGAGGGCCCACAAGTTGTGACGCTGCGCGGTGAGCGGGCTGCGGTCGTGTTGTCGGCGAAGGATTATGACGCTTTGCGGGCGGGGAAGCCGACGCTTGTCGATGATCTCCTTGCCGCGCCGCTGTGGGATGATACCCTTGCCGATAGTATTTTGGCGCGCGAGCGTTCGTCCAGCCGGGGCCTGGCATTCTGATGTATCTCGTCGATACCTGCATCATTTCCGCGGCTGCCCGTGGCGCACCAGAAGCCGTCACGTGGCTGCGAGCCCAGGATCCTGCCGCCATCTATCTCAGCGTGGTTACACTCGGTGAAATCATGCGCGGTGTTGCCGAAAAGCAAACGACAGATCGGAGAGCCGCCGTGCACCTTGCCGAATGGCTGCGCAAGCTCCGGCAGAACCATGCGGAACAGATACTCCCGATCACCGGTCAGGTGGCCGTCGAATGGGGGCGGCTTATCGCCCAGAGGCCGCGCGGTGACGTGGATGGATTGATCGTAGCCACCGCGATTGTTCATGATCTCATTGTCGTGACGCGCAATGGCGATGACTTTGCCGGTACTGGTGTTTCGATTATCAATCCCTGGGATCTTGCCTGACAATGCAGAGGTGCGACCATGACTGCCGACAAAAGCTCAATCATCCCTCCTGCGGCTGGTTCTCCCCTGCCCCTTCCTGCGGTTGGCGATGGGGCTCCGGCTGACCGGGCAGCCGCTCTCCCGGCCCATCTTGATGGTCTTGCCGATCGCGCCCGCGGCTATGTCGAGGCTGCCAGTTCCGCCAATACCCGCCGCGCCTATGCGAGCGACTGGAAACATTTTGCTGCCTGGTGCCGGCGCCAGGGCCTCTCCCCCCTCCCCCCCGAGCCGCAGATTGTCGGGCTCTACGTCACCGCTTGCGCGTCCGGTGCCGTTGGTGGAGACAGAAAGCCGAATTCTGTCTCCACGATCGAGCGCCGGCTTTCTTCGCTTGCCTGGAACTACGCTCAACGCGGGCAACCACTCGACCGCAAGGACCGGCATATCGCCACGGTAATGGCCGGCATCCGCAACAGCCACGCACGGCCGCCGGTGCAGAAGGAAGCGGTGATGCCGGAAGATATTATCGCCATGCTCGAGACGCTCGACCGGGGCACGCTGCGCGGGTTGCGGGACCGGGCCATGCTGCTGATCGGTTTTGCCGGCGGGCTTCGCCGTTCCGAGATTGTTGGGCTTGATCTCAAGAAGGACCAGACGGAGGATGGCCGTGGCTGGATCGAAGTGCTGGAGAAGGGGCTGGTCGTCACTTTGCGGGGAAAAACCGGCTGGCGTGAGGTCGAGATCGGCCGCGGTTCGTCGGATGCCACCTGCCCTGTCACCGCGCTGGAAACGTGGCTGACGCTGGCCCGGATCGCCCATGGTCCATTGTTCAGGCGGGTGACCGGCCAGGGCAAAGCTGTTGGTGCTGACCGGCTGAATGACCAGGAAGTCGCCCGCCTGGTTAAACGGGCGGCACTTGCCGCGGGCGTCCGCGGGGATCTTACCGAGGGCGAACGAGCGCTCAAATTTTCCGGCCACTCGCTGCGCGCTGGTCTTGCTTCGTCGGCGGAGGTCGATGAGCGCTACGTGCAAAAGCAGCTCGGTCATACGACGGCAGAGATGACCCGCAAATACCAGCGCCGCCGCGACCGGTTCAGGATCAACCTGACGAAAGCTGCGGGCCTCTGAACGATTCTTGTAGCACTGCGCGGTGTCGGAGCTCATTTTAATTGGGACACCGTTGCTATGACAAGTGCTGTTCTGGGCCCTCCCCCGCTCCTGGGTGGCTGTGACTCGCCGATATTGTTCGACTGGCCGTTTTGTCGAGATGCGAGTAGCCCGGAGGCTGCTGGTTAAGATCGCAAAGCGGTAAGGCTTGTCGGCATGTGTGGAGTATGGGGCCTCCGTTGCCATGTCCGGAAATGCGAGGTCGGCCAACTGGCGTCTCAAGCAGTACTTCTACTTCAAGGGTGCGCAGCGTCCAGCGGCAGCCGAACCCTGCTCGGCAAGTACGCTCAACGATGAGATTGCCTTATCATATACTTCCGATTTTCTCCGGCTTCACGAAAGGGAAGGCACTCCGATCCCGATTGCGGTCATCGGCTTTGAAGCAACGACGGCCGGCGTGATCAAGAGGATATGGTTGCGAACTGCGCGCGCATCGGCCGTCCGTGTGAGCATGGAATCAGCGGGAATTTTCGACGCCATAGAGGTATTGCGCGGCAGGCGCACGGCACGTGAAACTGGGTTTGTTCTGCTGCCCGGCAAGGAGACCGTGCGGGACTTCGCATGCCGGAAGCGTCGCTTTCCAATAGTCCTGTTAAACGCTTGAACGGGGCAGGGGCGTGCGGTTGGCCGGTCACCCAACAGACCGTTGTCCGATCGAGAGTAGCGGGCTGCGGAAATTGCGAGGCAGGCTTGATTTTGGAGGGCGACTTAGTGCCATTTGGATGCATGTCGGCAAGCGGCGGCACGCCATACTTTGCGCTGCTCGGCAGATGCCGGTGACCAAGCCGTCTTCAGAATGGAATGATCATTGCGAAGTTCCGCCGCCTCACCCACCAAACAGCAGACCCCATCGACGGCGACACGTTGTGAGCGAGGCAGATTCAAACGGGCACCTGATCAAGACCGCGGCGCAATCCGAACCTCAAGGGGAGGGAGGTCGATTATAGATCGCCAATGGCCGAGATTAAAGTCTTATGGGGCGCGGCATAAAAAGCCGTGAGGACCGAGGACTTTACCGGCGAACATATGAGCCTGTTGAGATGCGGCGCATCTGTCCCGTCCGTTCAGCCTCAATGGCGTGGATGGAAGTTGTCTCCTTGTGCTGTTGTCACATGTCCGCCGGACGATTGGGCGGCGGCGAGAATTTCACTTATGCCATAGTTGTACGTGTACAACCCGGCGGCACGCCATCGTTTTGTGCTGCAGCGCGCGCGGTAGCGCGGCAACGCAATTGGGAAATTGGCCTCACATATGATGATCAATGGCGAACCCATCGCGCTGATGGATGTTGCTGCGTGGAGCGAGGCTTTTTAGCGCGGGTACGGCCTGCGCGCGGCGGCAGAGAGTTTCAAGCCGCCAGGTCATATTCGGTGGAAAGTCTTCATCGCAAGCTAGCGCACTCTCACGCACCAGTCAGTTGTACATGTACAACGAGATTGCCTCGAGTCGTGATCCTGTTGGTTAATCTGTTGTTAACGAAAAAGACTTTGCCACACCGGATAGAATCGGGCCTAATGAGATCAGCGCATTTTGCGCGCCAATCGAAAAATAAGCGCGGATTAAGTCGGGGCCAATATGTTGAATATCGCAGGCAATAAGAATGGTGAGAGCCTGCGCTCTCTGATCTCTTCTGACGCCGAAGAATTGTCGCGTCAATTGCAGGCACACCAGCAGCGGACATTCCCGCCCACGGCTCAAAAAAGCATTCGGCAGTTCACGCCCGCGGAGGCCGCTGATTTCATTGGTATCCATCAGGGCTATCTTCGGCAGATCGTGGCCGACGGGCATGGACCTGAACCTCTGGCCAACGGCCGCCGCCAATATTCAGTCCAGGACATCGAAAACCTTCGCCATCTTCTGGACGATGGAGGGAAGGGCCCCCGCAAATACGTCCGCCATCGCCGTGACGGTGAAAAGCTTCAGGTCGTTTCCGTCATGAACTTCAAGGGCGGCTCCGGAAAAACCACGACGTCGGCACATCTCGCGCAGTTCCTTGCTCTGCGCGGTTACCGCGTCCTTGCAATTGACCTCGATCCGCAGGCGTCATTGTCGGCATTGTTCGGGCATCAGCCGGAGTTCGATGTCGGAGAGAACGAGACACTATACGGCGCCATCCGCTACGACGGTGCCAAGCGGGATGTTACTGATATCGTCCGCGCGACCTATACGCCAAATCTCCACATCATCCCGGGAAATCTGGAGTTGATGGAGTTTGAGCACGAAACGCCAAAGGCTCTTGCGGGCCGGCACAAAACCGATTCGATGTTCTTTGCTCGCATCGGGGAATGCTTGGCCGAGATCGAAAGCGCCTACGACATTGTAGTCATCGACTGCCCGCCGCAATTGGGATTCTTGACGCTGTCTGCGCTCTGCGCGGCGACGGCGGTTCTCATCACCGTGCATCCTCAAATGCTGGATGTCATGTCGATGAGCCAGTTCCTGCATATGACCGGCGACCTCTTGTCGGTTGTCGAAGAAGCTGGCGGTTCGATGGACTATGATTGGATGCGCTATCTTGTGACGCGGTATGAACCGAACGACGGACCGCAGTCTCAGATGTCGGGCTTCATGCGGTCCATTTTCGGAAATCGGGTTTTGGAAAACTCGATGGTGAAGTCGACGGCGATTTCGGATGCCGGGCTGACGAAGCAAACGCTGTATGAAGTCGACAGGAACCAGTTCACACGAGGCACATATGACCGTGCGCTGGAATCCCTGACATCCGTGAATACCGAAATTGAGGATCTCATCAAGCGAACGTGGGGAAGGAAGTAATTCATGGCCCGTAAGAACGTTTTTAGCCTGATCGAATCCGATGTGAGCCCGGCTGCGGAGAACGAGCAGCCATTTACAAATTCACGGCCGCTTGCCGGTTTTGAAAAGCCATTGAAACGGGCAAGCCCTGTCGGTGCGATATCTCAGTCGCTCGGCGGTGTTCACGAAAAGGCGCAGCGTGCCGACGAATTGGAGAAGCAGCTTGCCCAGGGGCAGATGATTGTCGAACTCGACACCGCCGTTCTGGACAGCTCATTCGTTGTCGACCGGCTCGGTGTAAGCACCGAGGATCAGGAACTGCTGGTTGCTCAGATCCGCGAGCACGGACAGCAGGTCCCCATTCTTGTCCGGCCGCATCCGGAGAGGGAAGGGCGGTTTCAGGTCGCCTATGGTCACCGCCGCTTGGCTGCCGTCAAAAAGATTGGCGGTCCCATTCGTGCCGTTGTCCGGGATCTGACGGACGAACAGCTTGTCGTCAGCCAGGGCCAGGAAAACAATGCCCGTACCGATCTGACATTCATCGAGCGGTCGTTTTTTGCCTCACGGCTGGAAGAGCGAAATTTTTCCCGCGATATCATCATGTCGGCGCTGGGTGTCGACAAGGCCGCGCTGTCGCGGATGATCGCCCTAGTGAACCGGTTGCCGGCGGAACTGATTGAAGCGATTGGTGCTGCCCCTGGCTTTGGCCGGACACGCTGGGCGGAACTTGCCGATTTGATCGAAGAGAAGAACCGCAGATCAAAAGCTCTTGGCTCTATCCTTGAGCCGGGCTTTGACAGCCTGACGTCGGATGCGCGGTTCCAGGCGGTCTATGATCAATTGCGAGAGAGCAAGGACAAGGCGCGAAGCGCCTTCTGGAATGCCGGTCCTCGCCGGAAGGCGGTCAGGATATCTGAGACGGGCGAAGCATTGAAACTCATCTTCGACAAGACGATCGAGCCCGAATTCGGAGCTTATGTCGAAGGTAAACTGTCCGCGCTCTATGACGATTTCATGCGTTCGAAAACAACAGGAACAGGAGACTGAACCGCAAAAGAAAAAGGCCCCCAAACGTTTCCGTCGTGGAAGCCCTTCTCTGAAGTTTAGCAGCTAGAGAATCCCATTTCCGCGAATCATAGTCAAGAGTCTTTGGCATCGTTTTGGTGAGCAATTTTCTTTTGCCTTTTGCAGGGTGAAGAAAATGCAGGTTGGAAGTGTGACGACGCCCTTTGGGCGGCGGCCGATGACGCTTGCCATGGTGGCAAACCAAGTCCTGGCTCAGGAAACTGAACCGGAAAAGTCGGTCGACAAGTGGAAACTCTATCGCGCTTTGTGCGAGGCAAGGTCGCGCCTGGGCGTAACGGACCGTGCTTTGGCGGTTATGAATGCTCTTTTGAGCTTTTACCCTAAGAATGAGCTGTCGGCAGATGGCAGTCTGGTTGTGTTTCCATCCAATGCACAGCTGTCTCTGCGTGCCCATGGAATGGCGGAGCAAACGTTGCGCAGGCATCTGGCGATCCTGGTCGAGGCAGGACTGCTGTCCCGCAAGGACAGTGCCAACGGCAAGCGTTACGCGCGCCGTGACCGCGCCGGAACGATCGATGAAGCCTTTGGCTTTTCCCTGGCGCCCCTTTTGGCCCGGTCTGATGACATTGAGCGCCTGGCGGACGAAGTTGTCGCCGAACGATTGCATACCCAGCGGTTACGCGAACGGTTGACCATCTGTAGCCGGGACGTCTCAAAGCTGATTGAAACCGCTCTGGAAGAAGGGATTCCAGGCAATTGGGAGGCCACGCACCTGCATTACAGCGCTCTCCTGGCTGCACTACCGCGCAAACCGGCGGCAATTGAACTTACCGCAGCGCTAGGGGAACTTGAAGCCTTGCGTGAAGAGGCCGCTAAACAGTTGGAAAATCAGGTAAATAATCGAAAATTGAGCGGCAATGCATTACAAAATGAGCGGCATATACAGAATTCAAAATCCGACTCTATTCCTGAACTTGAACCTGCTCCAGAAAGACAGCAGGAGGAAAATTCGGTGATCGAGCAGCAAAGTAGGCGTGAACCGATAAAAGCATTCCCACTGAGCATGGTGTTATCGGCTTGCCCGGAAATGGTCATGTACGGGCCGGGCGGCGGAATTTCCAGCTGGCGCGAACTCATGGGCGCCGCCATTGTGGTGCGGTCGATGCTCGGTGTCAGTCCGAGTGCCTATCAGCGGGCCTGCGAAATTCTTGGGCCTGAGAACGCGGCAGCGGTAATGGCCTGCATCCTGGAGCGTGGCGGCCAGATCAATTCTGCCGGCGGCTATCTTCGCGATCTGACACGCAGAGCCGAAAAGGGTGAATTTTCACTGGGACCGATGCTGATGGCGCTGATGCGTATCAATGCACCCGGAGAACGGAAGGCCGGATAGGGGAGCAACTGATGAAAGGCTGTTCTTTTAAGCCGGCCGGCGCAGACGTGGCGCTTGATCGTCAAACGGGGGAGGGGATCGGAAATCCTCCGGGGGGGCCGGGCGGCCCACGTGAAAGCCCTGGACCTGATCGATGCGAAATTCGCGCATGAGGTCCAGTTGTTCATCCGTCTCGACGCCTTCAACCAGAATCTTGTGACCCCGGTTGCGGACCAGCCCGATAATGTCCTGCAACATCGCCTTGCCTCTCGGGGTGCCGCTGTCATGCAGAAACGAGCGATCGATCTTGACGGTGTCGAAATCGATAAGGCGTAGCCAGGAAAGGCCGGCAAATCCGGTCCCGAAATCGTCGAGCCAAATTCGGATGCCCAGCATCTTCAGATCGCTGATGCAGCGCAAGATGTCCGAATTCATCTCCATTTCGAGACCTTCGGTGATCTCGAACGCGAGCCTGCCGCCGGCAACGCCGGTATCGCCAAGGATCGCCGCCACAGAGGTTGCAAAACCGGGTGTTTTCAGCTGAATGGGCGAAACATTGACGCTGACGACACGAACATGATTGTCGATCAGAAGTTCGGCGCAGACAGTGCGGATTGCCCAGTATCCGAGGCTCAGGATTGCACCCGTCCGCTCGGCAATAGGGATGAAGAGGCCCGGCGAAACGGCCGTTCCGTCGAGCATCTTCAAGCGCATTAACGCCTCGACGGCTTCAACGCGGCCAGAGGAGACATTGCGGATCGGTTGATAGACCAGAGACACGAGATTCTGAGCGGTCGCGATTTTCAAGAGAGCGGCGATATTTTCGCTTTCATCGCTGCTATGAGGATCGTTGGGGTCAAACAGTTTGGCGCAGTTGCGCCCGCTTGCCTTGGCAGCATACAGCGCACGATCAGCCTCATGAATGATCTTTTCCAGTTTCGTACCGGCCTGGCTGCGGGTGAACGCCGCGCCGACACTGACTGTCACGATCGACATACCGTCACGGCGCTGCTGATGAAGCAGACCCATGTTTTCCACGGTCCGGCAGATGTTTTCCGCCAGTTCCTCAACTTGCTCCAGTGTTTCCAAGCGCGCGAGCACAATAAATTCTTCGCCACCATAACGGCCGATCGAGCCATTGTGCTGCTTTATTGAATCGGCAAGCGCATCGGCGACCTGGATAAGGCATCGATCACCTTCCTGATGGCCATAGCAGTCGTTGTATTTCTTGAAGAAATCGACATCGATGAGGATTGCCGTAAAACTGGTGCCGTATCGTTGCCAGCCGTTCCAGTAATCTCTGAGTCTCTGATCGATAGCCCGGCGGTTTTCCAGTCCGGTCAATGGATCGGTATTCGACAACCTCAGCAGCGCATCGCCCCGTTCGGATGCCTCTTTCTGCTGAACTTTCGCTTCAAGCGCGTTCAGGAAAACCTTGTAGCGCTCTCTGTTCAGCTTCCAGTTCACATAGGAGGTGAAGACAAAGCAGGAGATGCAGAATGTGCCGAATGCGAGTTTGTAGGAGGGGTCTACGACCGGAAACGACTGCAATGCAGCGAGGAAAATGACGAGAATGACAGCCGATGCTATCAGGGAAAGGCGGAACTGGAAGCTGAAGAACAGATTGACGCTCATCATGAAGATCGCGCCGAACACCATGTAATAGGAGATGCTGATCGTGTCGGCCGTCATCAGTGATGGATACAGCCAACCGGCATAGGCTGCGACGAGGCCGGTAGCGCAGGTCGCGTCGATGACATCCGCACTGGCGTTCCAGCGAACCTCGGCTTCCAAGAGGAAGAACGCGATCGTTCCGATGACGAAACGGGACGCGATCACATATTTCGCAACGTCCGGGACGAGCAGGATGTCGGTGATCGAAAACAAGAGATAGACGGCAATCGCAATCCACATGCCCTGGCGCGTATCCTGACGCCGGGTGGCCTGACCTTCCTCACGATAGAGTGTGCGGAGCTCCGCCAAAGCCGGGCGCGGCGGCTCAGCATTGAGATCGATCTCCACTACGTCAGCCAGTGTGTGCTTCATGCACGTTCCATGGGGTTGCGTCGCATCCTTCTGCCCGTGAAATGCCCTTGCGGCTACGGCCATCACCTGCAGCATTCGCGCGTGCAGGACAACAAGGCAGCCTATCAGGAGCAGGCGGAACTTTTCGGCACAATATTGGACGTACATTAAGTTTTCCTGAATTTGCCGAAGGTTAGCGGATCCGCGCAGTATACCCAACTGATACGCGAGCGCGTTAACCATGCCATGCGGATACGTGCAATTCCGATTGGCACTGCACTCGTTTTTCTCCATAATGTTAACAATCTATTAACGCATGAGGCTCGAGTGACCCAAATTAAGATTGCCTTTGACGGCGAAAGCCTGATCACACCGGCGGCCATAAACACCGAACTGTCGTCCTCCGTAACAGACATGCATTATGAGCAACTCGCGACCGGGCGAGTGGAGATTGCGCTTGCGTTGAAGATCGCGCAGCAGCAGATCCAGGAGGATCAGAACCCGGCGCTGATCATCCATCGACTGATCGGCTCACTTCACGAGATGCGCCGCAAATATCATCACAATGTCTGGCAGGAACTGATCCCGATCGTCCAGAATCATCCGGTCGCGGATTTCTTCCATGAGGATCCCTTCACGCGATGGTCGTTCATGAAGCCGCGTGGCTATTCCGGCGATGCTCAGTTGATCGACTTCATCTACGGTCACCCGAGCGTTGCGGACGAAATCGCCAAGGCTTCGCCGCTCGGCAAGGAACTTTACGGCTACACCAGCCAATCGCCGTCCCCGGTTGCAGTGCGTGAGCGGCGCGATCTTCTGACGCGCTATGTCGATGAAATTGCAACTGAAAAAGGCCCAGGAACGGAAATTCTGACGGTGGCAGCCGGCCATTTGCGCGAAGCAAACAATTCGGTCGCCCTGCGGGAAAAGCGGATCAAGCGTTGGGTTGCGCTTGATCAGGATCCGCTCAGCGTCGGTTCGATGGTCCGCGACTTCAACGGCACGTGCGTCGAAGCGATCGATGGCTCCGTTCGTGGCCTACTGACGAAATCGCAGACGCTCGGCAAGTTCGACTTCATCTATGCGGCAGGTCTCTACGACTATCTTGCCGACAAGGTGGCGATCAAGCTGACGCAGACGTGCCTGGACATGCTGAAGCCGAACGGAGTGTTTCTGTTCGCGAATTTCTCACGCGACGTCGATGACGACGGCTACATGGAAACCTTCATGAACTGGGCACTATTGCTGCGTTCGGATGTCGAAATGTGGAACATCATCAACGCCAGCGCCGACCGTAATTCGGTCGAGGCGCGCGTGGAATTCGGCGAAAACCGGCATATCGTCTACGGGACGATCCGCAAACGGGGTTGAAAACAGCTTTTTGGCGGGAGCGGTAATGCCACACCCGCCATTTTCATCACCCCTTGAACAGATATTGCTCGATCGACGCCGGTTTCATCTCGATTGAGAAGCCCGCGGCTTGTGGCGGCATATAGGCAGCGTTGTCGATGATGCAGGGCTCAAGAAAATGCTCGTGCAGGTGGTCGACATATTCGATCACCCTGCCATCCTTGGTGCCGGACACAGCGATATAGTCGATCATCGACAGGTGCTGGACATATTCGCAAAGGCCGACGCCGCCGGCATGCGGCCAGACCGGCAGGTCATATTTCGCGGCGATCAGCAGAACTGCCAGCACTTCGTTCAGTCCACCCATGCGGCATGAATCGATCTGGACGATGTCGATCGCGCCTTCGGCGATGAACTGCTTGAACATGATGCGGTTCTGGCACATCTCGCCGGTCGCGACCTTGACGGCGCCAATGCCGGCGCGGATCTTGCGATGCCCAGCAACATCGTCGGGGCTGGTCGGCTCTTCGATGAAAAATGGCTTGGCGAAGGCAAGTTCGTTCACCCAGCCGATGGCCTCGTTGACTTCCCAGACCTGGTTGGCGTCGATCATCAGATAACGATCCGGGCCGATGACTTCGCGAGCGATGCGCAGGCGGCGGATATCGTCCTCAAGATCGCGGCCGACTTTCATCTTGACGTGATTGAAACCGGCATCGATCGCTTCCTGGCAGAGGCGCCGCAATTTTTCGTCGTCGTAGCCGAGCCAGCCGGCCGATGTCGTGTAGCAGGCGTAACCCTCCGCCTCGAGCGTCGCAATGCGCTCTGCCTTGCCTGCTTCTGCGCGCTTGAGGATGGCGACGGCCTCGTCGCGGGTCAGCACATCGGTCAGGTAGCGATAGTCGACGATGTCAGCGATCTCTTCGGCCGGCATTTCAGCAATGAGCCGCCAAACGGGCTTTCCCGCTTGTTTTGCCAGCAGATCCCAGACCGCATTGACGACGGCGCCGGTGGCAAGGTGCATGGCGCCCTTGTCGGGGCCGATCCAGCGCAACTGGCTGTCGCCGGTCAGATGCCGCCAGTATTTGCCGGGATGCGCGAGAATGTCGCCGAGTTCGGTGCCAACAACCAGGTGCTTCATTGCATTGATTGCCGCGCAGCAGATTTCATTGCCGCGGCCAATCGTAAAGGTCAGGCCATGGCCGGATAGTCCATCCGTGTCGGTGTCGAGAATGACGTAAGCCGCAGAGTAATCCGGATCAGGGTTCATCGCATCGGAACCGTCGAGGCTTTGCGAGGTCGGAAAGCGCAGGTCGAAGACGCGGAGGTCGGTAATGCGGGTCATGGTTTGCTCCGGATTTTTGTCTGTACAGGTAGCGAAGGCAAGTTCTGTAGGGGCCGGCGCTGGTGCGCGCCGGCCAAAGCCTCAGATATCTGCCCGCGTCGTTTGCTTCTGGCTGCCGAGGCCCTCGATGCCGAGTTCCACGGTGTCGCCGGCTTTCAGATAGCGTGGCGGCTTCATACCCATGCCAACGCCGGGCGGGGTGCCGGTGGAGATGATGTCGCCGGGATGCAGCGACATGAACTGGCTGAGATAGGAAACGAGGAAAGCGGCACCATAGACCATGGTCTTCGTCGTGCCGTTCTGCACGGTTTCGCCGTTGACCTTCAACCAGAGCCCGAGGTTCTGCGGATCGGCAACCTCGTCCTTGGTCACCAGCCAGGGACCAATGGGGCCGAACGTGTCGCAGGACTTGCCTTTGGTCCACTGGCCGGAGCGCTCGATCTGGAAGGCGCGCTCGGAAACGTCGTGAACGGTGCAATAGCCGGCTACATAATCGAGGGCGTCGGCTTCAGACACGTATTTGGCAGTCTTGCCGATGACGACGCCGAGTTCGACTTCCCAATCGGTCTTTTCCGAGCCGCGTGGGATCAGCAGATCGTCATTGGGGCCGACGATAGCCGACGTTGCCTTCATGAAGACGACGGGTTCCGGCGGAACCGCCATGCCGGATTCCGCCGCATGGTCAGCATAGTTGAGACCGATGCAGATGAATTTTCCTGTACCAGCAACGCAGGGGCCGATGCGCGGCGTGCCAGAGACCAGTGGCAGGCTGGCCGGATCGAGCTTTGCCAGTGCCGAAAGTGCCGCCGGATCGATATCCTTACCGCCAATATCGGAGACATGGCCGGAAAGGTCGCGGATTGCGCCGTCAGCGTCGAGAATGGCCGGCTTTTCGGCGCCGGGAGCACCATAGCGAAGAAGTTTCATGTGCGTGGTTCCTGTTTTAAGGCGTCAGATCGACCAGCCGCCGTCGATATTGTAGGCTTGGCCGGTCGTATAGGTCGCTCCGGCAAGATAGACCGCGAGGTCGGCGATTTCTTCCGGCGTGCCGAGGCGGCCCATCGGCTGGCGGGCGATGAAAGCGGCACGGGCGGCATCATAGTCACCCTGGGCACGCATGCGTTCCTGCAGTGACGGGCTTTCGACCGTGCCGGGGCAAATTGCATTGCAGCGGATACCTTGCGCGACATAATCGGCCGCAACGGCCTTGGTCAGGCCGATAACGGCCGCCTTGGTGACGCCATAGGCGAAGCGGTTCGGCACGCCCTTGATGCTGGAGGCGACCGAGGACATGTTGACGATCGAGCCGTCGCCACGAGCCAGCATGCCCGGAAGCACGGCGCGGATGGTGCGGATCATCGCCTTGACGTTGAGGTCGAAAGCAAATTCGAGATCGCTATCCTTCATCTCCAGAACAGAGCCGCCGTGAACGACACCGGCGCAGTTGAACAGCACATCGACATCGCCGATTTCGGCAATCAATGTCGAAACGGCATCAGCTTCCAGAACATTGAGAATGTGGGTGGATATACCCGGTTCCTTCGCCAGAACGGCAAGCGCTTCGGCGTTGATGTCGGTGGCATGGACGATCGCTCCCGCCTTGGCAAAGGCGAGCGCCGACGCCTGGCCTATACCTTGCGCTGCTGCGGTGATCAGGACTTTCTTGCCGGTGAGATTGGCGGTCATGTCATTGGCCTCTTTTAGGTTTTCTTGCGTTCGACGATAAGAATGTGATCGGCGGCGAGCACGACTTCGTCGCGTTGGTTGAGAACTTCGCAGCGCTCGGTGACGCGGCCGGACGCCGGCCGCTTCGGGTCGTCGTCCTTGGCCGTGATCGTCACGCGCGTGCGGATCGTATCACCAATGTGGACCGGACGGACAAACCGCAAGCGATCATAACCATAGGAAAATGCGACCGGATTGATGAGCGACGCGGTAAGGCCGACGCCGATCGAAAAGATCATCGTGCCATGGGCGATGCGCTGACCTCCCGGCAAGGTCTTGGCGAATTCGGCATCCATGTGATGCGGAAAGAAATCACCGGTATGGCCGGCATGCACGACAAAATCGGTCTCGGTGATCGTGCGCCCGGTGGTCAACCGGACAGCGCCCAGCTCATACTCTTCGAAATGGAGTGTCTGTTCGCTCATCGATTACATCCCGGGCAAAGGCGCAAGCGGCGTTGCCGGCTGCTCACTGGATTGATAGGCGGCTTCGACCAGTGCCATGGTCTGCCAGGCATCTTCGACGGAGCCGATCAGCACGTCGTCTTCGCTGGCGGCAAAACGCTGGAGGTTGGCCATGCGATTGGCAAAGGCATCGGGAAACCATGCACCTTGCAACGGTACGGGAACCCATTCGCCGCCCCCGGCCGGTCGGATCCAGAGTTCGTCCGGCTCGCCGCGCGGATAATCGAGATTGACGCCGAGTTTGATGTAGGCAGCGCCCTTTGTGCCTGAAATGCGGAACTCGCAGGCCTGGAACTTGCGGCCGAAATCATGGTCGTGGTTGACCGAGAGAACGCAGCGCAGCCGGTCACCATAGTCGAGGATGGCGGCCGTGCGGGTCTGGGCAACATCATGGTTCGGGTGACCGATGGTCTTGGCATGGACGCCGAGCGGATTGCCGATCAGGCCACGGATGAAATCCAGATAGTGGATCGAGTGCATGGCAATCTCGATGCGCGGCAGACCCTTGAGGAAGGGCCACAAACCCCAGGGCGTTGCCAGCGCTAGCCAGGCATCGAAATCGACGATTTCGCCGAGAAATCCGCGTTCGACCGCGTCCTTCAGGGCCAGTATCATCGGCGCGAAGCGCAGCTGGAAATTGACGGCCGCCTTCAACTGCCGGGCACGGCAGATTGCCAGAATGTCCGTTGCTGCCGCAAGATCAGAGCCCATCGGCTTTTGAATGAGAACCGCAGCACTCTGAGGAAGTTTCGACAGGATGGCGGCATGTGTCGAGGGCGGGGTCGCGAGATCGAAGATGGCATCCTTGATCGCAAGCGCCTCATTCTCGCTGGCAAAGGCTTTAATGCCCCAGTTTCCAGCCAGTTCCCGAGCTTTTTCGGTGTTTGGGTCGTAAATACCGGCGACCGGAAAACCGGCTTTCTTGTAGGCGGGCAGATGAGCATCGCCGACAATGCTTCCGGCACCGAAAATGACGATCGGGCGCGGCGTGGCGGGTTTTGGCCACCATTGGCGCAGTGTCGCCGGATCAAAATGCTCAGCCATGATGAAACACCTCTTCCATCATTGCCCACCACTCGCCGTCCTTGCGAGTGGCAAGCGGTTTCTGGCAGGGCATGCAGACTGACCACCATTCCTGGTTTTTCGGATGCGCCGCCATCTTGGCCATATCGGCGTCGAAATCGGTTCCAACATATTCCCAGTAACCGAACAGCAGGTTTTCCGGCTCCTTCAGGAAGATCGAATAGTTGGTGATGTTGCAGTCTGAGATCAGGGCAAGGATTTCCGGCCAGACGGCGGCATGCAGCCGCCGGTATTCATCGATCTTATCCGGCTCAAGCCCGATCACCATGCTCATGCGCTGCATAACCGTCTCCCGTCAGGCCCGGAATTCGCGGGTGAATTCTGCAACTGAACGCGATTTGACCGCATCCCAATCCCAGGAAATGCCGATGCCCGGCTCCGTTGGTGCGAGCGCCTTGCCATCGACAATCTCCATGCGCTTGTCCGTCAGGTCATCGAGCTGGGGAATATACTCGACATATTTGCCGTTCTGTACCGCGCAGACGAGGCTGACATGCAGTTCCATCAGGAAGTGCGGGCAGACGGGAATGTCAAAGGCTTCCGCTGCATGGGCAACCTTGAGCCACGGCGTGATGCCGCCGATACGGGCGACATCGACCTGGACGATCGAGCAGGCGCCCTTCTGCATGTACTCACGAAAATGCCGGATCGAATACATGGATTCACCGACGGCGATCGGCGTCGTGGTCGAACGCGACAAACGGATATGGCCGTCGAGATCGTCGGCCGGAAGCGGCTCCTCGATCCAGGCGAGATCAAGTTCCTGCAAGCGTCCGGCGCGCCGGATAGCTTCATCGACGGCAAATCCCTGATTGCAATCGGTCATGATCTCGAAGGCCGGGCCGACAGCGGCGCGCACGGCCGACAACCGGTCATAATCTTCCGAGCCATGCGGCCGGCCGATCTTGATCTTGGAGCCGGAAAAGCCCTTGGCCTTGGCCTGCAGCGCGTCATCGACCAGTGCCTGCTTTTCGATATGCAGCCAGCCGCCTTCGGTCGTGTAAAGCGGGCAGCGGTCGCGGGCGCCACCGGCGAGCTTCCACAGCGGCAGGTTCTGCTTCTTCGCCCGAAGGTCCCACAGGGCTGTATCGACAGCTGCCATAGCCAGCGCCGTGATCGGACCGATCGTCGTGGCGTGCGTGGCAAATTCCATCTTGTGCCAGATCGCCTCGATGCAATCGGCATCCGCGCCGATCAAAAGCGGCACGAGATGATCCGACAAGAGCCGCATGACGGACGAACCGCCCGTGCCGATCGTATAGCTGTAGCCGGTACCGGTCGCGCCATCGCTGTCGGTGATGGTGACGAATGGCGTTTCCTGGCTGACAAAGCTCTGGATCGCGTCGGTGCGCTTGACCTTCGGCTGAAGGTCGACCATGCGCAGTTCGATTTTTTCAATACGGACCATTACAGATTCCTCAGGCTACCAGGCTCTTGCCGGTGGTCAGGTCGAAGAGATGCGCTTGCGAGAGATCGAAGCTCATCTTGATGCTCTGGCCGGAGGGCAGGGGGCGCGGATTGAGCATGCGCGATACCCAATCGCGACCGTTGAAGCCGACAAAGACCAGTGTCTCGTTGCCGAGTGGTTCGGTGATCGAAACCGGCAATTCCAGCTCCGCGACCGCTTCGGCATCGCCGGAGTTCAGGCCATGGCCGGTCGGAAAGAAATCGTCGGGGCGAAGGCCGAAGGTCAGTTTCTGACCCGGAGTCAGGCTCTGGCGGAATTTCGGCGGGATCGGCAGAGTGGCGCCGCTGGCGAAGACCAGTTTTCCGTCAGCGACCGTCACGTCGTCCATGTTCATCGGCGGCGAGCCGATGAAACCTGCCACGAATTTGGTCAGCGGCCGGTTGAACACCTCTTCCGGGGTGCCGACCTGCTCGATATGGCCATCGCGCATGATGACGATACGGTCGGACAGCGTCATCGCCTCGACCTGATCATGCGTCACATAGATCATCGTCGCCTGCATGCGGGCATGCAGCTTCTTGATTTCGGTGCGAACCTGCGTGCGCAGCTTGGCATCAAGATTGGAGAGCGGCTCGTCGAACAGGAACACATCCGGACGCCGGACGATCGCGCGGCCCATGGCAACGCGCTGGCGCTGACCACCGGAAAGCTGCGACGGGCGGCGCTCGAGCAGATGCGTGAGATCAAGAATGGCGGCGGCGTCCGCGACCTTTTCCTTGATCTCCTCGACGGGACGGCCGGCGATCTTCAGCGAAAAGCCCATGTTTTCGCCGACGGTCATATGCGGATAGAGTGCATAGGACTGGAACACCATCGAGATGTTGCGGGCGCGGGGCGGCAGGTCGTTGACGACATTATCACCGATCTCGATCGTACCGCCGCTGACGTCTTCGAGGCCAGCGATCATCCTCAGCGTCGTCGATTTTCCGCAACCGGACGGGCCGACCAGGGCGATAAACTCACGGTCCTTCACTTCCAGGTCGATGCCGTGCACCACTTCCAGGGCGCCGTAGCGCTTGACCAGTTTCTTGAGACTGACGGGAGCCATGAAATTATCCTTTGACCGCGCCGAAGGTGAGGCCGGAGACGAGGTGTTTTTGTATGATGAAGGTGAGTGTCAGCGCCGGGATGATCATCACCACGGCCAGCGCGCACATGCCGCGCCAGTCAATGGTGAACTCGGCGGTGTAATCGAGCAGGCCGACCGGCAGCGTCTTAGAATTCACCGAGCGGGTGATCTGCGAGGCCAGCGCGTACTCATTCCATGAAATCAGGAAGGCGAAGATGCCGGCCGACGCGATGCCGGGACCGGCCAGCGGAAACTCCACCTGCCAGAATGCCTGCCAGCGGGTGCAGCCATCGATCTGGGCTGCTTCGGCCAGATCCTTCGGCACCTGCCGGAAGAAGCCGTCGATCAGCCAGATGGTGAAGGGCACGTTCAGCGCGACATAGGTCAGGATCAGCGCGAAATGCGTGTCGATGATGCCGGTGCGGGCAAAGATCATGAAGAGCGGCAGCGACAGCGCAATGCCGGGAACGGCGCGGGTCAGCATGAAGCCGAGGAAGATCGCCGATTTGCCTTTGAACTTGTAGCGCGCAAACGCATAGCCACCGGCCATGCCGATGCCGAGCGCGATGATCGTCGAGGTGATCGAAATGATCAGCGAGTTGCGAAAATAGGACCAAACCGGAATGCCGCCTTGGCCGGCACCCGAAAACATCGACCGGTAAGCATCCAGAGACAGATCCTGCGGGATCCAGACCGGCGGCTTTGCCATGATCTCGACGGTCGGACGCAGCGAGGACAGGATGATCCAGAAACCGGGCAAGCAGATGATCAGCATCGCCACGAACAGGGTGACGATATGGGCCAGCGAATAGAGGCGCTTGCGCAGACGATGGGACGAATTGATATCCATTACCACTCAGCTCCGATCTGCTGGCGCGCGGCTGCGAGCTTGCGGAAGAAATAGACGGTGAAGAGGATCGACAGCACGATGGCGAAATAGGCCATGGCATTGGCCATCCCCATCCGGGCATCGCCATAGGCCGTACGGCCCACCAGCGTCCACAGGAGCTCGGTGCGCTTGGCAGGACCGCCGTCGGTCATGATCTTGACGATGTCGTAAGCCCTCGCAACGTCGAGCGAACGGATGGTCATGGCGATGAAGGCGAACGGCATCAGATAAGGCCAGGTGACATAGCGGAAGGTCTGCAATGGCGTGCAGCCATCAACATGGGCAGCCTCGATCGGATCGCGCGGCATGGCGAGAAGACCGGCAAGAATGAGGATGGCAAAGACGGAGGTGGACGACCAGACTTCGGCAACCGTGATCGAAAACAGAGCCAGATTGCCATTGATCAGCCACGGGATCGCCTGGTCAGTCAGCCCCAGCGATTGCAGCGCATTGTTGATCAGGCCGATATTATCATTGAACAGGAATTTGAATTGAAAGCCGACGAGCACCGGCGAAAACATCATCGGAAACATCATCAGGGTGCGCAACAACCGTTGACCGCGCACGGCCTTGGAGACCAGCAACGCAAGACCGAGGCCCAAAAGCATTTCAGCATTGAGCGCAATCGTCAGGAACAGAACCGTGCGGCCGAAGGCGACCCAGAAATCCCAGCTCGAAATGACGGTGATGTAGTTGCGCAGGCCGATGAAGACATAGAGCGATTCCGGCTTGGTCAGGCGAAACGGCGTAAAGCTCGAATAGAAGGAGAGCGCCAGCGGCACGACGACAACAGCCGCAAGAACCAGGAACGCTGGAAACAGCAGCAGCACTGGTGCCGATAATCTGGATAGTTTCATGTCGCGCCCTTTGATTTGCGCCGGAAATTGAAAGCGGCGCCACGGCAGAAGCCGTGGCGCCGCGTCAGTTCAATCAAAGCTTGCCGGCATCCTGCAGGATGGTCGTGGCCTTCTCGGCAGCGCTATCGAGAGCCTGCTTCGATGTCTTGTCGCCCAGGATCGCAGCCTGCAGTTCAGGATAGACCGAGTTGGAGATTTCGATCCACTCGGCGGTCTGCGGAACCGGGAAGGCATGCTTTGCCGCTTCCTGGAAAGCCTGCAGAACTTCGGTCTTGTAGGCATCGCCTTCGGCGGCCTTGATGTTGTAATCCCAGACGGCGCTGCGTGTCGGCAGCGGGCCGGTCGCCGATTCCAGCTTCTGGCTGTCTTCGTTGGTCAGCCACCAGACGAGTGAGGCGGCTGCCTCCTTGTTGGCGCAGGCTTCCGTGACCGAGAAGCCATGGTGACCCGACCAGCCGGTGCGCTTGCCGGACGAACCGGCCGGCTGAACCTTCACGCCGACATTACCGGCAACCTTCGAGGACTTCGGATCGTTGAAGAAGCTCGCCCAGCCAGGCCAGTCGAGATTGAGCGCGATCGAGCCAGATGCAAAGCCCTGGCCGAGATCATCCCACAGGTAGTTTGTCGTTCCGGCCGGAACGGCCTTGTCCTTGTAAAGCTTGACGAACCAGTCAAGCGCACGGACGCCGGCGTCCGAATTGAAGGCCGGGCGGCCGTCCTTGTCGAGGTATTCGCCGCCTTCGGCAACCAGCATTTCATAGAAGCGGCCATTGATCGCCTCTTCCTTGCCGGCAAACTGCGTGCCGTAGAATGTCGGAGGCGACGAGAAGAATTCTGCTTGGTCGGAAACCTGCGCCCAGGTGTCCGGCGGGGTCAGGTCGTAGCCGTACTTGGCCTTGAATGCCGTCTTCTTGGCTTCATCCTGATAAAGGCTCTTCTGATAATAGAGTGCCGACACGTCGAACTGGGCACGTGGCAGCATGACCAGTTTGCCATCGAGCGTCGAGGCGGCAATCAGCGCCGGCACGAACTTGGCGATTTCGTTAGCCGGGATCAGCGGCGTCAGATCGGTGTAGATATCCGGATATTGCGGCGCGAACGACGAATGGTTCGAGCCGACGCACCAGCTGAGGCCACCGGTGGCGATATCCGACTTGATTTCCTTGTCGAGCTCGAAATGGTTCTTCTTCGAGAGGATGTTGACCTTGGCGCCTGTCGCCTTTTCCCACTCGCCGATGCGCTCGTAGAGCTTTTCGTATTGCTGGCCGCCGATGAGCTTGGCATCGATCGTCACGCCGTCGAATTTGCCGGGCAGGTCTGCAGCTTGTGCCGCGACCGAGCAAGCAAACAACATTACCCCGGCCGAGACGCCGGAAAGCAGCTTGTTCATGATTTCTCCTCCTCACGTCCACACCATCCCAATGGCGGGAATTCCTCATTTGTGAGGAATTGATTTATATACAAACAGCAAATGCCCCCTTGCGTCAAGCCGCAACTTTGCTTTGTCGTAGGCCTCGTATGCGTATATGAAGTAATTTATTCACAGGGGGATGTGTTGATGGATGCTGACGAATCCGACCGTTACCGCGCACCGGCGCTGGACAAAGGTCTCGATATTCTCGAGCTTCTGGCCGGTGTTGATGGCGGCCTGACGCAGGCCGAGATTTCCAAGAAACTCGAGCGCAGCCCGAACGAGTTTTACCGTATGCTCGACCGGCTGGTGCGTCGCGGCTATGTCACGCGGATCGATGGCGACCGCTACTCGCTGACGCTCAAGCTGTTTGGCCTGGCGCAGCTGCATGCGCCGGTGCGCCGATTGGCATCCTATGCGACCCCGCTGATGCGCGACCTTGCCCAGCGCAGCCGTCAGGCCAATCATCTTGCAGTGTTCGATCGTGGCTTTGCTGTCGTCATCGCCCAGCAGGAAGCTCCGGATTATTGGGGCATTTCGATCCGTGTTGGTTCACATATAAGCCTGTTTGACACAGGTTCCGGTCACGTTCTGCTCGCATTCCGTTCTGAGGAAGAGCGGCAGATGATGATTTCCGAACATGTGAAAAGCCAAACCGAGCCACCCTTGTCCGATGATTTCTTCGAGCGACTCGACCGGATCCGCGAGCGCGGATACGAGATGATGGCCAGTGCCCAGACCGCCGGGGTCTATAACCTGTCAGCGCCAATCCTCGGGCCGGACGGGCGCGGCATCGCCGCATTGACCTGCCCCTATATTGCGCTGGTCAACGCTCCGTCCGCCCCTGATATATCCGAAAGCATCGCGCTTTTACAAAAGACGGCTGCCCAGCTTTCGCTGCTCGCCGGATCGGATGTCACCCACACGGAATAGGCAGGGATTCAAAGCACTTGGGTGATGAACTTCTTATTTGAATGATGTCTTCTTGTGTGAAATAGTCGGGAATAACGCCGGGGAGGACACGGACGATGATCATCGATACCCATCTGCATTTGATCGACAGGGCGGCGCTTGCCTATCCGTGGCTGTCGAGCGTACCTGCGCTGGATCGGGATTTTCTCTATGAAACTTATGCGACCGAAGCCAGACGCTGCGGCATCGGGGCTGCCCTGCATATGGAGGTTGATGTCGATCCGGCCGAGATCGAGGCTGAGATCGGCTATGTCCAGATGCTGTCGCAACGCCCGGAAAACCTGATTGCCGGCGCAATCGCTGCCTGCCGCCCGGAAGAGGCGGGTTTCGCCGCCCATCTCGAGCGCCAGCAGGCGAACCCGTTCGTCAAGGGTTTCCGCCGTGTGCTGCATGTCGTTCCCGATGACGTCTCGGAGGGTGCACTGTTTCGCGAGAACATCAAACGGCTTGGTGGAACCGGCTTGTCCTTCGACCTTTGCGTCCTGCCGCATCAGATACCGAAAGCCATCGCGCTTGCCGATCTGGCGCCGGACGTCCAGTTTATCCTCGACCATTGCGGCGTTCCAGCCATCGCTTCCGGCGCCGTACAGCCGTGGCGGGACAATATGATCGAGATTGCCAAACGTCCAAACGTCACCGCCAAGATTTCCGGTGTTGTCGCCTATGCTGAAGCGGAAAGCTGGTCGGTCGAAACCTTGCGGCCTTATGTCGAGCACACGATCGCGCAATTCGGCTGGGACCGCGTTGTCTGGGGCAGCGACTGGCCGGTCTGCACGCTTGGCGGAGGCCTGTCGACCTGGATGGCGGCGACCCATGCGCTGTTGGCCGGGTGCTCCCAAGAGGAGCGTGACAAGCTGCTGTCAGGCAATGCCAAACGGCTTTGGCGCCTCTAAAAAGGTGGCCGGCGTTATCCGCCGGCCTGTCCCTCTATCGAAAGCTTTCGGCGAACAGCCGATTGATATCCGCCACTACTGCATTGGCTGATTGACGCTGCAACAGGCCTTCGTTCAAACGGTCCGACGCCGCTTGTTGGAAGCCCATATAGCCATCGTGGCGGGGCCTGACCCAGGCCGCCTCAAGCGTCGCGCGGGTGGCGCGATAGAAGTCGGCAGTGGCAAGATTGACCGCCGCATCCTCCCACGCTTGCGCATGACCGGGCTGTCCGCCCGCTGCGGCGTAATCGGTCTTCTGGATATCGCCGCTGGCGATCCAGTAGGCAAAGTTGATGGCGGTATCCGGGTTTTTGGACAATGCCGAGACGGCAATCCCGGTTCCGCCCAGCGCCGAGCCGATCGGTCCGCTCTCGCTCACCGGCGGAATATCGCCGAAACGAATGAGGCCCGGCCGGAAGCCAGCCACGGAATAGCTGACATAACCATAGATCAGCGGCGAGACGGCAGCTTTTGCCTCGGGCAGTGCCATCCGCTCCAGAACCGCGATCGGATCCATTTCGAAGCAGGCTGGCTCGACCAGATCGGCGATCTCGCGCAACATCTCGAAAACCTGGATACCGGTTTCCATGTCGATCAACTCACCCGGCCCCTCGACTGAGCAAGGCCGTCCGAAGTTGCCGCAGAGTGTGTAAAAACACATTAATGAATGGGGCGGTCGCAGTGGGATGAGGACTTTTCCAGCTCGTGCCAACTCAAGCATCTCTGGCCAGGTGGTAGGCGGTGCGGCCTGCAAATCAGGCCGCCAGGCCTGCACCTGTGTTGCCGCATCGATAGGAAAAGCCCATTGACGGCCTTGCCACGAATAGCTCGGATAAGACTGGCCGACGCTGGCGGCGGCCAACGCCGCACGTTCGCCTTCGCGTCCGTCAACATCCAGTGGCAACAGGCATTTCTCATGGGTGATCTGCCCGACATGCGGGTGATCGATGACGATGAGGTCGAACTGCCGCGCCAGTTCCTCGACCGGAAATGTCTCGAAATCCTGCAACGAGCGCTTTTCCCACTCGACGGTGACGCCGGTTTCGTTGAACCAGCGGCGCGAGCAGGCGACCATCGGATCATAGCCGCGCGGGTGGTTCCAGGTCATGCCCTTGAGTGTGATCGTCATAGGCCGAACTCCTCGCGGATGGCCTGGCTGTGTTCGCCGATGCGTGGTGCCGCGCGGTCGACCTTGGCGCGCACACCGTTGACGCGGAGTGGCGAGCGCGTTGTCGTGATCGAAATATTGTCCTCGCGGGTGACGGTCTGCAGCATGTCGAGAACCTGAAAGCCATCGCTTTCCAGAAGCTCGTTCCAGTTCAGCACGCGGGCGCACCAGATATCCGCGGGTTCAAGGATCGCCAGCCATTCGTCCGTTGTCTTGGTGGCGATACGCTTGGCGATCAGAGCCTTGATCTCGTCGCGGGCCGTAAACCAGGTGGCGGAGTTATCGCGGTAGGGCGCAAGCTCGTCCATGCCGAGCAGGTCGGCGAGCTTCGGAATCGGCGTCATGGCGATGGCGAGATAACCGTCGGCGGCCGCATAGACGCCATAAGGTGCCGAGAGATAGGCATGGGCGCTGCGGAAGTTTGCGCGCTTCGGCAAGCGCCGGCCATCATTGAGATGGGTTGTCAAAACCTCGAACTGGAAATCGACCAGTGCTTCGAGCAGACTGGTCTCGACATGGCTGCCGGTACCCTTGATGCTACGGCGGACGAGCGCTGCCAGAATGCCCTGGGCAAGGGCCGCTCCAGCCAGCATGTCGCCGATCGCCAGGCCGAACGGAACAGGCCCCTGATCCTCATCGCCATTCAGCCACATCACACCGGAGCGCGATTGCGCCAGAAGATCCTGCCCCGGCCGCTTGACCCAAGGGCCTTCCTCGCCATAGCCGCTGATCGATGCGTAGACGAGCCGCGGATTGATCTTCCTGACCGCTTCATAATCCAGCCCGAGCCTCTCGATGACGCCGGGCCGGAAATTCTGGATCAGCACGTCGGCCTTGGTCAGCAACGTTCGCAGCGAGGCCAGATCCTTCTCGTCCTTCAGGTCGATCGACAGGCTTTCCTTGGCCCGGTTGATCGCGTGGAAGATGGTGGAATCGCCGCCGATCTCGGTGTCGCTGAGATAGAGACGCCGTGAGAGGTCGCCGCCATCCGGCCGCTCGATCTTGATGACGCGGGCGCCGAGATCCATCAGCCGCAGCGAACAATAGGGGCCGGACAGGAATTGGCTGAGATCGACGACGACGAGGCCGGCGAGGGGAAGATCGGTATCGGCTGACATTTAGGATTTTTCCGTCTTACCGGCAAAATCGGCCGGGTTCTTGTATTTTACGGTTTGCAGATGCTCGCAGTAGAGCACCAGTTCGCCTTCGCTCTTGAAGATCTCGTAGCTGGCGCGGATCAGGCCCATGTCCTTGTAGCGCGGGCGCTTATCGAGATTGGTGCGGATGGCGTAGATCGTGTCGCCGATAAAGACCGGCTTGATGAAACGCAGCTTGTCGTAGCCATAGGAAAAGGCGTTGACGCAATTGGTGGCGACAAGCCCGAGGCCGGCCGAAAACACAAAGGCGCCGGCAATCAACCGCTTGCCGAAAATGCCCTCGCGTTCGGCAAACATCTGGTCCTGTACGTAAGGGTGAATGTCGGTGACCAGCATGTTGAACATGTGGCTGTCGCCCTCGGCCATCGTGCGCCGCAACGATCGAATGCGCTGTCCGACTGGCCAATCCTCATAGAACCAGTTTTCCGCGTTCCAAACCGGAAGCGAAGCATGGTCCGCGGGCATGTCGGAAGGGCGGGTCGAGGAAACGCCGACTGTTGGTGCCGTGGTGCTCATAGGGGGAGCCCTGCGCAAATTGCGGCCGGCCGGGTGATCTCCATGTGCGTCCTCCAGTTTTCTTATGTAAAGAAGATTTTCACATATGGATGATTATTGCAAGCGGCATCGTTCGCTCTTTCGCGCCTGACGGATGATGGAGCAGTCCATCTGGCGATCAGGCGGGTATAGGTCAGGGAGATGTGTCAGCAGGCTGAGTCTCTGTGGGCTGCAGAGATAGCCGCGTGCAGGTTTGATCTGCTGCCCAAGATCCTCGGCCCGGCTTGGCCGCGGCAGCACATTTTCGCACTCGAGGCGGGCTTTCGGACACTAAAACCAGGCTCCGGATACGAAGCGTTAACTATATGCTTTGTAAATCAGAATCACCAACATGGAGAACCGCCTGATGAGTGCTGCGTTGAAGGATGTGCGTTTTTCTGAAACGGAAGAACGGGTCGTGCCGTTTCCCCTGTCGGGACAGGCAAGCATCATCAGACGCTGCGCAAGCGAGCTGGAAAACGTCCATGGCGACGAAGCTCTGCTGTATTGGAAAACCGAGTGCCGCGCCTTGGCAAAACGTCTGAGCAATCTCGGATGCTCCGAGGATGCCATCCGCAGCCAGGTGATGTCTTTCCAGACAGAAGTCCAGGTGGAAATGATGCGGCGTTATTCGGATCGGCTGGCGGCCGAAGCGCAGGATGGCTACACCCTCAATTCCTGAGATGCAGGCCGCGGTTACAGATGCCGCTCGGTCAGAACACAAAAAGGGCAGCGCAGGCTGCCCTTTTGTCGTTATGAAGGATCTGGTCCGTCACTTCTTGTTCTTGAACTTCGCATAAAATTCATCGGCCATATTGCGCAAGGCCCGACCGATGGCAGCGTATTCGAATTCATTGAGATTAGCGAGCGAAGCGCGGCCGGTGGGTTGCTGCGTGCCAAAGCCCTTGCCGGGCAGGAGCACGATGCCGGTCTCGTCGGCGATGCGGAACAGAAGTTCATTGTTGGCGAAGGCACCCTTGAGCCAATCCGCAAATTCGTCGCCGTAGAGCTTGCGCGAAATGACCTCGAGATCGAGCAGGGTATAGTAGTCAACGGAGTTTTCGTTCTGTTCGGGCTCCACGCCGAGTTCGCGGTAGAGAGCCGCTTCGCGCTTACGAATGACCTTCTTCAGTGTTGCCTTGTAATTGTCGTTCTCGTCCATAAGCGCAAATAGCGAAAAAAGCACCATCTGGATCTGCTGCGGCGTCGACAGGCCGGCCGTGTGGTTGAGCGCCACGGTGCGGCTGTCGGCGACGAGGCGGTCGATGAACTTCAGCGTCGAGACATCCGGCAGCAGCGAACCATAGCGGCGATCAAGAGCCTTCTTGGCGTCCTTCGGAAGCGCCTTCAACTTGGTATCGAGAACGTTTTCCTTATGCGTGGCGATGACGCCGAGACGCCAGCCGGTCGCACCGAAATACTTCGAATAGGAATAGACGAGGATGGTGTTGTTAGGGCACATCGCGAAGATCGATTGGAAATCGTCGGCGAAGGTGCCGTAAACGTCGTCGGTCAGGATGATCAGGTCCTGACGCTCTTCCTTGACGATCTTTGCAATCTTGTCGAGGCTGCGCTGGTCGAGCTTCACCGAAGGCGGGTTGCTGGGGTTGATCAGAAAGAATACCTTAATGGCGGGATCGCGCAGCTTCTCGATTTCCGAATCCGGATACTGCCAACCCATTTCGGGATCGGCATTGAGGGCGACTTCCTCAAGCCCGTACTCGTCGAGTTCCGGGATTTCGATGTAGGGCGTGAAGACCGGCATGCCGATCGCCACCTTGTCGCCGCGCTTGACGATACCGTTCTGCTTCAACGTGTTGAAGACGTAGGTCATTGCCGCGGTGCCGCCTTCCGTCGCAAAGACGTCAATGCTGCTTGGAGGAAGGTGACCACCGACCATTTCCTTGACGATATAGTGGCTGACGATCTCCTCACTGATCTTCAACATGCGCGGCGGGACGGGATAATTGCAGCCGAGGATACCCTCGACCATCTCGTGCAGGAAGCCCGAGGCCGAAAGGCCAAGCTGGTCGCGCACATACGAAAGCGCCCGCTGCAGAAACGCCACCCCGGCCTGATCGCGGTTTTCGGTGGTGTAGCGCTCAAAGCGAGCCTCGATGCCCTCGATGTTCGGCAGGCCACCGATCCATTTTTGCATATAAGAATAGGAAAGTTCGGATTCGGTTGCGGCAAACAGACCAAGCCGGAAGAAGGCACGACGCGGAAGGGTCGCCATGAAATTCGGGTTGCCTCGGCCGGCATTCAGCATCAACCGGTTTTCACGGGAAGAGGCCAGCTTGATCAGTTCGTCCTTGAGCTCGAACGGGCTCAGTTTCGCAAAGCTGCTATAATCGGTCATGGGATCACTCCTTGCTAAGTCGAATGGATCAGACGAAGGCGACGACGAGCGGGCCAAGCAATGTCAGAAAGACGTTGGCCAGCGCGTAGGTAATGGCGAAGGGAGTTGTCGGGACGGTGTTTCCGGCCTTGTCGAGGATTTCCCCGAAGGCGGGATTGGCGCTGCGCGATCCGGAAAGCGCACCGGCAAAAATGGCGGTGTTGTCGTAGCGCAGGATATAGCGTCCCACGAGCATGGTGATCAGGAGCGGCAGGATGGTAACGACGACGCCGATCAGGAAGATCGAGATGCCGTTTTCAGCGATCGTGTGCACTGCCTGCTGTCCGGACTGCAACCCGACAACCGCGACGAAGCCGGCAAGGCCGAGATCGCGCAGAAGGGTGGAGGCTGCCGTCGGCATGTTGCCGAGCGTCATGTTACGGCTGCGGTACCAGCCGAAGGCGAGACCGGCCAGCAGCGCGCCGCCGCCGCTGCCGAGTGTCAGCGGAATAGAGCCGATGCGAATGACTGCAAGTCCAACCATCAGACCGACGACGATGCCAAGCCCATGAAAGACGAAATCGGTCTTGTCGCTGGGCATGATCACGGTGCCGACCCGTTTGGCGATGCGCTGCAGGTCTTCCTGCAGGCCATGGACGGTAACGACATCACCGGCTTCGATGCGGGTGTCGGCCACAAGTGTCAGCGGGTTGCCGGCGCGCTTGACCTGCAGAACGAAGACGCCATGCCGCAATTCCTTGGTCGCCTCGATGATTTCGGCGACCGTCTTTCCGGCAAAGTCCTTGTTGCCGATGACGACATCCCGCGTCGCCACGACCATGTCCATACCGTCGGACGATTGCGTTTCAGGTCCGATGGTATTTGCCATACCGACAACTCCGGCGCGTCGCCCAACGACGAGAACGATATCATCGGCCTGCAACTTGAGATCGGGTTCGACGCCGATGATCGCCCCGGCGCGTTTTACCCGCTCGATGGCGAGTGCCGCACTGACGGCTCCGGCCTCGATCTCGGCAACGGTGCGGCCGGCGGCCTGACTGACCTGGAACAGGCGGCCGACCAGATCGGGCAGGGCAGGGGTCTCGCCCGGTCCGTAGATCTTGGCACCGGCCAGCATCTCAGCTTCGGCCTTGACGGCATCGTCGCGGATACTGCGGCCCATGAACCAGGGTAGGATGTTGACACAGACGATGATCGCCCCGAACGAGCCGAAAATGTAGGTGACCGCGTAGCCGATGGCGACGTTTGCCTGCAGGCGCTGGACTTCATCGGCGGCAAGGCCGAGTTTGCCGATCGCCGAGCTTGCGGTGCCGATGATGGCCGATTGGGTGAGGCCACCGGCGGCGATACCGGCAGCAAGGCCCTTGTCGAGGCCGAACATCTTGGCCAGCACGACAACGGTTAGCAGGCCGCTGATGGCAAGCACGGCGGCCATGACGATCTCGCGGATCGACTTGCGGCCGAGTGAGCGGAAGAATTGTGGCCCGCTTTCAAAACCGACAGCATAGATGAACAGTGCAAACAGGACTGCCTTGATGCCGTTATCGATGGTGATGCCGATCTGGCTGAGCACGACTGCAACCAGAAGCGAGCCAGCGACGCCTCCAAGTTGAAACTTGCCGAACTGGAACTTGCCGATCCAGTAGCCACCGGCCAAGGATAGAAACAGAGCAATTTCAGGAGACTGCTGGAAAATCGATTGCAGGAATGACATAGGCCCCTCCGTATCAATGCTGCTTTGCGCGCCGGCCAAATCAGAGGGGATGGTTGCGTTGTGGTCAAGGAAAAACTTAGGCGAGAAGATTAACAACACATCGGGATTGTTCAAATTTGAGACTCGCCGTCGAAAATACGGCAAAGGCTGACTCAAATAAAAACGCCCGGCTTTCGCCGGGCGTTCATTCTGCAGGACATGAGGGAGGATCTACATATTCTGCGGAAGCAGTTTGATCAGAACATCACTTGCCAGCGTCCAGACGGTCGATCGCCTGAACATTGCCGGCCGACGAGCCGTTCGGATCGAATTCGGATTCCAGCCACTTGTCGACGATGGCCTTGGCGAGTTCCGGTCCGATGACGCGGGCGCCCATGGTAATGATCTGCGCATTGTTGGATTTGGCGGCACGCTCGGCCGAATAGGTGTCATGGGTGAGCGCCGCGCGGATACCCGGCACCTTGTTGGCCGAGATCGAGACGCCGATACCGGTGCCGCAGATCAGGATGCCACGGTCATTCTGGCCGCTGACGATGGTTTCGGCCAATCCCTTGGACAGGTCGGCATAGAAGCCGGACTGGCTGAGATTGCTGACTTCGAGGCCGCTCTTGGTGGCGAGATGGGCTTCGATGATGTCGAGAAGCGGCTTGCCTGCGCTGTCGGCGCCGATTGCGATTTTCATGGCTGTATCCTTCCGTTGACGGGTGGTTTCAGAGCGCCGCAGAGACGCGTTTGAGAATGTCGAGATAGCCGGCCACATCCCAGGCCGAGCGGCCAATGAACAGGCCATCAATGTGTGGTTTGGCAATCAGCTCCTCGCAATTGCCGGGATTAACGCTACCGCCGTAGAGAACCGGTACGGAAACGCCAAGGCTTGCCTTCGCCCATTCGGCGATCAGAGCATGACGTTCATCGGCATAGTCTGCCGAAGCCGGAATACCGTTGACGCCGATCGCCCAGACCGGTTCGTAGGCTAGGAGCACCGGCTTTGCTTTGTCGGCGCCTTCAAGCAGTGCCAGAGCGCCTTCGACCTGCCGGCGCAATACGGCGTCGGCCTGTCCGGCTTCGCGTTCGGCCAGCGTTTCGCCAATGCAGATCAGCGGGATCAAGCCATGCCGGACGGCAGCTGCCGTCTTCAGGCCGACCGCGCGATCGGTTTCGCCGAAATGTTCGCGCCGCTCGCTATGGCCGAGTTCGACGATATCAAGATTGCAATCCCTGAGCATCACCGGCGAGATTTCGCCGGTCCAGGCGCCGGCATCGTCCCAGTGCATGTTCTGGGCGCCGACCTTGACGCTCGTCTGGGCAAGCCGCTCCTTCACTTGGCGCGTGGCTGTAAATGGCGGAATGACGAAGCGCTGGACGCGGTTGTCGCGCGTCGCGTCGGCTTCTGCCAGACCGTCGGCAAAGACCATCGCCTCGGCGAGCGTCTTGTTCATTTTCCAGCTGGTTCCAACCCAGACGGATGTCTTTGTCATGCTGTGTCCTTCGCGGTTTTGCCGCTGATTTTCTGAAGCTTGATGCCGGCGTCCTTGAGGGCTTGTTCACAGGACGGATCGATTTCCGCGCCGGTCAGGACGATGTCGAAGACGTCGAGCCCGGTCAGGAAATGCAGGGCGGATTTGCCGAACTTGCCGTGATCGACGAGCAGGACGGCTCGCGCCGCCGAGGTGATCATCTGCCGTTTTGTCTGGACGACTTCCTGGTCCTGATGAAAGGCGGAGGCACCATGGATGGCCGAGCTTGACAGGAAGGCCATGTCGGCCCGTAACGAACGCAGGGCCTCCTCGGTGGTGATACCGAAAAATCCGTTGAACTTCTTCGAATACTGGCCGCCAAGCGAGATCACATCAATGCCGGGGATAGCCGCCAGTTTGTTGATCACGCCGAGATTGTTGGTGATCACCGTCAGTGGCCGGATATCCTTGAGATAATCAGCCACGCCTCCTGCGGTGGAGCCATCGTCGATGATGATGATCTGGCCGGGCTCGATCAGCGTCGCTGCGTGCTGGGCCAGCCGCCGCTTTTCTTCAGCGGCAATTTTTTCGCGGTAGCGGAAGTCGCTTTCGAATTGCGGGCTGGACTGGATCGAGGCGCCGCCATGAACTTTTCGCAAAAGGCCCGCCTGCTCGAGATCGTCGAGATCGCGGTGCACGGTCATCTTGCTGACGGCGAACCGGCCGGCGAGATCCTCGACCGAAGCCGAGCCCGTTTCCATCAGGATATCCATGATCGCCTGGCGGCGGTCTTCGGGCTTCATAGTGGTGCTTTCGCGCGGTCTGTGTCTGTCCCAGATATAACTGTTGCTCTGAGAATTTCAACTAAAATAGTGATACTTTGTGATATTTGTATGTGATGATGTGATGTTTCGTGCCAATGCTTCTGCTGCAAGCCTGTGCGGCCCGAGTTTTGCGGCTTTCGGGCAATTGCTTTGTTGCATCAGCCTGTTGCGGCGAGGCTAAATGCCGTGCCATGACTGGGGGATAACGGATACATCGCGCCATGCAGTGCTGGAGCGGGAGAGAGTTTCATGACCAAGACGGATATCGCGCAGCGCGTTTATAACAACGCCTGGAAACTCGACCCGGTCGTGCGCAGCCTGCTCGACACGGATTTCTACAAGCTCCTGATGCTGCAGATGATCTGGCGGCTTTACCCCGACGTCGATGCAACCTTCTCGGTGATCAACCGCACCAAGACGGTTCTATTGACCGACGAAATCGACGAGCAGGAACTGCGCGAGCAACTGGATTATGTACGCGGCCTGCGTTTCACCAAGAAGGAAATGATCTGGCTCGCCGGCAACACATTCTATGGCCGCAAGCAGATTTTTGCGCCGGATTTCCTCGCTTGGCTCGCCGATTTCCAGCTTCCGGATTACGAACTGTCCCGCAAGCACGGGCAGTACGAACTGACCTTTCCCGGCAAATGGACCCACACGACCATGTGGGAAATCCCGGCACTGGCGATCATCAACGAATTGCGCTCGCGTACGGCCATGAAGGATATGGGGCCGTTTGCGCTGGATGTGCTTTACGCCCGTGCAAAGGCCAAGATGTGGTCGAAGGTCGAGCAGCTCAAGACCTATCCGGATCTGCGCATCTCCGACTTCGGCACGCGCCGCCGCCACAGCTTCCTGTGGCAGCGCTGGTGCGTCGAGGCGCTGAAGGAGGGCATCGGCAAGTCCTTTTCCGGCACCAGCAATGTGCTGCTTGCCATGGATACCGATCTTGAAGCACTCGGTACCAACGCGCACGAATTGCCGATGGTCGCCGCAGCGCTTGCGCGCACCGAGGAGGAACTCGGCCTGGCTCCCTACAAGGTCCTGCAGGACTGGAACCAGCTCTATGGCGGCAACCTGCTCATTGTTTTGCCCGATGCCTTCGGTACGGCGGCTTTCTTGCGAAATGCGCCGGAGTGGGTCGCCGACTGGACCGGCTTTCGCCCGGACAGCGCGCCGCCGATCGAGGGTGGAGAAAAGATCATTGCGTGGTGGAACAAGATGGGGCGCGATCCGAAAGAGAAACTGCTGATCTTTTCGGATGGCCTCGACGTCGAAACAATCCTCGAAACCTACCGGCATTTTCACGGACGGGTGCGCATGAGCTTCGGATGGGGGACCAACCTGACCAACGATTTTGCCGGGTGCGCGCCGACCCAGGTCAGCGGGCTCAACCCGATCTCGGTCGTCTGCAAGGTCAGCGATGCCAACGGCCATGCTGCGGTCAAGCTGTCGGACAATCCGCGCAAAGCGACGGGCGAGCCTTCGGAGGTCGAACGGTATCTCAAGTTCTTTGGAACGGAAGATTTCACCGAACTGGCCGTCAAGGTCTGAGCGGGAAGTCAGCGGCGATCATCTCCACAAACAAAAAACCAGCCGGTGGAGGTGCCCGGCTGGGTTTGTTTGCGCATTCTTTTGAGGGATGCGCCGGGAGAACTGGGTTACGTTACGCGCTCATGCGTAAGCAGTCCGAGCGCGAAGCGAGCGGGTGGACCATCGACAGCAGGCGGCGCTTGGGAGCCGCCAGCAGATTGGCCGTATGATTTTTGGCGCTTACGGTTCCCGGCTGCATCTGGCGAAGTGCGCTGGCAGCGGAGTAGAGAAGCGTTTTCATTTCATTGGTCGTGACGCCGTCCGCACGCATTACGGCACGGATCATCGGGTCTGTCAGGACCTCATGGATGGTCAGATCGCTGTTTGCCTGGTGCATTGGGGTATTCCTTCGGTTCATCGTCTTTTCCGGCGGGCGGATCCCGTCCGGTGTCTTAACCTTGACATCGTTGCATTGCAGTGTTACCAGTAAGTAACATTCGAATAGTTACCGACCGGTCACACCTATGTCAAGAAGCCTTGTCAATAAAAATTCGAAACCCGTATCGTCTCCGAAACCGGCAGATGTAAGGCTGGAAAAAGGTGACTGTGTGCAAGCGCGCCAGGCACCGAGGGATCGTATCGTTTCAACGGCTTGCGAGCTGTTTCGGCAGCACGGAATCCGCGGTATCGGCGTCGATGCGATTGCCGAAGCGGCAGAGACCAACAAGATGACGCTCTATCGTCATTTCGGCTCGAAAGATGACCTAATTTGCGAGGCATTGCGGTTCACATCCGAAAAGGCCGCCGCTTTCTGGGATCAGCTCGAAGCCTCCCATCCAAACGATCCGATGGCCCAGCTTCACAGCTGGGTGGAAGCCCGGGCACAGTGTCTGGCCGACAATCAATATGGTTGCGACCTCGCCAATGCGGCTGTTGAACTCAAGGAGCAGGGCCATCCCGCCCATGCCGTCATCGAAAACTTCAAGATCACTCAGCAACGCCGTCTCGAAAAGCTCTGTCGCGATGCGGGCGTGAGCGAACCGGAGCTGCTCTCCGATACCCTCTCGATGCTGATGGAGGGTGCCCAGGTCAGCAAGCTTGCGACCGGCAGCGAAGGCCCGTCGATGCGGTTTCTGCGTGCTTGCCAGGCAGCCATCGCCTCATTCCGGCAGCCGGTAAAGAGTGCCGCCGAGACCGTCAGCGCCTGAAACCCGCTTCCACCAATATATCCTCAAAAGCTGAGGGCCTGTTTCGCCGAAGCCTGGATGGAACAAACCTGCCTGGCGTCCATTTACTCGTTGATTGAAAAGCGCAGCGTTACCGCTGCCCGACAACGAGAAGGACAGCATGTCTCCCCTCCAGGAGTTCATTGTCGATCCGCATCCCGCGGGCTGGTGGTCGGTCCATCGCGGGGCCTCGCCGATTGTCGGCACGGCCATCCATAACGGCCACCATATCCGAAGTAACCTCACTGATTTCATCGGTCTCAACGCCAGCGAGCGATTGCGCGAAGAGGATCCTTTCACCGAATTCTTCATCCGCGACTTGCCCAACCGGATTGTCTTTCACCGTTCCCGCTTCGAGATCGATATCAACCGCGCCCGCGACGGCGCCATCTATCTCGCGCCGGAGCAGGCCTGGGGGCTGAAGGTCTGGACGCAGCCGCTGCCGGATGACGCAGTCGCAGCCTCGCTTGGCATTCATGATGCCTACTATGCCATGCTGGAAACCTATCTGCGCAGTATCGAACAGCAATACGGCGCCTTCGTTCTTCTCGACATCCACAGCTACAATCATCGCCGCGATGGAGCGGAAGGCGCCGAAACGCCGTTTGAAAAGGCGCCGCAGATCAATATCGGCACGTCTTCGATGGACCGTCAGCGCTGGGCGCCAGTGCTTGATCCCTTCATCACACAATTGCGCCGCTTCGAATTTCGCGGCCAGCCGATGGATGTCCGGGAAAACGTCGCCTTTCAGGGCAAGGGCGAGCAGACCCGATTTGTCCACGAAAAGTTCCCTCAAACCGGCTGCGCCATCGCCATCGAATTCAAGAAGTTCTTCATGGAGGAGTGGACCGGCGAACCAGACGTCGAAACGCTGAAGGCAATGCGGGAGATGATCCGCCAGTCGCTGCCGGTCCTGCTCGAAGCCCTGCAGGCGCGGTCATGACCAGCTTGCGTCATACACCGCGGGAGGTTGCCAGCAGCTATCCGCAATGGCTGGAGGAAGTCCTTGATTGTATTCGCTCTGACAAGTCGGTGCGCAGGGATTTCGACAATGGCGGCCGCCTGCATATCGACCGGCCACTGCCTTTCCTCTCGGTTCACATCGGCAAGGGGAGGGGGGATCTCGCTGCGAGAGACATCGTTGCTGCCAACGCCTCCTACTTGGTCGCCAATGACCTCGAGAAAGCCGTGCCGATCATTGCGGCAGTCGGCGCCGTCTTGAACGAGCGATTTGGCACGTTTTTGCTTCTGGACATCGACGAACTCGATCACGACACGCTGATAACCGACGATGCACCCTACCTTCCGCCCTTCGAAATCAGGATTGCGTCGACGGACGACGTGGCCGCTCAAAAAGCCGCAGCCGCATTGGCGGAAGGCACGGATATCCGGCAGGTGAAGTTCCGCACGCCGCACGTAAACTGGTTCAAGATCAACACGGATATCCAGGCAGCAAAGTTGACCGCGCAAACCGGATTCCCCTTGGTCGCCGTCCGGTTCGCGCCGATCTACCGGCAGCCGGAATCGGGCAGCACCTATCCCGATCTGCGCGAACGCCTCGTTGCCAACCTCTTCGATGCGGGCCTCAAGGCCTTTGCAGCGTTTGTCGATGCGACACAAAGCCTGAAATTGACGACGCATAGGGCGCTGGGCCGCAAGGCTTTTGTCGATGCCGTCAGCCGCGCCGACCGCAGCATCGATGATATCGCCTCGAGCTTCGATTTTCTTTTGGCGGTCACCCCGATCAATACGGATGCCGCCTGGCGGGAATTCAAGGCCGGCAAATTCAAGCAGGAACCGCAGTTTCTCTACCGGCCGCTGTCTGTGCAGGTCGAGGTGGAAAAGCGGAAACTTTTCTCCGTCGCCTTCGATCGTTTCGAGGATCCGGTTCTCTACCATCTCTACCGTGAGAAACAGCAGGAACTGGACCTGCAGCTGTCGCTGATTTCGGCACGCGAAACCAGCCGGTTTGTCGAATATGGCCGGGCGCTCTATGGTCCGGTCGAACCGTCACTCCACCGTGTTGCCATTGATATCCTGGCAAAGACGGCAGGGCTCGCCGATGATGGCGACGACAAGGAGGACGATCCGCAGACGGCGGATTGCGGTGAGGTGGAAGCTGCGGCCCGCGCGATGATTGCCGATTACCATCGGCAATATCCCGGTTTCGCGGCCGAGATCGAATTGCGGGACGACCTGCCGTCCGGCCTGCTGGTTTCCGGTGAGCGCCTGCTGATATCGCGCCAGACCCTGATGCCGAAGGCTCGCGTGCACGCGCTTTTGAGCCACGAGATCGGCGTGCATCTTCTCACCTATTTCAACGGCTCGGCGCAGGGGTTGCGGCTGTTCCGCTCCGGCCTTTCCGGCTACGAGGGCATGCAGGAAGGTCTTGCCGTGTTTTCCGAATATATGGCCGGCGGCATGACCGTCGGGAGGCTACGGTTGATTGCAGCCCGCGTCGTCGCCTGCGCGGCAATGCTCGAGGGACGGCCGTTTACGGGGACCTACGGCATGCTTGTCAGCGAACACGGGTTCGGTCCCGTCGCTGCTTTTCACCTGACCATGCGGCTCTACCGTGGCGGCGGCCTTGCCAAGGACGCGATTTATCTGCGTGGTCTGCTGGAACTGCTCAGCCACCTGAAGTCCGGCGGCGCGCTCGATCCGTTCTGGATGGGCAAGATTTCCGCGTCGCATTTCCGGGTCATGCAGGAACTCAGCCTGCGGGGGCTGCTCAAGGCGCCGGTCATCCGCCCTGCCTTTCTCACCCACCCGCAAGCACAGGCCCGCCTCGACAAGGCGCGGGCAGGACTGACCCCCCTCGATATGATCATCAGTTAGGAGCTACCATGCGCGTCGCATTCTTTGTCAATTCGATCGAGAGCGAGGAGCCCAATTTCACCACCACGGCACTGGCTATGGCCGCATTCGCCCGAGGCCATGACGTTTGCTACGTCGCGCCCGGCGATTTTGTCCTGCGTCCGGACGATAGCCTGATGGTGCGGGCAACCATGGTTGCAGCCGGGAAGTACAAGAATGCCCAGGCGTTCCATGATGGTTTTCAGGGCAAGGACGCCAAGGTCCAGACGATCGATGTCCGCGAGGTCGATGTCATTTTCCTGCGCAACGATCCGTCGCTGGATTCCGACGACAGGCCTTGGGCCGCCCATATAGGCGCGATGTTCGGACGTTTGGCGAGTGAGCGAGGCTCGATCGTCGTCAATGATCCAGCCGGGCTGGCGCTGGCGCAGAACAAGCTCTATTTCCAGGGCTTCCCGGAAACCGTGCGCCCGGAAACATTGATCTCCAAGAGCATCGAGGAAATCCGCGCCTTCATTGCCGATCACCGCAAAGGCGTCATCCTCAAGCCGCTGCAGGGTTCGGGCGGCAAGAACGTCTTCAAGATCGCCACGCCCGACGATGCCAATCTCAACCAGATCTTTGAGGCGGTGAGCGGCGAAGGTTATCTGATCGCACAGGGATATCTGCCGGAAGCAAAGGCCGGCGACATCCGCTTCTTCTTGATGAACGGCAAGCCGCTGTCGCGTGATGGTGTCTATGCTGCCTTCCGCCGTGTCCCGGCCAAGGGCGAGGTCCGCTCCAACATGCACGCGGCCGGAACGGCTGAGGCGGTCAAGATCACCGGCGGCATTCTTGCCATCGCCGAGATGGTCCGCCCCAAGCTGATCGAGGACGGCATGTTCCTCGTCGGGCTCGACATCGTTGGCGACAAGATCCTCGAGATCAATGTCTTCACGCCGGGCGGCCTCCCCGATATCGCCGCCATGCACAAGGTCGATTTTTCCGAAGACGTTATCGAGGCTCTGGAGAAGAAGGCCGCTATCCGCAAAGCTTATGGTGGTGCCATGTCCAACCGGGCATTGGCGACGCTTTAAGCTGTTTTCACGGGCCATCTGTGCTATCGCGGGCGCCTCAACGATTGGAAGCGCCCGTGATACCCTGGACCCTGATTGACACAGCGATAATGCCTGGCGGCGGCGGCGAGCTGCGGCTGAAGCAGCGCGGAACCGAATTCTCCATCATGCTCGGGACGATCGAGCTGATGAACAGCCGGTTGAGCGGCTCGGAAGAGGCTCTGGCGCGGCTGTCCTACGAGCGGGTGCGCAGTCATCCCCGACCACATATGCTGATCGGCGGTCTCGGCATGGGGTTTACGCTCAGGGCTGCCTTGGCCGAACTTCCCGCTGATGCCCGCATAACGGTCGGCGAACTCGTTCCTGCCGTGGTTGCCTGGGCACGAGGACCGATGGCCGAGGTATTTGCAGGCTGCCTCGATGATACCAGGGTGACTATTCGCGAAGGCGATGTCGGCCGTCTTATCCAGTCTGCCGCCGCCGAATATGATGCGATCCTCCTTGATGTCGACAATGGTCCGGAGGGGCTGACACGCAGGGCGAACAACGATCTCTATAGTGTCGCCGGGCTTCGTGTTGCGCGTGCGGCACTGAAGCCGAACGGTGTTCTCTCCGTCTGGTCATCGGCGCCGGACGCGGGCTTCACCCGCCGGCTGAAGGAGGCCGGTTTCGTGGTCGAGGAACTTTCCGTTCGCGCCAGCACCAAGGGGCGCGGCGCCCGCCATGTCATCTGGATGGCGACCAGGACGGCACGCTAAAGGCCTTCGCGTTCCAGCAGGATGCGGACCTCATCGAACCGGCGCTTGTTTTCCTCGTTCTTTTCGTCGGCGGAGTAGCAGGTGCTGGCCAGGCAAAACCGTTTCAGCCCGAATGGCGCGTTGGCACTGTCGAACTGGCATTCGAACGTATCCACCATGTCCTTTTTTTCGACACCGTCGCGGGTGGAATAGGTCATGCGTGCACCCGGCGGCTTGAGCTCCGGGAAGGACTGGACGACGCCGGTATGGAGGGTATCTGTCATCAGCAGGTGTTTCGCCACCTTGACGCACAGGTCCTCAACCTTCAGCGACTGGGCGGTAGCCGGCGAGGCCAGCAATGCCAAGGCAAATACGATTTTTCTCATGACACACTCCTGAAATGCCGGCCCCCAAAACCGGTGCGCCGGTCACAACGGCGCTGCTCGCCTTTGGTTCCACGGAAGATGGTGCAAAACGCCTTCCTTGGTTGTGAATTCACTCGCCTGCACGCCGAATGAGCGTAGCATGGAATGGCGAATCGTTTTTGACCGCGTCCATTTCGCAATCTTGGGAGCGTGAAATTCTGTTCTGACACTCTGGTTCAATCGTTACGGGTCTCTGGCGATATAGTGTCGTCAACGGCCGTTCCGGCGGAACCAAGCGCTCTCGTCGCAGTTTCTATTTGGCCACTTTGACAAGGGGAGAGAAGCAGATGACGGATATCAGCGAAGACGACATCAGACTGCGGGCTTATGCTCTCTGGGAAGCCGACGGCCGCCCCGATGGCAGCCACGACGTGCATTGGCTGCAGGCATTGCGGGAATTGACGGAGGAGGCCAATGCGGCGGCCGGAGACATTCCGCAGACACCACTCAGGACGTCAAAACTATCCGTGGTGCAGAACGAAGCGCCCATCGAGCCTGTTCCGCGCAAGCGCAGCAAGACGGCTTGATTTTTTGACGTTCCGTGGGGTGCCGGCGACCGGTACTCCACATCTTGACGCTTTGATCGTGCGATACTCCGTTTCCGCGCGCGAATGAAGGCGAAAAATCCGTCCATTCGAGCTGATTGATTTTGCGTTGCAAAACTTTTTGCATCCGCGATGCGCTTTTCTGCGGACATCGACGGCGCTTTGCAACATCATGGGCCATCCGGTGTGCTTCGTGCTCTAGCGGAGTGGTGTGATAACCGGTGGTTCAAGGAACGTGGTCTGCGTGAAGATACTTTCGGTGACGTCGGAAATTTTTCCATTGGTCAAGACCGGCGGTCTTGCTGATGTGACAGGCTCGCTGCCGAAGGCCCTTGAGGGCTACAACTGCCACACACGCACGTTGGTGCCCGGTTATCCGCAGCTGTTTTCCAAACTCCCCGATGCCCGGCAGGTCTATTTTTTCCCGGACCTGTTCGGCGCTCCGGCCTCCATTCTTGAAGCCCGCTACGAGCGGCTTGATCTGCTGATCCTCGATGCGCCTGCCCTCTACAATCGTCTGGGAGGTCCCTATCTCGACGAGACCGGCCACGATCATCCGGACAATTGGAAGCGGTTTGCCGTCTTGTCCTATGTCGCATCGGCCATTGCCGGCGGTTTGCTTGCGGACTGGTCACCGGATGTCGTTCATACCCACGACTGGCAGACGGCGCTGACCTCCGTCTACATGCGATATTCGAGCAATGCCAAGACCGTGCCCAGCGTCCTGACCATCCACAATCTCGCTTTCCAAGGGCAGTTCCCAACTTCGGTCGTCAGCCAGATCGGCTTACCGCCGGAGACCGTCTCGCTCGATTGCCTCGAATATTACGGCAATGTCAGCTACCTGAAGGGTGGCATCCGCACAGCCAGCGCGATTACCACGGTCAGCCCCACCTATGCGCGCGAAGTCATCGGGCCGGAACTCGGTATGGGTATGGCCGGTGCGCTGAGTTCGCGTCCGCGCACTCTGACGGGCATCGTCAACGGCATCGACATGGATATCTGGAACCCGGCAACGGACGCGCACCTGCCGGTCAACTACGATCACAAGCGGATCAGGTTGCGGGCGCAGAACCGCGCTAGACTGCTCGAGACGTTTCGCCTGGATGACGGTCCCGGGCCGGTCTTTGCCGCCGTGACGCGGCTGACCTGGCAAAAGGGGGGCGACATGCTGGCCGAGGTGGCAGAGGAAGTCGCGGCCCTTGGCGGGCGGCTGATCGTGCTCGGCAAGGGCGAGGAGCATATCGAGACGGCACTTCTTGCGATCGCAGGAAGACACCCCGATCGCATCGGCGTGCGGATCGGTTATGACGAGGCCACCGCCCATCTCATCCATGGCGGCAGTGATGTGATCATCCAGCCCTCGCGCTTCGAGCCATGTGGCCTCACCCAGCTCTATGCCCTGCGTTATGGCGCGGTGCCGGTGGTGTCACGCACCGGTGGCCTCTCAGAAACGATCATCGATGCCAATGACGCAGCGATTTCTGCCCGGGTGGCAACCGGTTTCCAGTTCCATCCGGCAACGGCCGAAAACCTGCGGCTTTCCATCCACCGCGCATTTGCCGCCTATCAGGAGCCGAAGAAATGGGCGCGCCTGCAAAGCCAGGGTATGAAGGCTAATTTCTCTTGGGAACGGAGCGCCGAACAGTATGCGGCACTCTACGCCCAGCTCATACCCGGCCGTAAGGCGCGGTCTGCCCCGCGGGTAAAAGCCGCGGAATAGCAATCCCAGAGGCATGGCGTCTGCACCGGACGTGCAACCGGCGGGCAACGCCAGATGGCGCCTCAAGCCTTACGATTCACCGGGAATGAAGTAAAAAGCCGTGCCTTGCGTTTCGTCGCACGGTTGCAGGTGACAAAGGTCCCGGTGAATGCTCTAACTCTCTAAAATGCACGAAAGTGCGACCGGGGTGACATGAGCTGAGGGGGCCGCGCATGAAGACGTCTCGTGATATCAGGCTGTTGGTGTTGCGGTTTTGGCTTATTGCCGTATTGGCGTTGGGGGCGGCAACAGCGTCTGTCCAGCCCGTTCTTGCGCAGGCGGCCAGTCCACCGGCATCGGCGGACAAGGTCGATCAGTTGATCAAATTGCTGGACGATCCAGAAATCCGCGCGTTACTCAACAAACAGACGGCCGCACCGGTTGCCGAGCCTGACACGAACATGTCCGCGACGGAATTCAGCGCCTGGGGAGACCGGATCCGTGATCATCTGCGTCACGTCGGGCAGGCAATCCCACTGGTTCCGTCCGAGTTCATGCGCGCAGGCGCAACGATTGCGTCCGACATCAACGGCCACGGCCCCTTCGGTGTCTTCGTGCTGTTCCTGACACTGGTGTTGATCGGATTTGGTGCCGAATGGCTGTTCCACCGCATCGCACGCCGCAGCCGCGTGCATGCAGCCCGGGCGCATGCGGACGGGGCGCCCGAAAACCCTTTATATGCTGCCGGCCGGCACCTGTTCGCCTTGCTGGCACCGCTCGTCGCCTTCAGTCTGGCAAGCCTTGGCCTGTTCATGGCCATGACATGGCCGCCATTGCTCGATGCGCTGATGTTGCCTTTGCTTTTGGGCGTCATTGCCTGCCGTTTCGTCATCCGTATCGCCCGGTTGCTGTTGCTTGGCCCGAATACGGCAGGAGGCATTGACGGTGCGGCGGGACTGGCGGCGGCCGATCGCACGTCCGGCATCTTCTGGTATAAGCGCATCTTCTGGATGTCGTGCATCCTGTTTGCCGGCTGGGCATTAGCGGGCGTCATGTCGGCGCTGAACATCACGCCTGCCGTGCGGGGCGTGGTGGTCTACGCTCTTGGCCTCGGTCTGCTGCTCGTTGCTATCGAGACCATTTGGAACCGGCCGGCAGCGACCGCCCGGCCGCATGGCCGCGGGGCCATGGAATGGGCGCTGACCTTTTATCTGTGCCTGCTTTGGGCGCTGTGGGTTGCCGGTCTGGTCATCGTTCTGTGGCTTGGTATCTATGCGCTGATTTTACCCGGCCTCCTGAAAGCAACCACGGCGATGGCGCGAAGCGCTTTCGCAGGCCAGCCCGACATGCCCGGTAGCGGCAATCCTGTCATCGAGGTTCTGGTGGAGCGGGGCGCGAGGGCCGGTATCATCGCGCTCGCCGTGCTCTGGCTCGCCTTCATTGTCAGTAAGCGATCGTCGATGTTTACCGGCGAGGGCATGACCGATCGTCTTATCCAGGGTGTTCTGGCGGGTGCGGTCATTCTGCTCGTTGCCGATATTCTCTGGCAGATCGTCAAGGCGGTGATCAACCGCACACTGGAACAGGCCCGGACATCCTCCACGGCCGACACTGCCCATGCGGCACGAAACGGCAGGCTGCTGACGCTGCTGCCGCTGCTGCGCACCGTGCTGGCGGTTATTATTGGAGTGATCGCGGTCCTGATGGTTCTCTCAGGCCTTGGCGTTCAGGTCGCGCCGCTGATCGCCGGTGCCGGTATTTTCGGCGTCGCCATCGGCTTCGGTTCACAGACACTGGTCAAGGATGTGATCAGTGGCGTCTTCTACATGATGGATGATGCCTTTCGGGTCGGGGAATATATCCAGAGCGGCAGCTACAAGGGCACGGTGGAATCTTTCAGCATCCGTTCGGTGCGTCTGCGCCACCATCGCGGGCCGGTCTTCACGGTCCCCTTCGGCACGCTCGGTGCCGTCCAGAACATGAGCCGCGATTGGGTGATCGACAAGTTCACGATCTCGGTCGGCTACGGTACCGACATCAACAAGGTGCGCAAGATGGTCAAGGCTGTCGGCGCGTCACTGCTTCAGGACGAAGAGTACGGGGCGATGATCCTGGAGACGCTGAAGATGAAAGGCGTCGAACAGTTTGGTGATTACGGCATCAATCTGAGTTTTGCGATGATGACGAAGCCAGGTTATCAGACGACGATCCGCCGGAAGGCTTACATGATGATCCGCGAGGCATTCATCCAGAATGGCGTCGTCTTTGCTTCGCCAACCGTTCAGGTTGCCAGCAACGATCCGTCATCGGCCGCCGCTGCCGCTGCGACGGTCAAGGCGGCAATGGACCAGAAGAAACTGGCGGAAGGCGGGGAGGGCGCCTGACGGCGCTTTCCCTCAAAGCCCCTAACATACGCCGTCGTCTGCCGGTCGCGAAATGGCTGCGATAGATTGAGCGGATTCCGGTTTCAGAACACGGCTTTCTGTCCGCTGAATTCGTGTCATTCAAGCGGGCTGTAGCGGATTTAAACCAGGCCGTAGAATTTTTACCCGCGGATTGAGGAGGAGGCCGGATGGTGATCCGGCCATCACTCTCAAATCAGCGCTGGCGGGCTTTGCGCGCTGCGTAGCGGCGGTCGCGCTCGGCCTTGCGTTCAGCTTCGTCGGCGACAACGCGGGAGATGCGGTCACGTTCGGCCTGTTCGCGTGCTGTTGCTTCAGCCCGTGCTTCGGCATCGGCTGCTGCGGTCCGGGCCGCGGCTTCCGCGAGCTGACGCTCGTTTTCTTCCTGCTTCAGGCGGTCGCGTTCGGCGCGGCGGGCTTCGCGCGCAGCCGTGTTGGCCTGGCGTTCGGCAAGCTTGGCTGCCAGTTCCGGATCGTCAGCCTTCGGCGCCGATGCGAACTTCTTCAGAAGCTGCTGCTTGGCTTCGGCTGCGGCTTTGCGCCGATCGGCAAAGCCATTATCGGATGCGTGTCTCAATCTTCTTTGTCCTTGTCTGTTGTATTATCTGGGTCGGGAATGGCCGGGACAAAATGGTCGCCTTGCCGTCGACATATGTGTCGTTTCGCATTTTGTGCCTTCCCAAGATAGAGTGGAAGCGCCAAAAAAATAGATAGGCTGCCGTCTTTTCCGGCCTATTTTACTAAGACTGAATAATAACAGCCATATGGTGGCTGGGAAACCACGCTAAACAGTCAGCGTTTTGCAGGTTTCCGTTCTGCGGCGGCCTTGGCGGTTGCCGCAGCTTCCTTTTCCAGCCGCAATTCGCGCAGTCGCTGTGTCTTTGCATCACGCTCGGCCGCAACGGCATCGATCTCTGAAATTGTCCGGTTGCGGGCCATGAACTGGGTCTGTGTACGGCTGAATGCCGTTTCCGCCTGGTCGCGGGCTTTGGTCGAATTCTCGGTCAAAATGATATCCTGGTGCTGTCGCACCGGCGTCTCGTCCAGATCGTTCTGTCGAATGCGGTGCGCAAATTGGCCGTTTGGCCAAGAAAAAAGGCCAGGCGCGTTGCCTGACCTTCCATTGGATTTTGCCTCGTCAACGGTGCCAGTACATCCGTGGTCACCGGAGAGGGTCAATCCGATTTAAGCAGCCTGAAGCTGGCAAGCGGACATTTTGCCCGACTTGTTATCGCGTTCCATCTCGTAGCCGATCTTCTGGCCTTCGACGATTTCGCGCATGCCGGCACGCTCGACAGCGGAGATGTGGACGAAAACGTCCGGACCGCCATTGTCAGGCTGAATGAAGCCGAAGCCTTTGGTGGAATTGAACCATTTAACTGTGCCAGTGGTCATAACGAACCCTTTCAATAGCAACATGTATCCATCACCGTACGACGTACGGCGATCAGTAGTCTCGATTTTTGAAGGGGGAAGTTCGTCAGAGACGCGGCAAACGCGGGCAGAAACAAATATCAGTCAAACAACTATCGATGAACGTCGATATAGGTCGTCCTATCCTGATTGTCAACTTTTAGTTTTTCTTGTTACTTTCCATAATCCATTAGGTTGTATTTCTTTCTTCTTCCCGCACTTTCGATAATTGCACGCGCTATCTGGCGGCTCGCTTTCCTTGAACAGTGATTTTCCACTGTTCAACAGTTGGAGACAATGCGTCCAGACCTGCGCGTCTATCGCTGCTGGCGGAATAGGCACATCTATGTCTGCGACACGAAGCCCCAACGCGGGCAGAAAGGGACCAGATCATGCTTACCCAGATCAAGGGACTGCACCACGTCACCTCGATGGCGGCAGACGCCCGGACCAACAATCAGTTTTTCACCGATACGCTCGGCCTGCGCCGCGTCAAGAAGACCGTCAATTTCGATTCGCCGGATGTCTATCATCTCTACTACGGCGACGAGACCGGCGCACCCGGATCGGTGATGACCTATTTCCCGTTCCCGGACATGGGGCCGGGCCGTCCCGGAACCGGCGAAGTCGGCACCACTGTGTTTTCCGTCCCTGAAGGCTCGCTTGGTTTTTGGAGCGACCGGCTGTCTCAGTGCGGCGTTTCAGGGCTCAAGACAGAAGAGACCTTTGGTGAAAAGCGCCTGAACTTTGCCGGTCCGGATGGCGACGGTTTTGCGCTGGTGGAAGTCCGCGACGACAACCGTCCTGTCTGGACTGCCAACGGCGTTTCCGAAGACCACGCGATCCGTGGTTTCCACTCGGTTGCCATGCGTCTTCGCGACGAAGGAGCAACGGCCGAACTGTTGAAGTTCATGGGTTACGAGACGCTGGACGCCAAGGATGGCGTCACCCGGTTGATCGTACCCGGCGGCAATGGAGCAGGCCTCATTGATCTTGAAACCATGCCGAACATCCAGCGCGGCCTGCAGGGCGCAGGATCGGTACACCATGTCGCGTTCTCGGTCGAAAACCGGGAAAAGCAGCTGGAAGTCCGCAAGGCTTTGATGGACACGGGCTATCATGTGACGCCAGTGATCGACCGTGACTATTTCTGGGCGATCTATTTCCGCACGCCGGGCGGCGTCCTGTTCGAGATTGCCACCAACGAACCCGGCTTTGACCGCGACGAGGACACTGCCCATTTGGGCGAAGCACTGAAACTGCCGCAGCAGCACAAGCATTTGCGGCCGATCCTCGAGCAGCACCTGCAAAAGCTGGAAGGCTAAGGGAGAAATATGATGACTGATTGTGGCTACGTGCACCGGCTGAAGGCCGGCGCGCCCGGAAATCCGATCTTCTTCGTCTTTCATGGAACGGGCGGTGACGAGCGGCAGTTCTTCGATTTCGGCGCCGATGTCCTGCCCGATGCGACGATCGTCTCGCCACGCGGCGACGTGTCGGAACACGGTGCGGCGCGCTTCTTTCGCCGCACCGGCGAAGGTGTCTACGACATGGCCGATCTTGCCCGGGCGACCGGCAAGATGGCCGAGTTTGTCACCCGGCTGGCGTCCGAGCATCAGGCCTCTGAAATCATCGGCCTTGGCTTTTCCAACGGCGCCAACATTCTCGCCAACCTGCTGATCGAGACGAGCCTGTTTGACAAGGCGATCCTGCTGCACCCGCTTATTCCCTTCAAGCCGAAGGACAATCCGGCGCTTTCGGGCAAGAAAATCCTGATCACTGCAGGCCAGCGCGACCCCATTTGCCCAGCCCCGCTGACGCAGGCTCTCGCCGATTATTTTGCGCAGCAAAAGGCAAGCGTGGAAACGGAATGGCACCCCGGCGGCCATGACATCCGGCCGAACGAGGTCGATGCCATCAAGCGGTTTTTGGGGTGAGGCTATTGGTTCTCTTCTCCCCGGGGGGAGAAGGTGGCGCGTAGCGCCGGATGAGGGGGCAGTAGGAACGTCCACGTGGCTCCGGCTTCGCCGAAGCCCCCCTCATCGCCTCGTTTCACCCGGCACTTCTCCCCGCTGGGGAGAAGTGGAAGTGCATACTGGGTCACCCCACCCCGGCACGATGTGCCGACCCTCCCCCTCAAGGGGAGGGTAAAACACTCAATATCCCCGCGCCGCGCCCGAGGTCGCGCGGCTGTCCATGGCGCCGTTGTAGCGGGCGGCGCCGCCTTCCTCTATCTCAGTGAGGTTCTTCCCCCCGACGAGGATGCCGGCTGCCTGGCCCCAGACCGGCCAGTTGGCGTCGATCCCGACGTCATGGCCCATCTCCGTCAGGAGTTTCATCGTATCGGACGACAGGGCGAAGGGCTCCATGTAGACCTTGTCGGGCAGCCATTGATGATGAATGCGCGGGGCGTCGATCGCCTCCTGAATGCTCATGCCATGGTCGATGACGTTGATGATCGCTTCCAGCGTGATGGTGATGATGCGGGCACCGCCGGGGCTGCCGATGATCATGAATGGCTTGCCGTCCTTGGAGATAACCGTCGGGCTCATCGATGACAGAGGCGTCTTCTTCGGTGCGATCGCATTGGCTTCACCCTGGACCAGGCCGTAGAGGTTGGGTGAGCCGGGTTTGGACGTGAAATCGTCCATCTCGTTGTTGAGCAGGATACCGGTTCCGGGCGCCATGACGCCCGCACCGAACGAGCCGTTCAACGTATAGGTGACCGCGACGGCGTTGCCGTCATTGTCGATGATCGAATAATGCGTCGTCTCGGTGCTTTCGCCCATGCCCTTCGGCATCAGGTCCTTTGAAATCCCGGCTTTGAACGGGTTGATCTTGGCGCGGATTTCCTTGGCATAGGCCTTGTCGGTCAGCTTTTCGACGGGGTTTTCGACGAAATCCGGATCGCCGAGTGCCGAGTTGCGGTCGACATAGGCGTGCCGCATCGCCTCGACCATCGCATGCACGCCTTCAGCCGAACCATAGCCGAGATAGGATAGAGGGTAGCCTTCCAGCACGTTGAGAATTTCGCAGATGATGACGCCACCCGAGCTTGGCGGCGGCGAGGAAGCAATCTCATAGCCGCGATAATTGCAGGTCACGGGTTTAAGTTCACGCACCGTATATTGTTCGAAATCGGCCTTGGCCAGCACTCCGCCGGTCGCGGCGCTCGCCTTGACGATATCGTCCGCAATCGTGCCCTTGTAGAAGGCGTCGGGGCCTTTTTCCGAAATGCTGGTCAGGCTTGCAGCCAAGTCCGGTTGGATGAGGGTTTCGCCGATCGAAAAGGTCTTTCCGTCGGGCTTGAGGAAGATCGCGGCGGCGGCCTTGTCCTTCGACAGTTTCTTGGCGCCATTCTGCAGCGAGGCGACATCGCCCTGATCGAGCACGAAGCCATCCTTGGCGAAGCGGATGGCGGGTGCCAGCAGTTCCTCGCGCGACAGCGTGCCGTATTTTTGGCGGGCCGTTTCGAAACCCATGACAGAGCCGGGAACGCCGACCGCCAGATAACCGGCGGTGCTGGCACCCTTCACGATCTCGCCCTTGTCGTCGAGATACATGGTCTTGGTGGAAGCCAGCGGAGCGCGTTCGCGAAAATCGAGAAAGGTGGTTTTGCCGTCCTTCATCCGGATGGTCATGAACCCGCCGCCGCCGATATTGCCGGCGGTCGGGTAGACGACGGCCAATGCATAACCGACGGCAACTGCCGCATCGACGGCATTGCCGCCCTTCTTCAACACCTCGACGCCGACATCGGATGCGAGATGCTGGGCGGTAACGACCATGCCATGCTCGGCCTTGACAGGCTCGGGCGAGGCGGCGAACGCGGGCGCAAGGCCAATGGAAACGATAAGCGCGGCAATCGCGCCGGTACGGGGCAGAGGCAGCATGGTGTTCTCCCGGTTCCGGTTTTCGGATGGGCCATCTTTGCCGAGATTGGCCGGCAATGCCAGTCTTTGCTGCTCCCGCGCAAAGCCGAACAACGCCGAAGCCCTCTTTGAAGGCTATCGCGGCCGAAGAACCTTGCCGGGATTCATGATGCCGTTGGGATCGAGCGCCGTCTTGATCCGGCGCATGACGCCGATCTCGGCCTCGCTGCGGGAATGGTCGAGGAAATCGCGCTTCAGTGTGCCGATTCCGTGTTCGGCGGAGATCGAGCCCTTGTATGTGCGGACGAGATCATAGGCGATGGCGTCGATTTCGTGCAGGTCGTGTTCGCTGGCTTTCTCGGTCCAGACCGCGACGTGCAGGTTGCTGTCGCCCACATGGCCGAAGAACGACACATGGGCGGCGGGGAAGCGAGCAAGCAGGGCTTTTTCGCAATCGCCAGCAAAAGCATCGAGTTGGCCGACCGGCAGGCTGACGTCGAGATTGATCAGGCCGGGCAGCAGCTGATCCATCATGTGACCCTCGCGTACCGACCAGAAGGCCCGGGCTTCCTTCTCCGACTGGGCGACCAGCGCGTCGGTGACGAGCCCCTCTTCGAAGGCCGAGCTGAGGAAGGCTTCAAAACGCTCCTTGTCTTCGTCGCTGCCATCGACATCCTGCTCGATGATGACGGCGAACGGATAGGCTTTGTCGAAGAACGAGAGGTTGAGTGCTTCGGCATTGAATCGGAAATAGCTTTGCCACATCGCCTCGAAGGCCGACAGGCCGGGCAATCCGCGCTGGGCGGATTTCAAAAGCGCGACGACATAGTCGTAACTGTCGATGGCGCAGAGTGCCGTCAGCCGGGCGGCGGGCAGGGGCCGCAGGCGCAGCACGGCGCGGGTGACAATGCCAAGCGTGCCTTCCGAACCGATGAAGAGTTGGCGCAGATCATAGCCGGTATTGTTCTTGGTCATCCGGTTGAGCGAGGACAGTACGGTGCCATCGGCGAGAACGGCTTCGAGACCAAGCACATTGTCGCGTGTGACGCCATGGCGGATGACGCGGATGCCGCCGGCATTGGTGGAGATATTGCCGCCGATCTGGCAGGAACCGCGGGCGCCGAGATCGATCGGCAACAGGAAACCGGCGGTTTCGGCGACCAGTTGCGCCACTTCCAGTGGTGTTCCAGCAAGAACCGTCATGGTGCCGGCCACTGCGTCGATATCCTCGACGCCGGACATGCGCTCCAGCGATATTGCGATGTCGCCCGCGCGCGCATTGGCACCGCCGGCAAGACCGGTCAGGCCGCCTTGCGGTACGACAGGCTGGCGGTGCCGGTCGCAGATGGAGAGCGCTGCCGAGACCTGTTCAGTGTTTGCGGGACGCAACACGGCCAGCGGCAGGAATTTGCCGGTGCCGCTGGCATCGCTGCGGTAGCGGCCGCCAATGGCGTCACCGATCAGCACCGCATCCGTACCAAGGGCTTCGATCAGGTCGTCGATGACGGTCATGGCTGGTGTCTTCCATAATTCTGGGCGGGAGCATGGAGGAAGGACGGCAACTCCGCAATCGTCCGGCAGCCAAGCTGCGCCATTGCGCCGGACAGTTCGGCCTTGAGGATCTCAATCAGATGATCGCCACCGGCAGTACCCATTGCAGCGCTGGCATAGACGAAGGGGCGGCCGATCAACACAAAATCGGCGCCGAGCGCCAGCAGGCGGGCGACATCGAGACCCGAGCGGATACCACCATCGGCGGCGATCAAAGCATCAGGGCCCAACGCACGGCGGATAGTGGGCAGAACGGAGACGGCGGTGGGCGCAGCATCAAGCTGGCGGCCACCGTGATTGGAGACGATCAGACCGTCAGCGCCCATCTCCAGATAGGCCTGCGCTTCCGAAACATCGAGCACGCCCTTGATCAGCAGCTTGCCTTTCCAGGCATCGCGGATGCGGCGGACGCGTTCGGCTCCAAGGTGACCGGTCATGACACGGCCGACGAATTCCGCGGACTGTTTCAGCGACGAACCCTTCGGATAATAGGGCGACAGGTTTTCAAAATCGGGAATACCGTGGCGCAACACATGGCTTGCCCAATGCGGATGGGTAGCGATCTGAAACATCGTCTTGAGATCGAGGATCGGCGGCACGGACATGCCGTTGCGGATATCGCGCTCGCGCCGGGTGGGCGCTGGGATATCGACGGTCAGTACCAGCGTCTGGTAGCTGGACCGCGCGGCGCGGGCGATCATGTCAGCTTCCATCGCGGGATCGTTCGGCGGATAGAACTGGAACCAGCCATTGTCGCCGGTGATCGGGCCGATGGTTTCCATGGCGCGGTTGGCAAAGGTCGAGAGCACATGCGGGATATTGTGCGTCTTGGCCGCTTTTGCCAAAGGCACCTCGCAGCCGGGCCAGAGCAGGCCTGCGAGTCCGAGTGGAGCGATGCCGAATGGCGCATCGAAACGTTTTCCGAACAGCGTGACGCCCAGATCCGGGGAAGGGGCCTCGGAGAGATAGCGCGGCATCAACTCGATCGTGTCGAAGCTCTCGGCATTGCGCCGGACGTTGCTTTCCCGGCCGAGGCCCCCGATCAGGTAATCATGTACGAACCCCGGCATGCGCCGTGCTGCGGCCTTCTCCATATCGGGAATGCAGGGAAAACGTCTGTTCAGGTCTGTCATGCTTGGTCCGGATGCTCCTCGAATCGCCGGGAACCTTAGCGGGTTTGGTGGGACTGGAGAAAGCCCTGCAACTCCATTGTCAGTCGGTTAGAAGAGCAATTCCGCCTGGCATTTTGGCCGGTTCGGACCTCTTCTCCTTCTCCCCAGCGGGGAGAAGTGCCGAACGGAGTGAGGCGATGAGGGGGCGGTTCGGCAAGCTCGTCAATGAATGGTTTCGCCCCCTCATCCGTCCCTTTGGGCCACCTTCTCCCTGACGGAGAAGAGGAGACTATCCTACGCCGCTTCCCTGATCAGCGCCTGCGCCATGCAATGAATGCCGCCGCCGGTCTTGGAGATTTCGCTCATGTCTATGGCGGCGACCTCGAAACCGCGGGCGCGCAGGTTTTCGATCAGGGCTTTCGACGATGTCGGGGCGATGACGCGATCCTTGCCGAGCGACATGAAATTGCAGCCGAGAGCCATCGTGTCCTGGAAGGGAACGTCGATGATCTCGTGGCCCTTGGCTTTCAACCAGTCGACGATTCCGGGTTCCGTGCAGGCAAGGCACACGGCGGTGAGCTTTTCGGCAATCGGCACGACCATCAGGTCGATATGGACGTAATACTCGTCGATGAACGCAAGGCGGGTTTCCCAGCCTTCTTTCTTGAACCAGTCTTCAACTTGCCGGGCGCCTTCCTCCTGCGTGCGGGCGCCGCCGCAGCCGATCAGGACGCAACCGTCCTCGATAACGTTGAAATCGCCGCCTTCGAAGGTTCCGGCCGTCACCATGTCGTAGATCGGAATACCGAGTTTTTCATAGGTGCGGATGGCCGCATAGTTTTCGCCGCGCCGCCACCAGTTGGCCATGGCGGTAATGATGGCGCCATAGGGCGTCATGACGCTCGAGTCGCGTGAGTAGACCTGCATCGGCAGTTCCGGCGTCGGCTCGTGCCAGTGAATTTTCACGCCGAAATGCTCGTAGGCCGAAACCAGTTCCTTGTGCTGCGATTGCGCCACCTGGATATTGCAGGGCGCTTCGCGCAGGTGCTTTCGCGACAGCGAGCTGGTGGAGAGATGCCGCAGATGCGCCGGCGAGCCGAGCAATACATCCGTCAGCGGATCGGTTTCGTTCTTGAAGCCCCAGCGGGTGAGGGGAGCCGTGCCGCCCTTGGGATTGCGGTGCTGAAGCGAAAAGGGCTCGTTGAACTGCATGTCATGCCTCCGAGGTTGAGGGTTTGGGAATCCACCAGTCGCGGCCACGGGCGGTGGTCACATATTCGGGCCAGCGGAAATGGATGGGGGGCGCGTAGTCACAAAGGGGCGGGATCCATTTCGATCCGCCAATGCCGCCGCCGGTGCGTTCATTGAACTCGGTCTTGGCAGCGGCGCGAACCGTCTCGTCTTCGAGAAGCCGGATGGCCGACAGGGAAAGAGTCTTGGCCGCACAAAGGACTGTCGGGTCGATCGTGGCGGGAATGCCGCCGAGCGCATTGGAGACCCAGACGGGATAGGTGTAGCCGGATGGCGCTTTCAGCGCCGGGCGGGCGATGTAGAAGCGCGCGGTCGGAGCGTGCCAGCTCATGTCGGTATAGTCGTCCGAGGTGGAATTCAGCTGCGAAGGGGCGAGGTCACGCCGCAGAACCGCTTCGGCGTCTTGCGGTGAAATCAGCTTTTCCATTTCGTTGATAAAGGGCTGCTCCATCACGTCCACGCCGAGATTGGCCTGGATTTCGCGGGCGACATCCTTAGCGGCCTCGTCCCAGCGCGGTGCGCCGACTGACTGGAGAGCATCCCAGACAAGGTTTGCCATGGCGTGATTGGCAAGGCCGGGCCGGGATTTGGAGACCCAGTGGCGTTCATAGCGGCAACCGGTCATGGCGGCAGCGGCGGCGGCATTGCGGTCGAGGACCGAAGCCACCTGCTCGGCCATGGCGATGGTCGGAACGCGGATCATGTACTGGATTTCGGCAAGGCCTGCCGGCAGATTGTCGGCGGTCGCCTGGCCGGCCGTCAGGATCGCCTCACTGATCGACCAGCCGCCCTGATGGGTGAGCATCGAGTCACGCAGGGCCTTCGATGCCATGTACATCGTCATCAGCGCGTCGTTGGCGCCGGGCGCGCGCACGGCGGAGTGCGATTGCGGGATTGGTGCGTCGTCACTGCGGCCCCAGGCTTCCGGCTGATCGCAGATGAAGCGGTAGATCATCGAATAGGCAGCGCCGCAGTGTGTGTCCCAACGCACCGTGTTGCACATCGGCAGCATGTAGAACGGGTGGAACGAAAACATGCCGGCGAGGCCGTCATAATAGCCCTTGGCCGCGTGGATCGGCTTGGAACCGCGCACTTTTTCCGCCGGTTCGCCGGTAAAGCGCAGGGTGCCCCTGATGTCGTGCCGTTGCATCGCCGCCTTGGTGGCGAGCAGGCCGCCGAGCGAACCAATGCCGAGTGCGGAATGCGGGTCGGTATGGCCGCCAGCTTCAAAACTCAGGCCGTTGCGGGCTTCTCTTCGTGTCGCTGCGGCCTGGCAATTGCCGGGAACGGCGTCGTATTCCGCGTACATGCCGATGACCGGCCCGGGACCGTTACTCCATTCGGCGCAGAATGCCGTCGGCATGCCGGCCGAGCCTTCCTCGACGGAAAAGCCCTGTTTGCGCAGAAGGTCGACATACCATGCTGCCGATTCATATTCGCGCCACGCTGTTTCTCCGAAACCGAAAATACGCGCCGTCCAGTCAGACAGATCGGTCCGGATGGCGTCGACATAGGTCAACGCAGATGACTGGGCGGCGGATATCGGCACAGAGGCTTCGTTTCGCTGGAGAGATCGGATCAGGTACTGCGGTGAGTTAAGCGCCGTTCCGATCTTCGAAAAAGTGAAATGTTTTCCCGCCTTCGACAAATTAAGTTCGCCAATGCTCAAAATCCGGACTAGCTTCTCATCCGGATCAGGAGGCTGCCGATGCAGAGAATTCCATCGACACAGGCTTTGCGTGCATTGGAGAGTTTTGCGCGTCACGGCACGGTCTGGAAGGCGGCGGACGAGCTCAACCTGACGCGCAGCGCCATCAGCCATCAGCTGCGCTTGCTGGAGCGGGAGCTCGGCTTCCAGATCTTCAACCGGGTTGGCACGCGTATCGAGTTGACGGAGCAGGGGCTCGGCTATGCCGCCGATATCAGGCAGGCGCTGAACGCCATTGCGGGTTCCGCCTCGCGCCATGCCAATCGCGGCGTCAGTGGTTCGATCACCGTCAGCTGCCCGCCGGGTTTCGCCTCCAACTGGTTGTGCAACTACATTTCCCACTTTCGCGATGCCTATCCCGATGTGCGGATTTCCATCGTCACGCCGCGCCGGTTGGACGATATCAGCAACCCGGATGTCGACGTTTTCATCGCGTTCGGCACGGGAAACTGGCCGTCGATGCAGGTGGAACTGATCATCGAAGTGGAGTTTGCGCCGCTCTGCAGCCCGGCTTTGCTGAACAAGATTGGCGGTCTCAACGGGCCGAACGACATCAAGAAAATGTGCCTTCTGCACCTCACGGATTATGAGGACTGGGAGACATGGCTAGCGCTGGCCGGGGTCGATCAAAGCTATGCGTCGACCGGCATCGTGTTCTCCGACATGAACCTGGTTTTCGCTGCAACCCTGTCGGGGCAGGGTGTTGCCGTTGGCGACCGATTTACCTGCCGGCACGCGATGAACAGCGGCCAATTGGTGCAGCCGTTTGATATCAGCATCAACTCCAGCCGCTCCTATTATCTGGTGACATCGGAGGCCAAGGCCGACAATCAGGCCGTCGTGGCGTTCAGTTCGTGGCTGCGCTCCGAGATGCTTAAAAATGACGCAGATGCCTAGCCGCCCGCTCACGGATCAGGCGGGTTTTGGCAAATTATATTTGTCCAAGCGGGGAAAAGATTTCGTTTGTCCTGTTGCTAAAACGCCCATACGATTTCGGTGTTGGAAAAGGAGCGTCTATGCAGAGCGGACACGAGGCGGCCGAAATCACAGCGAACGGAATAGGCAAGGCCTATGGTGATTTCCATGCCCTGCGCGATATTTCGCTGACCATCGGCTCCGGTGAATTCCTGACGCTTCTCGGCCCTTCCGGCTCTGGTAAAAGCACGTTCCTGATGATCCTGGCGGGCTTCGAGACGCCGACATCAGGAACCCTGCGCAAAAACGGCGCCGATATAACGGCCGTTCCAGCCGAGAAGCGTGCCTTCGGTATGGTCTTCCAAGGGTACGCGCTGTTTCCACACATGACGGTCGAGCAGAACATCGCCTTTCCGTTGCAGGTGCAGCGCCGCGCTGATGCCGATATCAAGCGCAGCGTCGATCGGATTATCGATCGCGTCGGTCTGCGTGGGCATGAAAAGAAACGGCCGGCCGGCCTCTCCGGCGGCCAGCAGCAGCGTGTCGCCCTGGCGCGAGCCCTGGTGTTCGAGCCCTCCGTTCTCCTGCTCGATGAGCCGTTTTCGGCGCTCGACAAGAACCTGCGCTCCTCGATGCAGGAAGAAGTTCGCCGCCTGCATCAGGAGACCGGAACGACCTTCGTGTTCGTTACGCATGATCAGTCCGAGGCGCTGGCGCTGTCGACGCGCATCGGCATCTTCAACCAGGGGCAGTTGCAGCAGATCGGTACGCCGAAGGACGTTTATGAGCGGCCGGCCAACCGGTTTGTTGCGGAGTTCCTCGGTGACGTGAACTTCCTGTCGCTGTCATCGGTCAAGGCAACGGCGGATGGCGCCGAAGGGCTGTTTGAAGGGCATCCGATGCGGATCTGCGCGCCCGGCCAGTCTGTCAGCGAGCATTTTGCCATCCGGCCCGAGCATATGGTGATGTTCGAGCAGGCGCCTGCCGAGGGCAATATGCTGAAGGCCGAAATCGGCGACATCACCTATCTCGGCGCCGAAACGCGCTTCGGCCTGAAGACGTCGGGTGGCATCGATCTTGTTTTGCAAATGCCGACGCGGGAGGTGAAGAGCGCCTTTCAGCCGGGACGGCAGGTCTGGGCCGGCTGGCCCGCCAACCAGGGTTTCTTTCTGTAAGTGCTTTGAACGTGCCTAAACGTGCTTGATACGAGCGACGCCGATAAAGGCGCGCCGCAAAAACCAGAGGAGAACGGCATGAGCGAAATATTGGCAACAGGCGGGATCTCCCGCCGCAGATTTACCCAGCTGGCGGCGCTGTTTCTATCGGTCAGCCCGATCGCGCTTGGCGCAACGCGCGGCTGGGCGGCAGAGGGCGAACTGGTCTTCGTCAACTGGGGCGGCGATGCCGGCCCGGCCTATGACAAGGCCTATGGCGCGCCCTTCAAGGAAGAAGCCGGCATCACGGTGAGACAGGACGGCTCCGGCCCGACGGAAGGTGCTGTCGCCGCGCAGTTCACAAGCGGCAAGCCCTCCTGGGATATCGTCGATATCGACCCCTTTTCAGCCGAAGCGCTCGGCAAGAAGGGCATGATGGAGGCGATCGACTATGCGATCGTCGACAAGACGAAGATGCGTGAGGGTTTCGGCTGGGAATACTCCGCCTCAAGTTATTTCTTCTCCTATATAATCGCATACGATGCCTCGAAATTCGGCGACAAGGTGCCGGCCGGCATGGCCGATTTCTTCGACGTCGAGAAATTCCCCGGCAAGCGCTCGCTCTACAAATGGGGGGCGGGCATGTGGGAAGCAGCGCTTCTCGCGGATGGCGTCGAGCCTGCGAAACTCTATCCTCTGGACCTCGAACGCGCGCACAAGAAGCTTGCGGCGTTCAAAGACAATGTCGTTTCCTATTGGGGCGGCGGGGCCGAAAGCCAGTCAGTTCTTCTGAACGGCGAAGCCTCGATGGCGCTGATCTGGTCCACCCGCGCCGGTCTGATCGAGAAGGATTCCGGCGGTTCGATCAAGTTCGTCTGGGATCAGGGACTGATTTCGCCCGGCGCCATGGGCGTGATCAAGGGCAATCCGGGCGGCAAGGACAACGCGATGAAGTTCATCGCCTCGGCGCAGGACCCGAAGAAACAGGTGATCATGTTCGAGATGCTCGGCCAAGGGCCAGCAAACCCGGCGGCCGACAGCCTGCTCTCACCGGAACAGGCGCGTCTCAGCCCCGTCGATCCGGCCAACATGTCCAAGCAGATCGCGCTCGACATGAGCTGGTACGAGACCAATTACGGCCCGGCGCTGGACGAGTATACCAAGATCATTTCGGCTTGATGGTCTTCTCTTCTCCCCAGTGGGGAGAAGTGCCGAGTGAAACGAGGCGATGAGGGGGCGGCGAATCCAGAGTCTGCCGCCCCCTCATCCGGCGCTGCGCGCCACCTTCTCCCCGGCGGGGAGAAGAGGGAGCATGGCGCCGCTATCGTATCAAGCACGTATCCCAGAAAGGAGAGCCGCTATGAAATCCGATAGACTGAAACCGGCGCTCCTGCTTAGCCCCCTCGTTTTGTTTCTCGGCCTTGCCTATCTCGTGCCTTTTCTCGGTGTCATGCAGTGGAGCGTCACGTTGCCGGAGCCAGGCTTCGGTCAATATGGCAAGGCAGTCACCGATCCGTTGATCCAGTCGGTGTTTTTCCGGACCTTCCGCATCTGTTTGATCGTCACGGTCTGCGCCGTCGCGGCCGCCTATACGATTGCCTATGTCTGGGTGCGCGGCACGCCGGCGCAACGGCTGGTGACGGAACTTTGTATCCTCATTCCCTTCTGGATTTCGGTGCTGACCCGCGCCTTCGGCTGGGTGGCGCTTCTGTCCAATCGCGGGCTGATCAATACCTGGCTGCAAGCAGCCGGCATCATTTCCGAGCCGCTGACGATGGTGCGCAATGAGTTTGGCGTCGTGCTCGGCATGATGCATTTCCTCATTCCATTTGCGGTATTTCCGATCGCCTCGGCGATGCGCAGCCTTGACGAGCGCGTCTTTCTAGCGGCCCGCGGTATGGGCGCATCGCGGCTGCGCATTTTCTGGTCGATCTTCGTGCCGATGACAATGCCGGGCATTCTCGGGGCCGGGCTGATGGTTTTCGTCTTTGCGCTCGGTTTCTTCATCACTCCGGCGATCCTCGGTGGTGGCCGCAGTGTCATGATTGCCGAACTGATCTATCTGCGCCTGTTCCAGAGCCCGGACTGGGGCCTGGGAGCCGCCATCAGCGTCATCCTCATGCTGATTGTCGGGGCGCTCCTGATCCTGATGCTGCGGCTGGTGCGGCCCAACAAGATGCTGGGTTGAGCCGATGTCGATGAAACCGACGCCGATTGCCGTGTTCCTCGCCTTTGTGGTGGCGCTGTTCCTGATTCTGCCGCTGATTGCTGTCGTGCCGGTCTCCTTCACCCCGGCGCGCTTCCTGTCGATGCCGACCGATGTCTGGTCACTCAGGCACTATCAGGCCCTTCTCGACAACCCGGCTTGGCTACAGAGCATCTGGCTCAGCCTGCGCATCGGTATCCTCAGTTCGGTAATCGCGACGCTTTTGGCGCTGATGTTCAGCCTTGGCATCTGGATGTTCCGGCCCTGGTTCGGCAGCCTGCTGTTCGGCTTCGTGCTCTTGCCGATGGTGGCGCCGCCGGTCGTTTCGGCCATCACGCTGTATTTCTTCCTGACGACGCTATCCAAGATGAACGATATCGTCGCCTATGACACGTGGGTTGGCGTCGCCGTCGCCCATGCCGTGATGATTGCGCCGTTCGCGGTGGTAATGATCACCGTGGCATTGGCGCAGGTGGACCGGCGGATCGATCTGGCGGCGCGCGGTTTTGGCGCTTCCGTCAGCCAGCGGGTGTTTAAGGTTATCTTGCCGAACATCAAGTTTGGCATCTTCACCGCCTTCTTCCTGTCCTTCGTGCTTTCTTGGGAAGAAATCGGCGTAACGCTGTTCATCACCAGCGTCGATGCGGTGACCCTGCCGCGGATGATGTGGATGGGACTGCGCGACAATATCGATCCGGCCATCGCAGCAATCTCGGTGATCCTGATTGGCATCGTTATTTCGGTCATTCTGGTAAAGACCGCCGTCACCTTCAAGCTTTCCCGCAGAACCTGAGGCTGGCCACTCCCGGATGTTGGGCGCCGATGAATTATACAATTGTACAGCAGCAGATGAGACGAGGAATACCCGCATGATCAGCACCGGCATGTATCTGACGAAACTGCTGACATCCTATGGCGTCGACACAGTCTTCGGTATTCCGGGGGTGCATACGGTCGAGCTGTATCGCGGGCTGGCGGGCAGTGCGATCCGGCATGTGACGCCGCGCCATGAGCAGGGGGCAGGGTTCATGGCCGATGGCTATGCGCGGGCGACAGGCAAGCCGGGAGTATGCTTCATCATTACCGGGCCGGGCATGACCAATATCGTCACGGCGATGGGCCAGGCCTATGGTGACAGCATTCCGATGCTGGTGATTTCGACCGTCAATGCCCATGGTCGCATGGGCTCGGGCGAGGGCTGGTTGCACGAGCTTCCGAACCAGCAGGCGCTGGTGAGCGGCGTTTCTGCCTTCAGCTGCACCGTCAACAGGCCAGAGGATCTGGCACCAGCGCTGGCACGAGCTTTCGGCATCTTCGACAGCGCCCGGCCGCGGCCGGTGCATATCGAGTTGCCGATCAACGTCATGCTGGCTTCGGCCGAGCATATGGCTGTTCCTGAAAAACCCGTTCGTTTGTCGCGGCCGGCGGGGGATGCCGATGCGTTAAAGGCGGCGGCAGTCTTGCTCGACGCGGCGAAGAGCCCGGTTATTCTCGCTGGTGGCGGCGCGATCGGTGCCGCGGCACAGATCCGGGCGCTGGCGGAAAAGATCGATGCGCCTGTGATAATGACCACCAATGGGCGGGGCATCCTGCCACCGGGGCATACGCTGGCGGTCAATCTTTCGGCCAGCATGCCGGCCACCCGCGCGCTGATCGAGACTGCCGACGTGGTGCTCGGCATTGGCACGGAACTCGGGCCGACCGACTACGATTTTTACGAGGACGGGTTCTTTTCCATCCCCGGCATCTTTGTTCGCATCGATATCGATCCGGCCCAATTGATGCGGACGCGGGCGCCCGAGATCGGCATCATCGGCGATGCGGCGGCATGCGCGGCCGCCTTGCTGGATTTGGTCCCGGCGGGGTCACGGGAGGGGGCTGCGCGGGCAGCGCAGGTCGAAACGCTTGTCCATCGTGACGTTCCGGCTGTCATGCTCGATGACCTGATCATTCTCGAAACGATCCGCGACACGTTGCCGGAGGTGTTGATCGCCGGAGATTCCACACAGCTCATCTATGCCGGGAATACGGCCTATGAAGCCGCGTCGCCGGGCTCCTACTTCAACTCGGCGACCGGTTACGGGACACTTGGTTACGGCCTTCCTGCCGGTATTGGCGCAAAGGTTGGGCGGCCGGAGCGGCCGGTGGTGGTATTGGCCGGAGATGGCGGTGTGCAGTTTTCATTGGCCGAGCTTGCCTCGGCGATGGAGGCGAAAGCACCGGTCATCCTGATGCTGCACGACAATGGCGGCTACGGCGAGATCAAGTCCTACATGGTGGCGAAAAACATCCCACCGCTCGGCGTTGATCTGCACACGCCGGATTTCATCGCCATCGGCCGCGCCTATGGCTGGCATGCCGAGCGGCTGGAAAGCTTCGACGGTTTGAAAGCGTCGCTCGAGGCGGCTCAGGCGCGGGACGTGCCGACGATGCTAGTGTTCGGCGACGCTTTTCGCGCACAGGCGGCCGGCGGCAAGCGTTGATCAGCCAGCCAACCGGGGCAGCGATGACAGTTACATGCCGCGCATCTTGAAGTTCGCCACCTGATGTAATACCTTTGTAAAAACATTCCTTACCGAGGTTTACGATGAGCGCGACGGTGACGACCAAGGGGCAGGTGACGATTCCGAAGCCCGTGCGGGATTTTCTCGGTATCGTGCCGGGAACGCGGGTCGATTTTCAGCGTGCTGCCGATGGCAGCGTTGTGCTGATCCGCGCCGACGAAAAGCGCCCTGCAAGCCGTTTCAGCAAGCTGCGTGGCCATGCCGGCAAGGGCCTGAGCACCGATGCCATCATGGCTTTGACGCGCGGTGACGAGTGACGCTGGTTGATACCAATGTCCTGCTCGACGTGGTGACCGACGACCCGGTCTGGGCGGACTGGTCGATCGAGCAGCTGGAGGCCGCTGCCCTGCGCGGGCCGCTTCTGATCAATGATGTCGTTTATGCGGAGCTGGCGGTGCGCTACGAGCGCATCGAGCGGCTGGACGCCTTTCTTTCCGAAGCCGGAATCGATATGGCCGCCCTGCCGCGGGCTGCACTTTTTCTGGCGGGCAAGGTGTTCCAGACGTATCGCAAATCAGGCGGTCCCCGCACCGGCGTCTTGCCGGACTTTTTCATTGGCGCGCATGCGGCTGTCGACCGGCTGGACCTTTTGACGAGGGATACGGCGCGGTACCGGACGTATTTCCCGACTGTGAAGCTGATCACGCCGGACCGTTAGGAAAAGGGCCGGACAATCTCTGCCCGGCCCGTCATTCCTCAAATCATGCCGGATTCCGGCGGGATCGGTTTTTCCTTTGGCTTGTACCCAAATGACCTGAGCGCGACATAGAAGACCGGGGTCAGGAACAGGCCGAGGAACGTCACACCGAGCATGCCGGAGAAGACGGCCGTGCCGAGCGACTGGCGCATTTCAGCGCCCGGACCCGTGGCGATCATCAACGGCACGACACCCAGAATGAAGGCGAACGCGGTCATCAGGATCGGCCGCAGGCGAAGGCGGCTGGCCTCAATGGCGGCATTGACCGGGTTCATGCCGTCATCCTGTGCCTGGCGGGCAAACTCGACGATCAGGATGGCGTTCTTCGCGGCAAGACCGATGAGAACGATCAGCCCGATCTGCGTCAGGATGTTGTTGTCCTGCCCCCTTAGATGCACGCCGACCAGCGCCGCAAGCACCGCCATCGGCACGACAAGGATGATCGCCAAGGGCAGGATCCAGCTTTCATACTGAGCCGATAGCGCCAGGAAGACGAAGATCACCGAAAGTGCGAAAATGAAGATCGCCGTGTTGCCGGTGTTGCGCTCCTGGAAGGCGAGGTCGGTCCATTCGAACGAGGTGCCCGGCGGCAGGATCTTTGCGGCCAACGCCTCCATCTTGTCGAGCGCGGTGCCGGTCGAGACGCCGGGTGCCGGATTGCCCTGGATCGGAACCGAGACGTACATGTTGTAGCGCTGGACGAGCGAGGGGCCGGTGGTGTCGCGGATATCGACCAGCGTTCCGAGCGGTACCAGCGCGCCGGTGGCCGAGCGGACCTTCAGATCGAGAATGTCTTCCCGTTCCAGCCGGAATTGCTGGTCGGCCTGCGCCCGCACCTGATAGACGCGGCCGAAGGCGTTGAAATCGTTGACGTAGGACGTGCCGAGGTTGATCGACAGCGTTTCGAAGATATTGGGGATAGGCACGCTCAGCGCCTGCGCCTTGTCGCGGTCGATCGCCAGGAAATATTGCGGGCTGGAGGCGGAGAAGGTGGTGAAGACACCGGTCAGGCCTTCCGTCTGGTTGGCGGCGCCCATCATCTGGTAGGCAAGGCCCAAGGCCCGGCGCATGTCGGAGCTTTCGCGATCGACGATCTGCATCTTGAAGCCGCCCGAATTGCCGATGCCGCGGATCGATGGCGGCGGCACGGCGATGATAAAGGCTTCCTCGATGCTCTGCATCGTGCCGTAGAGCTGGCCGATGATCTGGTTGGCGCCATAGCCGTGCTTCAGGCGTTCCTCGAACGTGTCGAAGGCGGCAAACACCACGCCGGAATTCGACGCATTGGTGAAGGTCGCACCGTTGAACCCGGAGAAGGCGACGGCATTCTTGACGCCCGGCACTTTCAGGATCATGTCGGATGCCCGCTGGATGACGGCGTCGGTCCGGGCAAGCGAGGCGCCTTCGGGCAATTGCACGACAACGATCGCGTATCCCTGGTCCATCGTCGGCACGAAGCCACGCGGCACGATCTGCGCCATGTACCAGGTGCCGGCCAGCAAGCCGAAGAAGACCACCAGGCTGGCGCCGAGCGCAACCTTCGTCGAGACCAGATGATGCACAACCCAGGAATAGCCGTGGGTCATCCGGTCAAAACCGGTGTTGAAACCATTGGCAAGGCCTCTGGCTACGCGTGTGAATGGATTGCGGGTTTCGTGATGTTCCTGATGCGGACGAAGGATAAGGGCCGCGAGCGCCGGCGATAGCGTCAGCGAATTCAATGCCGAAATTGCCGTCGCCACGGAAATCGTCACGGCAAACTGCAGGTAGAACTGCCCGGATATGCCGGGGATGAAGGCTGTCGGCACGAACACTGCGATCAGCACCAGCGAGATGGCGATGACGGCGGTGCCGACTTCGTCCATCGTCATATGCGCGGCCTGTTTGGGCGTCATGCCCTTGGCCAGGTTTCGCTCGACATTCTCCACCACGACGATCGCATCGTCGACGACGATGCCGATCGCCAGCACCAGGCCGAACAGGGTCAGCATGTTGAGCGAAAAGCCGAAGGCGAGCAGCAGCGCGAACGTGCCGATCAGCGAGACCGGAATGGCGATGATCGGGATCAGCGCGGTGCGCCAGGATTGCAGGAAAATCAGCACCACGATGGCGACCAGAATGGCCGCCTCGAGGATGGTCTTATAGACCTCGTTGATCGATTCCGAGATGAATTCGGTCGGGTTATAGACGATGGTGTATTCGAGGCCGGGCGGGAAATCCTTCTTCAGGGTTTCCATCGTCGCCTTGATCTGCTCTGCGGCTTCAAGTGCGTTGGTTCCTGGCCGCGAGAAGATGCCCATGGCGACGGCGGCCTTGCCGTTCAGATAGCTGTTGGTGACATAATCCTTGGCACCAAGTTCGATGCGGGCAACATCCTGCAGCTGGACGAGACGGCCGCTTGCCGTCGACTTGACGATGACATAGCGGAATTGGCGGGCATCGCTGAAGCGGCCCTCGGTGGTGACGGTGTACTGGAAGGCATTGTTGCCGGCGTTTGGCGGCCCGCCGATCGAGCCACCGGAGACCTGGACGTTCTGGTCGCGCAGTGACTGCACGACATCGCCTGACGTCATGCCGTAGGAGGCAAGTTTTTCCGGGTCGAGCCAGATGCGCAGCGCATATTCGCGCTCGCCGAACAGAATGACGTCGCCGACGCCCTCGAGCCGGACCAGCTGATCGCGGGCGCGGCTGCGGGCATAGTTGGAGACATAGAGCTGGTCGTAGCGATCATTCGGCGAGATCAGATGGACGACCATCATCAGGTCGGGGGAACTCTTTGCCGTGGTGATGCCGATGCGGCGGACTTCTTCCGGCAGGCGCGGTTCGGCGATCGAGACGCGGTTCTGGACGAGCACCTGGGCCTTGTCGAGATCGGTGCCGAGCTTGAACGTGACGGTCAGCGCCATCGAACCATCGGCGGTCGAATAGGAGGACATGTAGAGCATGTCCTCGACGCCGTTGATTTCCTGCTCGAGCGGCGTGGAAACCGTATCGGCGATGGTCTCGGCATCGGCGCCCGGATAGGCGGTGCGGATGACGATGGTCGGCGGGGCGATTTCCGGATATTGGGCGATCGGCAGCTGGAAATAGGCAATGCCACCGACAATCAGGAGCACAATCGACAGGACCGATGCGAAGATCGGCCTGTCCACGAAGAAATGGGCAAATCTCATTGACCGTTCTCCGTCGTCGCGGCGGCTTCAGGCGGCAGGACAACCAGTTTGGGATCGACGATCACGCCGGGTCGCAGCCGTGTCAGGCCGTTGACGACAAGCGTTTCGTCGCCCGTCAGGCCTTCGCGAATGACGCGATAACCATAGAGCCTCGGCCCAAGGCGAACCGGTTTGGTCGTGAAGCTGCCATCCTCGGCAACGACATAGACGACACGCTGATCCTGGTCCGAGCCGATTGCCTCGTCAGGCACGAGAATACCCTGATAGGAATTGGACGCGCGGACCTCGACGCGGCCGAACAGGCCAGGCTGCAGCACAAAATCGGGATTATCGAAACGGGCGCGCACGCGCATCGTGCCGGTCTCCTGATCGACGCGGTTTTCGGCGAAATCGAGCTTGCCCTTGAATGGCTTTTCAGTGCTGTCAGCAATGGTCACCAGAACCTCGAGCGAACCGCCGCCTTCCTGCAGATTGCTGCCATGTTCGCGCGCCTGGCGGGCATAGTTGAGCAGCCGCCGCTCATCGACATCGAAGTAGAAGTCGATCGGATCAAGGGAGACAATCGTTGTCAGCGCCGTCTGGTCGGCTTGCACGAGGTTGCCGACCGAGATCAGCCGGCGGCCGATGCGGCCGCTGAGGGGAGAGGTGATCTTGGTATATTGAAGATCGAGTTGCGCGCGGGCAAGGCTTGCTTCCGCGCCGCGGACATTGGCCTGCGCCGACAAGAGTTCGCGCCGCCGATCATCCAGCGTGGATATCGAAAGCGTCCCTTTCTGTACCAGCGCTTCCGTACGGGTGAACTCCGTTTGCGCGAATGTCAGCGTGGATTTCGCCACCTCCAGTGAGGATGTGGCAACGTCCAGTGCTGTCTGGAAGGGACGCTGGTCGATGACGAAGAGCGGGTCGCCGGTCTTGACCATCGCGCCATCCTTGAAATCCACCTTGTCGAGATAACCGCCGACACGTGAGCGTAGCGTCACTTCATCGACAGCCTCGAAGCGGCCGATGAATTCATCGCTATCGACGACATCGCGGACAACCGGTTTGGCAACGGTGACGGCTGCCTTCGGTTGTTCCTGCGCGAGAGAGGGGCTTGCGGAGATTGTTGTCGAGAAGATCAATAGTGCCGGAACAAGCCAGTGTCGTACCATGGTAAGCCCCTTGAAGCGCATGAAACACGTTATCCCACGCATGGGCGCAGGGCAGTTCTTGACGTTTTGGATTGGTCAGGCTTGCCGGACTTCATGTGATTTCAGGCAGTCTGGGCACGGGCATGACCAAGTCGCGGGCAGTTGAAAATCAGCAGTCATTTCAAGTCGGAAGATGCTTTTGCCGCTGGCTGCTGCCAGTCATTTAAGCCTTAGCTATATCAAGCAGGCAAGGCTATCTTCACCCTCAACTTACATCATTCGGACATCGTGTCACCCCGGAAAAAACAGGATCCGGAATGCGGACGTCATTTAAGATTTCCCTTCTGTACCCAGCATGACCCGGCGCTGAGTTGGCTCGCCAGCAAACCGGCGTAAGCCGGGATGCCGAACAGAATCCGCTGCCTTGCCGGTCAGACCATGCCGCCATTGGCGCGCAGGACCTGGCCGTTGATCCAGGAGCCATCGGGACCAACGAGGAAGGCGACAGCAGAGGCGATGTCCTCCGGGGTGCCGAGACGTTCCAGCGGGTTCAGCTTCGCCATATGGGCGATGAGTTCGTCACTCTTGCCGGTGAGGAAGAGACCGGTAGCCGTCGGGCCGGGTGCCACTGAGTTGACGGTAATGGAGCGGCCGCGCAATTCCTTCGACAGGATCGCAGTCAGCGTCTCGACGGCAGCTTTTGTCGCTGCGTAGACACCATAGTTTTCCAGCTTCAGGCCGACGACGCTGGTGGAAAAATTGACGATCCGTCCGCCGTCGCGCAGCCGCTTTGCGGCTTCCCTCAGCGTGTTGAAGGTACCCTTGAGGTTGACGGCGACCTGGCGGTCGAACAGCGCGTCGGTACTTTCGCCAAGCGAAGACAGTGCCATGATGCCGGCATTGTTGACGAGCACGTCGACGCCACCGAAGGCCGCTTCGGCCGCACCGAACATGTGTCGCACGGCCTCAGCATCGCTGACATCGGCCTTTGCGGTCAGCGCGCGGCCGCCTCTGGCCTCGATTTTTCCAGCCAGTGCCTCGGCCTGAGCGGCATCGCCGGAATAGTTGATGACGACGGTGAAGCCGTCCTTTGCAAGCCGTTCGGCTATGGCGGCCCCGATGCCGCGCGAAGCGCCGGTGATGATGGCAACCTTGTTCTTGTTGTCTGGCATTTCTTTCTCCTTGATTAACCACACCGCTGTGCGTTTTCGATGAGGAGAAGATGCAGCTTTTCATTGGGCGGATAATTAGCCAATATTCGGCATCACTATTCGAGAATGGCGAACAATCCAGATGGACAGATTTGAAGCGATGCGGGTGTTTTCGCGTGTGGTGGAGCGGCGCAGTTTTACGCTGGCCGCCGAAGACACCGGCCTTCCGCGCTCAACCGTGACCGATGCGGTCAAGCAGCTGGAAGCCCGGCTTGGCGTGCGCCTTCTCCAGCGGACGACCCGGCATGTCAGCCCGACGCTTGACGGCGAGGCCTATTACCGGCGCTGTCTGACCATCCTGTCTGACATCGAAGATGCCGAAAGCGCCTTTGCCGGTACCAAGCCGAAGGGGCTGTTGCGCGTCGATGTGCATGGCAAGCTGGCGCGGCATTTTGTTCTGCCCGGACTGCCGGCCTTCCTCAAGGAATATCCGGACATCCAGATGTATATGAGCGAAGGCGACAAGCTGGTCGATCTGATCCGTGAAGGGATCGACTGCGTGCTGCGCGTCGGTGACCTGCAGGACAGCGACATGATAGCCCGGCGCGTCGCCCTTCTGGAGGAAGTGACCTGCGTCTCGCCGGACTATATCGCCCGCTTCGGCCTGCCGCAGAGCATCGACGATCTGAGTGGGCACCAGATGATCGGCTTCTGGTCGACGGCGATCGGTGGCCTGCTGCCGCTGGAGTTCACGGTAGGCGGCGGCATCCGCACTGTTTCGCTGCCGGCCGTCATTTCCGTCAACGGTGCCGATACACTGGCGGCGGCTGCGCGGCTGGGGCTCGGCATCATGCAGGCGCCGCGCTATTCCCTGGAGGACGACCTGAGACAAGGCACACTTGTTGCCATCCTGCCGGACAATCGGCCGACCCGCACGCCTGTCTCGTTGCTCTATCCCCGCAGCCGCCAATTGTCGCCGCGCGTACGCGTTTTCATCGACTGGCTGTCACGCGAATTTGTCACACGGCAGGACGAAATTTAAAAAGACTGCGGTTGAACCTTGCCTTTTGGCGGCAGCTTACCCACATGCGCGGCAGCTTTAGAGGCCATCCCCTCGCACGTCCTCCCCGCACGGCCGGTCCATCCGAATCCGCCGTTCCCAAATCGATTCCAGATCGACGGGTTATGCGTTAGACGTGTGAATGTCCGCAGGAACCAAGGAAATCCACATGAACGCAGACGATATCGGTGAGATTTCCGCCTGGTTGACCAAGCAGGGCCTGAAGGGCACCGACGAAATGGATATCGTCAACGGCTTCTGTCAGCGTGCCCGCGCTGCAGGCATGCGACTCGACCGAGGTCTGGCGCTGATCGATACTCTCCATCCGGTCTATGAGGGGCGGGCCTTCCAATGGGACAGCCAGGAACCGGTGAAAACGGCCTTCGAATACGGTCCGACCAACGAGGGCGTTTCGGCTGAGAACTGGGAGCGCTCGGCGTTCTTTCACCTGCGCGAGAACAATCGGAACGAGATCCGCCGCCGCCTCGGTTTCGGTGATCCGGCTGATTTCTACATGCTGGACGTGATGCAGGCGGCCGGCCACAAGGACTATGTCGCGATGATCCATCGCTTCGCGCAGGATAGCCATATCGGCGACATGGACTGTTTCTACTCGCATTGGACGACGATGGACGCGGACGGTTTTCGCGACGAAGACCTGACCGCCCTCCGGCAGCTGGTTCCGGTACTGGCATTGGCGATCAAATCAGGATCTCTGACCCGTATTTCCCGCACCATTGCCGAGGTCTATCTTGGCGAAGATGCTGCAAAGCAGGTGCTTGAAGGCCGCATATCGCGTGGCAAGGCCGAACGGATTTCGGCCGTCCTTTGGTTCTCCGACCTGCAGAATTATACACGTATTTCCGACAACCTGCCGCCAGACGAGATCATTCCGTTCCTCAACGATTATGCCGACGCCGTGATTTCCTCCATCCACGAGGCGGGCGGCAATGTTCTGAAGCTGATCGGCGACGGCACGCTGGCGATCTTCAAGGCCGAGGAACGGGAAGACGCCTGCGCCCGTGCTCTTCTGGCCGAACATAATCTGCGCGACAAGCTGAAGGGCCTGAACGAGCGGCGCCTGCTTGAAGGGCGGCCGGTCACCGAGGTCTATCTCGGACTCCATATCGGCGATGTCTTCTACGGCAATATCGGCTCGAGCGACCGGCTGGATTTCACCGTCATCGGTCCCGCCGTCAACGAGGTCAGCCGCATCGCCTCGATGTGCCGCTTCGTTGATCGCAGCGTGATCATGTCATCGCAGTTCGTTGCCGCAGCACCTCCGCCGCGCAATTCCGAAGTGGTCTCCATCGGCCGTTATGCCCTGCGCGGCGTCAAGCGCGCCCAGGAACTGTTCACGCTGATGCCGTTGGAAAAGGTTGCCGAATAGGTCAGGCGTTTTCGGCGGCCTGAGCGCGGCGGTGCCGGAGAAAGACGGCATCCGACGGGTTGGAGGCAAGATCGATGGCGCGATCATAGGCAGCCAGTGCGGCGCCCGCCCGGCCGCAGCGCGATAGCAGTTCGGCATGGGCAGCGTGGAACGGCTGGTAGGCATCGAGCACCGGCACCAGCGTTTCCAGAGCGCGCAGTCCGGCCTCCGGCGCACCGGCCTCGGCCAGTGCCACAGCACGGTTCAATTGCACCACCGGTGTCGGTTCCATGCGCAGCAAACTGTCGTAGAGCAGGACGATCTGGCGCCAATCCGGTGGTTCGGACTGGACATGCAGGGCGGCAATGGCCGCCTTGATCTGGAAGGGGCCGGCAGCGCGGCGAGCCATCGCCCGATCAAGCAAAGAAAGGCCGTCGGCAATCCGCCCGTCGTTCCAAAGCTTGCGGTCCTGCGAGGCAATGGGAATGCTTGTCCCGTCGGCGTCCAGCCGTGCCGCCCGGCGGGCTTCCGTGATCAGCATCAGGGCCAAAAGCCCCTCGATCTCGGCCTCGCCCGGGCGCAGGCTGTCGAGCATGCGCCCGAGATAAATTGCCTCCTCGCCGAGTTGCCGCACCCGGTCGCCCACGGCGCAGGAATAGCCCTGATTGAAGATCAGGTAGACGACAGTCAGGACCGATTGCAGCCGTTCCGCCCAGGCTTCTGGACCGGGCACCGCATAGGGAATGCCGGCCGCAAGGATTTTGGCGCGTGCCCGCGATAATCGCTGGCCCATGGTTGTCTCGTTGTCGAGAAAGGCGCTGGCGACTTCGGGCGTACTCAAGCCGCCGAGCGTCCGCAGGGTGAGTGCCACTTGGGTCTTCGATTCCAGTGCGGGGTGGCAACAGGTGAAGATCAGCCGCAGGCGTTCGTCGGGAATGTCGTCCGTGGCGTTCTCGTGAGCCTCATCCACGGAGAGGCGGGCGATCTCGACGGTCTTGCGATCTTCTCGGGCGTCCTTGCGCAGCAGGTCGATTGCCTTGCGCAGCGCGACCTTCAACAACCAACCTTGCGGTGAGGCGGGAACCCCCGTTCGCCCCCAATGCACGACGGCGGAAGCCAGTGCGTCCTGCAGCGCATCTTCGGCCAACTGGAAGTTTTTGAGCCGGGCGATCAATGCCGACAACAGCCGCCCCCGGTCCGTGCGCGCCAGGGCATCAATGGCCCGGGATACGGTTTGAGGATCGGGGGCGGCTGAATGCATCAACTATAGTCCATTACCGGCCGGACTTCGACGGTGCCGTAGGTGGCGGAAGGGATCATCGCCGCATAGCGAAGTGCCGTATCCAGATCGGGAACATCCAAGATGTAATACCCGCCCAACTGCTCCTTGGTTTCGGCAAAGGGTCCGTCCATCGTTTCGACCTTGCCGCCCCGAACACGCACGCTCGTGGCTGTCTCGACACCTTGCAGGCCCTCGCCCGACACATAGGCGTTGGCGGCTTTCAGCATTTCGCTAAAGGCGGCATAACCTTGCATCATCGTCTCGAATTCAGGTGTGCCATAGGCCGGTTCCACGGATGGATCCCCATAAATCAGTGCCATGTATTGCATAGGAGGTCTCCTGTGTTTGGAAATGAAGGCTTAAGATCGGAGATTAAGATATTTCTGTCTCTACACCCCAAGAACGCTGCTCGTTTTGGGATTTCGACATGGCGCAAAATTATTTCGTATTCTTTTGATGCCGCTTCAAAGGCCGCGAAACCGGATGCTATTTTCCCGTGGGCTTGGAAAAACGGATATCCGCAACCGACTCTGCGATGGTGATCTCGTCACCGAGCGACCATTCCGCTGCCCGTGCCGCCATGCTGGCTGGAACCATTGGCGATCCGCCGGGGCCGGGAGGCACGTCATAGGTCGCGTGGGCGTCATGCGGTAGGATGACGTGATAGCCGCGCTGCATGGCCGCCCGCGCCGTCGCTGCCACGCACATTTCGGACAGGACACCGCAGAGGGCAACAGTTTGCACGGCGGATGCCGCGAGCAAGCAGTGCAAGAGCGTACCGTCGAAACCGTCATCTGCGGTTTTCCGTACGATGATCTCATCGGCCAGCGGTGCAAAGTGAAGTATCCAGCCGGGCTGATGTGGCTCATCGATCGTTCCGGGTTCCCCGTCGTTTTGTAAAAAAATAACAGGCACTTTTGCGGCACGTGCCGCGGTCATGAGAGTCTCGATCGCCGCCAGCAAACTGGCGTGGTCCGGGACAGCCTCGATCCCGCTGACGAAAGCCACCTGCACATCGACAACGATCAGGGCATCCGCTGTCGCCTCAACGCTTTCTGATCGCTTCATCAAAACCTACCTCGTTGGCTTTCATAACATCGCAAGACCGCAAGACGTGGGATGCCGTATGGAGGTCAAGGCCGTTTCGTCGCCACGACGTGGAGCCATTCGGTCGGCTTGTTGTCATAGCCGCCCCCTGCTTTGGCTTCGATCGAGACCGATGCCCAGGCAAGCTGCGCGTAGACTTCTCTCAGCCAGCTTTCGGAGGGATAGTTGTAATACCGGTCGAATTCGTCGCGGCCTTCATCTTCCCCGGCTTTGAAGCTGGCGTAAAACACCCCGCCGGCTTTCAATGCGGCATGGATGCGTGCGAGGATGTCTGGCAGGCCGGCTCTGGGGATGTGGAGAAGGCAGGCATTGGCCCAGACGCCTTCATACAAGGCCTGCTCATTCAGATCACCGAACAGCAAGGTGGCTACTGGAATTCCAAGGCGTTTTTTCGCTTCGCGGGCAATTTCGGGGGTGCCGTCCGTCGGGCGGACGTTGAAGCCCCGTGCGAGCATGAATTCGCTGTCCTGACCACCGCCGCACCCGAGTTCAAGAATGCTTGCGCCCGGCTGCAACTGCGAAAGAAAGTTCGCGATCCGGCTCTCGCTCGGCTCCTGGCCTCTGGATGTGTATTTGGCGGCTTCCATTTCGTAGAAGCGCAGGGTGTCACGATCGTGAGACATCGCTCTTTCAGTATTTCCTGATAAACTATTGTTTATATTGAAAATACTGAAAGTCACTCGCAATGTCAAAACCGGACGTTGAGCCGGTCTTCCGGATCAGAATGTCAGACCTTCTGTCCCGCCTCGTTAAAGAAATGCAGGTTTTTGACTGGAAGCCTCACATCCACTTCACCGTGCATGCCCAGGAACCGCCGGTCTAGCGTAAAGGCCTTGAAGGCGACGGGGCCGAGCTTGAGGTGGATGATGATGCCGAAGCCGGTCGGCTCGACCAGATCGACGGTGGCCTTCAGGACGTCGGGACCTTCAGCACCCAGAACCACATGTTCCGGCCGGATGCCCAGCGTGGCGCGGCTGCCATCGGTGAGATTAGCGGTGCCACTGAGCGGCAACGTGACGCCGCCGGTGAGCGCAAAGCTGGCGCTATCGCCGGTCACCATGTAGCGGCCTTCGAAGAAGTTCATGCCTGGGGACCCGATGAAGCCAGCGACGAAGAGATTGGCCGGATTGTCGTAAAGTTCGAGCGGGCTGCCGACCTGCTGGATGATGCCACCATGCATGGCGACAATCCGGTCGGCCAGCGTCATCGCTTCGATCTGGTCATGGGTCACGTAGATCGAGGTGGCGCCGAGGTCCTGATGCAGCTTCTTGATCTCGGCGCGCATCTGCTCGCGCAGGCGTGCATCGAGGTTGGACAGCGGTTCGTCGAACAGGAAGGCCTTCGGCTCGCGCACGATGGCGCGGCCCATGGCAACGCGCTGGCGCTGGCCGCCGGACAAAGCTTTTGGACGGCGTTCCATCAGCGGGTCGAGGCCAAGCTTGCTTGCCGCGCCGGCGACCACCGAGGCGATCTTTTCCTTCGGCGTTTTTCTCAAGCGAAGGCTGTAGCTCATGTTCTTGGCGACGCTCATATGCGGATAAAGCGCATAGGATTGGAACACCATGGCGATGTCGCGATCCTTCGGGGCAAGATCGTTGACGCGCTTGCCGTCGATGCGGATTTCGCCCGACGTGACGGCTTCCAGGCCGGCAATCATCCGCAGCAATGTGGACTTGCCGCAGCCGGACGGGCCGACCAGAACGACGAATTCGCCATCCTTGATCTCAAGGTCGACACCATGCAGCACCGGGTGGATGCCGTAGGATTTGCGGATGGCGGCGATATCGATGGATGCCATGGGATCAGCCTTTCACGGCGCCGGCCGTCAGGCCCTGCACGAGGTAACGTTGGATCAACAGGAAGAACAGGCAGGCAGGGATAAGCGCCATGACGCCAGCCGCCATCATCTGTCCGAAATCGACCGAGAACTTTGAGACAAAGGACAAGAGACCGACCGGGAAGGTCGCTGAATCGTTGCCGGAGATCAGCATCAGCGAGAACAGAAGTTCGCTCCAGGCCGCCGTGAAGACGAAACCGAGGGTGGCTGCGATACCGGGCAGCGTCAGCGGCAGGATGATCTGGCGGAAGGCGACGAACTGGGTTGCTCCATCGATCATCGCGGCTTCTTCGAGGTCCTTCGGAATGCCGTCGAAGAAGGACTGCATCAGGAAGGTGGCGAAGGGCACGTTGAAGGCGGTGTAGACGATGACGAGGCCGGTGAGGCTGTTGGTCAGGCCGAGCGGCGACAGCATCTTGAAGATCGGCGCCACCAGCATGACCAGCGGAAACATCTGGGTGAGCAGCATCAGCGTCACGATCCAGTATTTGCCGCGGAAGGTGAAGCGCGACATCGCATAGCCGGCGAGCGAGGCAAGGACGGTGACGATGATGGCCGTCGAGCCGGAGACGATCAGGCTGTTCTTGAAGAAGGTCGGGAATTCGCTGTGTTTCAAGACGAAGTCGAAATGCTCGAAACTGGTCTGCGACGGCCACATCTTGATGCCTTCGGAATAGAGCAGCTTGTTGGGAGTGACCGAGACTTTCAACAACCAGTAGAGCGGGAACAGCGCGAAGACGACATAGGCGAGAATGGCCAGGCGGTGCGCGAGAACGGAGGCAATACGTTTACCGGTCATGATCTCAATCCTTGCTCAACAGCCACTGACGCAGGATCACGATCAGCATCGAATAGGTGATCAAAAGCGCCAGCAGCACCAGCGCGATGGCCGAGGCATAGCCGAAATCCAGCCGCTTGAAGGCCTGGGTGAAGATGTAGCTGGCGACGATCTGGCTGCGATCGGCCGGTCCGCCATTGGTCATGACGATGATCAGGTCGGCGAAATTGGAAATCCAGACGGTGCGCAGCAGCACGGTGATGGCGATGGTTGGGGCGAGAAAGGGCAGGGTGATCGAGATGAACCGCTGCACTGGCCCGGCGCCATCGATGCTGGCTGCCTCGTAGAGATCACGCGGGATCGCTTGAAGGGCCGCCAGGAGCGTGATGGCGAAGAACGGAATACCCCACCAGACATTGGCGATGATCGGCCCCCACATGGAAAGCTGCGGATCAGACAGGATATTGTAGGGCTCGCTCATCAAGCCGAGCGAAAACAGCCAATGGGGGATCGGGCCAACGACGGGGTTGAACAGCCAGGCCCAGTTGAGGCCGGCAAGAAAACTTGGAACCGCCCATGGCAGAAAGACCAGTGCCTGCACGATGGCGCGTCCGGCAAACGGCTTGTCGAGCAACAGCGCAAGGATCAGGCCGAGAACGAACTGCAGCAGCACGGACCAGCCGGTCCACCACAGCGTGTTCTTCAAGGCCCGATAGAAATTCTGGTCCTGCGACAGGGTTTTGAAATGATCGAGACCGATGAAGCCGCCGGAAAAGGGATTGAGCAGCTGGATATCGCGGAAAGCGTAGGAAATACCGAGCACCAGCGGCACCAGCATGACGGTGACGATCAGGATCAGCGCGGGCGCGCTATAGAGATAGGGGGCGGAGGCATCGGCAAGGCGCTTCTTCAGCGGCCGCTGGTCCCTGCGCGCGCCGCCATTGCGGGCTGCTGCATGTGAAGCCATCGTCAAATATTTCCAGTTCGCGGCGCGGGGAGCCGTGCCGGCTTTTCCGTCAGGGGAATGGGCCGCAGGCAGCCGGCATCATGCCGCTGCCTGCGGTTAAAGGCTGATGACTTATTTGCTCGAGAGAAACTTCTGTTGAGCCTTGGTCATGTAGTCAGCCCATTGCTTGGCCATTTCTTCCGGCGTGATATCGCCGAGCATGGCTTCCTGGCTGGTCTTGATCGCCATCGAATCCTTGAAGAAGGCGAATTCTTCCAGATAGGTCGGCATGACCGTCGGAACGGCGTCCTTGTCGGCCAGTTCCTCGAACCAGCCCTTGAACTGATCCGTTGCAAAGAAAGGATCTTTGTCGGCGGACTTCAGTGCCGGCAGGGCGCCGATCTTCTTGTTCCACTCGATATTCCCTTCCGGGCCTTCGAGCGTGGCGATCAGCTTCCACGACAGGTCCTTGTTGGCGCTCGCCGACATCATCGACCAGCCGGCAAAGCCGATGGTCGGGAAGGTCTTGCCGGACGGACCCTTCGGCATGGTGGTCACACCGTAGTCGGCTGCATCCATGCGTTCGGCGATGGCGATCAGCGCATCCGGATCCTGGTCGAGCATCGCGCAGGTGCCGGTATAGAAGCCGGCGACGATCTCGTTGAAGCCCCAGTTGACGCTGTCCTTCGGTGCGAAGCCGTTCTTGTAGAGGTCGATCAGCCAGGTAAAGCCCTTCACCCAGCCTTCTTCCGAGAATTTCGACGTGCCATCGGCGTTGAAGTAGGTGTTGTCGCCCGCCATCGTGGCGCCCATCATCATCCAGCCGTTGAGGCCGCCCGGACCGCCGCGCATGCAATAGGCATATTTGCCCGGCAGCTTCTTGATCTTCTCGGCGGCGGCGACGAAATCGTCCATCGTCTTCGGCGGGCCATCGACGCCTGCTTCCGCGAAGATCTTCTTGTTGTAGAACATGGCGCGCAGATAGAAGCCGTAAGGCAGCATATAGGCCGTGTCCTTGACGTCGCGGCCAAGTTCGAGCGCGCGATCGGTCAGTTCAGGCGTCTGGTCCCAGGTCTTGAGGTAGGGCTCGAGGCTTTCAAGCATGCCGTTGTTGGCATAGAGCGACAGCCAGGTATCCGGCATTTCCATCACGTCTGGGATTTCGCCGGCAGACACCATCGTGGCGAACTTCTGGAAGGCTTCGCCCCAGGGCAGCGAGATGATCTCGACCGTCGTGCCGGGATTGGCGGCTTCGAATTTTGCGACAATCGATTTCAGCGTTTCGGTACGTTCCGGGCTGGTGATGACTTCCACCAGCTTGAGCTTGGTATCGGCAAGAGCCGTGCCTGCCATCAGCGTGGCGACCATGGTCGCGGCAATCAGTTTCCTCATTTTCGTTTCCCTTTTATTGTTGGTTGGTTTGTTTGCTGTCGTGTCAGCCTATCGATGCGGCAGCGATTGCCGCTTCGATATCGCTCCAGAGGGCCTCCGTTCCCTCCAGGCCGACATGGAGCCGTACCGACCGCGGGCTGATGCCGAAGGCGACCGCGGAATTGGGTTGTGCTTTTTGCGAAAGGACGACTTCGCCCGGGACGATCAGGCTTTCGTGGCCACCCCAGCTGACACCGAGCTTGAACAGATCGAGGTGATCCGAGAAGGTTCTGATATTGATGCCTTCCTTGAAAATGAACGAGAACAGGCCGGATGTGCCCTTGAGGCCCGGCGGCAGATGATTGGCTAGGCCGGGATAGCAGACGGTCTCGACCGCATCATGGGCCTGCAGACGCTTGGTGATCTCGACGGTCGATTGCTCATGCGCCTTCATGCGGATCGGCAGCGTGCGCATGCCGCGGATCAGTAGCCAGGCATCGAACGGTGACAGCTTGCCGCCGAGATAGGGATAGGCCTCCGAGCGGATGCGGCCGATCAGATCTTTTGAACCGGCGACGACGCCTGCGACGACGTCGCTATGGCCGCCGAGATATTTCGAGGCGGAATGAATGACCAGATCGACGCCGAGCGAAATCGGCTGCTGGAAGACCGGGCTTGCCCAGCTGTTGTCGATGGCGCTGATAATGCCATGGCTCTTGGCCAGCGCAGCCAGTGCTGCGACGTCGTGGGTCTGCATCACCCAGCTTGTCGGGCTTTCGAGATAAAGAAACTTCGCACCGGGCAGCGCCTTGGCGACCTCTTCTTCGTCGCGGCCATCGACATAGGTAACCTCGATGCCCATGCGCGTGAAGAACGTGCCGAACAGGCGGTAGGCATCGGGATAGAGATGCTTGACCGCAACGATGCGGTCGCCCGGTTGGACGAAAGACAGAACCGTCGATGAAATCGCCGACATGCCGCTGGCAAAGCCGATGGCGTCTTCAGCGCCTTCGAGTTTCGCCAGCATCTCCTCGAAGATCCGCACGGTGGGGTTCAGGCCGCGCGTATAGATCGGCCGGACCTTTTCGCCGCGATACGAGGCGACCATGTCGTCATAATCGGTGAAGGTGAACAGCGACGTCTGCACGATCGGCGGCACAACGGCGTCATAGGCATTGCTCACGTCATGGGTGACGATGAGAGCGGCGTCTTCGAACGGATCAAACCCGTTGCTCATTTGGACATTTCCTTGATGTCTTCCTCGACGATAGCGAGGATTTTCAGTGTTTCAGCGCGCGCGGCTTCGGGGTCCTGCGCTGCGATGGCGTTGAAGAGGGTGCGGTGGAACGGAAAGGAGCGGCGGGCGAAATCCAGCCGGTCGAATGGCCATTCCCAGAAGCGCTCGAAGGCGCCGCGCATCTGTTCGAGCAGCTGCTTGAACAGCGGATTGTGGGTGGCGTCGTAGATGGCGAGGTGGAAGGCCAGGTCTTCCGGGCCGGATGTGCCCTTGGACAGGTGCACCCGCTCCATCTCGTTCAGTTTTTCTTCGATCATCCGCACGTCTTCCGGCGTCCGGACGCGGGCTGCGACCATGCCAGCTTCCGCCTCGATACCCCGGCGCACTTCCAGCGTCATCAACAGCACGTCGCGCAGATGCGTCGTTTCCAACGATAGCGGCATGTGGATGGTGCTGCCGGAGATCGGCTTGAGCAGATAGGTACCGCTGCCCTTGCGGGCCTCGACGACACCGAGCGCCTGAAAATGGCGGATGACTTCGCGGATGGTCGAGCGGCCGACGGCAAGAGCGCTCATCAGCTCCCGCTCGGCCGGAAGACGGTCGCCAGGAACGAGGCTGGAGCGCTGGATGTAGTCGGCAAGCGCTGCCGTTACCTGCTGCGCCCGGTCGGCCGGGGGCAGGGGGGCGAGCTCCGCTCTTGCATCCTTGTGCTTCATCGTCGGCTTTCCAGTTGAAACCAGAATTGGTCTGACATCTGAGCAATAATGCAAATCACTGCGCTGCCGTCAAGCGTGTTTATTAGTGACCGGATAAATGCGCTCGTGCGGAAATGGGGACGCAATCGGACAGACGGCTGGCCGGACAGGGTGACAATCAACAGTGATATTGCGATGGTCTTGTCGCCCGCGACGCTGATGGGCAGTCACGTTACCATTCGTTCAGGGAATGTCTTGAGACACTGGTGCTGAGAAATCGGAAAGGCCGGCCGGATAGGTCCGGCCACTCAGAGGAACCGCTTCGATTGCCGCGATCAACCGATCGACCAGCAGATTTTCCGCGCGGCTGCCGCGTGCGAACCGCCGGGTGACCAGGTAGACGTCTGCCGCAGGCGGGTTCTCATAAGGCGGTAGTTGCCAGAGCTGCCGCGCCTCGATATCGGCCGCAACGACATGGATCGGCAGGGGGCCGAAGCCGAAGCCGACCTTGATCAGCCGCTTGACCTCTTCAAGATTGGTGAAGAGACCCAGCACCTGGCCGCTGAAGTTTTCCCGCTGCCGCAGGCGCGCGACCGGTGCGAGCGCGCCGCCGAGATGGTCGGTCTTGAATGACACATAATCCAGTGCTGCAAGATCGGCGGTCTCTGTCCCGCGTTTGCCGAACAGCGGGTGGCCGGGCGCACAGAAAAAGCCGAAATGTTCTCGATAAAGCACCGTATAGTCCAGTTCCGGGTGCTTTTCGTGGGCCAAACAGATGCCAAGGCAGGCCTCTCCGGACAGAACATTGTCGATCACAGTCTGGCTGGCAGATACCGTGGTCGAAAAACTGACGCGCGGAAAGGTCTTGTGAAAATCGGCTAGAAAGCGATCAAGGAACGGGCATTCGATATGGCTGGCAAAGGCCATTTCGACATGGCCGGTGACCAGGTCCGGATCATCCTTGACGAGATCAGGCAGGCCGCTGACGATATTGAACATGGTCTGGCATTCGGCATAAAGCCGCGCTCCGGCCGGTGTCGTGCGGAAATGGTTCGACGAGCGGTCGATTAGGCGGCAGGCCATATGCTCTTCGAGGCGGCGGAGCGCATTGCTGATGGTCGGCTGCTTCAACGACAAGCGGTTGCCGGCGGCCGTCAGGCTTTTTTCCTCGACGATCACAGTAAAGGTCCGCAGAAGGTTCCAGTCGATCTCCCAGACGAAGCGGCGTCTCGGGCTGAGCATGGGCAGCCTCATTCATTTGGTGAATGCTGGTCCTTCATCTAATGTATTTGTCGGGCCAAGTCCATTGTGGTTTGATCATCGTCACCGGAGACCCAGCGAGGCGTGACGTGACCGATACTACCCAAATTTTCCCCGATTTCGGATTGACCGCCGAGCAACGGCATCAGGCAGTGCGCGGTCACTATTACGAATACCCGGGCATGGACGGCGAGCGCGGCGAAATCTGGTGTTACACGCGCGCTTACGCCTATGCGCCCGGTGCGATTGTGGACCTGCATATCAGTTCGACGGCGTCTTCCTGCCGGCTGGAAATCACGCGCGATGGCGCGGTCGATACAAGCGTTTATGGCACCGACGATATCGCCACGGTCTGGCAGGAAACGCCTGATCAGGTCTCCGTGCTCGGCTGCGGCTGGGAACCGACCTTTGCTTTCCAGGTTCACGACAGCTGGCCATCTGGCGCCTACCGTATCACGCTGACGGCTGAGGGGCGTAACGGCAAGCCGATCCAGTGTCATCACATGATCATCGTCCTGCCAAAACCGGGTCCAAAACCTGGCCGGATCCTGCAGGTTGCCGCCACCGGCACCTGGACGGCTTACAACACCTGGGGCGGATCGAACCATTATCAGGGCATTACCGGCCCCAACCGCGACAAGTATGCAACCACTGTCAGCATCGAGCGGCCGCTTTGCCGTGGCTTCGTGGTGCTGCCGCCGGATGCGCCCCGTGTGCCGCTGGAAGTGAGCCTGCCGCCGGGTACCATTCCGCGTTATCCGCATATGGAATGGGCCTTTGCCAATGGTTATTCGAAGAAATACACCTCGTCCGGCTGGGCGAGCTATGACAGCCAGTTCTTCCGTTGGGCGGAACGCCAGGGCTATGGCGTCGATCTCGCCAGCCAGCATGAATTGCACAACAATCCCGATATTCTGAAGGACTACGATTGCGTCGTCTTCGTTGGCCATGACGAATACTGGACCTGGGAAATGCGCGATGCCGTTGATGCCTATGTCGATCAGGGCGGGCATGTCGCGCGGTTTGCCGGCAATTTCATGTGGCAGACGCGGCTTGAGGACGAAGGCCAGCGGCAGGTCTGCTACAAGTATGTCGCGCGCAAGGAAGACCCGGCCTATCAGGGCGGCGACGTCACGCGCGCCACCAATTCCTGGGAAGCGCCGGAAATCGGCCGCCCCGGCGCGCTGACCTTCGGGCTCAATGCCACCAATGGCGTCTATTCCGGCTGGGGCGGCTGCGCGCCGCGTGGCGTGCGCGGGTTTCCGATCTACCGGCCGCGCCACTGGGCCTTTGCCGGAACCGGCCTGTTCTATGGTGACCTCTTGGGTGCCGACAGTCATATCTACGGCTACGAGGTCGATGGTCTCGCTTACGAAATCCGCTACGGCCTGCCGTACCCGACCGCCGACAGTGGCGCGCCCGAAGGGCTGGAAATCCTTGCACTCGGAATGGCGAGCCAAGTCGAGGAGAGTGATATTTTAACGCGCGAAGACCTGTTCTTTGGTGATGAGGACGGCCGTTTCATCGCCGAGACGCTGTATGGCGAAGCCTCCGACGAAAACATGGAAAAAGTCCGGTACAGCAACGGCATGATCGTCAATTTCAAGCGCGGCAAGGGCGAGGTTTTCCACGCCGGAACCTGCGAATGGGTGGCGGGCCTGCTGCGCAAGGACGCCATGGTCGAACGTGTCACCGAAAACGTTCTCAACCGCTATCTCAACCGATAATTCATCAGAGCAAAGCATCATGAACATCCAAGCCAATGAGCGGCCCGCATCCCATCTCTTCTACGTGACACGCCTGCGCCGGCCGCTAGTCGACCGCGCCGAGGGTATTTATTTCTGGACTGAGGACAGGCGCCGTTTCATCGACGGATCGAGCGGGCCGATGGTCAGCAATATCGGTCATGGCAACCGCCATGTCATTGAAGCGATGAAGCGGCAGATGGAGAAGGTGAGCTTCGCCTACCGCCTGCATTTCGAAAACGAACCGGCCGAGGAACTGGCCCGGCGGCTGGCGGGAAAAATGCCCGGGGATGTCGACCGCATCTTCTTCGTTTCCGGTGGCTCGGAAGCGGTGGAATCGGCGATCAAGCTGGCGCGGCAATGGGCTGTTGCGACCAACCAGCCAAAGCGCTGGAAGGTCATCTGCCGGTTCCCGTCCTATCACGGCGGCACGATGGGTGCGCTTGGCGTTACCGGTGACCTGGCCCTGACGGAAACCTTTGCGCCGCAGATCCAGCCAATGCCGGCCATCCCCGCACCAACAGCTTATCGCGACCGCGACAACCTGACGATGGAACAGCGCGGCCTGCGCTATGCCGACATGCTGGAGGAGAAAATCCTGTCCGAAGGCCCTGAAAGCGTCGTTGCCTTCATCATGGAGCCGATTGGCGGCGCGGCAACGGCGGCACTGGTTGCGCCTGATAGCTATTTTGCCCGCATCCGCGAAATCTGCGACAAATACGGCATCCTTTTGATCCATGACGAGGTGATGAGCGGTGCCGCGCGCACCGGCAAATATCTCGGTGGCGATCACTGGAACTGCAAGCCGGATATCATCACGCTGTCGAAGGGCATCGGCTCCGGCTATGCCGCGCTCGGCGCCATGGCAGCGTCGGCAAGGCTGGTCAAGCCGGTGCTCGATATGGGCGGCTTCCAGCATGGTTATACTTATGCCGGTAATCCGCTCGCCTGCGCGGCGGGACTTGCGGTACTTGAGGAAATGGAACGGCTTGGTGTCGAAACGAATGCCGCTGATATGGGCGACCTGCTGAAATCCGAGCTGGAAGGGCTTGCCAAACGCTTTCCGTTTATTGCTGGCGTGCGTGGCAAGGGTCTATTGATCGGCGCCGATCTCGTCGCTGATCCCGTCACTTTCAAGTCCTTTCCGAAGACGCAGGCGACCAACCAGCGGCTGCTGGATATCGCCTATGACAAGGGCCTCATCCTCTATTCCCGCCGGATCCGCGGCGATGGCTACGAGGCTGACAATCTGATCCTGGCGCCGCCGCTGATCATTACGGCTCAGGAAATCGGTGAAATGGTCTCGATCCTTGGCGACAGTTTTGAGCAGCTGGCGCGTGAGCTTGATCTCCCGGTCAATGGCTGAGAACGGGACCATGAAGAACAAAGTCATCATCACCTGCGCCGTCACGGGCTCCGTGCATACACCGTCGATGAGCCCGTATCTGCCGGTGACGCCGGACCAGATCGCCGAACAGGCGATTGCCGCGGCCGAGGCAGGCGCCTCGATCCTGCATCTGCATGCCCGCAATCCCGCCGATGGGCGGCCGACTGCCGATCCCGCGGTGTTCATGCAATTCCTGCCGCGCATTAAACAGGCAACCGATGCCGTCATCAATATCTCGACCGGCGGCAGTTCGCTGATGACGCTGGACGAGCGGCTGGCGGCTTCGCTGCAGGCGCAGCCGGAAATGTGCTCGCTCAATATGGGTTCGATGAATTTCGGTATCTTTCCGCTCGCCAAGCCCGGCATGGAATGGCAGCACGACTGGGAACCGCAGCTCCTGGAAGCGACGCGCGGCACGATCTTCAAGAATACGTTTGCCGATATCGAGGATATTCTCAAACGGCTGGGCGAGGGGTGTGGCACCCGGTTTGAATTTGAATGCTATGATGTTGGCCACCTCTATTCGCTGAAGCATTTTTACGATCGCGGCCTGGTGAAAGGCCCGCTGTTCATCCAGTTCGTGCTTGGTATCCTAGGCGGTATCGGTGCTGATCCCGACAATCTTAGCCATATGAAGCGTATTGCCGACAAGTTGTTTGGCAGCGATTATCGCTTCTCGGTGCTGGCGGCGGGCCGCCAGCAGATGCCATTGATTACCATGGGAGCTGCAATGGGCGGCAATGTTCGCGTCGGGCTGGAAGACAGCCTTTATCTCGGGCGGGGAGAACTCGCCACATCCAATGCCGATCAGGTGAGCCGCATTCGCACCATTCTGGAAGCCCTGTCGCTGGAGGTCGCGACGCCCGACGAGGCGCGCACCATGCTGGCGCTCAAGGGCGGCGATCGGGTGGGTTTCTGATGGTTGATATTTCGAACCAGTCCCTGGCAATTCGTGTCGCAACGGCTGAAGATGTGGATCTCATCCATGCCGGTCTGATGATCATCGCCAAGCATCTCGGGGAAGAAGGAAAGATGCGGTCAACGCCGGACGATATTCGCCGGCACGGGTTCGGCAAGGAGCCTGCCTTCACTGTCCTGATCGCAGAAGCTGGTGCAGAATTCGCCGGCATGTCCTTGTTCTTTCAAAGCTTCTCCACATGGCGGGGCGAGAAGGGGGCTTATATCCAGGATATCGCTGTTGAAGAGCGGTTCCGGGGGGCGGGTATCGGCGTGGCTCTGCTGCGGCATACAGCGGCACATGTTCGCGCCAGTGGCGGCACCTATCTGCGCCTGTCGGTCGACGCGAAAAACGTTTCGGCACAGCATTTTTACAAACGGATGGGGCTTTCTTGGTCCGAGCAGGAACAGATTCACGCGGCCTATGGCGAGACGTTCGAAGCGCTTGCCGGGCAGCATGAAGGTGGGGTTTGAGGAATAAGCATGAAGACCTTCTACGCTGAAGAACAGGCGAAGCACGATCCGAAAATGTTCCTCTCCAGCGGTGCGCCGCAGCCTAACCCGGAAAAGCCGGAGCGGATCGCGCGCCTGCTTGACGGCGCAAAAGCCGCCGGGTCCGAGATCATCCGCCCGCGAGACCATGGCCTGAAACCGATTGCTGCGGTTCACACGCCGGAATATCTCGAGTTCCTGCAGAATATCTTTCTCCGTTGGCAGCGGATCGAAGGTGCTTCGGAGGAGGTGATCCCGAATATTCATCCGCTGGCGCGGACCGGCCGTTATCCGGCCTCGGCTGTCGGCCAGGCCGGTTACCATATGGCGGATACGGCGTGCCCGATTTCTGCCGATACCTGGGGCAGCGCCTGCTGGAGTGCCTGGAGCGCCGTCGAAGCGGCGGAAGCGGTTCTGGCCGGTGCACGCCATACCTATGCACTCTGCCGCCCGCCGGGCCATCACGCCTTTGCCGATGTCGCTGGCGGGTTCTGCTTCCTCAACAATTCGGCGATTGCCGCGCAGCATCTGCTCCAGTCGTCGAAACGCGTCGCCATCCTCGATGTCGATCTGCACCACGGCAATGGTACGCAAGGCATTTTCTACGGCCGCAGCGATGTGCTGACGGTGTCATTGCATGCCGATCCAGTCCGCTTCTATCCCTTTTTCTGGGGCAATGCCGATGAGCGCGGTGAAGGCCTGGGGCTCGGCTACAACTACAATCTGCCGCTGCCGCGCAAGACCGCCGACGCCGGATTTCTCGAAGCTCTGGACGCAGCCAACCGCCGCATCGAAGCTTATGCGCCGGATGCGCTAGTCGTCGCGCTCGGCCTCGACGCCTTCGAAGGCGATCCCTTTGGTGGACTATCCGTCTCGACGCCGGGCTTTGCCCGCATCGCCGAATCCATCAGCAGCCTCGGCCTGCCGACCGTCATCGTCCAGGAAGGTGGCTATCTCTGCGACGAACTCGGCGCCAATCTGACATCGTTTCTGACTGGGTTTGCGCGTTGAACGTCCAGTAGCCATTCTGCGTCGCTTGGTTCCAAAGAGTGCGGTCTCGGCATTGAAGCTGGGTGAGTGAGTGATTGGGTAAGACGGCCTATCTAGCAGGCCTTTTACGTGGCTCATTGGTGGAAAGTCTGTTGCACACCCCGATCTCATCGTGTTGTGGATCGTGGAAGGGGGCTGTTGCTTATTGGAGCGGGGCGAACGAACGATTCATCGCAACGCGGTCCTCATGCGTCGCATCTGGCCCAAGCGCCGCCATCTTGCTCTTAAATACGGCCCATCTCGTGGGTGCTTCATCCTTCACCGCAGCATCGAGTGCCTTGCGCATGGCGGGGGCGTCAAAGTCACAGCAATAGCCTGGTGTCAAAGGCTGCTGCCTCCAGGATTCGGCGAGAAATCCGCCGTCGACCGGGTCGAACCCGACCTCGTTGACGATTGCCATGGTGATCTTCTTCGCGGCATCGTCGTCTCCTGCGACCGCCACGGCCAGCCGACCGGGCGTACCCTCGGGCTGGCCCAGTTCCGCCAGGGAATACGCGAGGATGTTGTTGAAGGCCTTGATGATGGGGCGACCGATCTGTCTGGAGACCCAGACGCTTTCGACCTCGCCTGCATCGAGGTCGGCGATCTGCGGGTCACGTAGGCCCGGATAGTAGTTGCTGGTATCGATGACCGGGGCGTTGGCAGGTAGGTCCTTGAAGAGGTCCTTCGGCAGGTTTTCGATGGCGAGGAGCGGAATGGAAAGGATTACCGCGTCGGCGCCGGAGATTGCGCCATTCGTGTCCGTAGCCGTGGCTCCGATCTCGTCCGCGAATGGCCTGACGGCGTCGGCTCTCCTGGAGTTCGCCACCCTAACCTCATGCCCTGCCGATGCGAGCTTGCGGGCGAGAGTGCCGCCGATATAGCCAATTCCGATGATGCCGATTTTCATGCTGGTGCTCCTGTTGTGCTGCCTACCAAGATAATGGATACTGCGACTTCAGCAAGAACAGACAGATAAGTGGGTTACCCACCAAAAGGTAAGTATGGCGCAAGACCGAGAGTGGAGATGCGGAGACCCGCAGCAGCAGCGCAAATGGGCGGACGCGACGACGGATGCCCTGCGGGTGCTCGAAGGCAAATGGAAGATTGTTATCATCTGTCAACTGTTTGGGACCAAGGAGGCGCTTCGCTTTTCCGAACTTGAACGGCGGTGTGAAGGCGTGAACCAGAAGATGCTCATCCAGCAACTGAAGGAGCTGGAGAAGGACGGGATCGTGACACGCACCGTCTATCCCCAGGTGCCGCCTAAGGTGGAATATGCTCTGACCGAGATGGGCAAGGCTCTGGGGCCGTCGATGGCCGAACTCATCGACTGGGCCATAACCCGCAAGGAGCGGATGGCGGACAAAGTCACTTAAAGGTCCCGAACCACCGAGGAAGGCAGTGCACGATTATTGGCCCCTCGGTAATCTCCGGACTGGGGCAAGCTGGCGATAAAGAGAAGTTTGGCTTCCATTTCGGCGGCGCGAGTGCCGGAGGAGTTGCCTGCATACCGGAGCATGGCGATCACAAATCCGACGGCCGACGTCCAGGTCGAAGACTTGTCGTTACCCGCCGTGATGGCTTCGTTGCGCAATTGTGCCAAAAAGCCCAGCAGGACGTCTTCAAGAGCGTCCGTGTCCGCGTCCGCTTCAGCGATCAGGCGGTCAAGGCAGTCGCTGCCACGCTGGCGATGGGCAGCTTCATAGAGCAGGTCCGGGGCGGACAGGTGCTTGCGCCGTGTCGATGCGCCAACGAACTGTTCAGCACGTCGCTCCAGATGGTCGCCCAGAACCGAGGAGCGCCGGTCAAACCGACGCTGACTACGCCCGACATTGTCGGCGGCAATAGTGACGAAGCAAGATTGACCGGCATAGTGACCCGCGCTCCCAAACGCGGGCAATGTCACAACGCTGCTTTGAAAAAGCAACAGAACCGAAGCCGCTCCGATGTTCCATAAGATAGATTACCTGATCCGTGTATGTAGCGGGGGCAGATTCCATTTTCAAAT
>UCNE01000030.1 GCA_900473685.1 Hyphomicrobiales bacterium
CGGCCTACACGCTGGCGTAACGACGGGGCGGGTGCTGGCCTAAACCTCTTCATGATCCTCTTACGTCTTGCGGTCGGCTGCTCGAAACTCCGGCGTTTGGACGTCGCTACTCCAGAAGATTACCGGAAATAAATGTGGCGCCGATCCCGGCGACAAAGCGTTTGCAAGAGTGCCAAATGAAAAGCCCCACGCCTGTACAGGCGTAGGGCGTAGGGCGCTTAGCGGGAGTGCTGTAGCCAGAAATCTTGCCAATCCTGAAGCTTGGCGAAATCATCCGGTGCGGTTTCGGAGTGGTTCACGTAGAGAAGATCGGCGTATTTGGCGATGCCGGATACTTCTTTTTCCGGCATCTTGGCCTCGATGTTGGTCGAGATTTTACCATCGCCGAGCTGGGGCGCCATGCCTTCTTCGGTCATCATGAAGCGGGCGAAGAGCTTGGCCGCGTTGGGGCTCTTGGTGCCGGCTGCGATCACCGCGACGCGTGGCGTGAGCTGGCCGACCCAAGGTTTCATTTCCTTGCAGATGCCCATCCCGTAACCATCCTTCTTGGCGTCGCGGAAAATGGCAACGCTGAGGAAGCCGATCGGCGGCTTTTCCTGGCCAGGAGCGCCAATGACCGGACCGACGTCGGTATCGCTGCGGGTGACCATCGGCTTGTTCTGGGCCAAACGCTTGACCCATTCGGCCGTGGCGCTTGCTTCCTCGGTCTTCAGCTCTTCACCGAATTGGGCTTTGTAGGCCTCACGCATCGCGGCGTCGTCATGCGTGGCGATCTGGTTGAACCAGAACATGGTCTCGTTGCGCAAAAGCGGATCGGGGATCGCGACGCGACCCTTCCACTCCCCGGTCGTCAAAGCCCAGAGATTGCTCACCGAGCAGGCGTCACCATGAACATCGGTGTTATAGGCGAAAACCCACGGATTGTTGCTGGTGATCGCCGGGCTCCGATAGGCGGCCGGGATCTTGTCCTTGAGGTCAGGGGCAAGCCAGGAAATGCCATGGCCCTGCGGCAGGATCTGGCTGGTCACCGACGGCAGATTGCTCATGTTGAACACGTCGGTGCGCACGTTGCCGGCGGTCGCTTCACGGGCGATGATCTGCTCCTGATCCTGGCCGCTCATCTTCACACCGGTCGCCTTCAAACCGTATTTCGCCGAGAAGTTTTCGGCCATCGTGACGATCTTGCCGGTCGCGTCGATAACGGTAATCGGCGGTTCTTTCTTGGCCGCCTCGATCAGTGCTTCCAGCGAATATTCGCTATCCGGAATACCAATTTCCTTGGTCTCCTGGGACATTGCGTTTGTCAGGCCGATCGCCAGAACGGAAACGCCCGTTATGAGGCCGATGAGTGTTTTAGGCATGTTTTTCCTCCGTTGCCTTTGGTTTTCGCGTGCCGGTCAAAGGGCGACGCGCTTCTTCTCCTGGTCGAAAAGATGCAAATGCTGCCTCTCGACCCAGAAATGGATAATTTCACCCGCCGCCCGGCGTGGGTTTTCGGTGGCGATCGCAAAAAAACGGCTTCCGTCCACGTCAAGCTCGACAATCCAGCTACCACCCGTCGGAACGACGTCGACGATGGCTGCGCGTCCTGCCGCGCATTGCGCGGCTTGGTCATCGGCAAGCGCCCCGAGGCGCACGGCCTCCGGGCGGATGCCGGCGGAGGCGACCGGGGCGCCGCTTAGCCCGAAATGCGCGAGAAGCGTGTTGAGCCAGCCGAGCAGCGGGCTGGATTGTTCCGCATGCATCTCGATGATGTTGATCGGTAGACTGCCGACGAACTCGGCGACGAAACGGTTGGCGGGACGCTCGTAGATGTCGTCAGGTGTGCCGACCTGCTGCAGTTCGCCCTCGCTCATCACGGCGATGGTCGTCGCAAGCGTCATAGCTTCCCACTGATCGTGGGTAACAAAGACGATGGTCGACCCGGCTTCCGCGTGGATACGCTTCAATTCGGCGCGCATTTCCAGCCTGAGTTTGGCGTCGAGGTTGGAGAGGGGCTCGTCGAGCAGGATGATGGATGGGTTGAGCGCCAGCATGCGGGCCAGCGCCACGCGCTGTTGCTGTCCGCCGGAGAGTTGCGCGGGGTAGCGGTTCGCATATTTTGCGATGCCAAGCTTCGTCATGACCCGGTCGACGGTCGCATCGCATTCGGCGGTGGCAATCTTGCGCAGCTTCAGTCCGAACTCGACATTCTGGCGGATCGTCATATGGGGCCAAAGGGCGTAGTTCTGGAAGACCAGACCCATGTTGCGCTTTTCGGGCACGGTGAAAATGCCTTCCGGCACCGAAACGATCGGCTTGCCGTCGACGAGGATGCGGCCGTCGGTTGGGTGCTCGAGACCTGCGATCATGCGCAACGTCGTTGTCTTGCCGCAGCCGGACGGGCCGAGCAGGCAGAGAAACTCCGACTTGCCGATTTCCATGCTGAGATTGCCGATTGCGGCGGGGATGCCGCGGCCGTAGCTTTTGCCGATATTTTCCAATGTGATGCTGGACATTACTTGGCTCCGATCCCGTCTGAGAGGTTGCTCTTGCCGATTTTCTGGACGACCATCGTGCCGGTGAAGGCGACGACGCAGAGCATCAGGACCACTGCGTTTGCAGCCTGGCTGTAGCCATAATCGACAAGACGGATTGCGTAGGTGGTGAGGAGGTCTGTGCCAGGAACGGCCAGGACGACGACGAGGCTGAGACCCTTGATGCCGGAGATGAAGGGCAACAGGATTGCAGAGACCAGAGCGCCGCGCTGGATTGGCAGGACGATGGAGCGCATGCGGCGGAACCACCCGGCGCCGACGATCTGCCCAGCCTCTTCGGGGTCCCGGCCAAGCTGCATCATCGAAGAAATGCCGGCACGGGAAGCGAACGGCATCTGGTCGGCCAGGATGGCAAGGACCAGGATGAATGGCGTACCGTAGAGCGCCGGCAGCGGCGGACGCGCCACGGCGAACATTGAAAGATAGGCGGCCGCAAAAGCAATGCCGGGTACCAGATAGGGCAGGAAGGTGATTTGACGCAGCCCCACGGAGACAAAGCGCACGGGCGACCGCACGACGCTGTAGCCGACAAGCAATCCGAGCACCCCGGCGCCGGTGGCGGCAAGTCCGACCATCCAGACCGTGTTCCAAAGCGCCAGCCAGAACTCGCCGGTCAGGAGAATGCCCTGACGCAGTGCAGTGGTGCCAAGATCGGTGCCGATCCAATAGTCGAAGGTGAAATTGTCCAGGTTGAAAGAGCCCGGCACCCGCATCACCGTCGTCAGCGCCAAGGCGATAAGCGGTATGCCCGCACTAATGGCAAACATTGCGAACGCCCAAACGACTGCCGGAACTTGCCATTTTCCCAGCGGGGTCTGGCGTACCATGGCTCCCTTTGAACCGATGGTGACAAAGCGCTTGGCCTCTTTCAACAGGCGCATGTCAATGATGACGGAAATCGTGCCGATGACGACGATCACACCGGCAAGCACTGCGGAGGCGCCTGCCTGGCTGGTCGAGATGGCGCGAAACAGCGATGTCGCGAGCACATCGAAGCCCACCGGGACACCAAGCACATAGGCAACGCCGAAATCTCCAAGGCACTTGGCGAAGATCAGCGTCGCGGCTGAAACGAGCGCGGGCAGCATCAGCGGCAGAATGATCTTGCGTGCCACGACGGTGGGACGTGCGCCAAGACTGCGCGCTGCGTCCTCAAGCTGCGTGTCGAATTGCTTGAGTGCGTTGCCGAACAACAGGATGACGAAAGGCGCATAATGCAGCGCAAGGATGAGCGCGATCGGCAGGGCGCCGTAGGCAAACCAGTCTGGCGGCGTGAAGCCGAAAGTCTCCATCCAGCTGGGGAGCCCGCCGGTCGTGCGGTTCTTGAAGAGCGTCAGCCAGGCGAGGGCAAACGTCCAGGACGGCAACATGTAGGGCACGAGCAGGGCCGTCGAGAACCATTTCTTGCCAATCAGGTCCGTGCGGCTGAGCAGCCAGCCGATCGGTGCGCCGACGAGGAAGGCAATGATGATCGCTGCGGCGGAAATGATTGCGGTATTGGCCAGCGGCCACCAGAACAGATCCCGTGAGATCGGCGAGAACAGCACACGGCGCAAATAGTAAAACGTAAACTCGCCGAGCGGCTGCTTGCTGCGTGCCACATCGGCAAAGTGCACCGTGATCGCATCGGCGAGCAGCAGGACGACCGGGGCAAGAATGAGATAGGCGAAAACGGCGAGCAGAAGCAGACCGAGCAGCAATGTCGGGTCTGCGCTGTTGACGCGCATCAGATAGGAGAGCCTTCTCCAGGGTGTGGCCGGTCGAGGACGCAGACGGTCCTCCGGCAAAGTGTTTTGCAGGGTCATGGGCTCACTTGTTTCGTGCGGAAAGGAAGGGGTGTCTTTTAGATTTGTCAGTCCGGCAAGGCGCCGACCGCAGCGATGACCTCGCGAACGGTCTGCCACGCCGCATCGTAGCGGATCGGCAGGAACTCCTCGTCGCCGTTGAAGGCGGCTGTCATCTCGGGTGGAAAGCGGAAGGCAAAGAAACAGGCTTTCAGTTTCTTCGTCAGATCGGGATGAAGATCATGGGCGTGGGCAAAAGCCGATGTCGGAAACAACGGGCTTTCATACAAAACCCGTATGGCTTTCCGGTCGACCGCGCCGCGCTCCACCAGGCGCTGGAGCACATCCGATGCGACGGCCGCCATGTCGTAGTCACCGGACACTACGCCGATAACGGACTTGTCGTGCGCACCAGACATGATCGGTTTGTAGTCGATGTCGGGCGTCAGACCATTGACCGGAAACAAGGCCCGCGGCGCAAGATTGCCAGAGTTCGATCCCGCAGAGACATGCGCGACACGTTTGCCTTTCAGGTCGGCAAGCATGTGGTAGGGCGACCCGGCACGCACGATTGCAACCAGATGGTAGCCACGCACTTCGCCGTTCTGTCCTTTCGTGGCGAAGGGCACCGCCCCGGCTGTGTTGACCGCGGCAACCGTGGGGCCGGTGGAGAAACCGGCAAAATGCAGCCGGCCGGCCCGCATGGCAGCGATCTCCGCCGAAACCGATTGCACAGGGTAATAAACGATCTGCCGGTTCAGGCAGGCAGAGAGATGTCTCGTGAACGGCCGAAAAAGTTGAGCATAGACCGCCGGTTCCTCGATGGGGGTAAATCCCCAGACAAGCGTATCGGGGTTTCGCCATTTCGATGTATCCAACGGCGTATCCGCGACAAGATCACCGTGGGCATCGCAATAGGCCGCGTCCAAGTCCACGCGTTGATGACACGATTCGGCATAAGCGGCGGTACTGCTGATCAATAGTAGGGCGATCAGAATTCCGCATGCCGCAAGGGCGCGGTGGCACTTCATTTTTCTCCTCCCGAAGCGGTTTACCGTCTCGCGTTCGGCAAAGCACTTGCTATACGAAGAGGACTATCCTGAAATTCCTGTCAGAGTCCTGTCAGCCTCATGCGTATTCTCGTCATAGAAGATTCTGTTGATATCGCCGAAGCGATCGAAGCGAAGCTCTCGCGAGCAGGGCACCATGTGACATTGGCCCAAGACGGAATCTCGGGGGAGGAATTGGCTATTCATGGCGAGTTCGATGTCGTGGTCCTCGACATCAACCTTCCCGGCCGTAGCGGATTCGAGGTAATGGCTCATATGCGGCGGCGCAATTCGCCGACGCCGGTCCTCGTTACCACTGCCCGCAACCAACTGGATGACAAGATCAGCCTGCTTGATCTCGGCGCGGACGACTACATCGTCAAGCCGTTCGATCTCAGCGAACTCGAGGCGCGGCTGAGGGCGGTGACACGCCGGCACCAGGGGCTTGCCAATTCGCTGATCCGGGTCGGCCTGCTCGAGGTCGATATGTCCACCCGCGCCGCTCGCGTGGGTGGAGAGCCGCTTGAGTTGGGGCGGCGCGAATTCGAGGTTCTGGAGATGCTTGCGGCTCATGCGGGCAATACCGTCAGCAAGGAGAGGCTTTACATAAAGCTCTTTGGCCACGATGATTCCGGGACACCGAATGCCGTCGAATTGCTGGTCTCGCGGGTCCGCAAAAAACTGGAAGCCGTCAATGTCGAGATCGTCACGCACCGGGGGGCCGGATACATGCTGCGCGGCAAGCTCAATGCGGTGTGTTGATGGCGCGTCTATCGATAGAGCGGCGGTTGCTTATCAGCACAGTGTGCCTTTTCCTTGTTATCGGAAGCGTGCTTGCCCTGACGGTCCGCGCCTATGCCCGCCGTGCAGCGGATGAGGCTTTCGATCGCGTACTGACAGCATCGGCCCTCGCCATTGCCGATACTGTTGGCATTGAAGAAGGCGAAGTGACTGTTGATATTCCGTACTCGGCATTTGCCATTCTTGGAACTTCCCGTCTCAACCGTGTTTTCTACAAGGTCACTGCTCCCGATGGCAGCCTTGTCACAGGTTCGCCTATTCTCGGCCTGGACATACCGGCCGTGCGGGACCGAGCACTGCATCTTTATGATGCCCTCTACAGGGAAAATCCGGTGCGGATTGCTTCCGTGCAGCGCTACCGCGCCGACACGGTGACAGGCGCCGGCGGCTGGATCGGTGTTATGGTCGCGGAGACAAGGGAGGCACGCCAGGAGCTTGCCGGCGAGTTGACTGTCAAGGGAATGCTGCCGGCCGTCGCAATTGCACTTCTATCGGGCGGCCTCATTCTCGTATCGGTGCGCTCGGCGTTCTCACCACTCCGTCTGATTGAAAGCAACCTGCGGGCGCGGCGTCCATCCGATCTGAGCCGTATCGACAAGGAAGTGCCGGTCGAGGTTTCAGCCCTGGTTTCCGCACTAAACGAATTCATGGACCGGTTGGGTTCGGTACTCGACGGGGTGAAACGCGTCACTGCCGATGCCGCTCATCAATTGCGAACCCCTCTCGCGGCTATTCAGGCACAAGCCGAGGTCGGACTTGACGAGGCGGAAGACCCACACCTTAAAAGACGGCTTTCCCGGATTTATCACAACGCACGCGAGGCTGGCTTACTGGCAAACATGCTGCTCTCAGACGCAACGACGATGCACCGTCTCGAAACGCAGGAGCGGGAAATCATCGATTTTCGCAAGGCGGCGGAAGACGCCTTGCAGATGCTGAAGGCAGAAAGTGCCTATGCAAACCTGATGCAGCTTCTGGTCCTGAATATACAGGAAAGCCCTGTCCTAATCGTCGCGGAACACGTCGCCTGCCGGGAAATGGTTCGCAATATCGTCGAGAATGCTTTTATCCATGCCCCTGGCCCGACATGCGTGCAGCTTTCCATACGGCAAGGTCAGGCCCTACTCCAAGTGATGGACAGGGGACCGGGAATACCGGACATTTCGAAGAGTAAGGTCTTTCAACGTTTTGCACGCGCGCACGAACGTCATCCGGGCACGGGCCTTGGCCTTGCGATCGCCAAGGATGTTGCGGTGGCGTTCGGGGGCGCGATCTCCATTGCGGATCGCGCCGGCGGAGGGCTTGTCGTCGAGGTCGCTTTGCCGATCGTTGCAGATGGAGATGCCTCGTGAAGCGTCTGACTGTTTGGCGGCGAAACGCCGTGCTCTGTCTTTTCCTCTTGTGCTGGATCATTCCAGCTGCGGTGCTCGCCCAGGAGCGAACGATACGGGTGGCCGGCGTCGTTACCGAAGAGCGGCTTGCGCCGTTGATGCAAGCGCTAGCAGCCCGCATGCCCGGCGCAAAACTCACCTATGAACGGCTTTCTTCCGCGCAGATTGCCGCAGCTGCAAAACAGCCCGTCAATGCGCCTTTCGACATTGCTCTCCTTTCATCACCGGACATCGCCGTTTCCGTTGCCAATGAAGGTTATGCCGCGTCCGATGAGACGGGTGGGGCTGTTGCCGCCTCGCACTGGCGCAATGAAGTGTTTGGCTTCTGGTCGGACCCTGCGGTCATGGTCTTGCGTCGGGATGCGTTTGCCGGACGAATGCCCCGGACCCGCATCGAACTGGTGCGGGCCTTGGAGAAGAACAGCAGTCAGCTGTCTCGGCGGATCGGGATCGTCAATATCGGCATCGACGATGTCAGCTATCTGCTGGCGTCGCAGGATTCGATACGGACGTCCCTCTATTGGCGGTTAATGCGGGCCTTCGGTGGCGCAAAGGCGCGGATTTATGACACGACGGATGATCTTATGGACGCGTTCCATGCCGGGGAGTTGGATGTCTTGTACAATGTCCCACTTTCCGCACTGCCTGTTGGCGGAAGCATGCCGGAGAGCATGGTGATCATCGCACCTCAGGATTACGTACTTGCCGTTCCGTGGATCGTCCTCATCCCGAAGGGGGCGCCTAACCCGCGTGAAGCGCGGGTTGTTCTTCGCGCGCTGCTTTCACCCGTGACGAAGCCTGCACTTTCAGAGGTCGGTTTCAACTATCCCAAAGGCTTCGCTGGACTTGAAAGTCTCCAGAGCATCGAACTCGGCCCGGAACTTCTCGTGTTTCGTGACACGATCAAGCGCAGCAAGCTTCTCGACATGTGGTTCCAGATGGTGGTCGATTGATAATCCGGCATCGTAGAATTAACGGTTGAAAATTGAGCTGCGCCATCCGGCGGCATGACCAGCTCGTGATCCGTTGTGCCGGTGCCATCGTTTCCCAGCCGGGGTCATCGCCGAATTGGCGGCGTTGGGACGACGTCACGTTCTTTCTCGACGACGGCCGGATCAGCCTTTCAAGGCCTTGCCGAGAAAGCGTTTGGCCGCTTTGGCATTGCGGGTCGGGGACAGATAAAAATCGATCGTGTTGCCGAATTTGTCGACGGGCCCGGTAAAGATAGGTCCGTTGTCCGTGGACTTTCACATAGGTTTCATCAAAGCGCCATTCGTTGACAGCGGCCGGCGCCAGTGCCTGCATAGCTGCTTTTCAATCTCCGGCGCTCTTTCGGACATCAACGGGATTCTTGCAGTAGAGCCGTCTGGAGCGCATTCGCCAATTTCTTGACGGCAACCTCAAGCTCGGCCGGTGTGTAGGCCGCAAACCCCATCAGGAATCCGGCCTTGCCATCGCCGGAGACATTGAGCGCCGAAAGTCCCAAAAGCTCGACGCCAACACGCCGTGCAGCGTCAATGGCAAGGCGTTCGGAGATGTCACAAGTTAGCACACAGGGCATCTGCAATCCTCCGATGGGGGCATGCGGTTCGACAAAATCGGCCAGATGCTTTCGAACCAACCCAGTCAGCACATCAAGCCGCTGCGCATAGATGCCGCGCATGGTGCGGACATGCCCGCCGAAATGCCCGCCCTCCATGAATCGCGCCAGCGTCAGTTGCGCGATCGATGCGGTATGCCCGTCGAGCAGCGTGCGCGCGACCGTCATCGGCTTCACCAATTGCGGCGGCAGAACGACATAACCGATCCGCAAACCGGGGAAGAGGGATTTGGTGAAAGTACCAATGTAGATAGTCCGATCATGCGAATCGAGACCCTGGATACAAGCGGTGGGCTTGCCCGCATAATGGAACTCGCTGTCGTAATCGTCCTCGATGATCCAGGCCCGATACCGGGCTGCCCACTCGATCAGGGCCAGACGCCGATCGAGCGCCAGCGTCGCACCGGTTGGAAACTGGTGGGAGGGCGTGAGGAAAATGGCCCTGGCACGGTGAGGATCGTCCAGGATCGGCTCAACCATGACACCCTGACGGTCCACGGGGATCGGAACGCTTTCGAGACCGGCGGCGTCGAACGCCCCGCGCGCGCCGTAATAGGCAGGGTCTTCAATGTATATCCGATCGCCAGGGTCGAGCAGCATGTTCGCGCAGAGCATCATTGCCTGTTGCGAGCTGGTCAGGACCAGCACCCGGTCGGCGGTGGCGTGTGCGCCGCGTTCGAGGTTTACATAATCCGCAATGGCGCGGCGTAGTTGCTCGGCGCCCTGCGGATCGCCATGCTGTAACGCCTGAGTGCCAACCTCTTTGAGCACCTGTCGTTCGAGCCGTTCCCAAAGCGTCAGCGGAAAGCCGCGCGTATCCGGCACGCCGGGCGCGAAAGGGCGTGGCGTCAGCGCCTCGCGGACGCCACCACTGCGGAACATGATATTGCCCCGCCTGCTCAGCTTCGGGGCCTGGTTTCGCAGGGGCGCATCGCGTGTGCGTGGCGCAAATCTGGTCATCTCCGCCACGAAGCTACCGCTGCCGACCCGCCGTTCGATGAACCCTTCGGCGTGAAGCTGCGCATAGGCGGCCTCTATCGTGTCGCGCGAGACACCGAGCGATTTGGCAAGGGCGCGTGAGGCCGGCAGCGGCTTTCCAGGTCCAAGCGCGCAGTCGAGGATCAGTTGCCGGACCGCACGCTGTATCCGCGCATGCAGCGGCATTGCCGCATGCGCGGGGTTGGTGAGCCATGCCTTGACGGATTCGAGTTGGGAGTGTTTGAACAAATGGTCTGGACCTATGGGAATAAATGGCGGGGAATATCAGGCCATTATCCGGCTAGATGTCAAGCGTTACTCGCCGCCACCTGTGCTGCCTTGCGCCCCGCTTTTCGAAAGACCCTCAGACCATGTCATCGAGTTCTTTATCATCGCCCGTTCGGTTAAATAATCTCATCCATCCCATTGTCGCCGGGCTGATTTCCGTCATCGTCAACTATGGCAGCACTTTCATTCTTGTTTTCCAGGCGGCACGGGTGGCAAACCTTGGTCCCGAACTGACGGCATCCTGGGTATGGTCGGTCTCGATTGGTGTCGGTCTGACGGGATTGTTCCTGAGTTGGCGTTATCGCGAGCCGATTATCACAGCCTGGTCGACGCCGGCCGCCGCTTTCCTGGTCACGGCGCTTGCCACCACATCCTATGCCGAAGCCGTCGGGGCCTACATTATCTCAGCCGCCGCCTTCGTCCTGCTCGGCTTGTCGGGTTATTTCGAGAAGGTGATCCGGCTGATCCCGCCCAGCATCGCCTCGGGTTTGCTCGCGGGCATATTGCTGCGGTTCGGAATCGGGGCGTTTGGCGGCGCGAGCGTCGATCCCGTTCTGGTCGGCCTGTTGATCGTCGCCTACGTGCTGCTCAAGCGAATTTCCGCCCGCTATGCCGTAGCCGGCCTATTGGTGATCGGCGTCGTCTTTCTGCTCGCTCAGGATCGCGTCGATCTGTCCGGCCTGCAATTGAAGCTCGCCATGCCGATTTTCACCATGCCGGAGTTCACGCTGAACGGCGCCTTGAGCGTCGCACTACCTTTGTTCCTCATCACGCTGACTGGCCAATATATGCCGGGTATGCTCGTGCTGCGGAATGACGGGTTCAAGACGAACGCCAATCCCATCGTGACAGTGACCGGCCTTGGCTCCCTCATCATGGCGCCGTTCGGCTCGCATGCGTTCAACATCGCAGCCATCACGGCCGCTATCGCCACAGGCCGGGAAGCGCACGAAGATCCGGCGAAGCGCTGGATTGCCGGTATCGCTGCGGGTTTCTTCTATGTGCTGGTCGGCGTGTTCGGCGTGACCCTTGCAGCGGTCTTCATGGCGTTCCCGGCAACGTTCATCACCACGCTGGCGGGCCTTGCGCTGCTTGGCACTATCGGTGGCAGCCTCGCCGGAGCCTTGGCGGAACCGGCCTCGCGCGAAGCGGCGCTCATCACGTTCCTTGCCTCGGCCGCAAACATCAACATGCTCGGCGTCGGCGGTGCATTCTGGGGACTGGTGATCGGGCTCATCGCCTACATCGTCCTGAACGGGCGGCTGCCACGCAAACGCCCCGTAAAGGGCGCAGCCGGGTGATGCAATCGGCCTGGATGCCGTTCGAGCATGGCAATGGCGCTTGGCAGCAGACGGAAACAAAAATAGCTCGATAGGTTGTCCCGATGGCCGGTGGCCTCGACCGGTACCCGCTTCAAGATGCCGCCACCGTCCGTGACCTGGCCGTGTGACGGGAATGACCTGCGGTGGAGCAGTCTACCTCATACCCGGTATGGGCGGTTGCAGTCGGGGGAGGAATCCTAGGTATTGAACGCGTCCCAAACGCTTGGGCTAAGACGGACAGGTACATCGATCCCAGCGTGGACAGATGCGGTCTTTGATCCTGTTGGTTACACGGTCGGTGCCTTGTGCCGGACGGATTTCGGCCGTGCGCGTAAACTGTGGACCGGACGGCGCAGGCCATTCTTCAACAAAGCATTGGCGCGGCTGGTTTTTATCGACGAGACATCGACAAATACAAAGCTGACGAAGCGGTCTGGATGGTCTGCGCGATGAATGCCTGTATCTTCAGGCTTGGATAGAGACCCAACTCGCGCCGACGCTGTCGCCAGGCGACGTCGTCATCCTCGACAATGTCGCCTTCCATAAAAGCGAGCGCGCCCAAGAACTGGTCAAGGCAAAAGGAGCCTGGATGCTGTTTCTGCCACCCTAGAGTCCGGACCTCAATCCCATCGAGATGGCTTTTTCAAAGCTCAAGACGCTGCTGCGAAAGCGGGCAGCCCGCAGCTTCGACGCCATCACCCACGCCCTCGGCGAAATCTGCAATCTCTTCTCCATTACAGAATGTAGAAATTACTTCAAACCAGCGGGATATGAATGCGATGAAAGGCGACACGCTTTAGGAGCTTGCGGGCATCCCTAAGCGACCGGCGACCGCGCTCTTTTCTGGCCAGTTAGCACGCTTTCTCCGTAACCGGAGCGATCATTTCAGTGAAAGGGGATCGTGCGCGATATCCGGTTGCCTGGCTCAGTTAGCGCTCGAACGGTTCGCCAAGCGAGGCGACGCCGTTCAGCTTCAGGAGGCGGCGGTTGGCCGAGATGATGCCGAGTACGACGATGGTGACGAGATAGGGCAGGCTCGACAGCAACTGTGAGGGGACGTCCATTCCTGTCGCCTGGGCTGCGAGCCCCATCAGCGAGACAGCGCCGAACAGGCAGGCGCCGAGGAAGATGCGGCCAGTGAGCCATGTGCCGAAGACGACGAGGGCGATGGCAATCCAGCCTCGGCCAGCGATCATCCCATCAGCCCAGAGCGGTGTGTAGATCACCGCGGCGTAAGCACCCGCAAAACCCGCCATCGCCCCGCCGAATGCAATGGCGATGACCCGAACGCTGATGACCGGGTAACCGATGGCATGGGCCGCCTTGGGGTTTTCGCCGACGGCGCGGACGACAAGGCCAAGTTTGGTGTAGGTGAACATCGCCCACATGCCGAACGTTGCCAAAAGCGAAATCCACACAACAATATCCTGGTTAAAAAGCCCGCCGACGACCGGAAGTTCGGACAACCAAGGAAACGCAAGCTTCGGTAGCGCCTTGACCGTCAGGCTTTCGTAAGTCTTTCCGAAAAGCGCGGAAAGTCCTTGACCGAAAATGCCGATTGCCAGGCCGGTCGCCACTTGGTTGGCCCGAAATCCAAGAGCGACAATGGCGAACACCAGCGAAAGAGCAGCGCCGCCGAGACCTGCAATCACGAAGCCGAAAAAATGACCGCCGCCGTGATAGACGACAATGAAGGCGAGCACGGCACCAAGGGCCATCAGCCCTTCGACCCCAAGGTTGAGGACGCCGGCGCGCTCGACCACCAGTTCACCGAGAGCGGCGAGAAGAAACGGCGTAGCGGCTGCAAGCATGCCGGATAGGATGAACTCGATGGCGTTCATGTCGGGCTCCGGTGGGCGGTCTTTTCGGTGGCTTGCCGCCATTCAAGGCGGTAACGCACAAAGGCCACAGAAACGAGATAGGCAAGCAGAAGACTGCCCTGGAAGACGCGGACGGCGGCGATCGGCAGGTTTGCCGAAACCATGGCATTGTCGCCGCCGATATAGATGACGGCCATGACCAGCGCGGAAACGATGATCCCAATTGGATGCAGGCCGCCGAGATAGGCGACGATGATGGCTGCATACCCGTAACCGGTGGAAATGGACCGCTGCAGCTGGCCAAGTGGCCCGGCGACTTCCGCAGCGCCTGCAAGTCCTGCGGCAAAGCCACCGATCAGCAGCGAAAGCCAGATTGCCCAGCTCTCGCTGAAACCGGCATAACCGGCGGCTCGGGGCGCTAATCCCCCAACCTGCAGTTTATAACCGGCAAAACTCTTCTGCATGAAGACCCAGGCCGCCAGCGACAACGCAAGCGTGATGAGCAGCGAAACGTTGACGCGTGTGCCTGAAATCAGCGTCGGCACCATCGCATCGTATTGGAACATCACGGATTGCGGGAAATTGAAGCCGTTCGGATCCTTCCAGGGACCGAGCAGCAGATAGTTGAGGAGCTGCACTGCCACAAGACTGAGCATCAGCGACACCAAGATCTCGTTGGCATTCAGCCGGACTCGCCAGAAAGCGGTGATCGACGCCCAGAGCGCGCCGCCGATTGCGCCGAGCAGCAACATGGCCGGCCAGATCCACTGGCCCGTCGCTTGCGGAAACCAGACCGGAATGGCGGAGGCAAAGATTGCTCCGAGGATGAACTGACCCTCTGCGCCGATGTTGAAGACCTTGGCGCGAAAGCCAATCGCCAGCCCCTGGGCGATGAGAAGCAGCGGACCGGCCTTCAGCAACACTTCCGAAAACGATGCCCATGAAAGGAAGGGTTCCAAAAGCATCGCATAGACGACGGCAACGGGATCGCGCCCCATCACCACGTAGAGGCCGAGGTTGAGGATGATGGCCACGGCAAGCGCCACGACCGGGGCTAGCAAAGTGGCTGTAAGTGACGCGCGCTCGCGCCGCACGAGGCTGGGAAAGAAAGCCATGGACCAGACACTCATGCGTGCGCCTTCTCGGGCGAATGCTGTGCCCCGATCATATATCGGCCGATGTCCTCGGGCCTGGTGTCGCGGGTCACCAGCGGCGGGCTCAGCGCTCCGTGGTGCAGCACCTGGATGGAATCGCACAGTTCGAACAACTCTTCGAGTTCTTCGGATATGACGAGGATCGCCATGCCCTCATTGCGCAGCGCGACGAGCCGGCTTCGTATGGCGAATGCGGCGCCGATATCGACGCCCCAAGTCGGCTGGGCCACGAACAGCAGCTTGGGCGACAGCATGATTTCGCGGCCGACGATGAATTTCTGCAGATTGCCGCCGGACAGGCTGCCGGCTTCCGCGTCCGGGCCGGGTGTGCGGACATCGTATTGGCGGATGCAATCTTGTGTGAACGCCGCCGCGCGCGCCCTGTCGACAAGCCCGCCGCGCAGAAGCTTCAGCGGATGGGCCGTCAAAAGGGTGTTGAGAACAAGCGACATTTCCGGCACGGCGCCCCGCCCGAGCCGATCTTCCGGAACAAAGGCAAATCCGAGCTTGCGGCGGGCGGCGGCACCGAGCCTGCCGACATCCTTGCCCATCATGTAGATCCGGTCGCGCTGTTCGCGTCCCATTAGCGTTTCGCCGGATATCAGCGCGGCAAGTTCACTTTGGCCATTGCCGGAAATTCCAGCGATCCCCAGAATTTCACCGGCGCGCACTTCAAGGCTGATGCCGGAAAGCGGCACGCCGAAAGGATCGGAGGGCGTGTGGTCGAGGCCGATGATCTCAAGCTGCTTTTCACCGCCTGCCCGAGGCAGGGCCGGCATCGGCGACGGCATGTCGCGGCCGATCATCATGCGGGCAAGGTCATGAGCGTCGTGCTCGCGCGGATCGATATCCCCCGTCACGCGCCCGCCGCGCAGGATGGTCGCCCGGTCGCAGATCGCCCGGATTTCCTCCAGCTTGTGGGAAATGAACAGGATGGAAACGCCGCCATCGCGCAGGCGCCGTAACGTCTCGAAAAGCTTTTCGACCAATTGCGGCGGCAGGACCGAGGTGGGTTCGTCGAGGATGAGCAGTTTCGGATTGGTCATCAGGCAGCGGATGATCTCCACCCGCTGCCGTTCGCCGACAGACAGCGCATGCACGTGGGCGAGCGGATTGACGTCTAGGCCGAACTCCCGCCCAAGTGCCTCGATGCGGTCTTTGAGATCGGCTTTTCGTCCGGGAACGACCAACCGGATGTTTTCCAACACGGTCAAAGTTTCGAACAGCGAGAAGTGTTGGAAGACCATGCCGATGCCCCTGCGCCTGGCGTCCGCAGGAGAGGCAAGGTGCAAGGGCTGATCTTCCCAGATGACGGTCCCGTCATCCGGCTGCTCGACGCCGTAGATCAGTTTCATCAGCGTCGATTTTCCCGCCCCGTTTTCGCCGAGGATCGCATGGATCGACTGTGGAGCGACATCCAGATTGATTGCCTGATTGGCATGGATCGGGCCGTAGCTCTTGGAAATGCCGCGCAGCGACAGGAGCGGGATGGTCATAGCTTACTTCGGCAGTGGCGTGGTCACGCCCTTGACGTGCCAATCCAAAGCGACGATTTCGGCGTCCGGCATGGTCGTTCCTGCGGCTAAGCCTTCGCTGCCGTCGGCCTTGGAGATCGGTCCGGTGAACGGCGAGAAGCTGCCATCGGCGATCTTGGCTTCGATGCCCTTGATCTGGGCCATGACGTCTGCGGGGACATCCGGGCTCCAGTCGATGACCTCGACGACCTTTTCGGCGACGCCCAGGAAGGTATTGGCGCCTTTAAAGGTGCCAGCGAGGTGTGCATCAACCGACGCCTTGAAGAAGGGCGACCAATCGGTCGAAATGCAGCCGAGATAAGTTTTCGGCGCGTATTTCTTCATCGATGAGTTGAGGTTGAACGAATAGACGCCGGCTTCCTCGCAGGCCGCGATGACGGAAGGGGTATCCTGCGCGTTGGAGAAGATCACGTCGCATTTCTGCGCAATCAACGCCTTGGCGGCCTCCTGCTCCTTGGCCGGATCAAACCACGAGTTTACCCACACAACCGACACCTCGATATCCGGCTTGACGGCCTGGGCGCCGAGCGTGAAGGCGTTGATGGTGGTGATCAGTTCCGGGATAGCGAAGGCAGATACGGAGCCGAGCTTTCCGGTTTTGCTGAGCGCTGCGGCCGCCATGCCAAGCAGATAGGAACCCTGGAAATACTTGGCGGCGAAGGGCGAGAAGTTCGGCGCGACCTGAAACCCCGATGCATGCAGCACGGTGACGCTCGGGTCTCGGCGGGCAATCTGGAGCGCGCCGTTCTGATAGCCGAATGAACCGGCGATCAGGAACTTGTTTCCGTCCGCAACCGTCTTGGTCATGATGCGGTCGGCATCGGGGCCTTCCGCGATATTCTCGAGTATTGTGACCTTCACCTTGTCGCCATAGGCAGCCTTGATGGGATCGAGGCCAGCGGCAAGCGCATGACCCCAGCCGACATCACCGATGGGTGAGGGCACGATGAGCGTAATCCCGAGCGGCTCGTCGGCGGCGAAGGCGAGGCGGCTGCCGAGCGCGCCGGCAAGGCCGGTTGCGGCGGCGGCCTTGATCAGGTTTCTACGGGTCAGGTTGTTCATTGTGTCAGTTCCCTCTTTTGGTTTTTTAGAATCCTAAGGTGGCGAGTGCTGCCTCGGCATCGGCAAACAGCTTGGCTTCGTCGAGCCCGGAGAATTCGCCCTTCTGCCAAACGATGCGGCCGTTGATCATGGTCATATCGGTCGCCATGCCGATGCCGACACGAGGGATCAGGCTCAACGGATCATGCCGTGTGCCGACATAGTCGGTGCGTCGGGTGTCGATGGCGAACAGGTCGGCGGCCATGCCAGGCGCAAGGCGGCCGATGTCGTGCCGCCCAAGCAGGCTTGCACCGCCGGTCGTGCCGTAGCCAAGGAAATCGACCGGTGGCGGCACGGGATGGGCGCGGGTGGAAGACACGAGGCACTGCAGCATGTAGGCCGAGTGCAGGCAGTACATGAGGTTGGAATTGTCGTTGGAGGCGGCACCATCGCAGCCGAGCCCGACACGCAGGCCAAAAGCCGACATGGCGGGAATATCGGTGACTTCAGCGCCGACCAGATAGACTGGCTCCGGGCAATGCGCGACGCCGGTCCCGCTCGCCGCCATCGTTTTCAGTTCGTTATGGGTCAATTCCCAGCAATGGGCATAGAAGGCATCGGGGCCGGCAAAGCCGAGTTCTTCCAGATAATCGACGGTGCGCATGCCGTGGCGGGCCTGAATGACCGGGCTTTCGCCTTCTCCAACATGGGTGTGCATCATCACGCCACGATCGCGCGCCAGCGCCACAGATTCCACGAAGGTCTCCCGGTAGCAGTTGACCGGCTGGCAGGGCGCAACCACGACCTGTCGCATGCTGAAGAGGCTTGTGTCGTGATAATGGTCGATCAGGCGAGCGCAATCGGCAATGAATTCGTCGGTCGTTTCCAACATTTCATTGGGAATGGTCGAGCCTTCCGACTTTGGCAAGGTATTGCCGCCGCGGCCGGCATGAAAGCGCATGCCGAGCAGTTCGGCCGCTTCGAACTGGCGGTCAATTAGCCGCTTTCCGGCATGACGGGGGAAATTGTACTGGTGATCAAAGGCCGTGGTGCAGCCATGCTTGATCAGTTCGGCCATCGCCGTGACGGAGGAATGGTAGAAGCATTCTTCGTTCAGCTGCGAAAAGATCGGATAGATACGATCCAACCACTCGATGACCGATAGCTTTGTCCAGTCGAGTTCGGAGCGGTTGCGCACGAAGCACTGGAAGAAATGATGGTGAGTGTTGACAAGGCCGGGATAGACGAACCAGCCGGTTGCATCCTGTATGGTTGTGCCTGCAGGCAGCGCCCCGGCGCTGAGATTTTCACCGATCGCCTGGATCGCCGGCCCGTTGGTCAGGACATCGACATTGCGATGGACGACCGGTCCCTTGCCGTCATCGACGATCACAGCTGCGCAATTTTTCAGAACATAGCCGGTCATGTCATGCCTCGCCCGCTTCGATATGAGGTTCGGGCTTCAGTTCATGGAGCCGGTGAATGCCGGGCATCTCGATGAAATGATCAAGGCCGCGCAGCGCCCGCGACCAGAGCCGGATCGCCGGATAGGGATCAAGCGAGACGCCGCCGTCGGGTGCGAGCGCAACGTAGGGAAAGCAGGCAATATCGGCGACGGTCAGCCGGTTGGCCGCAAGGAAGCGCATGCCACGCAGGCTTTGTTCCACGAGACCCGCTTCCAATTCGCGAAGGGCAAGAACCCCTTGCGCCTGAAGCGCGCCGATATCACCCGGCCGCAGCAGCATTTCGGTGAGCCTTGCGCCACCAAGGCTTGCTGTCAGCCGGCCGGAAAAAGAGAGCCATTGCTGGACCCGCGCGGCTTCCTCGGCACTTGCGACGGCAAGCCATTCGGGCGCTGCCTTGGCCGCGAGATAGACAAGGATGGCCGAGGATTCGGTCAGGATCAGATCGCCGTCCACAAAGATCGGGATCGAACCGGCTGGATTGAGCGCCAGGAGTTCCGCGCCCTTATGCTCAGCACCGGGATGAAAATCCACCGGGCGGATATCAAGCGTCACGCCGGTGAGCGCCGCCATCAGGCGCACCTTGTAGCAACTGGGGGAGAGAATGTAATCGTAGAGCTTCATTGGGCCACCAGCTGTGCACCATAGGTGTAGTTGTGGCGTTTGAGCCAGCGCCGATAGGCGACAGACGTGAGATCGGCGCGGGTCGGGATTTCCATGCCAGGGTCAAGCGGCAGGAGGCGCGGAATCTGGTTTTCGAGGATCGACCGGTCCTGCAGGAAAATCGTCTGCTGGAAGTGAATGAGATCGGTTAGTGACGTCGTGTCATCGAACAACGCCATCCACGGCCAGACGTCGCACAGGTCTTCGGCAAGCGGCTGAACAAACAGGGTGATGACGTCCCATTCGCTCGGGCGCGGCGGGCATGTCTTGTAGAGGACCGAACAGGTCGGGGCCGGCACCCGGTACATATATTCCGTAGTGATGCCGCCGCTTGCCGACTTTGCTGCCTGCGGCTGATAAAATTTCACCTGGGTTGCCCAGACTTCATCGACATCCTCGCGGATCTCGACCTTGTAATTCTGGACCTCCGTGTGCGGCTCGGCGCCGAGGATATCGGTGTGGACGAAGGGGAAGTGGGCGATATCGAGGAAATTTTCGATGGCGCGCAATGGCGAGCAGCGCACGCGAACCACGCCGACATCAACGAAGCGCCGGCCGGGCTGATCAGCCTCGGGGATCGGGAAAAGCTCCTTCTTCGGCGCACCGAGGGACGACCAGACATGGCCGTAGCGTACGCGCACCGGCAAGACGCGGCCATTGCTACCGGTTACCTTGGCATCGCCATTTTCATCACACACAACCTCGATCGGTTCCCCCATCAGCGCGGTCGCGCGCCCCGTCTGGTCGAGCTCACTGGCCAAGCCGACCGGATACCATTCGTCGATCATTGCCTGCATGGTCATGGCGCGATCCCCTTCGTGTGGAGATTCTCGGCCTTGCGGCGCAGGCTTTCAGCCGCCCGCGAAGCGGCGATGCCGGCAGTAGGGTCGGCCGTGCCCTTGATCAGTACGTGGATCAATGTCTTACCCTCAGTCTGGGCTGATAGCAGGAGACGAATAATCCCGGGGCTCTGGGCGAGATCAACGACACCTTCTGCGCTCGCCCTCACGCCCGCTGCAGCCTCGATCGCGGCGACATCGGCGTGCGCCGTCAGGGAGCGCAGCGGAATGAGCCCGTCCAGTCTGGGCGGTCCGCCCTCGGGCTGCCCAGCAGCGACCCAGATGACCCCGTCGGTTTCTTCGACCACATGGGTTGCCACCCGGATCGTCTCTGGCGGCACCAACCCTGGGTGCGCCGGAATGCGAAGACAGTTTCCAGCCTGTGCATAGCTCCAGCCGTGATAAATGCAGGAGAGTGCCTCGCCGCGCACGAAGCCGTGGGACAGGCGCATGCCGCGATGCGGACAGCGATCAGCCGATGCCGTTGCATGTCCCGAATCAGTTCGCCAAAGGGCAATTGATCCGCCAGGTATTTGTGCCGGCATAACAGTTCCCGCCGGCAAATCTGCGGAAAGGGCGACTGGCGTCCACGAGCCCGTCGTGTCGGAATGCATGACTGAACTTTCTAAACAAAATCAAACAGTAGCCAAGTTTTCTCGTGCTGTCAGGCGCGCGACATTCCACTCGGCGATCGTCACGTTTGCATAAATTTTCCGCATTGGCAAGAATGATCAAATAAACGGCACAGGTTGTGCCGGCCGCAGAAGTTCGCGTGCCTGTCAGGCGGTTTCATGCTTCATAGACTTGCGCTCGATCGACTCGACCCAGACGTCGATTGGCCCCAGCGAACACCCCATCTCCATCATGTCGATCAGTTCCTCCAGGCCTTCGACTTCCAGTTCGATCCTGTTGGAACTGGCATGGGATATCGCTTGCGAAATCCCCAGCTTAGCCGCATGACGTCGGATCCATGGTAAGAAGGAGGCTGCATCAAGATCGCCAAGGATAGTCATCCTCTCCCGGGTGCGGCCGCTGTATTGCTCCGTCATGGCGGACCTCGCATTTCATTTGTCTGTGCATAGAATAACGGTTGGATAAGGCTGTGGAAGGGAATTGTTGCAGAAATATCGGCGTTGCTGATTTTTGGCATTCACTTTCACCGTCACTCTTCATTCACCAGCAACACCTCCCGCCTCCTCAAAAAACACCGGGGTATTTCGATGAAGACGCGGAACAACAGCGGCTTAACAGTTCCATGCATGTCCTCAATCGCCAATAATGGTAGTGAACGTTCATGGAGGAGCAGAACGAGGGGGTTTCGGGGTTTATCGCCGGAACGCTTCCCGCAGGTCGCTCCCCTTGTTTTCGCGCATGTAGAGGTCGGCTTCGATATGATCGATGTGATGGGCCATCAGGTGACAGGCGTGATTGAGATCGCCACGCTCGATGGCTGTGACGATGTCCTGGTGCTCCTGGTGGCCACAGCTTGAAATGGCCGATTGCCCGTAGAGTGCGATGACTAAGGACGAGCGGGCGACAAGTTCATCCATGAACCGCTGCATAACGGCATTGCCGGTCATCGAGGCGAGCATCAGGTGGAAATCGCCGGATGCCTTGATCTCGGCGCGCCGTGCCGTCTGTCCGCGCTCGTTCATCAGGCGACCTTCTTCCAACAGCAATTGCCGTAGATAATGGAAATGTGACGGGCCCATATGCTTTGCGGCTTCGCGCAAGATGCCCGGCTCGATCATCCGGCGCGTGGCGAATATCTGGCGGGCTTCCTCCGGTGAGGGGTAGGCGACGAAGGCGCCACGGTTCTTCTCGACATTGACGAGGCCTTCATAAGAGAGGGCCTGAAGGGCACCACGGACCAGCGTTCGGCTGACGTTGAACAAGGCGCCCACATCGGCTTCCGAAAGCTTGGTGCCGGGCGCAAGCCGGCGGTCGACGATCGCATCGCGAATGGAGTCGCGGATATAATGCGTGCTGATGTCGATCTGCTCTTCGTCGGGCATTGCGGTTTTCATCAAGGCTCGTTTCGCGTTCCTGACATCTATCCTAGCGTTGTTTTCGGGCGAAGTTAATCGAAATTTGTCGGCATATGATTGGCGAAATTGTATACGATCACCTGCTGACATTGCAGACGAACGGCTATATTTTAAGCAATGCTTACATTGTTCAAAATTGCATCATCTTTCTGATGGCGAAAATTATATAGATTTTTCAAAGACTTGTTTCTCAGTGATCAGTTTGGCACGCTTGATGCATTGCTCTTCCCGTCACAGGGGAGACATGATGTCCAAAGCGGCAGAAATCGATATCGTATCCGTTTCCAAGATTTATGGCAGCACCACTGCCGTCCATTCCATCAGCTTAAAAATACCCTCCGGCAGCTATTGCTGCTTCCTTGGCCCGTCCGGCTGCGGCAAGACCTCGACGCTCAGGATGATTGCCGGCCACGAGAGCATTTCGTCAGGCGACATCCGGCTGGGCAATATTGTCGTGACGGATTTCCCGCCGGCCAAACGCGGCACGGCGATGATGTTCCAGTCCTATGCGCTGTTTCCCCATCTCGACCTCATCGACAACGTCGCCTTCAGCCTGAAGATGAAGGGCGTGGAGAGGCAAGAGCGCCGGGCAAAGGCGCTCGACATGTTGAGGCTGATGCAGATGGAGCCCTATGCCAACCGCCGGCCGGCCCAGCTTTCCGGCGGCCAGCAGCAACGCGTAGCGTTGGCGCGGGCGCTGATCACCGATCCGGAAGCCCTGCTGCTCGACGAGCCGCTGTCGGCGCTCGACCCATTTTTGAAGATCCGCATGCGGGCCGAGTTGAAGAAACTGCAGAAGAGCCTCGGCATCACCTTCGTGCACGTCACCCATAGCCAGGAAGAGGCGATGGCGCTGGCCGATATCATCGTCATCATGAACGACGGCCGCATCGAGCAGGCGGCGCCTCCGCGCGAACTGTTCGAGCGCCCGGCCACAGCTTTCGTTGCCCGCTTCATGGGCGACCACAATGTTCTGACCGGCCGTGTCGTCGACAGCGGCGAGGGCAAAGTGACGCTGGACGTTGCCGAAGGCCAGACATTCACCGTCGCCGGTCCGGCGCAGCAGCCGGGCGCGCCGATCGATATCGGCGTGCGCACCGATCGCGTGCGGCTGGCCACACCATCGGAGAAAACACTTGGCTTCAACGGCATCGTCACCAATGTCGAATACCGCGGCGCCTCCGTGAAGATCACCGTCGCGGGTGCCGGCAGCGACGATTTCACCGTTATCGCCACCGATGCCGATTATTTCGAAAAGCCCGTCTCGGTCGGCGATGCGGTGCCGCTCAGCTGGGGCCTCGAGGATGCCGTCCTGCTTGGCCGGATTGCCGCCTGATCCTTCCATCACCATCACCATCACAAAAAGAGGGAACTGACATGACCAATGACACTAAGACTCCCAAGGGCATTTCAAGGCGCGGCCTGCTGAAGTCCGGTGCGGCCGCAACCGGCGCCATCGTCGGCTCCGGCTTGATCACCGGCTTTCCGACCATTTGGGCGCAGAACCCGATCACGCTGCGCCAGTTCGGCACCGGCGTCTCGAACATCAACGCCATCGCCGAAAAGTGCAAAGCCGATCTCGGTATCACGCTGGAGATGACAGCAACGGATTCGGACGCCGCCGCCCAACGCGCCGTCACCCAGCCGGATAGCTACGATATCGCCGACATCGAATACTGGATCCTGAAGAAGGTCTTCCCGGCCGGCGTCATCCAGCCAATGGATATCAAGAAGCTGAAATATTACGACAAGATCGTGCCGCTGTTCAAAACCGGCAAGCTGAAGCCAGACAGCATCATTGCACAGGGCACCGCGCCGCATACCGTCGGCTATGTCGAAGCCATCGGTGACAAGACTTTTGCCAAGGGCGAAACCCAATTCTTCACCATGGTCCCGACCATCTACAATGCCGACACACTTGGTATTCGCCCGGACCTCGTCGGTCGTGACATCACCTCTTGGGCCGATATCATGGATCCGGCCTTCAAGGGCAAGACCTCGATCCTCAACATCCCGTCGATCGGCATTATGGATGCCGCGATGATCATGGAATCTATGGGCAACATCAAATATGCCGACAAGGGCAACATGACCAAGGAAGAGATCGACGCCACGATCGACTTCCTGATCAAGGCCAAGCAGGATGGCCAGTTCCGCGCCTTCTGGAAGTCCTTTGATGAATCGGTCAACCTGATGGCTTCGGGCGAGGTCGTCATCCAGTCGATGTGGTCGCCGGCCGTTGCCGCTGTCCGCTCCAAGGGCATCGCCTGCAAGTATCAACCGCTCAAGGAAGGTTATCGCTCGTGGGGCGGCGGTCTCGGCCTTGCTGCCCATCTTGAAGGCGCACAGCTCGACGCAGCGTATGAGTACATCAACTGGTACACGTCGGGCTGGGTCGGCGGCTACCTCAACCGCCAAGGCTACTATTCCGCTGCCATGGACACCGCCAAGGAATTCATGACCGCCGACGAATGGGGCTACTGGATCGAAGGCAAGGCTGCGAGCGGTGACATCATGTCTCCGGAAGGCAAGATCATGGAGAAGGCCGGTGCCGTGCGCGACGGCGGCTCCTTCGAGGAGCGCATGGGCAAGGTCGCCTGCTGGAACTCAGTGATGGACGAGGATCGCTACATGGTGAAGCGCTGGAACGAATTCATCGCTGCTTAAGGAAAATGCCCCTCACCCTAGCCCTCTCCCCGCATGCGGGGAGAGGGGGCAACGGAGTTTGCGGCAGGGGCACCTTCTCCCCGCCTACGGGGAGAAGGTGCCCGGCAGGCCGGATGAGGGGCTTTTCGCCCGCATATTGAATGCAGTTCGACGGAACCGGAGACCCACCACGTGACAGCAGCCATCACGGAAGACGACACGCAGATCGACGCTGCCGGAAAGCCGGGGTTCGTCGCCAACATCGGTAAGATGTCATCTCACGTCGCCTCCTATCTGCAGGCAGTGCCGCTGGCGATGATCCTCGGGTTCTTCTTCCTGCTGCCGATCCTGATGATCGCCGTCGTCAGCTTCTGGGATTATGACTTTGCCAGTCTCTATCCCGATTTCCTGACCACGAACTATACCGATACGCTCGGATCCTGGGTGACCTGGAAGACCTATCTGAATACGCTGAAATATACGGCGCTGGTCTGGGGGCTGACGCTGCTGATCGGTTTCTGGGTCGCCTATTTCCTCGCCTTCCACATCCGCACGACGACCATGCAGATGGTGTTGTTCCTTGTCTGCACCGTGCCCTTCCTGACATCGAACATCATCCGGATGATCTCCTGGATTCCGGTGCTCGGGCGCAACGGCCTCGTCAACACCACCCTCATCGAGATGGGTGTCATCCCCCGCCCGATCGAATGGCTGCTCTATTCCGATTTCGCTGTGGTCCTGGCCATGGTGCATTTGAACACGCTGTTCATGGTGACGCCGATCTTCAACACGCTGATGCGCATTGATCGCTCGCTGATCGAGGCGGCCCGCGATGCCGGCGCCAATGGCTGGCAGATCCTCTGGAACGTCATCATCCCACTGGCAAAGCCGGGCATCGCCATCGGCTCGATCTTCGTGGTGACGCTGGTCATGGCGGATTTTTCCACGGTGCAGGTCATGTCCGGCGGGCAAAGCGCGTCGGTCGCGCTGATGATGAAGAACCAGATGTCGCTGCTGCAATATCCAGCGGCGGCGGCCAATGCCGTCGTGCTGCTGATGGTCGTGCTGCTGATGGTCGCCGCCATCCTGCGCGTCGTCGATATTCGCAAGGAGCTTTAGAGATGAGCCACGAGAAACGCACCTTCGAATTCTATGTGCTGGCCGCCTTCTTCACGCTGTTCGTGCTGTTCCTCTACGGACCGCTATCGGCCGTGTTCATCCTGTCCTTCCAGGGTCCGGATGGAGGGCTGACATTTCCGCTCAACGGCGTGTCGGTGCACTGGTTCTTCAACCTGTTCGAACAGCAGGCCGTCGGCGATTTCGGGGCATCGTTCAAACGATCCTTCACGCTCGGGCTGATGGTGATGATCGTCAATGTGGTGGTGTCGCTGCTCGCTGGCCTTGCCTTCCGGCGCAATTTCCGCGGCTCCGCCGTGCTGTTCTACCTGACGGTCGCCAGCCTGGTGGTGCCGTCGATCATCATCTCACTCGGGATCGGCGTCGTCTTCCAGCAGTTCGGCATCAAACCGGCCTGGTACTCATCCGCTTTCGGAGCGCACCTGACCTGGACGCTGCCGTTCGGGGTGCTGATCATGTTTGCCGTCTTCAATCGTTTTTCGCCGGCCTATGAGGAAGCGGCACGCGATCTCGGGGCCTCCTCCTGGCAGGCCTTCGCCCATGTCGTTCTGCCGATGATCGCGCCGAGCCTGATCGGGGTCGGCCTGTTCGGCTTCACGCTCTCCTACGACGAATTCGCCCGCACGCTGATGACCTCCGGCACCTACAACACCCTGCCGCTGGAGATCTACGGCATGACGACCAATGTCACGACGCCGGTGCTCTACGCACTCGGTACGGTCACCACGCTGTTCTCCTTCTCTATCATCCTTTTGGCGCTCGCAATTATTCTGGGTTTGCGCCGCCGTCAGGCGAAAGTGGTCTGATCCCGCATGCGCATCCTCGTCGTCAATCCCAACACCACCCGATCCATGACGGACAAGGCGGCAGAAGCAGCCCGCACCGTCGCCGGCCATGGCACCGAAATCGTCACAGCGACCGCAAGGATGGGCCCGGCTTCAATCGAGGGCCATTATGACGGGGCGCTGGCGCTGCCGGGCCTGCTGTTAGAGATCGCTGCAGCACAAAGGGTAGATGCCGCCGTCATAGCCTGCTTCGACGATACGGGGTTGGATGCTGCCCGATCGCTGGCCGCCTTTCCCGTGCTGGGCCTATGCGAATCGGCGCTGGTGACGGCGGGTTTCCTGGCACAGCGCTTCACGGTCGTGACGACGCTTGAACGCTCGCGCGTCCTCCTGGAAAATCTGATACGGCATTACGGCTTCGGCGGGCGGGCGCGGGTGAGGGCGGCCGACATTCCCGTCCTCGAATTGGAGGACCCCGCCTCCGGGGCGCTTGGCAAGCTGCGGTGGCAGATAGAACTTGCACTTGCCGAGGATAGTGCCGAGGCAATCGTTCTCGGCTGCGCCGGCATGGCCGATCTCGCTCACGCGCTGCAACTGGAATATGGCGTGCCCGTCGTCGATGGTGTTTCTGCAGCCGTCAAGCAGGCGGAAGCACTGGTGGCCCAGCACTTGACCACCAGCAAGCGTGGATCCTACGTCACGCCGCTTGCCAAGACATACGTGGGTGCGATGGTGGAATTCTCGCCGAACGGCATGTAGGCGTCAACCCGTGATGGACGGACAACAGCTGGACGAGCGACTGAGCGGATTCTCATTCGATACGGCTTTAACGACGCGCCAGATTGCAGCGTACCCTGACTTTCGCGGGGTTAAGTCCGTGCCGGGGTTATGGTGCGCAATTGCAATCATTTCGGATCGGGCATTTCGCTGTATGTCAGCGCTGGTGTATAGATTAGGTGAGCTGCATTCTCCAACATGGGAACGAACGACAGATGGCAGGTAATCAAGCCAATTCTGGACAAGATACATTGATTTTGGCCGAAAACCTCCGCCGCACACTTGGGAAATTTGTCCGTGGCATCCGATCCGAAGCAGATACACCCACGACATCACAGTCGGAGACGCTTTCACTTCTGGATAGGAAGGCTCCCTTAAGTGTCACCGAACTGGCAGGCCTCCGCAATGTCAGGCACCAGAGCATGCGTCTGGTCGTCGGCCAACTCGAAATGGACGGGCTCGTCGGTAAATTGCCAAATCCTGCCGACGGGCGCAGCCAGCTCCTTTCCCTAACCGAGAAGGGTGAAGAGATATTGATCCGATCGAGGCAAGCAAGAACTTCGAAGATCGCGGCCCTAATCGAAGAGAGGTTATCCAATCAGGATCGGCAGACGCTCCAGGCCGCAATCGCCGTTATCGAGCGAATGACTTAGCCCCAAGGCTACGCCGTTGTCAGGGCAGCGAGGGCACTGGTCAAGGTGTTCAGGCCCCAATGCTCCACATACTTGCCGTCTACAACGCGCACGATGTCAATGACGAGGATGGCGACATCCTTCCCCGTCGCTGGCACTCCCATCAACGTGCCCGTATGAATGCCGCTGATTGTTTTTCGGGTCGTCACCATGTCTCTTTCGGCGATTTGAACATGGATCGTTACTCTGATGTCGGATAGGGCGGGGCGAAGGACACTCTGGAAAGTGTTCCACATGCTTTGCGGTCCGGTCGGCATTCCCGGCGAAGCGGCATGGTTCACGAAGTCCAAAGCCATCAACGTGTGGAATTCGTCCTCATTCCCGTTTTGGATGACCTCGATGTTGAAGCGGCGAACCACTTCCTTGTTAGCAGCGGACATGACTGATCCCTTGGTTGAATTGCACTGGAGAATATATACAGTCTAACTGTATATATTCTCCTTGCGGGTCGGGGACAGATAAAAATCGATCGCGTTGCCGATTTTGTCGACCGCCCGGTTAAGATAGGTCCATTGTCCGCGGACTTTCACATAGGTTTCGTCAACGCGCCAACTCGTTGACTGCGGCCGGCGCCAGTGCCATCGCAACCGCGTTTCTATCTCCGGCGCATATCTCTGAACCCAACGATAAATTGTGGAATGATCGACCTGAACGCCACGCTCACCCATCATCTGTTCAAGATTACGGTAGCCGACGCCATAGCGGCAATACCATCGCACCGCCCACAAAATCATTTCAGCCTGAAAATGGCGCTACTTGAAATCGCTCATCAATAGTCCCGCGAAAATCTTCGGCACTCTTTCGGACATCAACGGGGTTCTTGTAACAAAGCCAAATGTCGAACGGTGTAAACTATTCACAGCATCTTTATGCTACCGTCCCTATTCTTTGTCCGCTAATATAAGATTCGAGTGGGGGACGTTGCTCTGATGCGTGAACAACGGCATCCGCGGCAGATTGCGACAGTGGTTTCCGCTGACGCGGTCGGATTCTCCAAGCTCATGCATATCGACGAGGAGGAGGCGCTGCGGCTGTTCGACGAACGCCGCGCCCTGATAGTCGAGGCCGTTGAGCGGGCCGGCGGTAATACGTTCGGGGCGGCGGGTGACAGCATCATGGCCCTCTTTGGAAACGTTATCGTCGCGCTGCAGGCCGTGTTGCAGTTCCAGGCTGCGATCGATGCGCTAAATCGCGCGGTTGCGCATGACCGCAGGATGCCATTCCGAACGGGCATCAGCGCCGGCCAGGTCATCATTCGCGATGATGGGGTGTTCGGCGATACGGTGAACATCGCCGCCCGGGTGCAGGAATTCTCGCCGCACGGTGGAACAGCGCTGACCGAGGCCGCGCATTCGCAGCTTCAACAGCAGTTCAGGCTGTCGTTCACAGATCTTGGTCCGTTTCAGCTGAAGAACATCTCCGTCCCCGTGCGGGTATTCATCTCGGGCACGGACGGCGGCAATTCCGCCCTGCCCATGCTTGTGGAGAAACGGAACGGGCAGGGGGGGTTCAAGGCGGAAGGCGATTTGCCGGCGCTGGCTGTGCTGCCTTTCAAGAACCTCACCGGCGATCCACGTCTCGCCTACCTGTGTGACGGCATCGCCGACGACATTTTGACGGGTGTGGCCAACACACGTTCTGTTCCGGTCATATCGCGGGATTCGAGCTTCCAGTTCCGCGACCCCTCCCTCACGACGGCTGCAATAGGTCATCTGCTTGGCGCGCGCTACGTCGTGACAGGCGCGGTCTCCGGCGATGCGGCGCAGCTGTGCCTCAACGCGGCGCTTGCCGACAGTTCCAACTCCCGCGTCATCTGGACCGGCCGGTTTGAGCGCGCTTTCGAGGAACTGCTGCGCTTGCAACGGGAGCTCGGCGGCGAGATCGTCGCGCGCCTCGAAAACGAGTGCGACCGTGTCGAGCAAATCCGCACGTTCCAGGTGCCGCCGGAGGCGCTATCTGCCTGGCAGCTGGTGCGCCGGGGACGCTGGCACATGCGGCGGCGCTCTTCCGAGGATACCGAAAAAGCGCAAGCTTATTTCAGGCAGGCGTATGATGAGGATCCCAATTCCAGCGCCGCCCTGAACGAGCTGGCGTGGTGGCACCTCTGGAAGTCCTGGCTGAACTTCGCCGACGGCGACGAATTGAAGATCGTCGCCAACTATGCCCGCCGTGCCGCGCTGATGGACAGTCTTGACGCCCGCTCCTATTGCTATCTCGGTTTCGTCGAAATTTTGGAAGCACGGCCGCACTCGGCCGTTGACCTTTTCCACCAGGCGATTGACATCAACCCGAGCTTTTCGCTTGCGCTGACGGGACTTGGTAGTGCCAGAGGCCTGCTGCTCCAGACGCGCGACGCCATTCATAACCTGAAGGAGGCGATCCGGCTCAGCCCCTTTGAGCCCTATCTTTTCCACAATCTCGGCGAGCTTGCCGCCGCTCACACCATTGATGAAAACTGGCCGGCGGCAATCGAGGCGGCGGACCGCTCGCTGTCGCTTGCACCCAACTATTTTTACGCAAGTTATCTCAAGGCGGGTGCCTTGGCGCGCAGCGAACATTTTGCCGAGGCGCGGCAGGAGGCAAATCTCTTCCGCACCCGTCATCCGGAATTTGAACGCCGGTGGATCGAATGGATCCCCTTCAAGGACCGTTCCGTCAACCAAAGCATGATCGAGAATTTCCAGCTGGCCGGTGAATAAAAGTGGGCAACTGTGACGCATTTCACAGAGGCAGCGCTGCGCTAGGCCGATTGCTGAAACCATCAGGGTCAAAGAGGCAGCCATGGTTTTCAAATGCAGCCCGAAATATTTTGAGCGCCTGGCACAGGCGCAGGCCGAACGCCCCAGCACGGCTACGGTCCCGCCGTTCGACTTACAGCGCATGCGGTCCAGCGGATTGCTGGCGCGGGCGGTAGGCTACCTTATCGAGCATCCCGATTGGTGGCTTTCCGTGCTGCGAAGGGTTTGGCCGCGGGCGCGCTGCGGACGTTTCGTGCTCTTGACGCGCAATGCCGACGTTCGTGAGGTGCTGGAACGCCAAGCCGATTTCGAGACACCCTACGGACCGGAAATGATGGAGTTCGCCGGTGGCGCCAATTTCATACTCGGGATGAACGACGGCGAGGATTACCGGCGCCTGAAATCGGTCGTGCTGAGCGCATTTCCACCAGCCGAAGTGGAAGAACGCGTACGGCCGATCGCTGCCCGCCGCGCGCGCGAAATTGTCGATGGCGCCGGCACGAAGCTCAATGCGGCCTGGGATCTCTTCCGTATCGTCTCCTCGACAATTTGCCGCGAATATTATGGCATTACGGTAGACGACGAGGGAGAGTTCGCCGATTGGGCAATAGCGCTCAGCACGGTTTTCTTCGGCGATCCGGCCGCAGATGTCGTGGTGCGTGAGTTGGCGATCGCAGCGTCCCGAGAGATTGGCGCGGCGATAGACCGGTCAATCGATGCGGTCATCGCTACCGGAACCTTACAGGAGAGGCCACTCGACCGGCTGGTCGGCGCAATGCAACAGGGACGCATCGGCCGGCCGGACATCCATGCCATCATGATGGGCATGATCACCGGATTTGGACCAACCACCCTGCTCGGTGGCGGCAATTGTCTCGAGGTCGCGCTGTCGCGTGCCGAGGTTTTTAAGGAGATGGAGGCAGCGGTTGCCGCGCCGGATAACAAGCGGCTGGATCTTGCCGTCGTCGAGGCGATGCGTTTCAAGCCGATCTGGATCAGCCCCTGGCGCTATGCGCGGCATGATCAGAAGATTGGTGGCGACCGTGGAAAGCCTTATACGATCAAAGGCGATACGGTGGTCTGGCCGGCCACGCGTTCGGCCATGTTTGACACGCGGGCGGTAGCCGATGCCTGGGATTTCCGGCCTCAGAGGCCAGACCATCAGTCGCTGATTTTCGGCCACGGCATCCACAAGTGCATCGGTGCTCTGCTGGCGCGGGTGCAGACGGGCGAATGCCTGCGCGCGCTGTTCTCAAAGCCTGGGTTCCGACGCGCGGCGGGCAGGGAAGGGCGGTTGCAGCGGCTTGGTCCATACCCTGAAAAACTCATGGTGGAATTTGATCCCGCAAACCAGCAGTCGATGGTGACGGTCATCATACCGGCAAAACCAGAAATCGAGATAGAAGCGGTCCGGGCACAGCTGAATGCACTCGGTAACCCCTGCACCGGTGATGTGAAGATCGGGCTCGACAAGGCAGGGGTTATCCATTTCGCCAGCATGTCGCTGATCGAGACCGGCGATAATGGTGCGCCGGGCCAACATCTTCTCATCGAGATGAGCGGCGATGGCGACAAACAAACTGTCTTGAAGGCATTTGCGCAGGCGTCAGAACCACAATTGCGAAAAATCGTTGAAGGCGTTGCGCGCGAAGTCGTCGATGCAGATCTTGCCGCGTTCCTGGACCGATATTCGCAAAACGTCTCTCCCTATTTCGGCAGCCTCAACGGCCTCGTTTTCGGTGGCACACCGGGCCACACGGTTGAACGCATCCGGCGCGAGGCTTCGTTGGCGGCGCATGCGATGCGTATCGTCGAAAAGGTTTCCGCGAGGCCCGGCGGTGATGCTGCCCAGGTCCTGACAGACGTGCGGAAAAAGCTGCGTGACAGGCGAAAATTCGACTGGGCGTTTGCCCCTGCCACCAATGGGCTGGCTGAGCCGCCAAAGGGCGTGTGGAGTGCTGTTCGCAAGACTGTATTGGCAAGGCCATTCCTCATCACGGTGGCTCTCGCCTATGTGCTGTGCTGGTACCTGACCTACCATCTCGTCTTTGGGGCGGGTGCGCCGTGGCCGGCCTTTCTTTTGCGGCTGGGTACAGCGTTCGTCTTGGCCGGGCTTGGCATCCTGACGACAATTTCTATTACCCTTACGCTCGCGATTGTCTGGCTCCGCCGTATCGAGGCGGCCTGCGAGCCTGCAACGGATTCGATCACGCCGGAGCGCCTAGAAGGGCTTCAGAAGAGCGAGGATCGTGAATTCCAGAACCATATGACAGCCGTATCCACCATCAAGGCGGGCCGGTTCCGCATGCTGTTGCTGCGTCTCACTTTTTATCTGATCTCCATTTCTGCCACTCACATCTTCCGTCCGGGATTCCTCTCGACGATCGGTACGATCCATTTCGCCCGCTGGGTTCGCATTCCCGGCACGAACCGGCTCGTCTTTCTGAGCAATTACGGCGGCAGCTGGGAGAGCTATCTGGAAGACTTCATCACCAAGGCATCCGCCGGGCTAACCGGCGTCTGGAGCAATACCGAGGGTTTCCCGTCGACGAAATTCCTGTTCTTCAACGGCGCGCGCGACGGCGACCGCTTCAAGCGCTGGGCCCGGACCCAGCAGGTTCCGACCGGCTTCTGGTACAGCGCCTATCCCCGGATTTCGACCGCGCATATCCGCACGAACGCGCTGATCAGGCAAGGTATCTTTTCGGCGCGGCTGAGTGAGGCGCGCGACTGGATAAGCCTGTTCTCGTCCACCGAGCGGCAGCCGCGCACGCGCCTCAATGCTGTGCAGCGGCTGCTGCTGCCAGATGCGGCTCCGTCCGAAATACTCGAACAGGGCGAGATACAGTCGATCGTCTTCGGCCCGCTGGGGCGCCTCAGCCATGGCATGATGCTCGCATTTCGCGTGCCGGACGGTCTCGAACCGGCGTCGCGCCGGCGCTGGCTGGCCTATGTCACCGAAAAACTGTCGTTCGGTGACACTGCGCCGGCGGAGCGCGCCATGATGGCCTTTTTCGGACCCGACGGGCTTCGCCGGCTCGGCGTGGGAGCGGAAGGGGCAAGCGAGGCGGAGGCGCTGGCGAGCTTTCCGCTCGCCTTTCGTCAGGGCATGGCGAACCCCTATCGAAGCCGGATCCTCGATGACTGGGGGCCTAACGACCCCGCCGGATGGTCCTGGGGCGCTGGGGGCAACCCCGTCGACGTGATCGTCAACTGCTATGCCGGCTCCGCGGAAACCGTGGCCGACATGGTACGCGAGATGGAGGCGGTTTCTCGCGAAGCTGGCGTCGTGCCCGTCCATCGCCTTGAACTGTCGGTCAAACCAGCCGGCTCCGAAGGTGATGGCAGCAAGGGGCGTGACCATTTCGGGTTTCAGGATGGCATTTCCCAACCGATCCTGCGTGGAAGTTGGCAGGATACCGGCAGCCCCGTGCATGCCATGCATCTGCTCAATCCGGGCGAGTTCCTGTTCGGCTATCGCGACGAGCATGGTTTCTACCCGCCTGGCCCTACAGTCCCCGGGCATACCGATCCGCTGGGCATCCTGCGCGCAATCGAAGTCGATGGCAGCATCACGGCGGCAAAATCCCGCTGGCACGATTTTGGGCGCAACGGGAGTTTCGTTGTCGTCCGGCAACTCCAGCAACATGTCGAAGTCTTTGAAAATTACTGCCGCACCGCCGCCGCGAACGTCGGGAAATTGACGGGCGAAGAAGTATCGGCCGATTGGGTGGGGGCGCGGATCGTCGGGCGCTGGAAAGACGGTTCCTCGCTGATCAAGAGCCCGCACCGGCCCTCCGGCGGCCCACCCGACAACCGCTTTACCTTTGGCGCCGAGGATCCGCAGGGACTGAGATGCCCGCTCGGCGCCCACGTGCGCCGCTCCAATCCGCGGGCCTCGCTGAACACGGACCTCGACACCGAGATCCGCATCACCAAGCGCCACCGCATCTTCCGCGTTGGCAGGACCTATGCAGCGACCGGCGCGGACGGTTCGACGGAAAAGGGGCTGCTGTTCATGTGCGTCAACGCCAGCATCGAACGCCAGTACGAGTTTATCCAGCAGACCTGGATGGCCTCGGGCAGCTTCCACGGACTGCGCGACGAGAAGGATCCGCTGATCGGCACTCAGAAGGTTGGCGCGGGTGGAAAACCGAGGGGCCGTTTTGCCTTGCCGCGTTGGGAGGGTTCGCTTGCACTGCAGGGTATACCGTCGTTCATTACCACGCGGGGCGGCGGTTATTTCTTCCTGCCGAGCCGGGCAGCGCTGCGCTACATGCTTTCACGGCTGGATGCTGCGGAAGGCGGCGCTTAGCGCGGTTCATTCTCTCTCCGTCAGAAGCTGGCGAAGGCGAGGCCGGCTGACCAGCTTGATATGGCCACGTTTGACTTCGATGAGGTTTCGGCTGCGCCAACTCGTCAAGAGTTTGTTGACGGACTCGCGTGTCGATCCGAGGAATTCGGCGACCTCGCTTTGCGAGATGGCAATCCAGCCGGAGGGGGCGGCCAATAGCTTGTCGAGCAGCAACAATCGCTTGGCAAGCCTGGCCTCGACATCGAGAAAGGCATGGTCACCCAACGACTCACTCACCCAGCGGACTCTGTCGCATAGGAGGCGTAGCATGGAGCGTGCGAGCAGCGGACTTTCTTCGATACGGTGCAGCAGTTCATTGCGGTCCAGCGAGACAATCACGCAATCGGTCCGGCATGTCGCCGTTGCCGTACGCACGCCGCCATCAAGCGCGCCGATCTCGCCGATGAGTGTCGGCGCCGTCTGCATGTTGGCGACGAGTTTCTGGCCATCGATCGAATAGATCGAGATTTCGATCGAGCCTTCGATCAACCCATATACCCGATCAGATCTGTCTTCCTGCAGGAAGAGATGCTTGCCGGCCGGCACCCGGTCGGTGACGCAATTGTCAAACAGGAGATCGAAGAGGTCACGCCCGGAGGAGCTTTGGTCGTGGCCTTCAGCTGCCTCCCGGGATTGGCTTTGCTTGCTTTTGCTCGCACGCCGGGACACCGGCCGGTGGGAATCCAGCCAGACAATCTTGTCGGCAACAAAACTCTTCCTACCCATGACGAAGGCCGCTTTCTGCTGAAGTTGCGTAAGCTTGCCAGACGATCCCCCCATCCGACAAGGGAATATCTCTGATTCCTTATTTTAGAAAACATGTGTGAGGTGGCTCACAGTCCGCGCGTTCGATTCCGGGCATGGTCGCTTATCGATCGGCGATGGGAGACTTGGTCAATGCCGGGAGCGGGCGAACTCTACGTCATGAACCTCGGTGAGCCTGTCCTGTCGTTGCAGAATGCGGTGATGGACCGCAAGGCGATAACCTTGCTGCTGCCCTTCATCGTCGATCCGCAGGGAACCCATTCGATCACGGATATCTGGCTCACCGAAGCTGGGGCGCCTGATCCCGGATCCACAGAGTATAGCGTTGTGGATTCGGGGGACGGTGATCGAGGGCTGGTCATTCCCGGCCGGTATTATGACGAGCCACAGGAGTTCAGCATCCAGCGCCGTGAAGAGGCCATACCTCCCAGCCGTCAGCACCGCCTTCTTCGACGTCGCTGATGCCGCGGACGCAAACGAGAATTCAATTCTCCACCGCACCCGTCTGGCTATCGCGCCGTGCCCTATCTGGACCGGGCGGTGCTGGCAAGGCTGAAACATTTTCCTGGCACCGCGCGGTGCTGCTGGCGTTGGCCCGGAGCAGATCGCGCCATGGCTATACCTGCCCGACGATGCAAACACGGCTTTCACCAATCGGCAGCCACCATTCGCTTGGACAACGGCATCATCGACGCGATGGGCGGAATCATACGTCAAGGATTTTGGTCAGCGATATTCTTCGGTGAGATTGATGTGCTCCCATCCAAGCGGCGAAACATCGGCCAGCATATCAGGTGATAGCGCAGGACGCACAATTGCAAGGCAAAGCCGCGCCTATTGTGGGGGCGGCGTAGCGGGTGCAGTCTGCTGTACTCAACCGTTTCCAGCCTCGACAATGAACATTCTCGCCTCTTGAGCCTCCCGGCGTTCGGCCTTGATCGGTGCATACTTCTCGGAATTATAGAAAGCTAGCGCCTGGGCCAACGTCGGAAATTCAAACACGCCAGCCATTGGGAGGGGCGTCTCATCGCCTTCAAGAATCTGTGCAACACGACCGAAATGCACAATTCGCCCACCCGCTTCTTGTAGTGCCGCATGAAAACGAGGAAAGATCGCCTCTTGCTTGATGGCGTCGATGACCCGCAGATTGATGTGAACATACGCTGGCATGGTAAGGCCTCCTTAATAATGCATATACATTATTTGTCTCGTGTCGAATTGTCTAGAGTGCTGATGTGAACGAGGTTGATCCAGAGTCTTTGAAACGCGTTGCAGCGGAATGCCCGGGCTTTCAAGCCCGAGCAACGGCACGGGCCCTCACGCGCTACCTCAACGCCTGCTTCAAGCCGCTCGGATTGACCGCCGAGCAGTTCAGCCTCTTGGTCGGAATCGGAGCAGCGGAAGGAGCTACTCTTGTTGATCTCGCGGTCAGCGCTGGGATTGATGCGACAACTCTCAGCCGAAATGTTCAGAATTTGGAGGCAAGGGGCTTGGTCAGTGCGGAAGGTGGACGTGGTCGCGTAGGGAAGCGGCTAACCTTGACACATTCTGGGCATCGCCTCATGGCGGGTGCCTTCCCTATTTGGAAATCGGCCAAAGCGGAACTGATCCACCACATGGGCGATGAGGAGCTCCGATCGGCAACGCAGACAATGGCAGAATTAGCGAAGGTAGCAGCCTTAGCGTTGGATTCCGCCACCTCCCGCAAATGACCCCGAGGCACAACTGGCGCCCATCCCCATCCGCCTGTCACTCCACGATGCGACCCCTGTGTTGCTCGACCGCGCCCTCATGGGCGCGAGCCGGATGCGCGTCACGACACACCGTTGCCACCCAGTTGATTTATCGAGGTAGAGATGGCTTGAAAGAAATGAACACGTGTGCAATATGAACACGTGTTCAACGCTTTTCATATAGCCGCACCCCATGGAATCAATGTCCTATCCAAATACCTTGGCAGCGCGTGCCGACCTATGCCGTGACGTTATTCGCTCCGCCGGAGAACTGGTCTTGAAAGGCTTTCACGGCGAGACGACGCGCAGCTATTCGATGAAGGGTCCGCAGGATTTCCTGACGGTGACGGATGCCGCTTCCGAAGCGCATATTCGAGATGCGCTTTCAGCGCATTTTCCAAACGACAGCTTCTTCGGAGAAGAGGGCGGCGGCGATATTGCCGAGCGGGTCTGGGTCGTCGATCCGGTCGATGGAACAGCCAATTTTGCCCGTGGTATTCCGCATTTCTGCATTTCCATCGCCTATGTCGAAAACGGACGCACCGAAATCGGCGCCATCTATAATCCTGCGCTCGACGAACTCTATTTTGCCCGCCGCGGCGAGGGCGCAACACGCAACGGGCTGCCGATCAAAGCCGCTGAGACGAAGCGCTTCGATGCGGCCTCCATCGAAATGGGGTGGTCGACCCGTGTGCCGAATGCCACCTATCTCGATGTCGTCAAGAATCTGCTCGATATGGGCACCAATGTCCGCCGCGCGGGGTCTGGCGCTTTGGCGCTCGCCTATGTCGCCGATGGCCGCTCGGATGGTTATATCGAGTTGCACATGAATTCCTGGGATTGCCTGGCGGGCCTGCTGCTCGTCAGTGAAGCCGGCGGGGATGTATGCCCGTTCCTCGATATCGGCAGTCTGGAGGCGGGCGGGCCGGTGCTCGCAGCCGCAGCGGGCGTCGCGCGGGGTGTCAGCAAGGCTTCGAATATTCCACTCGCCGGATCTCAAGCGCCGGGCCAACAGCAGGTGATATCGGCCTGATTTCAGAAGGCGAGCCCGTGAAGAGCGCGCCACGTGCGTGCGAAGGAGTAGAAATGGATGGACCCGTTTATAGCCGGCCTGCAATCAGCCTGATTGGCGAAGGTCTTGGCCCGCATGGCGCAGCGCTTTACATCGGTGGCAGCGATGGCGCACGCGATCTTGGGCTCCTGCGCCGGCACGGTATTACCACGGTGGTCAATTGCGCGGTCAATCTCGATATCAATTTTGTGCCGGGGGCAGTGGAAGAGGGTGATCTGCGGGCAAGCGGCTACGGCGACATTCGGTATTACAAGCTCGGCCTGATCGACGGAGAAGGCAGCCCCGATACGATGATGCTCGGCGCCTATTATATTCTCGACGGCGCGCTGCGGCAGACGATGCCGAAGCGGGAAACCTATCCCTTTCCGGACGGCGGCAACGTGCTCGTCAATTGCCGGAGCGGCCGCAGCCGGTCCGTCTCGCTGGTGGCGCTTTTTCTGCACAAGCAGCAGCCGCATCTTTACCCCACTTTAGACGATGCAGTCGCCGTGATCCGCGAAAAGCGGGAATTGCGGCCGGATGAATGGTTCGAAACGCCAAAACCGATGCTCTATGCCGCCGCCCGTCGCGCTTCTGAATGGATTGATCTCATCGAAGGCAGGAAGCAGCCGTAATCATGCTGACACGCAATCTCCCGTCAGTCGCCGTCATCGCCGACGCTCATTTCCATGACACGGCCGCCGATTTCGGCTTTCCTGGTATCGAGATCAAGGGCCAGCGCATAACCATGCGCAGTTGGTCGGACACCCGCCAGTCTACCCGCGTCTTCAACGAAAGTGCCGATGCGCTGTATGCGGCGCTCGACGAGGTGCAACGGCGGGGTATCCGCCATGTCGTGCTGCTCGGCGATTACACCGACGACGGACAGCGGACCACCACCGGAACGCTGAAAGGCATCCTGCAGCGCCACAGCGATAAGTATGGCACCGGCTTCTACGCGCTGCCTGGCAACCACGATATCTTCGGCCCGCGCGGTCGGCACCATACCAAGGAATTCCTGGCGGAGGACGGTAGCGGCCTTTCCGTTTCCAGCGATGCCCACCTTGCTGGTGAGCGTGTCGTCATCAACGGTGGCATGTATTGCGAAGGCTATCCCGCAGGCCTTACCCCCATGGCCGCCTTCGGCTATTTCCATCACTCCGACTACCTGCACTGGGAAACACCTTTTGGCGGATCCGATGCGCCGGAAGATCGTCTCTACGACATTCGTTCGCCGGATGGCAGGAATGTCTACCAGTTGATGGACGCTTCGTATCTCGTCGAACCTGAAGCCGGGCTCTGGTTGTTGATGATCGACGCCAATATCTTCGAACCACTCGACGGCACCTTCGAGACAGGAGAAGAGGCTGCCTTCACCGACAGTACATCGGGCGGCTGGAATGCACTTTTGCGCAGCAAGCCCTTTATCATCGACTGGATTGCCGATGTCAGCCGCAGGGCGCAGGCCCTTGGTAAGACTCTGCTTGCCTTCTCTCACTATCCGGCCCTTAATCCCTTTGACGGCGCAACCCGTGCCGAGGGTGCGCTGTTTGGTGAAACCAATGGTGTGCGCCGGACGCCGCGCAAGGCGGTCGAAGATGCCTTGCTGCAGGCGGGGCTCGCCGTCCATTTCAGCGGGCATCTGCATGTCGAAGGCGTCACGCGGCGAGAAGCTGCGGATCGATCGTTGACCAATATCGCCGTGCCATCGCTCGTTGCCTTCCCACCCGCGTTCAAGGTCGTTCATCCATCGCAGGATGCGATCGCCATCGAAACGGTGGAAATGTCCGCATTGCCGGTCAACGGCCAAATCAGTGCCGGATATGCGCGGGAAACTGCACTTGCCGGCGAGGGGATGGACCCTGCCTTCACAGCCGGCAACTACGGCGCCTTCCTGCGCTGCCACAAGCGCGCGCTGGTCCGGCATCGTTATTTCCTGAAAGAATGGCCGGCCGACATCGTGGCAGCGATCCAGGATCGCACCGTTGCGGATGTCCTTGGCTCGCTCAGCAGAAAACCCGGGCCGCCGGCCGACGCAGTTCTGTCTGCCGCTCTCCCGATGCTGGATTTGATCGCCGACTGGTACTGTCTTCGCCAAGGAGCAGCGTTGGCATTGCCACATATCGAGCCCGAAAGGCTCGCCCTGTATCGCGCACTGGCGGAGCGTTTCGGCCGCGAACCTGAGGATCACGATGGCACCCTTGAGGGCTTTCTTGGCATTTTCTTCGGCGCACTCGGGCTGTTTCTCGACCGCGCCGAACGCGGGTCGCGGAGGATAACGGTAGAACTGGCACCGCGGCATGAACTGCTAGCGCTATGACCGCGGACCGCCTTCCCACGGGCAAGGCCATCCATGAACTGCATGACTGCGGCCGCCCGACGGCAAGCGAGGTGATTTGATGGAATCGATTGTTATCAGCCTCAATCTCTTCGGCGCCGTTGCACTGCTGCTGTTTGGGCTCGGCCAGATCAAGGAGGGCATGACGCGTGCCTTTGGCGCCAAGCTACGCATCAGGTTGGCCGCCGGCACGCGTGGCGGGCTCCGTTCCTTCATCGCCGGCTTCGTTGCAACGGTCGCCCTGCAGAGTTCCACGGCAACGGCCCTGATGGTGGCTTCCTTCGTCGAGAAGGATCTGATCGTTCCGGCCATGGCGCAAGTCGTATTGCTTGGCGCCAATGTCGGCACCGCAACAACGGCGTGGATCGTTGCCCTTGGCCTCGGCTGGCTTTCGCCGATGCTGATCCTTGCCGGTGTCATTCTTTCGCGCACCAAGTCAGCACCGCGACAGGGGGCGGGCGCCGCTCTCGTCGGCGTCGGCCTGATGCTGCTTTCGCTGCACCTGCTTTCCGCTGCGACCGATCCCATACGGCAATCCCCGGCACTCAGCCTGTTCATCACCATGCTCGGCAATGCCTGGCCAGTCGCGCTGATATTCTCGGCTGTTCTCGCAGTCCTGGCATCCTCAAGCCTTGCCATCGTCGTTCTCATCCTGTCGCTCGCGGCAAACGGCAGCATCGATACCAGCCTGGTCATCGTGCTGGTTCTCGGTGCCAATCTTGGAGGCGCTATCCCGCCCGTGCTGGCAACGTTGAAGGCGCCGGTTTCTGCCCGCCGTGTCACTCTTGGCAACCTCATCGTACGGGCGATCGGCTGTGTTGCAGCCCTTCCACTCGCCGGTTACGGGGCCGGACTGCTGGAGATATCGCCTTTCTCGCACACCAATTTCGCTGTTGATGCGCATCTGCTTTTCAATATCGCCGTTGCCATCATTGCCTGGCCACTATCGCCACTGCTTTTGCGCGCAACCACGGCACTCCTTCCGGAGAAGAAGGAGGAGGATAGCGATCGTAGCTATCTCGACAGCCATGATCTCAACCGGCCGGTCGCAGCCTTGGCTGGGGCAAGCCGTGAGGTCATGCTGGTGGGCGATTTGATCGAGCGCATGCTGGTACAAGCCAGTGAGGCCATGCGCCACAACGATCTGTCCAGGCTCGCCAGCATCAGCGCACTGGAGGGACGGGTGGACCACATCCAGCATGGGATCAAGGTCTATGTTTCGAAGGTCGGTCAGGACGGGTTAAGCGGCAAGAACCATCGCCGCGCGATGGATATCGTCGAATATGCCATCAATCTCGAGCATATAGGCGATATCATCGAGAAGGGTATTCGCCCGGAAATTGCCAAGAAGATCAATCTCGGCCTGCAATTCTCCGGCGACGGCAAAAACGAGCTTGAGCAGCTTTTCACCGTTACGCTCGACAATATCCGCATGGCGCAAACGGTATTCGCGACCCAGAATGCCGACCTTGCGCGCCGGTTGGTCGAAGTGAAGGAAGATGTGCGCCGATTGGAAAAGCAATCCGCCGAACGGCACCTGCAGCGCCTTCGCGATGGCCGGGCCGACAGCATTCAGACGAGTTCCGTGCATCTCGACATGTTGCGCGATTTGAAGCGGATCAATGCCCATATCGCCTCGGTCGCCCACCCGATCCTTGATCAGAGCGGCCTTCTGAGCGAAAGCCGGATCAAGCAGGCACTTTAACGGGCAGTAATGCGCTCGACCAAGGCGACAGGCACGATTTGGAGCCGGGTTTCCGGTTCGTCGCTTGCCAACGCCGTCAATACCTTCTCGGTCAAGGCGTCGACAGACTGCCCGACCGTCGTCAATTGATAGCTCTTCCAGCCGGCCTGAGGAATGTCGTCAAAGCCGACGATCGACAGGTCTTCCGGCACGCGACGGCCCATTTCCAGCCGGGCAGCGTCTATAAAGCCCAGTGCAAGTAGATCCGTGACGCAGAATGCGCCATCAATTGCTTTGTCGCCTAACAGGTCGCACCCCGCCTGATAGCCACTTTCATAGCTTGTCGGGCCGTCGAACCAGGAAACGACTTCGGCACCTTCCATGGCCATGCGTTTGCTGAACGCCGTCGCTCGCCGCACCTGTGCCGGTGTCTGGCTTGCGCTGGATATCACCGCAACTTTTCGGCACCGGGCCTCGATCAGCCGCATTGCGGCAAGTTCTGCCCCATGGGAATCGTCGCTCAGCACCATATTCGTATCTGTGCGGTCGAGCCTCTGATTGATCAGGATGAGCCTGACACCATTAGCCATGCACTCGTCGATAATCGACGCTGGCGGCTCGCCGGAAAGGACCACGATCGCCTGCGCCCGGAATTCGAAGAGAAGCTCGATGAGCGGTGCGATATCCTTGCGGGCGTCTGCTGCATTCAGCAAAAGACATTGCAGCCCGCGTCGCAGGAGGCCGAGGCTCAGGAGATCAAGCTGCTTGGAAATGAAGGGCGAGCTGAGATTTGTCCCGACAACGCCAATCAAATTCGACCGGTCGTTGTTCAGCCCCTGCGCCAGACGATTGACGCGGTAGCCCAAGTCACGGGCAGCTTTTAGGACCTTGCGCCGAACCGACTGCGAGACGCTACCGCCGGGGGTGAACGTGCGCGAAACAGCCGAGCGCGAAACGCCCGCCTTCTTGGCCACCTCTTCGGCCGTTACGAAGCCTCTTGCCATTCACGTCCCCGATGCAAATCAAGTGTCTGATCTTACAGGCCACATTGCATCAGTTTTTCCAACCAAAAAATTCATACCGATGCCCAGCAGAAACGGCGAGCCGAGCGCACTCCGCAGGCTTTGAACAGGTACTTGCCTTCACATGACTTCGATGGAATCTGAACGAAGAGGCACGCGTTCGCAGAGCGCGCCAAACTTTGTACAGAACGCGCAAAAATAATCATTATAAATCAATTAGATAAATGAATGACCACGTGTGCATTTTTCCGTTGACAAAATGACCTTACCGATAGATCATGCATTCCAAGGCGATCCAAAAAACGGAATATTTATTCCATTTTTCTGAGGAAACGATGCCTCTGGGAGGAGCCGCATCATCGCCGTCAAGCAGGCCCGGCCTGATGCTGGAGGATTGAAACCATTGCCCGCGCCTAAGCGCATCGCGTCAACCCGTCACGGAAGAACGCGACGTATTTGAAGGTATCTGCCGGAGGGCAGGGGCAATGCTGGAGGGAATATAATGGCACTTCTAAGTGAAACAGCGAAGGTGGAGGGTCTGGTTCGAAAGCCGGTCGCCACGCCTTCGGCATGGCAGGCCTGGCGATACCGCTTAAAGGTTGCGCTGCGCGAACCAACGACACTCGTCGGCGTCCTGACGGCTCTCATCTTTACCTATCTGATCGTTGTTCCAATCATCTCGATCGTTCTCGACGCAGTGCGCGTGCAATTCGGGCATGAGCGGCGTCTCGGCAAAGATGTTGGCGATCTCACGCTTTACTACATCGACCGGGCATTCTTCTCACCGGTTGCGCACGATCTCTTCTGGCGGCCGCTGTTCAACACCCTCACCGTAGCGCTCGGGGCCATCTCGCTGTCCCTTGTTATCGGCACCGTGCTTGCCTGGCTGATCAGCCGTACGGACATGTTCGGCCGACGCTGGTTCGCAACGGCCCTGATCGTGCCCTACATGCTGCCCGCCTGGACGTTTGCGCTGGCCTGGACGACGCTGTTCAAGAACCGCACGATCGGCGGCCAGCCCGGCTGGTTCGAGGCCATGGGTTTTACGCCGCCGGACTGGGTCGCCTATGGCCGCTTTCCGATCACCATCATTCTGGCGCTGCATTACACGCCTTTCGTCATCCTACTGTTCGGCTCGGCGCTCCGCCGCTTCGATTCACAGCTGGAGGACTCCGCTCGAATCCTCGGCGCTCACCGCTACCAGGTTGCCATCCAGATCATCATGCCGCTGATGCGTCCGGCGCTTTTGTCTTCGATGGTGCTGATTTTTGCAAAGTGCCTCGGCGAATTCGGCGTTCCCTATGTGCTCGGCCTTCCGGTCAAGTTCGAAGTCCTCTCAACCTCGCTGTTCCGCAGCATTGCATCCCGCCAGACCGGCGTTGCCGGGGTCGTGGCCGCATCGATCATGCTGATCGGCATCATCACCCTGATGATCGACGCACGGCTGGTGCGCGAAGCCCGCCGCTTCGTCACCATTGGTTCAAAGGGATCGATGAATAGGCAGAGCCGCCTCGGCAAGATGCGTCTTCCGGCGACCGGCTTTGCAGCAACGGTCTTCATTCTCTCCGTCGGCCTGCCGCTTCTGACGCTTGCCCTGTCGACCGTGATGAAGATGCCGGCGAAATTCACGCTCGACAATTTCACGCTCGACTACTGGATCGGCACCGATCTTCATACCGTGGCGCTGCAGACAGGGATCCTGCTCAGCCCCGAGCTATGGGCTGCAGCCAAGAACACGATGATGATCGTTGGGCTCGCGTCCCTTGTGTCCGGCGTCCTCGGCCTGCTTGTCGGCTATGTCGTCATCCGCACACCAGTTCGCGCCCTGTCGGTCTATCTGCGCCAGGTCACATTCCTGCCCTATCTGGTTCCCGGGATTGCCTTTGCAGCGGCCTACCTTTCGCTGTTTGCGGTTCCCCGCGGCCCGATGCCGGCTCTCTATGGCACCGTGACCATCCTTATTCTGGCTCTCATCGCCGACCAGATGCCTTACGCTTCACGCGCCGGCATCTCCGCTATGACCCAGCTCGGCAAGGATCCGGAAGAAGCAGCCCAGATCGCTGGTGCCGGCTGGTTCCGCCGCATGATCTCCATCGTCATTCCGATCCAGAAGGGATCGCTGGTGACAGGCGTGCTCCTGCCGTTCATCTCGGGCATCAAGGGGCTCAGCCTCTTCGTGATCCTGGCTGTGCCGAGTACGGACGTGCTGACCACCTATTCGCTGCGGCTGGTCGATTATCACTATACGCAAGCCGCAAATGCCGTGGTGCTGATCATCGCCGCCATCGCCTATTTCGGTACGCTTTTGGCCCAGAAGCTGACCCGTACAAATCTTGCAGAAGGACTTGGAAGCTGATGCCTACCATCAACTTGCGCGGTGCGCAGAAGAACTACGGTGTAAACTCCGCCAACGCGGTTTCCGACCTCGACCTCGAAATCCGCGACGGCGAATTCATGTGCCTGCTTGGCCCGTCCGGCTGCGGCAAAACCACGACGTTGCGCATGATCGCCGGCCTCGAAAACCTCTCCGGTGGCGAAATCCGCGTCGGAGACCGGGTTATCGATTCCGTCGCGGACGGGATCTTCATTCCGCCGGAAAAGCGCGAAATGGGCCTCGTGTTCCAGAGTTACGCGCTGTGGCCCCACCTGACGATCGAACGCAACACCGACTTCGGCCTGCGCCTGCGCAAACTGCCGAAGGCCGAACGTGAGGCGCGCGTCGAGCGCGTCATGCAGGCACTCGACATCGCCAAATACCGCGACCGCTATCCGTCGCAGCTTTCGGGCGGGCAGCAGCAGCGCGTGGCGCTCGCCCGCATGCTCGCCGTCAATCCCGGTGTGCTTTTGCTCGATGAACCGCTGTCCAATCTGGACGCGCGGCTGCGGCTGGAAATGCGGGCCGAGTTGAAGCGGCTGCACAAGGAGTTCAAGACGACCATCGTTTTCGTTACCCATGACCAGTGGGAAGCCATGACGCTGGCGACGACGATTGCCGTCATGAATGAGGGCACGCTGCAGCAGATGGGTACGCCCGACGATATCTACGACCGCCCGGCCAACCGTTTCGTCGCGGAATTCGTCGGCAGCCCGCCGATCAACATCCTGACGTTTGGAAAACCTGGCGCCTCCGATATTGCCGACAAGGCCGAGACCTATTGCGCAGCTCGCTATCCGCAGCTGCGCGGCATCGGCTCCATCGGCATGCGGCCGGAAGCCATGGGTTACGCAGCCAAGATCGACGATGTGCCACAGGGCAGCTTCTCCGGCGAAATGACAGTGACCGGCGTGCTGCCAACGGGGGGCAGCTGGATTCTCGAATTGAGGAGCGAGAACCATACGCTGTTCCTGACCACTCATGCGCTGCCGCGCGTCGATAGCGGCGATCGCGTGTTTTTCCATGTTCCGGCCGAAGCCCTTCATGTTTTCGATGCGGACGGTCAGCGCATAACGGAAGCCGACGCGCTGCTGAGGAGCAGTACCTACAACTAAGATCACCAGGAAACGGACATATGCTTGCTGAAGGAGGAGCAGTATGAAGCGTAAAATGACAGGCGGCAGGAACACCCTGCTATGTGCAACGGCCATCTTAACCTTGCTTGGCGGTGCGGCGAAGGCGGAGGAGCCTTTCGACCTCAATGCGCTGATCGAGGCAGCCAAGCAGGAAAAGCCGATCACGGTTTATGACAGTACCGGCAAGATCGTCGAAATGGCTGAGAATTTCGCCAAGAAATACGGCGTCGGGGCCGAAGGCTCGAAGGTCAAGGCAACGGCCCAGCTTGAGATGATCATTCGCGAAGCGCGCGCCAACAACATCCAGGGCGACGTGTCGATCATCAGCGATGCACCGGCCGCCATGGCCCAGCTCATCCCGCAGGGGTTTGCCGAAAGCTGGCTGCCGCCGGATCTCGCGAAGGCCATTCCCGCCGAGTACCAGGACCCGCTGACGGTCGTCACCAGCGCCAATGTCTGGGCCTACAACACCGAACTCTTCGATAAATGCCCCGTTGCCAATATCTGGGAGCTGACGGAGCCGAAGTGGAAGGGCAAGGTCGCCATGCAGGATCCGCTCGGCAAAGCGTCCTATGTCGACTGGTTCAACCAGATGGCCAAGCATGGCGACGACAAGGTCGCCGGCGCCTACAAGGAGTTTTATGGCAAGGACATCCCGACCGGAGAGACGAGCGCCACCGCGGCCTGGATCAAGGCGCTCGCCGCCAACGCGCCGCTGCTTACAGATGCCGATGCCGCGGCAGCCGAAGCCGTCGGTGTTCCCGGTCAGAAAGAGCCTTTCATGGGCCTGATCAGTTCGGCGAAATTCCGCGACAATGCCGACAAGGGCATGAAGCTCGGTCTCTGCAAGGACCTGAAGCCATGGCTTGGCTGGCTCTATCCCGGCGTTGGCCTGATCACCAAGGGCACCAACAGCCCGAACGCGGCAAAGCTGTTCATCCACTACGTGATGACCGAAGAGGGCATCGC
>UCNE01000020.1 GCA_900473685.1 Hyphomicrobiales bacterium
GCGCGCGTTCTGCCGGCGCGACGGAAGTGGTCATCAAGGACGCCCACGACAGCGGCCGCAATCTCATCCTCGACCGGTTGCCTGATTACGCGCGGATCGTGCGCGGCTGGTCCGGCCACCCGGACTCCATGATGTTCGGGCTCGACGAAGGCTTTGCCGCCGCCATTTATACCGGCTACCACTCCAAGGCGGGCAGCGAGGCCAATCCGCTTGCCCATACATCCAACCTGCGCATTTCACGGCTGCTGCTGAATGGCGAGGTCGCTTCCGAGTTTACCGTCAATGCGCTGTGTGCGGCGGGTTATGGGGTTCCTTCCGTTTTTCTGGCCGGTGACGAAGGCATTTGCGCGGAGGCACGTGCCATGGTGCCTGGCCTTGCTGCCGTCGAGACGCTGGATGGACGCGGCCGCGCCTCGACATCCATCTCGCCAGTCTGGGCGCGGCGCCTCATTCGCGAGGGCGTGGCACAGGCACTTTCGGACGATTTCGCACAGGCGCTTCCAGCGCGCGCGGAGCATTACGAGGTCGTGATCGAATTCAACAATCCAACGGATGCCTATCGCGCCGGCTGGTATCCGGGCGCACGCGCCCATGGCCCCCGTGCCGTCGCCTTCGAACACAAGGATTTTGCTGAAATCCTGCGGGCGCTGGTCTTTCTCAAGGTGTGATCAGGCGGGCGGGCGTTCCAGCAGCCGGCTCGCCAAGCGCCAGAGTTCCTCGACCTTCTGAATGCGGCGGGCAGCATGCGATAAAGGCGGATTTCGAGATCGAGGCTCCAGACCTCGTCGATGAGGTTGCGGCCAGGCTGCACATTGCCCGATAGCGCGATTCTACTAATCTACCGATGGCTGAAGCCAGGCGGGAAGCCGCGCTGGGGCGCGGCCGCTCACAGCCGCCTCGACGCAATCGGCAAGGCTGCCGAAGCGAACGGTACGGTTGCTGAGGCCGGGGCCATAATGGGCATATTTGCCGGAATTGGTAATCAGCGTGCGGGTGTGCACCGGGAAAACCGGTTCGCTGATCGAGCACCAGCACAGGTCAGGCACGATACGCACGCCGCTTTGTTCGAGGCTTGATAGTGTGCCGTCCTCACGCGCATCGGTGATCACCTGGCGGCCTGCCGTGACGAGGACGGTGACATCCGGGTGGCGCTTGCGCCCGGCGAGCCCTGCAGCCAGCGCCCGACATTCGTTCAGCGAGGCATGCGGGCTACCGATAGCAACGAGTTCGACCTGCTCCGGCCCTGCGTTCAGCCGCGTCCAGGCCTGCGCCATCTCGGCGCGGGTGATGGTTTTGCGGCTTGCCTCCAAGGCTGCCGCACCCTGGGCTTCAGGCGTGACGCCCTCGACATGCAGCATCGGCGCCGCCGACGTCGTGCCGAAGGCAGCGCACAGCGCCTTGAGATCGTCTGTCGAAGGTTGTGCCGAGGCGAGACCGCGCAGCAGCGGGATGCGATCGGGCGCCGCGTGACCGGCGAGATAGCCGATCAGCGGCCAGAAGGCATCATCGACATTCTCGGGCAGCTCGACATCAATGACTATCTGGGCCTTGCGGTTCTCCGGCAGATAGACGCCGGATAGCGGCGCACGTCCGGTGAGCGCGATGCACAGATCGAGGAAGTCCGGATGTTTTGGCGTGCGGGCGCCGAGCACCGAGTTGGCGAAGATCACCGCGTTGGATTCCGCCCAGGCGATCGCTTCGCCCGCTTGCGGAGCACTGTCCAGAAGGTAGGGAGAGCAGGTAAAGGTCGGGCGGCAGCCCATGCGAACATAGGCATCGGCGAGCTTTGCGGCCGGATTGCCGAAGGAACCGGGCACACCCTGCATCTGCCAGTTGGCATGATCGACCGAGATCGCATTCATGGTGGTTGGCACGCAAACCTTGGCCCCCATGTCGGCCATTTTCTCCGCAAAAGTGAGATTGGCCGGGCTGGCATAGATGCAGCCGTCGATATGCCCTTGTGTTACGTCGGTCAGACAGCTTGCGCCCTGCTGGGCAGCCATGGCGCAGATGATCCGCATGGCCTGCTGGATCGCTTTGCCCTGCACGCCTTCAAGCATCGCACGGTCGTTGTCGCTGAGATCGAGCGTCGCAAGGCGCGGCGGCAAAACCGGTATCGACAGACCATCCGCCTCGATCGCGGTGGCGGTGATCCGCGCGGTTTTGGCACGCGACAATACCCCAAAACTCTCAGATGCAAGGCGCAACACAGGAAGCGGCTTGCCGAACATTTCAGCGGCAATCAGCGCACCCAGCGTCAGCACATCCTCGGCTTCGCTGAACACCAGTGCCGCCGGGGCACGGCCGGTGAGGATCAGATCGAGAAGTACGCCCGATCCGGTGCAGGACCCACGGCTCGACGGCATCATCAGGATGCCGCCGGTCAGACAGACCCCGTGGAGAGGATGATGCACGTCGATAATGCTTCCGGTTTCCGGAGAAACACCGCCCCAGAAGCTCAGGGGCTCCGATGAGGCGATAACCGGTCCATCAGCGGCGCCGGCAAGGATGCTGTTCGCGTGCATCGGTTCACTCACTTGACGACAAAACCATGAGCGAAGGGATCGCGGTCATCGATGAAGATCGTGTTGATACCCGTCATCCGGGCCCAGCCGGCGATCGAAGGGATGATGGCATCACGGCCAGCAACCTTGGTGGCTGCCTCGACCCGTCCCTTGAACAGCGAGCCGATGATCGACTCGTGGACGAATTCGTCGCCGACAGCGAGCTTGCCCTTGGCGGCCAGCTGCGCCATGCGCGCCGAGGTGCCGGTACCGCAAGGCGACCGGTCGATGGCCTTGTCGCCGTAGAACACGGCGTTGCGGGCATGAGCGGTGGCATCCGTCGGTTTGCCGGTCCACTGGATGTGGCTCAGGCCACGGATCTCGGGATGTTCGGGATGAACGAACTCGTATTTTTCATTCAGCGCGGCGCGCAGCTTGGGGCTCCAGCCAATGAGTTCGCCCGCCGTATGATCAGCCATATCGCGGAAATTCTTCTGCGGCTCGACGATGGCGTAGAAGTTGCCGCCATAGGCAACGTCGACGATGATTTCGCCCAGACCTTCGACCTCGGCCGTCAGACCTTCGGCATAGAGGAAACCGGGAACGTTGGTCAAGCGGACTTCCTCGACGAAGCGGCCTTCCTGGCGATAGGTAATATCAACCTTGCCGGCAGGCGCATCGATTGACAGCTTGCCGGGTTCGCGTGGCATGATCAGGCCGTTCTCGATCGCCATGGTGATAGTGCCGATCGTGCCGTGGCCGCACATCGGCAGGCAACCGGATGTCTCGATGAAGAGAACCGCGACGTCGCAGTCCGGACGGGTCGGCGGATAGAGGATCGAGCCCGACATCATGTCATGGCCGCGCGGTTCGAACATCAGGCCGGTACGGATCCAGTCGAATTCGCGCAGAAAGTGGGCGCGCTTTTCCAGCATGTTGGCGCCTTCAAGGCGCGGGCCACCACCGGAAACGAGGCGGACCGGGTTTCCGCAAGTGTGTCCGTCGAGGCAGGAAAAGGTATACGTGGCCATGGTGAGAGACCTTATCAGAAGCGTTGAGGCGAAAGGGATGTAATGTCGATGGCTGGTGTCTTACCAGTCAACAGATCGGCGACCAACCGGGCGGTGCCTGCCGATTGCGTCAGGCCAAGATGACCGTGCCCGAAGGCGTGGATGACCCGGGGCGTCGCCCGGGCGCGGCCGATGGCGGGCAGGCTGTCAGGCAGCGAAGGACGGAATCCGAACCACTGTTTTCCGCCCTCAGTCTTCAGGCCGGGCAGGAAATCCTTGGCCTTCTTCAGCATGGCTTCCGACCGGCGGAAATTCGGCGGCAGTTCCAAGCCACCGAGTTCAACGGCGCCGCCGACACGGATGCCGGTGGACAGACGCGTGATGACAAAGCCGTGACCACCAAAGGTGACCTGCGTCCGCAAATCGAACGCATCGGCTGGCAACGTGGTGTTGTAGCCACGCTCGGTTTCTAACGGAATGCGCTCATCGAGGCTACGGGCAATACGGTGGGAAAAGGCGCCTGCCGACAGGACGACCTGCGATCCACGGCGAATTTGGCCACCTTCGCCGATGATCTCGACACCGTCCTCGATCGGCCGCAGTGCGGTCACATTGGCGCGTTCCAACACCCCACCCTGGCTGCGGAAATAATCCGCCAGTGCCAGCGTGTAGAGTTTGGGATCGGCGATCGAAAACCAGCCGGGCGTGAAGGTGCCGTGGGTAAAGCGCGCATCGAGCCCCGGCTGGATATCGGCCATGCGGGATGCGTCGAGATGATGGAACTCGATGCCGTGCGCCTCGCGGACTTTCCATCCGGGCAGCGAGGCATTCAGCTCCGCCTGACTTTCATAGACCTGCAGATTACCGTCTTTGCGCAGCATGGGCAAAGTGCCGGTCCGCTGCAGGAAGGGCTCGAGTTCGCCCTTCGAAAGGTCCATCAACGCGGTTTGCACCGTCGTCGATTTTGCCACCTGCGCAGGCGAGCAAGCCCGCCAGAAGCGGAACATCCAGGGCGCAATCTTGAACGCATAAGCCGGTGGAACGGACAATGGGCCAAGGGGATCCAGCAGCCATTTGGGTGCCTTTTTCAGGATTCCTGGCGAAGCAAGCGGCAGGATATCCGTAAAGGCAAAGGCACCGGCGTTGCCTGCGGAGGCGCCGGCTGCCGGACCTTCACGGTCCAGCACCGTAACCGTCATCCCGCGCGCCTGGGCGGCAATCGCCGCCGAAAGCCCGACCACTCCGGCGCCGATAACAATGACGTCTGGATGCGTCATTAGCGGACACTCGCCAGAAACGCCTGAGTATCAGGATGCTGCGGGGCGCCAAAAAGCTGATCCGGCGTGCCGATTTCCGTCATGACACCGTGATGGAAGAACGCGACCCGGTCGGAAACGTCGCGGGCAAAGGCCATTTCGTGTGTGACGCAGATCATCGTCATGCCTTCTTCGGCAAGCATCTTCAGCGTGTCGAGGACTTCGCCGACCAGCATCGGGTCAAGCGCCGAGGTGACTTCGTCGAACAGCATGTATTCCGGCGACATGGCCAGCGCCCGGGCAATCGCCATGCGCTGCTGCTGGCCGCCGGACATGCGGTTCGGATAGACCGTCAGCTTTTCGCGCAGGCCGACATGGGTCAACTGCTTGACGGCGATCTCTTCGGCCTTTTCCTTGGAAAGGCCGAGTACCTTGCGCGGCGCCAGCATGACGTTTTCCAGAACCGTCAGGTGCGGGAAAGCATTCCATTGCTGGAAAACGATGCCGACCTTGCGGCGCAGCTTGTTGAGATCGGTGTCCTTTGCGTGAACAACCGTGCCATCGATGGTGATCTGGCCCGCATTGATCGGCTCCAGGCCGTTGATGCAGGTCAGAAGCGTCGACTTGCCCGATCCGGAGCCGCCGATGATGGTGACCACCTCGCCCTTGTTTACGGTGAGGTTGATCCCCTTCAAAACCTCCAGGGTGCTGAAGGATTTGCGAACGTCTTTAATTTCAATCATTGGGGGACCACCGTTTTTCGAGATACCCGCCAAACCGGGCGATGGGGAAGCTGATGACGAAGTAGATTACGCCGCAGATCAGCAGGATGAACAGCGGCTCCTGCAAGCGGGTGACCAGAATCTGCGAGGCACGCAGAAGCTCGATAAGGCCGAGCCAGAGCACCAGGGCAGAATCCTTCATGACGCCGAGCGTCAGGCCGATCCAGGCAGGAAGCGAAACGCGCGTGGCAAGAGGCGCCACGATATAGCGCATGTCCTGCCACCAGGTCATGCCGAGCGAGCGGGCCGCGCGGCGGGTCGTTGCCGGGACGGCTTCAATGCCGCCGCGGATGATTTCCGAACAATAGGCCGCCGTATACAGCGACAGCACCACGCAGGACGTGGTGAAGGGCGCCCAGCCAAGCTTGGCAATGGCCTGGATCGCGTTGCCAAGCACGAGCTGGATCAACAGCGGCACCGAGCGGAAAATATCGAGTACGAATGTCAGCGGTGCGGCCCAGAGGGCGCCCAGCTGGACACGAAGAACACCGAAGATAATGCCCAGTAAAGTACCGGCGGTCACGGACACGGCGGTAACCGCAAGGGTCATCGCCGCGCCTTGCGCCAGAAAGGCGAGGTCATTCCAGCTGAGGGTGGTATCAAACATCTCTCACCTCTCTCAGTAGCGGAACATGCGCGCGGCAAGCAGGCGCGCAGCGAGTGTCACAAGCTTGGCGATGATGTAATAGATCACCGCGGCAAGGGCGAAGAATTCGAAGGTGCGGAAGGACCGCGCGTTGAGTTCCTGCGTGATACCGGCGAGATCGGTGTTCATGCCGACGGTCACGCCAAGCGACGTCATCAGGATTGCCCAGACCATCTGGTTGGTGACAGGCAGGAAGGCGATACGCAGCATCTGCGGCAAGACGATCAGCCGGAAGGCCTGGACCGGCGTCATGCCAAGCGACCGACCGGCGCGGGCCTGGGTGTCTGGAATGGCTTTCAGCGCACCGCGAAAATTTTCGGCCAGGTAACCCGCGTTGTTAAACGCGATCCCGACCAGAAGCGCGGTGTAGGGGCTGAGATGAATACCGAAATTACCAAGCCCGAAATGGGCCATGTAGATCTGGAACAGCGCGGGCGTATTGCGCGCGATCTCGACCCAGGTGGTCGCAAAGCCGCTGAGGATGCGATTGCCCGAAAGGCGAAACGCGGTCAGAGTCAAGGCAAGCGCCAGCCCGATAACCATGGACAGTAGCGCGATCTGCAGCGTGACGAGCGCGCCGTCCAGCATCTGCGGCAGCGCTTTGAAGGCCTGATTCCAATGAAAGGTGTAATTCAACATTGCCGTTTCATCTCCTGGAAAAGGACAGCGGCGCGAGTGTCACCCGCGCCGCCAGCGAAACGATTTGATTAGCGGTAAACGCCGTTGACCGAGAGGGACGGAACCTCGCCGCCAACCCACTTGCCATACAGTTCGGCATAACGGCCGGTACGAACCTGCTGGTTGATGAAGAGGTTGAGGTAGTTGATCAGCCCGTATTCTTCGCGGTTGGTGAAGAGAGCAACGTAGTCGATATCGAACGGCGCCTTGCCGACGACAGCGATGCCGGGGAACTTGCCGGTCTTGACGTTAGCCTGCGCCACGGTCGAGGTCGAAACCGTCGCATCGAGCTGGCCCTGGCTCAGCGCCAGGAACACGTCGGCCTGCGTCTGGTACGGACGGAACTCACCGACGCCCCAGGCCTTGACCTGTTTTTCCAGAGCAATGGCTTCATAGGTGCCGGCAGTAGCGCCAACGACCTTGCCCTTCATGTCTTCAAACGACTTGATGCCCGATTTCTCGTTGGCGGTCACGGCCATTTCGAAGGCGAAGTAGGGAACGGTCATGCCGACAGTCTTGGCACGCTCGAGCGTGTCGGAGGTCGAGGCAACGCCGACATCGACGCGGCCCGACATCAGGGCAGGAATACGCTCGGGGAACGGGGTTTCGACGATCTCGGCAGTAACGCCGAGGGCCTTGGCCAGATCGTTGCAATAATCGACGTCGAAGCCGATCGGATTGTTGCTTTCGTCACGCGATCCCATCGGCGGGAAATCCAGCACGACGGCGCAACGCAATGTGCCCGAGGAAATAATATCGTCCAGCTTATCGGCGTGGGCCTGGCTGGTCAGAACGGTTGTAGCCAGGAGGCTGAACGCGAGGACCGAAAATTTCATCTTAATCTCTCTCCCTAGATTGATGCGCCGATCTGCGGCAGGCGCACTATTTCGATTCATCGCGCGCAAATCAACGGAAAAATACAAAGAGTATACAAAAAGTACACAAATATTCGTATTTGATGATTTGCGCGCAAGATTCGGTAACCTCATGCGGCCGTGGCCGCACGATTATTTAAGCAAGTCCTTGGGAAGCAGCGCCTCCGGCAAGTTCTGGTAAGACACCGGACGCAGGAAGCGGCGGATCGACATGGTGCCGACACTGGTTGCCCCGAAGTTGGTAGAAGCCGGATACGGGCCGCCATGAACCATGGAATCGACCACCTCGACGCCTGTCGGGAAGCCGTTGACGAGGATGCGGCCAGCCTTCCGCTCCAGCAGCGGAAGCAGCTGTTTCGCTGCATCGATGTCGGCGTCATCCATGTGCAACGTCACCGTCAGCTGACCCTCGATCGTCCGCGCGACATTTTCCATTTCCTCCTGCGAAGCCACACGAACCAGCAGGCCAAGCGGGCCGAAGACCTCTTCGCTCAGCGCATGATCGGACAGGAACCGGTCGCCGGTCGTTTCGAACAGGTTGGGAGATGCGGCACGGCCGGTTGATTCCGTGACCAGCAACGGCTTGACGGTGTTGCGGGCGGCGAAACCTGCCTGTCCATCGTGATAAGCCTTGGCAATTCCGTCGGTCAGCATGGTCTGCGGCGCAACCTTGCCCAACGCCTCGACGGCAGCCGCCGCAAAGCGGTCGGCACCGGCGCCGTCGATGATGACGGCAACACCGGGATTGGTGCAGAACTGCCCTGCGCCCATGGCCAGCGAACCTGCCCAGCCCTGGCCAAGCGCCTCAGCCCGTTCCGTGATCGCGGCAGGCAGCAGAAACATCGGATTGACCGAGCCAAGCTCGCCGAAGAACGGGATCGGCTCAGGCCGTGCGGCGCAGAGATTGAACAGCGCGCGGCCACCGGCCTGCGAACCGGTAAAGCCGACAGCCTTGATCAGCGGATGCTGGACAAGTGCATGGCCGACATCGCGGTTGCCGCCCTGAATGAGCGAGAAGACGCCAGGATGAACACCGGTGCTGCGGATGGCCGCTTCCACCGCCTGTGCAACGATTTCACCGGTGCCGGGATGGGCGGAATGCCCCTTGACCACGACAGGGCAGCCGGCTGCGAGTGCCGCCGCCGTATCGCCACCCGCCGTCGAGAAGGCCAGCGGGAAATTCGACGCGCCAAACACCGCAACAGGACCGACAGGACGCTGCATCAGGCGTATCTCTGGACGTGGGGCTGGCTGGCGGTCCGGCAAGGCCGCGTCGAAGCGGCGATCAAGGTAGTCGCCGCTTTCGATATGGCTGGCAAACAACCGCAACTGGCCGGTCGTGCGGCCGCGCTCACCGATCAGGCGGGCTTCGGGCAGGCCGGTTTCCTGGCTGCCTATTTCCGTGATCTCGTCGGCGCGGGCATCAATCTCGTCGGCGATGGCGCGCAGGAAGGCAGCGCGGGTGCTGCGGTCGGCTGCGCTGAAACTCCAGAACGCAGCTTCGGCGGCTTCGCAGGCGCGGTTGACCAGTTGTGTGGTCCCGACGGCGAACTGATGCACCGGCCCCTTGGCGGGCGAGGATGCAAAAGTACCGGCTCCATCGAGCCATTCGCCTGCGACAAGGTGTTTTCCGCTGGGGATGAAGGGCATGGACAGATCCTTTTCTCGAAACTGGCGCGCAAGCGGCAGGCTATGCCGGGCCGGATTATGTTTGGTAACTTGTATACTTTTTGTATGCAGGATATCAACTCATTTAGATGTTACTACGCCTAAAAAGGAGGGGCACACATGAGCGATACCCACACCCTGACGATTGCCGATCTGGAAGAGCGCGTAAAAGCCATCTTCATCAAGGCCGGGCTGAGCGCGTTGCAAGCTGCGGCCATCACCCGCGTCATCGTTGCCGCCGAGCGGGACGCCTGCAAATCGCACGGCATCTACCGGATCGAAGGCGCGTTGCGCACCGTCAAGGCCGGCAAGGTCAATCCCACTGCCAAGCCCGAACTTCTACCACAGCAGCGGTCCGCCGTCGTCAAGGTTGATGCCAAGGGCGGCTTTGCCAATGCGGCGTTCGAACTGGGCCTCCCCGTGCTGGCCGAACGTGCCCGTTCCAGCGGCATTGCAGCCCTCGCCATCAATGACTGCACGCATTTCTCAGCCCTTTGGCCGGAAGCCGAGGCGCTGACGGAGCTTGGACTGGCCGGTATCGTCATGTGCCCGAGCTACGCGACAGTTGCGCCAAGCGGCGGAACCAAGCCGTTGCTCGGCACCAACCCGCTCGCTTTCGGCTGGCCGCGCCCGGGCAAATCCCCTTATGTCTTCGACTTCGCGACATCGGTTGCGGCACGTGGCGAAATCGAACTGCACAGGCGAGCCGGGAAAGCGCTGCCGGAGGGCTGGGCGATCGATGCCGACGGCCAGCCGACCACGGATCCGGAAGCAGCTCTTGCCGGTGCAATGCTGCCGTTCGGTGAACACAAGGGCTCGGCCATCTCCACAATGATCGAGCTTCTGGCCGGCATCATGATCGGCGACCTGACCAGCCCGGAAGTGCTGGATGCGCTTGGTTCGACCGCCCTTGCGCCGGCGCATGGCGAGCTGATCATCGCGTTTTCTCCCGAAGGTTTTGGTGGGGATCGTCCAGGCAATCCGTTTGCCCGGGCCGAGGTTCTGTTCGAGGCAATGGTCGGCCAGGGCGCCCGTCTGCCCTCGCAACGCCGTTACGCAGCGCGCGCGAAATCGCAGACCGGCGGCATCATCCTCACCGCTTCGGAGATGGAGCAGCTGGACCGGCTGCACGCGCTTGGACTGGACGCTGTCTAAAAGCGTCCCGTCATCGGCCTGCGCAATCGCCGCAGGCTCCACAAATGCAAAGGCCCTCTGATCACTCAGAGGGCCTTCGTCAATTCAGAGGGGCTTAAACTCAGCCCTTGTACTTCTGGACGGCGCCGGGAAGCTTGCTCCATTCGGCATACCAGCCGTTGAACAGCTTGAACTGGGCCTCGACATAGCCGCGCTGGCTTTTGGTGAGCACGTCGGTCGCGTTGAAGTGCAGCGAGTATTCCGTGTCACCCTTCAGCACCATCATGTGCTTGAAGTAGAGGACGAGATCCGCACCTTCGTCGAACGAGGACAGGACGGCAAGCGCCTGTTCCAGCTCGAGAGCGCGCAGACGCGCATCGGCATCACCTTCGGCAGCAGCCTGCGACAGGTTGCAAAGGTGCAGGACTTCCTTCGGCAGAACGTTGCCGATACCGGTGATCGCACCAGTCGCACCGCAATTGACGAAGCCGTGGAAAACAGCGGTGTCGACGCCGATCATCAGCGAAACACCATCCTGGCTGGTGATGTGCTCAGCCGCATAACGCATGTCGGCAGCACCACCGAATTCCTTGAAGCCGACAAGGTTTGGATGCTCAGCGCGCAGTGCGAAGAACAAGTCAGCACGGGTGGCAAAGCCATAGTAAGGGCTGTTGTAGATAACGGCCGGAAGGTCCGGAGCTGCAGCGAGGATGGCCTTGAAATGCGCCTTCTGTGCCACGACGGACGAGCCGCGCGACAAGACCCGCGGAATGACCATCAGGCCCTGTGCGCCAACGGCCTGGGCATGCGCCGCATGCTTGACAGCCAGCGCACTGTTGACGGCGCCGGTGCCAACGATGACCGGAATACCGGCCTTCACCAGGTGCTCGACGCCTTCCATGCGCTGCGCGTCTGTCAGTAGCGGCCAATCACCCATCGAACCGCAATAGACAACGGCCGACATTCCCTGGGCAATCAACTCTTTTCCCTTGCGCACGAGGGCGTCGAAGTCCGGGGTACGGTCTTCTTTGCAAGGGGTCATCAGCGCGGGGATCACGCCAGAAAAGATTTTGGCCGTCATAACAAACTCCTTTTGACCTTGCCGGACGGGCAGAGAATGGCGCGCACCTTTGCGACCCCGATCCTGTGCCTCTGGAGCCATATTGCACGTTGTATATTATTTGTCGACAAGAATTTTGTCGATCAGAGTGCCACGTCGAGCCTGTCTTCCCGGGCAAACAATTTCTGTATCTGGTGAACGATCTGCTCAGCATGCAATTTCGCCAGACGGTCAGCTTCCTCGACGTCGCGATTGGCAATGACGGCGATCATGTCGTCATGTTCTTCAACAAAGCGCTGCGGCAACCGGTCGTCATAAGACTGATAGTACAGCCGCAGCATGCGCCGGCCCTCGTCCAGAAGCCGGTTGAACAGTCCCGAGAAATACGCGTTGCGGCCCGCTTCAGCGATGGCGGAGTGGAAGGCGGCGTTGGTGGCGATCATCGCCAGCGCATCCTGCGCCTGCACGGCAGCGGCGAATTCGGCCTGATGCGCACGAATCACCTTCAGATCTTCCGGTCTGTGATATTGCGCCGCCAGCTTCGTGGTGACGCGGTACATCAAGACAAGCGCATCGAAGAAGGTGTGCATATTGAGAAAATCGATATTCGCAACCATCGTCGAACGGTTGGGGAGCGTATCGATCAAGCCCTCGCCGGCGAGCCGTACCAAAGCCTCGCGGATCGGGGTTCGCGACATCTTGAAGCGTTCGGCCAGCTGCACCTCGTCGATCGGGCTGCCGGGCGGCAGCACGAGGTCGAGAATCTCGTCGCGCAAGAGGTCGTAGACCATCTTGACGCCGGAGCCGCGCTTGCGTTCGGGAATGGGGCTGGTGTCGATATCTGTCATGTCATCAATCCTGTGTCGACAAAAGGAATACTTTTCCCTGTCAGCAGGATCAACCGTTTCCGCAAGCATGATCGGCGAAGGCGGCAACAAACTTGGTGATGATGCGTTTTTCGGACTTCAACCAGTCCTTGCGAGCACCCGTCCAGCTTGGCTTCCCGCCTCAGGCACCGCCCGCCGTCAGGCCCGCTGATCTTTCAGAAAGGCAACAAGGGACCGCCCAGCATCGAGAACGTGATCCCGCGTCAACCGGGAGGCAAGGCCGGCATCGCCGTTCAGGCAGGCTTCGAGAATTACTTTATGCTCGCGGTCGGCCCGCATTACGCCATTCGTCAGCGTCAGTTGCGCCCGCAGATAACGATCGATCCTGTCGAGGGACGTGCGAACGATCTGCAGGTAGTAAGGTCGTCCGGATGCTGCATAAAGACTGTAGTGGAAACTCCGGTTGATCTCGCCCCAGCGCGCGGGCTCGGTTTCCAGCCCAAATTCCTCGCAGTATTTTCGCGCAGCAGCCAGCGCGTCCTGATCAAGATTTGGCACGGCAAGCCGCATGACCTCGGCCTCGACAAAGGCGCGGAATTGGAAGATTTCGTCGATCTCTTCAATCGAAAGCCCGGCGACCACGGCACCCTTGTAGCGCTCGGTTGTGATCAGCCCATGCTGCTCCAGCCGCGACAGGGCCTCACGTACCGGTATCCGGCTGGTGTTGAACATCTGGGCAATCTGATCCTGCCTGAGGTTTTCGCCTTCGGCGAGGTCACCCTCGATAATCGCCTTGCGCAGCGCATCATAGACGATATCGGCGGCGGATGCGGCCTGCCTGACATCGACGGCAGCAAGTTTCATGGATTCAAATCCCGTTGTTCAAGCGCGGCGCGCGGTCAGTACCCATTGGGTCATAAGTGCAATTCGGTATTCAGGCAACGGAGCGGATATTATCAGTCGGCCCAAATTTTATATTGTATATTGGATCCAATTTTTCTAACAGTGGGACACAGGCTCTGCCGCCCGCTACAATTTTCCTGGGCAGATGGCGGCCGGATCGAGATTTTCTCAGGGAGAGCACTATGCGCAGCAGCAAGGTAATCCACATCGTATCCTGCCATGCCGAGGGCGAGGTTGGCGACGTCATCGTCGGCGGTGTCGCGCCGCCACCCGGCAATACCCTGTGGGAACAGCGGAAATTCATTGCCGAGGATCAGACGCTGCGCAATTTCGTGCTCAACGAACCGCGCGGCGGTGTGTTCCGGCACATCAATCTCTTGGTACCGCCGAAGGACCCGCGGGCGACGATGGGCTTCATCATCATGGAACCGGAGGATACGCCGCCAATGTCCGGTTCCAACTCCATCTGCGTCTCGACCGTCCTGCTCGATACCGGCATCGTGCCGATGCAGGAGCCGGAAACCAGAATGGTACTGGAGGCGCCGGGCGGCTTGGTCAACGTGGTTGCCGCCTGCCGCAACGGCAAGGCTGAGCGCATCACCGTCACCAACGTGCCTTCCTTTGCCTCCCGGCTCGATGCCAAGCTTGAAGTGGAAGGTCTTGGCACGCTGAGCGTCGATACCGCCTATGGCGGCGACAGTTTTGTCATTACTGGCGCGCGCGCGCTCGGCTTTTCGGTCACGCCCGATGAGGCCCGTGAACTGGCCGAGACTGGTATCAAGATCACCCGCGCCGCCAACGAGCAGCTCGGGTTTTCCCATCCCGAAAACCCGGAATGGAACCATATCTCCTTCTGCCAGCTAACCTTGCCGGTTGAAGAGCGCGACGGCATGCTGCACGGGCGCAACACCGTTGTGATCCAGCCGGCCAAGCTCGATCGTTCACCCACAGGCACCGGTTGCTCGGCGCGGCTGGCGGTGCTCTACGCCCGTGGCCAGATCAAGCTAGGACAGAAGTTCCGTGGCGAATCGATCATCGGCTCACATTTCGACTGCCAGATTGTCGGCGAAACGACGGTCGGCGGCCAAAAGGCCATCGTGCCGGAAATTTCCGGCCGCGCCTGGGTGACCGGCACCCATCAGGTCATGCTCGACCCAGCCGATCCGTGGCCTTCCGGCTACCGCCTGGCAGACACCTGGCCACGCAAGCAGTAGGGCTGCGACCGGCTCTCCTGCGTCCCGGCCGATGAGGCGAGCTCTTCGCTAACCCCGTGTGCGCAGTGCCGCAGTCAGCGGCAACCTTGTGGCGGCAATCGCCGGCAGTGCGCCGCCGAGGATACCGATGGCGAGGCCGAGCAGGCCCGATGTCAGCAAGACGTCCGGTGTGACGGCAAGTTGGAAGGCCATGCGGGCATTGTTGGCGCCAATGGTGCTTGCCTGCCAGCCATTGAAGATCAGCCACGAGGCGATGAGGCCAACGGCGACGCCTGCGGCCGCTAGCACAATGGCTTCGATCCATGTGCCGAGAAAGGCCGAGAGGCGGCTGAAGCCGAGTGCGCGGACGGTGGCGATTTCGACTGTGCGGTCGGAGACGGAACTCATCATCGTGTTGAGCGCTCCTGCCGCAGCACCCACGGCCATCAGCAGCGCCAATGGCCAGCCGAACAGGCGGATGAGGCTGGCGGTGCGTCCCGACTGTGCGGCATAGAGGTCGGCCTCGGAGACAGCGGCGAGCGGCGCCTGCCTGATCGTGGCGAGTGCATCTCGCAACAGCGTCAGCGAGGCTGGCCCGGCGAGGCGGAGTTTCAGGCTCTGCACCTGGCCTTGCCGGTCGAAGGCAGAGCGCACGGCATCGAGGTCGGCCCAAAGCTCGGATTCGAATGCGCTGCCATGGGCCGAAAAATGACCGGCGACTGTCCAGTCGACCGCACCAAGCCGGACCACGTCGCCCAGGCCGAGCCCGAATTCATCGGCGAGACGGTCTCCGACGACGATCTCGCGAGCGCCAGGCGAAAAGATGCGGCCCGCTGAAACCGCAACGCCCTCGCGGATTGACGGACCGGCGAGATCCATGCCGCGGAGTGCCAGCGTGCGGGATGCACCATCAGTCACCTGCCTCATATCGACAGGCACGACGATTTCGCGGGACGAGAGGAGCTTGCCACCGGTATCGCGGATGACGCCAAGATCGCCCGTCATCGCGTCGAGCGTGCGAATGACGGCTGCGGGGATATCCGAACCCACCTCCTGGTTGGTGCCGCCGCCAAGCACGACGGCAACGGAGGGTGAGCCGGCGCTCGCCAACGCCGTCTCAAACCCTTTGGCCATGGACAGGAAGCCTGCGAGCACGCAGACGACCAGGGCGACCGAAAGTGCCATCGAGGCGGAAATTGCGCGGCGGCGCGGCAGACTGGACAGATTGGTCCGGATCATCACGAGCGCTTGTCTGCTGTGGGTGGACAGGAATACCGGCATGGGAAATTACCTCGTTCTGAAGGCTGTGATGATGGGAATCCGCATCGCGTTGAAGGCCGGCAGCACGCCGGTCGCAAGGCCAAGGGCCGCGATGATCGCCAGTGCCTTGACGAGAACCGGCGTGAAAAAGACCAGCCCGAGGGCAGGCCCCGCAAGCGTCGCCGCGAGCTTCGCCAAGGCAAGGCCGATGCCGCCGCCCACCACAAAGACGAAGAGGGTTTCACCCAGAAAAAGCGCCACGATGTCGAGGCGCGAGAAGCCGAGCGTCTTCAGCACACCGATCTCGAACGTGCGTTCGCGCACGGCAAAGACCATGGTGTTGACGACGATCATCAGCAACGTGACGAAGGCTGCGCCGACGACGAGGTTCACGATCAGGCCGATATCGGCATATTGGCGGAGAAAGGCTTCGAGGAACTGCCTTTCCGATTGGGTGCGCGTTGGCGTCGCCGAGTTGGAGAAGAGCGTGTCGATCCTAGCGGCAAGTTCCCCCGGCGAAACGCCTGCGCGGGGCCGCACGACAAAGGCATCGACGGTGTCCTTGCCACGGACGCGGGCAGCATTCACGTAGTCGTAGCGGGCGACCATGAAATAAGTGTCGGTAGCGGCGTTTTCGCCCTCGAAGATACCAGCAACCTCGAAGCGCCAGTCACGGCTACCGTCCTGCCTGGGCGTGTCGAAGGCGGTAATCGTCACGCGCTGCCCGGTGATCCAGCCTTGCGCCTCGGCCAGGGCGCGGCCGACCAGTACCTTGTCGCGGGCTTGTCCGATCGCATCGATCAAGGCGGATGTCAGCCCGAGCTCCTTGCCATTGACGGCCATCAGCAGGCCGGGATCGGCGGCGCTGATGGCGACGACGTTCTTCTCGACATCGACGAACCCGCGCAATCGCGCGACATAGCCGGCCGCCGCGACATCCGGATCGGCTGTGATGCGTGACATCGCGGCTATCGGCAGTGGCTGCGTGCGGCCGCTCGCGCTGGTGACGCCGAGAAGGTCGTCGCTCGCACCAGCTGCCCCTTGCGTCCCATTGAGGAAGCTCGCGGTCAGCCCGTAGATCAGGAAGGCGACCGCGATCGAGATCATCAACAGCACGGTGCGCAGCGGCTTTCGCCAGGCATTCTTTCGGGCAAGATCGAAAAAAGTCATCAGGCAGCCCTCTTTTCCTCAATGAAGTCACCCTTGTCGAGATGCAGCGTACGCCGGGCATAAAGCGCTGCCTGCGGATCGTGTGTCACCATGATGATGGTCTTTTCCAGTTGGCGATTGAGGAAACGCAGCATCTCCAGAACCTCGTCGGCGGACTTGCGGTCGAGGTCGCCGGTCGGCTCGTCGCACAGGAGCAATCCCGGATCGGAGACAATAGCGCGAGCTATGCCGACGCGTTGCTGCTGACCGCCGGACATCAGGGCGGGATATTGTTTTTCGCGTCCACTGAGGCCGACGAGATCGAGAACCCTTTCGACACGTAAGCGCCGTTCTTTTCGCGTAAGCGGTTTCAGTAGGAGCGGCAGCTCGACATTCTCGGCGGCGGTCAGCATGGGCAGCAGATTGTAGAACTGGAAGACGATGCCCATGTTGTGCGCCCGCCACCCGGCGCGAGCAGCTTCGCCCATCTGATCGAGATGGCTGGTGCCGATGCGCAGCGTTCCGCCATCCGGCCGGTCGATGCCGGCCAGCATGTTGAGCAGGGTCGATTTGCCCGACCCGGACGGCCCCATGACGGCGACGAAATCGCCTCGCGGGATGGTCAGATCGAGCCCGGTGAAGATCGGGATCATCTCACCGCCGATGCGGTATGCCTTTCTGATGCCGCCGAGCGCGATATAGGGTTCATTATCCTGGGTCATTGCGTCGGGTCTCCTGTTGCTTCAAGGACGATGCGGATGCGGGCTGCCATGTTGGGCCGGATGCCGTCGGGTGGATCGGCGAGCGACAGCCGCAGCGTGACGGTGCCTTTTTCCGCCGAGGCGATGGGCGCCAGCCGCAGCACCGTGACCGCGAATGGCTGATCGGGGAAAGCGTCGAGCACCGCCTGGCCGCGAAGGCCGGGTTTGAGAGGTGCGATGGAGGTCTCCGCCACATCGGCGTCGATCATCAGATTTTTGGTGTCGGTGATCGTGAGCAGGCTCTGGCTTTCGCGTACACTGTCGATGCGCGCCAGCACCGTGTCGCCGACGCGGGCGTCAAGGCGTGTGACGGTGCTGTCGAAGGGTGCGCGAACCGTCAGTTCCGCCACGTGTTCCCCGGCGATGCGGATAGCAAGGTCGGCACTCGCGGAAGATTGCCGCGCCTGCGCCACGGCATTGGATGCTCGTTCGGCGGCGGCGCGCGCGTCTTCTAGCGCCTGTTTTGGGGTCGCATTGCGAGCGGCGAGGGTTTCGGCCCGGTTCAGCAGGGTGCGGGCCTGGGTCAAATCGATATCGCGGGCGGTGAGGACAAGTTCGGCCTGGGCTTTTTTGGCTCTCGCCTCTTCAAGCGCGAAACCGGCTCCGGCATCCTCCAGCAGGACGAGAGCCTGGCCCTTCACGACAGGATCGCTCGGCGCCACGGCGATCTGCGTGATCCTGCCCTCATATTTGGCGAAAACCGTCGTCGTGCTCGGCGCAACGACGAAGCCGGAGCCGGTGATCTCACGGCTGGCCGGGACGGGATTACGAACGGCAGACCGTTCACCGCTGGCCTGTCCCATCGAGACAGGGCCGGCGGTGGCATGCTCCGGCTCCGGCAGGGCGGTTTCGATACGGCGAACCACGTCAGGCCGATAGAGAAGGATGCCGGCGCCAGCCCCGGCAATCAGTACTGCAAGGCAGACCGGAAGGACGAGCCGCCGAAATACTGGCTTCAGCGACTGAGCATTGTGGGGGGCAGGTTCGAGCGAAAGTGGCTTGAGCGCTTCGGCGCGTTTTCGCTGTTGTTCGGTGGCGACGTCAAAATGTGTGTTCATGCCGGGCATCATCGCCGGCAGGGGGCAAAGCGCGACCTGGAACGCGTTATGGGTCGTGCTTGATCGCGATCCGGGACCTTGCAGCCTTGTGCTCGCGCCATTCCAGTGGGGACATTTCGGTCACGCGGCGGAATTCGCGATTGAAGTTGGACTTGGTCTGGAAGCCCACGTCGAACATGATCTCGGTCACGGGTTTGTCCGTTTCGGCAAGCAGGGTGCAGGCCTCGGCGATCCGGTACTCATTGACATATTGCGAGACGTTCTTGCCCGTTGCCCGGTTGATTGCCGTGGAAATCTGCCGGGCCGGAATGCCGAGCTTGCGCGCAAGACGGTCGAGGTTGAGATCGACATCGCGGTAGACATGTTTCGACGCCATCAACGTCTCGACGGCCGACAAAATCTCCCTGTCGCCGCTCGTCTCGGACGGTACGGCCGCGTCCCCGGTCTCGGCAGTTGCGTGGCTGCGGCTTGCGGCCGCCGCGGCAATCGACAGGATGATCAGCGAAACAAGACTGCCGGCCGCAATCAGCGGCGGAGAATGTTCTCCGCCCATCCAGGTCAGATCGAAGAATACAAAGGCGTCGATGGCCGCCGACAAGAGCAGGGCTAGAGCGGCAAAGAGGATGGCGCGGTAGGCGGGGACCGCCTCCTCGAAGGGTGCGAGACGCAAGGAATCCGTCCCGGATCGCATCAGCAGCAGGATTGCAACCGCATAGGCGAGGAAGATCAATACCAGCGTGATATCGATGGCATCGCGCCTGGTTGCCAGCAAAACGACGATGACGAGCATCGGAACAGCATGGAGACCAAGGCGGCGCAGCGGCGGCGTGCGGTTCCTGCGCACCAGTTCCGTTACGCCGGCATAGGCGAGCGGCGGCACGGTGGAAGCCAGCACCGGTGCGAGAAACATGATGACGCCGCGCACGCCATACCCCCAGCGCAATCCGGAGAGCAACGACAAGAGCGTACTGACAAGAATGAGTGCCAGAAATGGCCGGTTCGCCGGCCTGTCATCGCTTTGACGCACCGTGGCGGCGAAAAGAACAAGCAGCAGGATGGCGACGACGAAGGGGAACGGGACGAACAGCATGAGATTCCGGTGCACGAGGGGAGAGACGCAGTTTCGGCCATCCTGCCCTGCGAGACAACCTCCCGCGACCTGCATCATGTTTCAGGTCCAGCACATTGCCCTGTTTTAGGAATCCGGAAACACCTTTTGCCGCCGACGCCAGGCCGCTGGTTCGCGTCAGCGCGAGACCGAAGGGTATCAATGGCTACGGCGCGCTGATGCCACCTTATACAGAACGGCTTCCATGGAGGCGGGAATTCCCCCAGCTTCGCAGCGCTTGCTGCGTGATCGCGTTAATCTGCCAACCTTCACCGGATTTCGCGAAACCAAAAACATACGATCCGCACGAATGATAGAAGTCGTCTCCTTCCTGGGACGGCGTATTCGCGAACCGCAAGATGAGATAGTTGCAGCGGCCGCGGACACTTTGTCCGTCCCATGACAGAAGCAGATTCGAGAAACTATGCATCTTTGCGAGGGTGTCGACAGCGCTCCGCCGCCGATCCACGAACGCAGCACCGGACATGTTGGTGGGTGGTTCCCGGCCGGACGAGGCATAGTCGACGAAAATGCGGTCGGCCAATGTCGATATCATCGCATTCCAATCACGCTCGTCGAATGCCAGGAAGAACCGTGAGAGGAGATTTGAGATCTCCTGTTCATCTTTGATGTCTATTGTATTCATGGTTTTGCGGGCCTCCTTTTACGCCTGCGAGATGATCAGCCCGGTAGACGGCTCGCCACGATCGTTGCGTCCAAAGCCTCGTAGCCGGCGAGATCGATCACGCCGTAAAGCTCTGCCCGAGTTTGCATTTGGTCCAGAATGCCGCTGGTGGACCCCGTGCGAGCGATCTCTTCATACAAGGCTTGCTGGGCCTTGTTCGCGACCCTCAGCGAAGAGACGGGCCAGATGATCATGCGATAGCCGAGGGCTTGCAGCCTTTCTGCCGTCATCGGCGGCGATCGTCCGAACTCGGTCATATTGGCAAGCAGGGGTGCGCCGCTCATCGCGGCAGCGAATTCAGAGAACATCGCTTCCGTCGTCAAAGCTTCGGGGAAGATCGCGTCCGCACCAGCTTTGACGTAGATTCGCGCGCGATCGATGGCTTGGTCCAATCCTTCGCCGGCGGCGTCCGTCCGCGCAATGATGTAGAGCGACCGGCGAGCCCGGGCCGCAGCGGCAACCTTGGCAGCCATGTCTTGCGGCGTGGCGAGCCTCTTGTCATTCAGGTGCCCGCATTTCTTGGGGAGAAGCTGATCCTCGATCTGGATGGCCGCAGCTCCTATTTCCTCAAGCCGGCGGACCGTATGCATCACATTGAGAGCTTCACCAAAGCCGGTGTCGCCATCGACCAGCAGCGGCAGACCCGAGGCTTTCACGATCTGGCGTGCGAAGAAGAGGACGTCTTCAAGGGTCAGGACACCGAGGTCCGGCAATCCCATCGATGCGCTCATAGCCGCCCCCGACAGATAGAGCGCTTCGAAACCAGCGGCCTTTGCCTGAAGCGCGGCATGGCCGTTATGGGCGCCCGGCATCCGCACGATGCCGGGCCTTGCAAGGAGCCTGCGCAGGCGATCGCCAGCCGGCACAGCCTCGTGTTCCCCTGGGACGAGATAGGACATGGATCACCTCACTCCGATTCGACGATGGCCTTGTGCCGCCAGCCTCGGAATGTTGGCAGCAGCAAAGGCACCAGCAGCACCGCAGCCGCCATGGCCCAGAGCGTGATGGAGATCGGGCTCGACCACAGGATCGCGATATCTCCCGCCGACAGAGACAGCGCCCTGCGGAGGCTTTGCTCAAGGATCTTTCCAAGAACCAGGCCGAGAATCAGCGGCGCCATCGGCACACCGGCACTGCGCAGGAAATAAGCGCCGACGCCGAGCGCGACCATCAGCACCAGATCGAATGTGGTCGATTTGCCGGAATAGACACCGATGGTGCTGACGACCACGATGAAAGGCACAAGCACCCACGCCGGAACCGAAAGCATTCTCGCGAAGAGACCGACAAGAGGAATGTTGATCGCAAGAAGAATGATGTTGCCGACGAACAACGAGGCGATCAGTCCCCAGACCAAGTCGGGCTGCGACCGGAAAAGCGCCGGGCCCGGCGTGATATTGTAGAGCGTCAGGACGCCGAGCATGATCGCCGTCGTGCCGGAGCTCGGAATACCAAGCGTGAGCATCGGGATGAAGTTGCTGTTCGAGGCGCTGTTGTTGGCGGCTTCGACCGATGCCAGCCCGCGCATGTCACCCTTGCCGAAGCGGCTCCCTTCCGGATCGCTCTTCTCAACGAGGCGCTTTTCCGTGGTGTAGGCGAGAGCCGATGCGACGGTACCTCCGGCACCGGGAAGGATGCCGACGAAGAAGCCGATCAGCGATCCGCGCAGTGTCGCGACGTTGGTGAAGCGCATTTCTGCCCGGTTGAAGAGTTGCCGGCCAAGATTTTCGACCCGGATGGAAGCGCCGCTATGCATCGTGTCCAGCATGATCAGCAGTTCGCTGATTGCGAAGAGGCCAATGACGACCGTGGCAAACTGGACGCCATCGACGAGGTTGGGTGACCCGAACGTGTACCTGTAGACACCCGAATTTGCATCGATGCCGATCGTCGAGATGGCAAGGCCGATCATGATGGCGAGCAGCGCCTTGACGGGCTTGTCGGTCAGCAATCCCGTGAGACAGGCGAAGGCAAATATCATCAGCGCGACATATTCGACCGGGCCGAAAGCGAGTGCCCAACGCGCCAGCAAGGGGGCGGCCAGCACAATGCCGATCGTGGCGATGGCGGACCCGACAAACGACGTCCAGGCGGAGAGTGAAAGGGCGATGCCCGCCTTGCCCTGACGCGCCAGCGGATAGCCTTCCAGCGCTGTCATGACAGCAGAAGCCTCACCGGGCACGTTGAGCAGGATGGCGCTGATACGGCCGCCATATTCCGATCCGATATAGATCGCCGCCATCAGGATAAGCGATCCTTCCGGCGGAAGGCCAAGAGCAAAGACGACCGGCACGAGCATCGCAACCGCATTGATCGGCCCAAGCCCCGGAAGCACGCCGACCATGGTGCCGATGATCGCGCCCAGCGACGCAAGCAGAAGGTTTTCCGGCGCCAGCGCGATGCCAAAGCCATGCATGAGATAGTTGAGTGTATCCATCAGATGATCCCCCCAAACGGGCCTACCGGCAGGACGACCTCCAAAACACGGTCAAACAGGGCATAGGACGAAACGGCGAGAACGATGCCCGCCATACCGCCCTGCCACCATTTTGCTCCGAAGATCATGGCAATCGGGATCATAAAGATCGTCGTTGCGATGACGAAGCCGAGCGGCTGAAAAAGCAAGGCGTAGCCGAGAAGGGAGCCAGACAGGGCCGCAATCGCCCTGCCTGGCCCAGCTGTGACCGTCTCGTTGGGTTCACCGGGTTTCACGACGAGGATGATTCCGCAGAGCGCGATCATTGCTGCCGCGATCAGAGGAAAGGCGCGGGGTCCGACGGGCTCGTAGGCAAAGGGTGCCTGCAATCCGTACCCAAAGGCGAGCATGATTGTTGCGACCGCGATTGCGGCCGCCCCTAAAAGACGGTCGGTATTCATGTCGATAGCCTTATTTGGTGGCGAGGCCGAATTCGGCGGCGAGAGCTTTGTAGGCAACCACCTGCTTCTTGACGAATGCGGTTGTCTCCTCGCCAGTCATCGGAAGCGGGAAGAGGTTGCGCTTGCGAAGGGCCTCCTCGTATCCGGGTGACTTCATGGTCGCGGCGAACGCGTCAGACCACCATTTGTAATCGGCGTCACTGACTTCCGGACCGACATAGAAACCGCGAACGATCGGCCACTTGATGTCAAAACCCTGTTCGGCAGCGGTAGGCACGCCGGCCAGCTTGCCTGGCAATCTCTGCTCGGAGAAGATCGCCAGGAGCTTCAGCGGCGCGCCGCCGTCGATGGCTGCCTGGCTGTCGCCGACATCGTTCATGCAGACACTGACATGCCCGCCCTGCAAGGCGGTTGCACAATCACCGCCGCCTTCGAACGCAACGAAACGCATCGCCTTGTAATCAATACCCGCCGCGCGAGCCGCCATCGCCGCCTTCATCCAATCCTGGCTTCCGATGGTACCGCCGGCACCGATGATGACGGAAGTTGGATCTTTCTTGATCGCCTCCATCAAGCCGGAAAGCGACGTGAATTCGCTGTTTTCCTGAACGACCACGGCGCCATAGTCGGCACCGACGCTTGCAACCCAGCGGACGTCCTTCTCCGTATAGGCGCCGAATTTTCCCTGAGCCAGATTGAGAAGGGAGCCGGCCGAGAAGGCCACGATGGTCCCGGGCTCGGCCCGGCGCTGTCCGACGATGGCGTTATAGGCGACTGCGCCAATGCCGCCCGGCATGTAGGACACCCGGACAGGTGATTTCACCGCCCCCGATTCCTGCAGCGTCGCCTGGGCCAGTTTGCAGGTGATATCAAATCCGCCGCCCGGCTGGGCCGGTGCGACGCATTCCGGGTTCTTCGGCTCGGCAAATGCAATCGATGGCGTGGCCCAGAATGCGGCCGACGCGAGAGCGGCCGTCATTACGGCGCGTGGAACAAATGTCATGAGTGTCTCCTCCGGTAACGTGTGCAGACCTCCTATCTGCAGGCGCCCGCTATATCCGATCCAACCTTTCAGCCGGCTTTCATCACGCTTCAGGGACAACAATGCTGACGATCAGGCCGGATCGATCATCGCGATTCTTCACGACCATGGTCCCCCCGCTGGCGCGCGCCACGGTCAGGGCGATCGCCAGTCCAAGCCCGCTCCCCTTCGTGTTGCCGCTGCGGAAGCGCGTACCCGCGTGGGCCAGCTCTTCTGCGTTCATCCCTGGTCCCTCATCGATGAAATCGATCGCGGCAGTCCCATCCTGTTGCCGGATCACAACGGCGATCAGGCTGCCCTCCTGGGTGTAGGAGACGGCATTGTCGAGAATGTTCATGAATGCCTCCTGGAGCAGCCCCTCGTTCGCCAGGATACAGACCGGATCGTCAGGCGCCTCCAGAACGCAATCCATCCGCCGCGCTCGAATACGCGGCCAGAGCGTACGGATCGTGTCGGCAGCTGTCTCGGAGAGATTGAGCACAGTCTGGGGGTAGATTTCCGTCCCCTGATGCGTGCGGGCCTTGGCGAGAGCCAGGAGCTGGTTGGTCGTCCGGACCGCCCGCTCCAGAACATCGCGCGATGCCCCGAGCGTCTGGCGTATTTCACCGAGGTTATCCTGATGCAGTGCATAGTCGATCTGTGTCCGCAGAATGGTCATCGGCGTCCTCAGCTGATGGGAGGCATCGTCGAGGAAACGCCGTTGCTGCTCTGCCTGATCGACCGTTCTTTGCATCAGCCCGTTCATGGCCTGCACGAGCGGTATGACCTCCAGGGGGAGAGAGCTCACTTCGACAGGCGTAAGATCGTCCGGCTCCTTTGCGTCTATCGCTTCACGAAGACGGTTCAGCGGTTTGACGGCAAGAAAAACGCCAACGGCCAGGAGGGCGGCGATGACGGCGACGACGAGAAGGTCGCGCAGAACGGCGCGCAGGATCAGTTCATTGCGAAAAGAAGTCCGCGAGACCTTCGTCTCGGCGACCTGGATGGTAATTTGCGTGCCTTCCGGCTTTCCGGCATCCAACGGCCGCTTCAAGGTGCCGATCCGGATCTGCTCACCAAAATACGTGCCGTCTTCGAAACGGAGTTCACCACTTGCCAATCCGCCGGTCTGAGGCAGCAGGACGTCGCCAATCTGGACAAGGCCGTCGCTTGTCGAGACGTTGAAATAGACCTTGCCTTGCGCCGTCAGCTGGAAAAACGCGAAAAGGTTATAGGGGAGTTCAACCCCGACGCCGCCGCTTTCCGTCGAGATGTTCGCATCGATCGCTCTGACCGCTCCGGCGAGCGAGCGGTCGTAGGCGCTATCGGCCATTTCCCTGATTGTCGTGGCGCTGAACCAGAGCGTCGTCGCCATTGCCACTACGATCGCCGGAACGATCCAGAAGCCGAGCGTGACCGCCAACCGGCGTCCGCTCCTGTCGCCGCCTGCCGGCATGCTCATGCCAATCCCGCCTCAAGGACGTATCCCAATCCTCTCAGTGTCCTGATCTGCGCCGATCCTGAAAGCTTCTTGCGCAAACGATGTGCGATCACCTCGATTGCCTCGAGATGAATCTCGGCATCATAGGAGAACATCCGGTCCATGATTTTTTGCTTGGACATCGGTTCACCGGCGTGCTGGATCAGGATCCGCAGCATCGAATGCTCCCTGGGCGTCAGCTCCAAGGCGCTTGTACCGAGGGTAAAACGTTGTTCAGCGGACGAAAAGGCGAGATCGCCGCAGGTAAAGGTTCCGGCGTTGCGGCCATGCGCCCGCCGCACCAGAGCGACAAGACGGGCCTCAAGCTCCTCGATTGCAAAAGGCTTCGCCAGGAAGTCGTCGGCTCCCTGGTGAAGGCTGCCGGTCCTCTCGGTTAACGTATCGCGGGCTGTAAGGATGAGGGCTGGCGTCGTATCTTGCCTTCCACGCATGGCAGCGAGAACCGCGCGGCCATCCATGACCGGGAGCCCCAGGTCGAGAACCACGACATCGAATTCTTCGTTTCGCAGGCGGGCGTCCGCGGCACGTCCGTCTTCCGCCCATTCGATGATGAATTCATATCGCTGATTGAGCGCCTTTATAAGCCATTGCGCCAATTCGGCATCGTCTTCGACCAGCAGAATTTTCAAAGACACCCCCGATGCCCGTTGTCGTGGAGGCGATGGGTAACGCGTGTGAAGCAGAGCCAATCGCAAGCGGTTACGATTACTCCACGCCGGTTTTTCGCGCAAACGCTCTGAGTTGTTACCTGCTATCTCCCGTCATCAGCCATCCCGGTCGCAGCCCCCATACCCGAGACGGCCCAACTGATCCGTTTGATCATCCTGGTTAGGCGGCAAAGCCGCTTACTACCCGTGCCGGAGATGGTGCATGAGGCGCATCCACTTTGGCATCAAACTCGCTTGGCCTGTCTCCCAAGCCGAAGAAATGTTCAATGGCCTGGACCGATCGCACCGCGGCCTGCCCATCGCCGTAAGGGTTCACGGCACGCGCCATCTGTTGATAGGCGCGCCGGTCCGTCAGAAGTTCGGTCACTTCGCTGACGATGCGGTCCTCATTCGTGCCAACCAGACGCACCGTGCCGGCCGCAACGGCTTCGGGGCGCTCGGTGGTGTCGCGCATGACAAGAACCGGCTTGCCGAAGGTGGGGGCCTCTTCCTGTACGCCACCGCTGTCAGTCAGCACGATCGAGCAATCACGCATGGCTTTGACGAAGTCGCCATAGTCGAGCGGTTGGGTAATCAGCACATTCTCAAGCCCGTGAAGCGGAGGGAGCAGAACGTCGCGCACGGCCGGATTGAGATGGGCTGGAAGCAGAAAGGCAATCTCCGGGAATTTCCGCGCAAGCCGTGCGATTGCCCGGGCGGTCTGTGCCATCGGCTCACCCCAGGATTCACGCCGGTGCGCGGTGACCAGAATGCTTCTCCGGCCCATGATCCGATGCAGATCCTGATTCTCCGTCTGGTTGTTGCGGCCGGATACATGCAGCAACGCATCGATGACAGTATTGCCTGTCACGACAATATCGTTTTCTGCGACGCCGTCGTTGAGGAGATTGGATTTCGAGGTTTGAGTGGGCGCCAGATGCAGCGCTGCGAGCTGGGTGGTCAAGCGCCGATTGATCTCCTCCGGAAAGGGATTGTGGCGTTCGCCCGTTCTCAAACCGGCCTCAAGGTGGATCAGCGGGATTTTTCGATAGAAAGCCGCCAAAGCAGCAGCAAAGCAGGTTGTCGTGTCGCCCTGGACGACAAGCGCATCGGGCGCTTCGATTTCGATGACATTGGTAACCCCGGCAAGGACCCGGGCGGTGACACTCTCGAGTGTTTGCGCCTGCGTGATGATGTTGAGGTCGTGGTCAGGCTGAATTGCGAACAACCGATTGACCTGATCGAGCATTTCCCGATGTTGACCGGTCACGGCCACAACAGGCTTGCAATGCTGCGAGCAAGTAAGCGCCTGAATTAATGGTGCCATTTTCACCGCTTCTGGGCGAGTGCCATAGACCACGAGTACCTTGCGCATGGCAATTTCCTTAATCCAGCGTTGAAATCACTTTGACGGGCAATCGGTGGGAGTCCTGTCCCTGTTGGTGTCAGCATTAATCGGTGCAATATCGGCATTTATTCAAAACGACCCCGAGCATGTTCGTCCGCTCGGACAGGTACCGTTCGCAATGATCCACTTCGGCAAATGTGCTTTGTTCTGCGGCCGCAACGAGGATCGCGCAGTCGACATTCGGGAGAAACGCCGTCACATCGTCGCAGGAACGCATCGGGGGCAGGTCATACAGGATGACGTCCGGTCCCATCCGCATTTTCAGGTCCTGGAGGACCTTTGAGGCTTCGAGGCTTTGCAGCAGTTCTGCCGAAAATTGCACCGGTTGATGGTTGGTGCCGACAGCGAGATTGTCGCCATACCGCAGGAAAACATCATGGATCGGTGCGTCGCCCTTCAAGAAGTCTTCCATTGAAGCGGCAGTATTCACGCCAAGCATCTCACCAATTTGCGGGTGCTTCAGGTTAAGATCGACCAACAGTGTTCGGCAATCCTGCTGGTGCGCCAGACTGAACGCCAGATTGAGCGCAACAAGCGATTTTCCGCATGACTCCGTTGGCGAGGTGATCGCAATTGACGTCCAGCTGTTTTGTCGCAGGCTTTGCAAGACCCGGGTCCGCATCATGTCGAACGGAGCGTGCGCCGGGTCTGATCGATCTATCGTTACGATACGGTTTCGAAAGATCGTATCTGGCGCGGGATCCAGGGCCGCCAAATTTCCCCATGCGATCTCAAATCCCAGCCGCGTACACGCCTGCATGGCCTGCTCCGCCAGCTGGTCATTGCTTTGCAATCGGAGACTGTCCTGTAGGGAGGCTCTTATCTGATCCATGATTTAAACTCTGCCCCTGACGAAGGTTGCTGCGCTTGAAAGGAAGACATCCCGTTCCGTCTGCACCTGGGCGACCCCATGGCTGGGAAAGGGTCGCCAGACTGAACTTTCGGCGGCCCCAAGGAACGCAAGGGGCATCAGTCCAGCGGCAAGCATTGCCGCCATGCGACGCCGATAGATTGGCAAGCGAACCTTGTTGGAGGTTCTGATGTTGGGGATCGTGGCAAGCGGCTGCGACTGAAGCAATTGCGTGAGTTCAACCGGGCGGCGGATCGTTTTGTTGAGTATTTCGATCAGCACGATGACAGCCAGGCCCAGTCCGATTCCCGCTGCGCCGCCAAAGACCACGATGCGGGTACGCCGGGGGCTGATTGCCGTAACGGACGGCGTTGCAGATTCGAGAAGTGAAAACCGGCCGCCGTCCGAACGCATTTCGATTTGCTCGCCGGTCAAGGCTTCTGCACGCCTCGCGATGGCGGCGTTGTATTGCACTTGAATGTTCTGGCGGTTCCGCTCCAGGGAATTCAGGACCGTTTCGCTGGCTGCGGTGCCGGTGATCGAGCGGGTCAGATCTTCAATTCCGCGCACGACGGAGACCTTCTCCACCGCCACGGCCCGAAGACGATTATCGATATCCGACAACTGCAGGTCGAGACCAAAGGGAGCCGCTTGTTTGGCAGGGGCGGCATCGCCGGTCTTGGTGTCTGCCGGCGGGCTGGCCAGGAGGGCGTTCTGCAATGACGCAATCCTGACGCGCAGAGCCTTAATATTTGGGCTCGTCTCCGAAAAGATGCCAAGCTGCTCCGCCAAAGCACGATTGAGATCTGCAAGAATCTGCTGTTCCGGAGTAAGAGGAACGGCCCCGACAAGCTGTCCGGTATTGGTATATGTCGCAATCAGATTGCTGCGTTTGGTATGAAGATCGGATTCCTCGCGTTCCAGCGCAATCAACCGTTCCTGCAGGCTTCCTTGCCGGCTGCGGCGAAAATCGAGGCTTTCCGGAAGGGTATCCTTGTTCTTGGTTTTGAATGCGAGAATGTCGGTTTCCAGCTTGTTCAGGTCCGCGGACAGTCTCGCAACGGTCTGGTTGAAGAATTCCAAGGTGCTCCCGGCGCGATCGGTCCGTTGACGCTGGTTTCTGCCTAGGATCATTGCGGCAAGTTCGTTGGCAACTTTGGCTGCCATGTCCGGCTTACCAGCCAGGAAGGACACACTGAAAACAGTTGCGCCTTGATCGCGGGCCTGTATGTCGAACTGCAATTGCTCAAACTTTATCCGGGACCGCATATCCCTGACGATGTCATCGCCACGAGGCGCCTTGGCTACGTCGCCGTAAACTTCCAGCTTGTTTGCCAGCGCGATCAAATCGTCCCGTGTGGTGATTTGCTGTTGAAGTATCTGCAATTGTTCGATCGCGCCCAAAGGGACGGTCGAACGTGCAAGCTCGACTGGAATCTGTGGCGCTTCGGCCAGAATTTTGGCGCTCGAGCTATAGACCGGCGAGATAACGCGCGTGGCCATCACCGCCGACAACAACGCCACGATTACAATCGCGATCAGATAGGGCATCCTTCGCAGAAGGATCGAGAAATAGAAGTTCCAGTCTATATTGCCCATACGAAGATATCCAAACTTCTGAACCGGATTGGCACTGTGGCCGGGTTCATTGTTCAGCGGTTCGGAATCGCGGAATAGATAGTCAATAGAGGGTGAGCCGCTGGTTGAAATCCGCGCCCTTCACTGCCCAGCCGTCCACCGAAAGGCGTATTTCGGGTTTTGACAGCGAGCCAAGCCCCCCAATGTGCATAGCGGGATGTAATCGTCATGCCCCTCAAGACGAGGATCGGAGTGTCTTCCTACGCTTGGCAATCCCGTTCATCTTGAGAGGAGAATGTCACGAGCGGGCTTCGTGGAAGCCGCGGGGGTTGCGTTGCCTGCAATCGCGCTCCACCCGGCTCCAGCAGGAAAGCCTGATGATGCGTCCTTTACAGCTCAGTGTGATTATTCCCCACCTCAACGAGCCGGACGATCTGCGTCAGTGCCTTCTTTCGCTCGATGCACAACGCGAAGACGGCATTCCATTCGAGATCATCGTGGTGGACAACGGCTCAGTGGAAATGCCCGTCACTGCGTGTCTCGATATTCCCAATCTCCGTCTGGAGCACGAGGGTGTTCCCGGCCCCGGGCCAGCACGCAATTTCGGCGCCAACCTCGCCCGGGCAGAGGTGCTGGCCTTCATAGATTGCGACTGCATTGCGCAGCCTGGCTGGGTAAGGGCGATCGTCGACTTGATGGCAAAAAGACCGGATATCGACCTGCTTGGCGGCGATATTGCGATATTGCTCACGGATCCCCGATATCCAAGCGCAATCGAATCCTATGAGAACATCTACAGTTATCGCGCGCGTGCATACGTCGAAAAATACGGATTCGCAGCAACGGGAAACATGGCCGTCAGAAAGCGGGTCTTCCAGTCCGTCGGGCCTTTCGGCGGAATCTCGACAATGGAAGATACCGAATGGGGGCAGCGAGCGACGGCGAAAGGCTATAAGATTGCCTTTCTGCCGGAGGCGAAAGTTCTCACCCCTTCCTGCAAATCCTTTACCGATCTGGCACGCCGCTGGGACCGCCATGTCGCCCACGAGTTCCGCAATATTGCCGGCCATCGGGGGGCTATGCTGCGCTGGCTTGTCGGCAGTGCGATTATCGCGAGTTCCCCGTTGGCCGAGGGCTTCAAGATTTTTACGACGGATCGCATATCCGGCATCCGAAATCGTATACTCGCGCTCGTCTGCCTAACCCGCATTCGGCTTCACCGGGGCCGGCGCATGCTCGCTCTGGCCGTTCATGGCGATACAGCGCGTTTTGTCGAAAACTGGAACCGCGAAGCCTCTTGAGGCGCTACCTGACCTTTCGGCACACGGGACGATTACGCGCAGTTGCGCCGGCATTTCGCGAAATTCACTGCGGCCTATAATTTCACAAGCGAGTTCAAGACTTCCGGCCATATGAATTCGTCCGCCAACATGAATACGCAACGCGCCCGTCAAAATGCCGCCAGCACTCCATAGGCCCGGTCAATTCTGCTCGTCCTTTGACGGAGCCTGATTTTCCACCTCGTCTGCGTAGAGGATAAGAAGAGCGCCCAACTCCCTGGCAGCTGTTGGCGACATGGCTGTTTGAAGCTGATGCGGCGCGCGATCGGTATCTTTGTAGGTGTCCCATTCCCACTTGGAGACAGCATAACCGATCCGCAGCACGACGTGATAGGGTTCTCCAAAGGCAACACCCCATTCCAGCAGGGTATAAGCCTTCGGTTTGTTGGCGAGATCGACCTTCCATTTCGACAAATCGTTTTCGCTCACGGCGAGGACTTTCCCAATAGGGTGGCGGCTTTGTTATCTGGCAACGAATATTAGAGCGAAAGACTTCCGGAATGCGCCTAACTTTAAGGCGTAGTCACTCTTCACCCAGGCGTTTCGACAGGCGAGGCTAGCCGCATTCGTATTCCCCGGCCATGGATCGAATGGCGGATACCCGGGCCAATAGGAACTGCTTTGGTGAACCTTCGCGAGCTGTCGCGAACCGATGAAGTTCTCGTCGATTAGACGGGAGTACGAGGCATTGCGACTGAGGCCAGGATGACCACGCCGCGTTCCCATACGACGAAACGCCACGGACGGCGAAAACATGGCTAAAACTAAACCCGATCAACCACCTGCCGGGGCCTCGCCGGTTGGAGGAGGAAGTCTTACCCCTCAGGTGCGGCAGTATGGTTCGAATTTTCTGGCGGGAGCCGTGAGATGGCGTTCCTTGTGACGGAGCAGCGTAAAGCGCCTCGGTGGAAGATCGAGGTCGACGACCTGCAGCTGTCCGTTTTCTATGAATGGCTTCACAATGTTTTCGGACAAGGCAGTCACGCAGCTTCCGGACATGACGGCCGTCAGCAGCGCCTCGTTCGAGGGCAGCACAAGCACCACGTCCAGTCTGGCGGGGTCAATTCCCATGTCCCGTAAAGCGCGTTCGAAAACAGAGCGCGTGCCGGAACCTGGCTCCCTCATGATCCATCGTAGACTCGTCAGTTCGCATTGCGCGGCAAGCTTTTGACTGGCCGATGCAACAATGACCAGCTTGTCAGTTCCGACCGGCAATAGCGCCAGCGCCGGCTCATCGAGAAATCCTTCGATGAAACCGAACTCGACGTCGCCCGCAACAACCGCTGCCGCGACGCTGGCCGTATTTCCGATCGCGACATTGATCGCAATACCGGGATAGGCTTGCGAGAATGCAAGCAGCCGCTGCGGCAACCAGTAATTTGCGATGGTCTGGCTGGCCTGGATATCAAGCGAACCCGTCTTGAGGTTCCCCAATTCCGCGAGAAGCGCTTCGGTGGACTTCACCTTCGCGAGGGTGCCTTTGGCCTCCTGCAGGAACAGCTTGCCTTCACGGGTGAGCTGGATGCCGCGGCCCACCCTGTCGAACAGGTGGATGCCATAGAAGGTTTCCAGCGATTTGATCGCAGAGCTCACGGCTGACGGGGTAAGCCGGAGGGCAAAAGCCGCCTGCGTTAGATGTTCGCGCTCAGCGACGGCGACGAAAATACGGAGCTGTTCGAAAGTCATAACCGTTTGTTCGATTCCACCGAATGAAATATGCTATATTATTCGATAGATCGAAATATCCTGAAATTCTAGACTCTCAAATGGAAACATTTGGGGTTTTTATGCCAATCTTACGCCGTTCAATAGAATTCTGTCCTGGAGTAATCGCCGCCGCGCTCGTCGCCTTAACGGCCCATGCAATTGGGAGGGTGGAAACCCTGGCCCTTGGCTACGAGCTGGTCGATGATCTGGTGTTCGCAATCGTTCTCGGCACACTCATTCACACATGTGCCGGGCTTCCGTCGTCATTGCAGCCTGGCATCGCGTTTTCAGGAAAAGTTCTTTTGGAGATCGCTATTGTTCTGCTTGGCGCGACGATAGATGCGCGAACAATCGCCAATGTCGGCCCGATAGTGATTGCCGCGGTGATAATTCTGGTGTGCCTCTCGCTCCTGGTTAGCTACGGCATTTGCCGGCTTCTCGGCTTGTCTGATCGGCTGTCCACGCTCGTTGCCTGCGGGAACTCGATCTGCGGAAACTCGGCCATCATTGCGGCCGCACCGGTAATCGGTGCCCGTTCCGACGATGTCGCCTCATCGATTGCTTTCACCGCAGCCCTCGGCATCGTCGTCGTTCTGGTTCTTCCTGCACTGTACCCGGCCTCCCATTTCAATGAATGGCAATATGGCGTCCTCGCGGGCATGACGGTTTACGCGGTGCCGCAGGTCGTGGCCGCGACCGCGCCGATCAGTGCTGTCAGTGTGCAGATCGGCACTGTCGTGAAATTGATACGGGTGCTGATGCTCGGCCCGGTCGTCCTTCTGCTCAGATGCGTGAGGGGAACCCGCGGTCCGAACCGGTTGCCTGCGATGCATCTGCTGCCATGGTTCATTGTTGGTTTCTTTGCGGCAATGGCAGCGCGGAATTTCGGAATCCTGCCTCCACGCGCAATAGAATTTGCAAGCCAAAGCTCGGCTGTTCTGACAATCCTGTCCATGGCGGCCCTCGGTTTATCCGTGAACATGCGAACTGTGTTTGCATCGGGGGGAAGGGTATTGCTTGCAGGTATCCTGTCGATTGCCGCGCTTGCTTCCATGAGCGTGATAGGACTTATGGTCTTGTAGCTGGCGGCAAGGGGACGCCGCCGTCCTGGGCAAGCCGTCTCTAAGGCTGTCCTGCCTCACGATGACAGGCGTGCAACGGCGCCGGGGCGGGGCTGGATCGACAGATCCTCATCCGCCAGACCAGTCTCGAGGCTTTGCAGGATCGGGCAGTGGGGACGGTGATCGCCGGAGCAGGTGTTGACCAGCGTTGTCAGCGTCTGGGCCATGTCCTGAAGCCCCTTGATCTTTTTGTGGAGTTCGTCGATGTGGCCCTGCGCAAGACGCTTGACCTCGGCGCTTTGCCGGGCGTCGTCCCGCCACAGCCCGAGAAGATCGCTGATCTCCGCAACTGAAAAACCCAGATCACGTGCGCGGCGGATGAAGCGCAGCATATGGACGTCAGTGTCGGAATAATCACGGTAGCCGGACGATTTCCGGTCAGCAGCCGGAATGAGGCCGGTCTGCTCATAATAACGGATCATCTTGGCCGAAACGCCCGATGCTTTTGATGCCTGCCCGATGTTCATCGGTGTTCTCCTTAAAATGGTACATCAGCCGGCCCCGATATAGGGCCGGCCGGTGCGATTTGTCAGTGGACCGTCTTGAACGTGCGCAACCGCAATGCGTTGCCGAGCACAAACACGCTCGACAATGCCATGGCGCCCGCGGCAAAGACCGGCGACAGCAGGATGCCATAGGCCGGATAAAGCAGGCCCGCCGCAACCGGGATCAGAGCCGTGTTGTAGGCAAACGCCCAGAACAGGTTTTGCCGAATATTGCCGATCGTCGCTTTTGACAGAGCGATCGCGTTCGGTACACCCTGCAGGCTGCCCGACATCAGCACCACATCCGCCGCCTCGATGGCGATATCGGTCCCAGTACCGATGGCGAGCCCGACATCCGCCTCCGCCAATGCAGGCGCGTCGTTGATGCCGTCGCCAACGAAAGCAACCTTGCCGTACTTGGCTCTGAGACGGCGAACCGCGTCGACCTTGCCGTCCGGCAGCACCTCCGCCACCACCTCGTCGATTCCCAGCCGCGCTGCGATGGCGTTTGCCGTGCGGCCATTGTCGCCGGTGATCATCGCAACCTTGAGGCCGAGAGCATGCAGCGCCTTGATGGCCGCAGGCGTGGCGTCCTTGACCGGATCGGCCACGGCAATGATCGCCGCAAGCTTGCCGTCGATTGCGGCATAGAGCGGCGACTTGCCCTCGTCGCCCAGACGCCCGGCAACCTTGGCGAATACTGTCACATCATGCCCGAGTTCGACCATATAACGATCTGCGCCGATCTCGACGCGCTTGCCTTCGACCATGGCCCTGACGCCAAAGCCTGTCACCGATTCGAAGTCCGACACGGCCGGCAGCGACATGCCTTGTCCGGTGGCCGCATCGACGATCGCACTGGCGATCGGGTGTTCCGACTTGGCCTCGACGGCAGCGACGAGACGAAGGACCGTCGAACGGTCGAAACCGGCGGCCAGCTCCAGGTCGGTCAAAGCCGGCTTGCCGGCAGTCAGCGTGCCGGTCTTGTCGAGCGCCACGACCTTGGCATCCTTCAGCAACTGGAGCGCCTCACCCTTGCGGAAGAGCACACCGAGTTCGGCGCCGCGGCCGGTTCCCACCATGATGGAGGTTGGCGTCGCCAGGCCCATCGCACACGGGCAAGCAATGATCAGAACGGCAACGGCATTGACCAGCGCGAAGGTCAGCGCGGGCGACGGGCCGAACGTCAGCCAGGCGGCAAAGGTCAGCGCCGCAATGGCGAAAACCGCCGGTACGAACCACATGGTGACCTTGTCGACCAGCGCCTGGATCGGCAGTTTTGAGCCCTGGGCTTCTTCGACCATGCGGATGATCTGCGACAGCACTGTATTGCTGCCGACCGCGGTAGCGCGGAAGGCGAACGCGCCCTTCTGGTTGACCGTGCCACCAACGACCGCACTGCCCAACGACTTTGAAACCGGGATCGGTTCGCCGGTAATCATCGACTCGTCGACATAGCTGGCACCCTCGACCACCTCTCCATCGACGGGCAGGCGTTCACCTGGGCGAACCTCGACGATATCGCCGGAAACGACCGAGCCGATCGGCAGGTCGATCGTCTTGCCATCCTTGCGGACACGCGCCGTCTTGGCTTGCAGGCCAGCCAGGCGCTTGATGGCTTCGGATGTCCGGCCCTTGGCGCGGGCTTCAAGCAGGCGCCCGAGCAGGATAAGCGTCACGATGACGGCGGCGGCTTCAAAATAGACGTTGATCGTTCCGGGCGGCAGGAACCCCGGTGCGAAGGTTGCGACCAGCGAATACCCGTAGGCTGCAAGCGAACCGACGGCCACCAGCGAATTCATGTCGGGCGCAAGACGCCAGAGCGCCGGCAGCCCCTTGTCGTAAAACCGGATGCCCGGAATGAACAGCACCAGCGTTGTCAGTGCGAACTGGATGTACCAGCTCCACTGCATGCCGATCGTCGATTCGATGAGGCCGTGTACGCCCGGGATGAGGTGCGACCCCATCTCGATGAGGAAGATCGGCGCCGTCAGCACTGCCGCGATCGTGAAATCACGGGTCAGTTCGCGGCGCTCCGCGTCCTTCTTTTCTGCGCGCTCGGCATTCTCGTCCTCGCCACCCTTGCCGGTGGCCGCGCCGACGACCTTTGCGTCATAACCGGCATCCTCAATAGCCGCAATCAGGGCGGCTGTATCGGCGGTCCCGTGGACCGTGGCGCGCTCAGTCGCCAGATTGACGACCGCCTGCGTCACGCCAGGGATCACCTTCAGCGCGCGCTCGACACGGCCGACGCAGGATGCGCAGGTCATACCCTCAATCGATAATTCCGTGGGGCCGGCTGCGCCGGCAGATTTTACCGGCACGGAATAACCGGCATTTTCGATGGCCTCGACAAGCTTGCCGCGGGCAACCGCCGCGCTGGTCGTGATGCTCGCTCGTTCCGTCGCCAGGTTCACCGAGACGGTCTCAACACCTGGAACGGCTTTGAGCGCTCTTTCGATACGGCCAACGCACGATGCGCAGGTCATGCCCTCGATGGGGAGCGATAGCGCTGCATATAAGTCTGTTGCTCGAACGGGGGCATTCATAGCCGCCTCCTTTTCTTATTCCGAAATTCAGGTTCGGACAGAAGATGGAGCTTCCAGCCATGGGAAGGTCAATAGCAAATTTTTCCTTTTCGCGCCACTTGACCTTCCCATGGTTGGAAACCCCATCTTCAGCATCGTCAGTCAAGCAAGGAGAATTCCAATGGACCTTAAGATCGAAAACATGACCTGTGGCGGCTGCGCCAAATCCGTTACCAAGGCGATCCAGTCCGTCGACCCCGACGCCGGGATCGAGACCAATCCGGCCACACGCACGGTCAAGGTCGAGACGACCGCGACTGCGGCTGCCCTCCAAAAGGTTCTCGAAGAAGCCGGCTATCCGGCAACAACGAACGAAACGGAAGCGGCATCATGAACAAGCTGACGCCGATCTTCATCGCAGGTTCGCTCGCGATCAGCGCCGGTCTGGTGATCGCGCAGAGCCAAATGATCAAGAACGACCCGATGCAAGATCATGATATGCACGAAATGGAGATGTCCGGCGTGGATATGTCGGCCGCCGGCAAGCCATACACGAAAACCGGCACAGGCCCCAACGGCAGCATACGCCAGGCATGAGTCGAGGCAGCCGGCGGACCTCATGCGTGCCATAGTCCGGCGTCATCAAGGTGCGATTGCATGATGAAAACATACTTCGCCAGCCACGTCACAGCTAGCGGGCGGCTTTCAGAAGCCGCCTTGAGTAGAGAAAATCGGGACAGGATTGAACGGGCATGCCGTTGACTGTCAAACAACCGAGAGGAAGACGATCGATGCATCGGCGGACTTTTCTTGCGGGCCTTGCCGGCCTTGCCGTTGCCGGACCGGCAGCAGCTCAGATGAAGCACGATATGAGCAGCATGAGTGGCCACGGCAACACCATGCCCTTGACGGGCACCAACCCCGTTTTGCAGGAAGGCCAACCGCTGACGGCTTTGCCGCGCCTGACAAACCAGTCGGCCGTACCAGGCCTATTCAAGGCAGAGCTGGCAGCGGAGCCCGGTTTTATACGGTTCGCCGAAGGGCTCGATACACCAGTGCTGCTCTACAACAGCACCAATCCGGTGATCGAGGCCCGCGAAGGCGACAAGGTCGAGATCCGTTTCAAGAACGGCATTCCAGGTGAGCCGACGACGATCCATTGGCATGGCATGCCAGTACCGGCCGACCAGGATGGCAATCCGGGCGACCCCGTAGCCCCGGGCGGCGAACGCATCTATGCGTTTGATCTGCCGGAAGGCAGCGCGGCGTCCTACTGGTTTCATCCCCATCCTCACGGGTTGACCGCCGAGCAAGTCTATCGCGGACTCGCCGGCGTCTTTATCGTCAAGCCGAAAGATGACCCCATCCCGCCGGAATACGGTGACACGGTCCTCATGCTGACCGATCTCAGGATCGCCGCTGACGGAACGATGCCGGAAAGCACGATGGCTGATCTGATGAACGGCCGTATCGGCGATCATGTGCTGACCAACGGACAGAAGAACCCGGCCATGGCAGCAGCACTTGGCGAAAAGCGCCGCTTCCGGCTCTACAACGCAACGAATGCCCGATTCCTGCGGCTCAGATTCGAGAATGCCAGCATGACTGTCATCGGAACCGACGGTGGCCTGATCGAGGCACCCGTCGCCGTCGACGAGTTGCTGCTTACGCCGGCTGAGCGCATCGAATTGATTGTTTCCTTCGATAAACCTGGAGCTGCCAAGCTGACGACACTTGATTACGAGCGCGGCTGGATGGGGCCGGGCAAGCCGGACGAGGCCGGCATGGTCCTTTTGACGGCCAACGTGTCGGAAGAGGCTGCGGCGGCGATGCCGCCCCTTCCGGCAAAGCTGCGTGCGATCGAACCTCTTGGCAGTCCGGTTGTGACCCGCCGGTTTGTGCTGACGGAATCCATGGGTGGAATGGACAATGACAGCACCCCGATGCAGGGCATGGACCACTCCGGTATGAGCATGCCTTCCGGCAGCATGGGAATGAAGTTCCTGATCAACGGGGCCAGTTTCGAGATGAACCGTATCGACGAAGTTTCGAAAGCCGGACAGGTAGAGCTTTGGGAAATCGTCAACGACGCGGATATGGATCATCCCTTCCATGTGCATGGAACGCAGTTTCAGATCTTAGAGCACGAGAAGGACGGAAAGGTAACCGCACCATCCTATCGTGCATGGAAGGATACCGTGAACATTGTGGGCGGCGAGACGGTCCGGATCCTGCTACGCCAGGATTTACCTGGACCGCGCATGTATCACTGCCACATCCTTGAGCACGAGCAGCTTGGCATGATGGGTATCGTCGACGTTCAAGCTTAGTGATCTAGCCCGGCAATTAATCTGTCGAATCAGCTTTGATTTCTCCGGCCGTGTTGCCGGACATTGGCCGATGAGTTCGCATGATTGAAGGCCTTTTGTGGGCCTTCAATCATCGCGCGGAATTGTCGCCGTTAATAAATCGGCGAGGTGCCGGCGGGTGGCTCGGGAGCGGCCTAAAAGCGTGCTCAGCGGCCACATTCCTTGGTGGTGCAGCAAGTGTAATGTCGCAATTTTCAAGTGTCGCGACCGCACTGACCCCGTCGGCAAACACGATCCCGGGAGTGCACCGTTAACCTTGTGTTAACCATTTCCTCGCTACATCAAGGCAACGAAAAATTTACCAAGTTGAATGATGTGTTAACACAATCCCGGCCGATCCGTCTCAAGGGACGATCCTTCCTCGCACTTGCATTGACCCCTGAATTGCCGCTGGAAGACTGGCTTGTCCGGCTGGACGAGCTTGCCTCCCGTTCCGCCGGCTTTTTCCTTCGCCGGCCGATCGTGCTCGATGTCGATGGACTGGAGATCGATCGGGCGCAACTGCGCGATCTCGTCAGCCAATTGAGCGAGCGCAAGGTCAGAATCATGGGAATCGAGGGCGCGCGCTCCTCGATGCTTGGCCCAGACCTGCCACCGGCAATGGCCGATGGACGACCGGCTTCGGACGTCGAAGTGCCGAGCGCCGGGGGGGCGGAAGCAGCCCTTCCGGCCGAAACCATCATCACCTCCAGCCCGGCCCCGGCGAAAGCAACGCCGTCGATCGTCGTCAACCAGCCGGTTCGTTCAGGGCAATCGATTTTCTACCCCGAAGGCGATGTAACCATCGTCGGCTCGGTTGCATCAGGCGCGGAAGTGGTCGCCGGCGGATCGATCCATGTCTATGGCGCGCTTCGCGGACGAGCGATGGCCGGGACGACGGGCAATACATCGGCGCGGATCTTCTGCCGCAAGCTGGAAGCAGAACTGATCGCAATCGACGGTTTCTACCAGACCGCCGAAGACATGGATCCAAGGCTGCGCGGCAAGGCAGTGCAGATCTGGCTTGAAGGCGAGACCATCAGAGCGGAAGCGCTCGTCTGAAACGAAAAACATATTCCTGTTTGATTGGAGAGGTACATGGGCAAGGTAATCGTGGTCACGTCCGGCAAGGGCGGCGTCGGCAAGACGACTTCGACTGCAGCATTGGGCGCCGCGCTCGCGCAAAACGGCGACAAGGTCGTCGTTGTGGATTTTGACGTCGGCCTGCGCAATCTCGACCTTGTGATGGGTGCGGAAAGACGTGTGGTCTACGATCTCGTCAATGTCATTCAAGGCGACGCCAAGCTGACGCAGGCGCTGATCCGCGACAAGCGCGTTGAAACACTCTACCTGCTTGCAGCCTCGCAAACCCGCGACAAGGATAACCTCACGCCCGAGGGCGTCGAAAAGGTCATTACCGCGCTCAAGGCTGCCTTCGACTGGGTGATTTGCGACAGTCCCGCAGGCATCGAGCGCGGTGCGACGCTTGCCATGCGTCATGCCGACGTTGCTATCGTCGTGACCAATCCGGAGGTTTCCTCGGTGCGCGACTCCGACCGCATCATCGGCCTTCTGGATTCAAAGACCCTCAAAGCCGAAAACGGCGAACAGATCGAAAAACATCTGCTTTTGACCCGCTACGATGCCGCGCGTGCAGAGCGCGGCGACATGCTCAAGGTCGACGACGTTCTGGAAATCCTGTCGATCCCGCTCCTTGGCATCATTCCCGAAAGCACGGATGTGCTGCGTGCGTCCAACGTCGGCGCCCCCGTGACCCTCGCGGATGGCCGCAGCGCTCCCGCGATGGCCTATTTCGATGCGACGCGCAGGCTCAGAGGCGAAACCCTGCCCATCACCATTCCCGGTGAAAAGCGCGGCCTGTTCGGCAAGATCTTCGGAAGGAAAGCGGCATGAACCTTTTCCGTTTGTTTTCCCGATCGCAATCCGCACCCGCCGCCCGCGAGCGGCTGCAAGTGCTGCTTGCCCACGAACGGGCCTCGGCCGGAGATTCGGACCTTGTCGTCAAGTTGCGTGACGAAATCCTTCGCGCCATTTCCAAACACATGGAGATCGATAGCGAAAAGGTCAGTGTAAAGCTGGAGCGCGGTGTCCAGGTCTCGACGCTCGTCGTCGATGTTGAGATCCCCTTCGATGCGACGAGGAAGGCGGCTTAAAGGCCGACAGCTTCGCCAAAAGTGAAACAACCGGCGGCCTTCCGGCGGCCGGCCAACATTCCACCGCAGACCATAACTCGGCGGCCGATGCTGATTGTGACGTCTGCCGATCGAGATTGCGGTGCCTGCCATCAAAGATGTTGAAGAACCAGAGGCCGGCCGGCGATTTGCATGATCTGCATGCGATATCCAAAGACCAGTTCAAGATTGTCTTCGGTCAAAACCTCGTTTGGCGTTCCGTCGGCAATCACCTTGCCGTCGCGCAGCGCCACGATCCGGTCAGCATGGGCGGCCGCTTGATTGATATCGTGCAGGACGACGATCGCCGTCCGTTGGCGCTCGTCGACAATTGATCTTAGCGAACGCATCAACTGGCGTGCATGGAACATGTCCAGGTTGTTCAACGGTTCATCGAGCAGCATGTAATCCGTACCCTGACAGAACGTCATGGCCACCAATGCCCGCTGCCGCTGGCCACCGGATAGGGTATCGATAAAACGTTCTGCGAGTGCCTGCAGCTCGAATTGCTCTAATGCCGCTTCGACAAGAGCGATGTCTGCGGCGCCCGCACGTCCCTGATGATGTGGAAAGCGGCCGAAGCCGATCAGTTCGCGAACGGTCAGGCGGCTGGCGACCGCACCGTCCTGGCGCAGGATTGCCAGGCGTTGTGCCAGGAGACGGCTCGGGGTGCTACCGACTGGCAGACCGTCAACCAGGATACGGCCAGTTTGCAGCGGCTGCAGCCGCGCAATCAGCGATAGAAGGCTGGACTTTCCGGCGCCGTTTGGCCCGACCAATGCTGTAATGCCACCCTTCTCAAGCGAGAGCGTGATATCGTGCAGGATAGGCATGTCGCGGTGGGACAACGATACGTTTTCGATCCGGATCATGTCCGACTCCTGAGAATAAGCAGCGCAAGGAAAACAAGACCGCCGGCAAATTCGATCACCACGCCCAGCGTCGAGGCGCCACCTAGCCCATGTTGCAAGAGGGTCTGCCCGCCGACGAGCACGATGATTGCCACCAGGGCTGCTGCCGGCAGAAGCAGGGCATGCCGCTGCGTCTGCATCAGCCGCTCCGCAAGCGCCGCCACCAGCAGCCCGAAGAAGGCGACCGGTCCGACCAGGGCAGTCGAGACAGCCACGAGAATGGCGACGAGCAGTAGCATCCCGGTGGCGGTCCTTGTCCAATGGATGCCGAGCCCAATCGCCGTTTCACGTCCCAGCCCGACAATATCGAGCGTGTGGCGTGCGCGCCAACAGAGCAGGGCCGCACCGAGCGTCGCGATCGTGCCGAGGATCGTAAGATCGGCGCGCAGGGTGTTGAAGTTGGCAAAACTTGCCATCTGGACGACGGAGAAAGCATTTGGATCGAGCAATCGCGAGAGAAGTGCCGAGAGACTGCGAAACAGAAGCCCCAGCGTCACGCCCATGAGCAGCATCAGGTTCATGTCCATCCGTGTCCGCAGCAGCGGCCAGAGCAATCCCATGGCGAGTGCGATCATCAACAGCACCTCCGCAGCGAATTTCAAACCACCGTCGAGGCTCGCATAACCGAGGCTACCGAGTGTGAAAACAAGCGCCGTCTGGCCAAACAGGTAAAGCGCATCGAGCCCCATGATCGATGGCGTCAGGATGCGATTTGCCGTCACCGTCTGGAAGAGGACGGTCGACATCGCGATGGCTACAGCGACCTGAAGCAAGGCAAGAAGCTTGAGGCCGCGCAGGTGCAGCACGAAAGCGACATTGCCCCGCAGGTCGACCGTCATGAAAGCGATGACCGCAGCAAGGGCAATCGCAGCAAGGATGATCAAGCGACGGTCAGGCATGTGTGGCCCGCGTGAACATCAGGCGCAGAAACAGGATGGCGCCGACGACACCCATCACCGTTGCGACCGGGATTTCGTAGGGGTAACGCAGCAGCCGCCCGAGCACATCGCATCCGAGAACCAGGGTCGCGCCGCTCAAGCCAACCCAGGGGATCGTTCCCCGCAGATTGTCACCCAGCATGCGAGAGACGAGATTGGGAACCACGAGGCCGACAAAGGGAATGATGCCGACGATCACCACCGTCAGCGCTGAAATGACGGAGACAATGACGAGACCAAGTTGAAGTGTACGCTGGTAGCTGAGACCGAGGCCGATACTGACATCACGGCCAAGGGAAAGCACGGTTAACCTGTCTGCGATCCACCAGGCAATGGCGGCCATCAGGGCGGTGCCCCAGAGAAGTTCGTAGCGTCCGCGAACGACACCGGAAAACTCGCCGTTGGTCCAGATGTCGATAAACTGCAGCAATTCCGTCTGCCAGCCGATGAAGGTTACAACCGCACCGATGACGCCGCCATAAACGAGACCGAACAGCGGGACCAGGTAGGGCTGGGCCGGAGGCAGACGATGCGCAGTCATCATGAAGATCGAGGTGCCCAGCAGAGCCAGGATGCTTGCAAACAGCGTTTTCATTGCCAAGGAAGCGGCGGGGAAGACAAGGGTCATGATCAGAATGCCAAGCGCAGCGCTTTGCGCCGTACCGGCCGTCGACGGTTCGACGAACCGGTTGCGCACCAACGCCTGCATGATGAGGCCGGCGATCGACAGAGCAGCGCCGGTCAGGGCCGCGGCGATTGTCCTGGGCAGGCGGCTGGCGAAAAAGAGTTGCAGAGCTGCCGGATCGTGGATGGCCTGCCACGGCGAAAACTCCCCGGCGCCGATGAAAATGCTGAGGATCACAAGCATGACAAAGGCCGCGCAGGCGGCCAGCTTCACCATCCATCTCCCTGAAGTACGAATGTCAGTCATTTCAACCCGGCATATGCCTTGGTGATGGCCGTAAACACCCGGCTCATCGCTTGAACGCCGCCGGCTGCAATGTAGAAATCTCCGGCGGGCAGGTAGAGAACCTGACCCTTTTTCCAGGCGGTCGTGCTTGCGACCAGCTCGTTGTCCAACGTTGCCTTGGCGTTCTGGTCATCCGCGCCGATCGCAGCGGCCCGATCAAGTACGAGCAGCCAGTCAGGGTTAGCATTGGCGATGAATTCGAACGAGATAGCCTCGCCATGTGTGGCGGTCTCGACATCCGGCACGGCGGGCGGCAAATCGAGCGCCGAATGAACCCATCCAAACCGCGAGCCGGGGCCATAGGCCGTAACCTTCGGCCCATTGGTCATGATGATCAGCGCCTTGCCCTTGCCGGACACGGCAGCGCGGGCTTTATCGACGACAGCGTCGAGCGCCTTTGTTTGAGCCTCGGCTTCCGCCTTTTTACCGAATAGCGCGCCATAGGCCGCCAGCCGCGTTTTGGCCTGCAAGAGAAGGTCGTCGCCATCCATGGTCATGTCGATCGTCGGTGCTACCTGCGACGCCGCTTCGACCCGTGTTGAAGAGCGGCCACCAACAATGATGAGATCGGGTTGCAATTCGCTCAAAGCCTCAAGGTTCGGCTCGAAAATATCGCCGACGACGGCGGAGCCGTCCTTCAGGCGCGCCAGCTCCGGCAAGTAGAGATTGGACGGAAGGCCGTCGATCTTGACACCGAGACTGGCCAGCGTATCGATGGCGGCGATGTCGAACACCGCGATTTTGGCAGGTGCCGCATCGATCGTCACCGGTCCCTTTGCAGTGTCGATGTCGGCAGCATGGGCTGCACACAAGTGGGCCAGCGTCAGAATTGCGGCGATTGATACGGTTTTCGCTTTCAGCATTATCGTTTTCCTAAAAATTCACTGTGCGCCGGGCCGGTTCACGCCCCTCGATTACCTGCCGGACCTGCCGCCGGTCGCGGCGCAGGATGTCGAGGCAATCATTGCCGAACCATTCCAGCGACGCCTCAATCTGGGGATCGCTGGACACCTCGGAGAGAAAGCTGACGTAATCGACCGCGCCTTCGAACAACGGCGTCATGCCGTCGCGGCGGCCGGCGGCGGCATAGACATTGGCCGGCTCGAAGATTGAAAGGTCGGACCGGTCGAGAATGTTCTTCAGATGATAGTGACGGATAAAGGGCTTCATCTCGCGGTGCGCACTGACCGGATCGTCACCGCCCTCCCAGATGTGCAGCGTATCGAAGTTGATAGCGAAGAAGGGATGGTCGACCTCGCCGATGAGCCGCATGGTCGAGGCGGCGGTATCCGCCAATGTCTGTGGATGAGTTTCGACCAGCAGATGAATGCCATAGCTGGCCGTGATCGCGCAGATATCGCGCAGGCGCTCGATAATCATTCGCCGGTCCTCTGCCGGGGTAGCAAGGCTGCCGCGATTTCCCGCAAATGTCCGGATTTTTGTTGCCCGCCAGCGGCGCGCCAGCCGGCATAGATCAACGGTCTTGCGGCGCAGCGTTTCCGGATCGGCGTCGATCGGCAGATAGTCGCTGATCATTGGTACTGATAGGCCATAGTGATCCAGCCACTCCGCGTTGCGATCCGGCTGTGGCGCCAGATTGCGTGCATGCGCGCCCCAGAGTTCGATGCCCTGGAAATCGTTGGTCTGTGCCCATGCGGCAATCTCGCCCAGCGAGATCAGATGGTGACGGAAGGTTATGGTGCAGAGCGATACTCTCATCGTACAGCCCTCTTCAACAGGCGGACTTCAACGCGCGCCGGAACGTTTTGTGCGCACCAGACGTCGAAGGCCTCGGCCAGCCTGGCTTTCAGTTTCGTCTCCAGCCGATCGGCTTCGTCGAGCCGTTCGAAGACGGGGACCGCAAGCGCGCGGTCGCCGGTTTGGGACAGCTTCATACAGGCGTAGTGCAGCGTTTTCAGCGATTGAAGCAGTGCTTCGATCTCCTCGCACCAGGATTCAAATTCTGCCGCCGGCAGTTTCAATGCCCGCCAGAAGAAGGCGAAACCATGCTCGTAAGCATATTTGCGAATGGTGATCACGGGCAGTTCGCGCACAGCCGCTGTCAGCTCTGAAAGCACTACGCCGCCGGTTCCATCCAGATGTGCCTTAACGATCGTGCGAACGGCATCAACGAGCGGATTCGTGTCGCCGATAAAGCAGGCTTCGAAGAAGGCTTGCAGATCTTCCGGTTCCGGTGTTTTCGCCCCTGCCGTATCGAAGACGTAACCGCCGCCCACGGTGGGCTGCATGATGGCGTGAATGACCTTGTCCCGCGCGATTTCGCCTTCCCAGCGATAATCGGGATCGTGAACGAACCAGGTTTGCGGCTCGCTTGTTTTCTGCAACATCAGATAATGCGGGAAGGGGTTCTGATTGAACTTGTTCTCGCGCTCCGGCAGGTGGAACATGTCCAGCATGACCATGACGGACCCGGTCTCGCTGCGGTTCTCGACGAGGTCGAGCAGCGTGGCAAGGTTTTCGATCTTGGTCTTTTCAGCGTCGTACCAGTCGCTGACCGTGACGCCATAAAGCCGCTCGAACCATGCGCGCAGGAACTCCTGGCTGATCTCCGGCGCGTGGTAGAGAAGCTCGAAACGATCACCAACGGCGAATTTCGCGTCCCAGACGCCGAAGTAGAATGGCCTGTGGTCGAGACCCCGGCGCTTCAGGCCGTCGCAGACGCAACTGACGAAGCAATGAACCTTGATATCGTAATAGGCCTCTCCGTGCACGCCTTCGTCTGCAGTTCCGCCGGTGAGCGCGAACGCCGGCACGGCGATTGCGATATCCTTTGGTTCATAAAGTGCGACCAGATCGGCGACGATCTCGATGTCCTGTTTGGCGATGGCCTCTTCCGGAACGGACAAGCCATACTCCAGCTCCAGATTGAGGAAAATCTGCAGGATCAGCACGGAATCGAGATAGAGGTCCTCGTTGAGGCGGGCCTGAAGGTCAAAGCCATCCAGATGCGGATGCATCATCTGCTCGCTCAAAACCGTATGAATTGCGGTAAGGATTTCACTCTGCGTCATGATGCTACTCCGGAGATCTGCACGGTAAATTCGCCCGCGGCATGGCGCGCCGCGACGTCACGGCGGCTGATCTTGCCGTTGGCCTGACGCGGGATCGCGTCGATCTGCAGGATTTCCATCGGCAATTGATGGCTGGCGAGATTGCCGGTGCACCACTCGCGCACGGACTGTGGCGCGACCGTTTCCGATGCGCTGAACAAGAGCGCCACGCGCTCACCGGCAAACCGGTCGCCCTTGCGGAAGGCAACAGCATCCGTGACGGCCGGCATGGCCATGACCGCGTCTTCAACATCCTTGGGATAGACGTTGAGACCGGAGACATTGATCATGTCGTCCATGCGGGAGATAAAGACCAGCATGCCATCGTCCCTGATATAGCCGAGGTCGCTTGTATGGATGGTGAGGCCCTCTGCAGTCTTCACCGCGATCTCGCCGGCGTTATCTGGGCTCGTTCCCGTCACGGCGCGCAGATGCGGCAAGACAAAGCCCATGTCCCCCGTCGCGGCGACGTTCGGGTTGATGGCGATGCAACCGGATTCAGAGCAGCCATATTGCTGGAACATGTGCAGGCTTCGGGCACGGATCAGCGAGAACCAGGCGTCCGGCAATAGTGTTCCCGACGTCATGGTCGCATGGATCTGCTCGCCGTCCGGCAGCAGGCGAGCCAAAGTGTGCAGGATCGCCGGGGACGAATAAAGCAGTGGGCGCTCGATGTCGCGCAACACTTTCAGCAGGTATTTCGGGTTCGCGGTATTGACGATCACCGGCGTCTGGCCGCGCTTCAACGCCACGAGGATACCGCAGATCAGTCCGTACGAATGGGTCGTTGGGCAGGCGACGACTGGGGTCATGTTCTCTGGCTCGCGGAATGTCCGCACGTAGCTTTCGACCTCCGCGTCGATCTCGTCCCAACTCCGCGCCACACATTTGGGCGCGCCGGTAGTACCGGAACTCATCTGCAGCAATTGGCCTTTCGGCGAGCCGATCGCTGGAGCTTCAAGCACTTCCGCCGCCAGACTGTTGTAGAACAGCCGGTCGCACCCGGCACCAATCGCGAGCTTGCGGGCAGCGGGATAGGGTGTGCCGGGATGGATCGGCAACACGCTCGCGCCGGCCCTGCGAATGGCGAAAAACAGCGTCAGCCAATCGATGGTCTCAGTAAAGCAGACCGCGTACCGGCCACCGTCGCGGGTCGAAAGCCCCACCTGTTCTGCAAGGCGGGCCGCGGCTTGTTCGAAATAGGCGTGGTCGTAAAGCCTGTCGTCGATCCGGATCATGGCTTTCTCCTTCGTTGCAGCTGGTTCGAGGCCAAGGCGTTGGGTACCGTGTGGTGGTACTCAGGCTTCAGCGCGAGCAGCTTCCGCGTCATCAGGGATTCAGTGAGAATATGCGGCTGGTCGCAGCCAAGTAACGCCTGCCGCTCGGCGGCGTCGTGCTCTTGCGCATAGGTCACAAGCAGGCTTTCGACCCGCTGCCAGACCCGGGTTTCCGGCAGCCCGTAGCAATGATCGAGCAGATGAGAAATCTCGGCCAGATTGTAGACGAACAGCGTGTCCATCACCAGTTCGCGCAACGAATCCAGATTGTCGGTCCAGTAATACTGATCCGGCTCCGCCTGGCCGTAGAGCGGATTCAGAGACAGAAAATCCGGAGCGTTCTGCGGCTCGCGCAGATAAGCGGGGCAGAATTCCATGCTGTCGTGAAAATCACGCAGTATCAGCCGAACCGGCCAGCCGTCACAGTGAACGAGCAGCATATTCTGCCCATGCGCTTCCACCGCGATGCCATGATGGATGAGCAGATGCCAGACGGGCAGGACAGAGATTTCGAGCAGCCTGTTGATCCACGGCATCAGGCCGAAACGGCCGATCCAGTCGTCGGCAAATGGCTTCCCATCCGTCTCCACCATCATCAGGGCATTGAAGGGAATGATTGCTTCGCCCGGCAATAGCGTGGCCTCAGCGTTCTCGCGCCAGATCGCACCAACCTGGCCGGCAAGCGGTCCCTCGGCATCGGCGATGATTCCGGCATATTCCTGCAGGATCGTCAGCGGATAGCGCTCATGGAAGAGCACATCGCCGGCAACGATGCCGCCGATCCAGCGCGAGAGTACCGGCGCCGTGCAGACCGAATGCGGCTCCAGCGTGCGCAGCGACGACGTGTTGATCATGTTCAGCGGCAGCTTGATGCTGGCGGCGAGCGGACGGTCCATGTTCAAAAGCGAGCGTACCGATTGGGTCGCCTTATAACGGTCCCCCAACGGGCCGAGGCAATAGGCTTCACCGGCAGAGATCCAGCTTGCAAACAGGTTTTCTGCGAGATTGCGCCATTGCCAGGGATGCAGCGGCACAAGTCCGAACGCGTCTGCCGGCAGGTCAAGTTGCGCCTGCATTGCCGTCAACTGCGACCAGGTTTCCGGGCCAAGTTCGCTCTGCCAGAAAGCCGCCTCTTCGACCGGTAGCGCGTGGCGAAGATGCTTGTGGGCGACCAGCAGCCAGACCAGTTGAAAGGCCTTGCCGGTTTCCGGGCCATAGGCTGCGTGATCGGCGTCTGAAAATCCTGTCCTTGCCTTGTAGCAGGGATGATAGGGGTGCCCCTCATCCAGGGCTCCCTCAAGGGCCGCAAAAGACATGAGGCGGCGAGACCGGGGCGGGATGTTGCGCTCGTTCCATTCCGAAAAGGCAATCGTCTGCTTCAGTTCGCCGAGAAGCTTGCCCCGGGAGATTCCCGTGCCGGGCAGGGCAGAGACAAATTGCGCCATGGACGCTTCGCCCCAAACTCCATCATCGCCCTGAGCCTCAATCGAACCCGCCGCCGGACGGACGCGGCCGAAAGGCCCCACCGTTCCAGTGCAACGGTATGAGCGGCCACCAAGTGTCCAATGAAAATGCGTCCGTCCGTCCCGGACGTTTTGATGCGTATCGATGACGCCTTCGTATAGAAGGGCCGCGACAAGCTGGCGCAACACCCGCTCGCCGGGTTGCCCTTTAAGATCAAGAGGCAATGGCATGGCTTGTCCTTGCAACGGTCAGCGCTGCCGGCGCTCTCAAAGGATTTGGCACAGGACGGTACAGCGCCGGAGCATTGCCGGATTGCAGTTCATCGACATCGAACAGGCGTGTCGTCAGGTTGGCTTTCGAGGCGATGGTCGGCAAGTCGAGGACGTGCCGTGCGAAGTCACGGCCGGCACCGCTCATGGAGACCGCGCAACGTTCGAAATGTGCACGCATCATCCGCAACAGCTGACCTTCGTCGCACAGTCCGTCATGTCCCATACGGCTGATAATCGAAAAGACCTGGTTGACGATCAGGTAATAGGCGAACCTGTCACGGATCTCGGCTTCCGGGAAATAGAGCGAGGCAATCGTCTCAGTCTCGGGAACATGGCCACAAAGCAGGCTGCGGTAACGTTCGGAGAGGTAGAAGCCCTGATTGTCGCGATAGTAGCCGATCGTCGGGTAGCCACTGGCGATATCGAGCAGGCTGTTCTGCTGATGGGCCTCCAAAGCTATCCCGTAATCGTCGTAGAGCCGGATCAACGGCTCGACGGCGCAACTGAGGTAATGCTGGAACCAGGTGAGGGCGGCATCGGAAACCGGCTGCCGGTCACGGACGGCAATATTGCGAACGAGGCGCTCAAGCCGCGAAGGCTCGCCCGGAACGGGATCGGCCGTCAGGGCGGCAACAGTGATGACGCCTTGCCCCCTGTCGCCGACAAACGGGTTCTCGCGCAAGATTACTTCAAAGCCACTTTCGCTTCGGCCTGGCATATCCAGCGTGATGTAGGCCGGATCCTGGATGATCCGGAAGTTTTTCGACCGCCGGGCAAAGCCGATCCGGTCAATCAGCTTGGCCATAGCAACGCCGGCTTCCAGCTCGTGGCGCCGGTTGAGGCGGATGGAATTGGTGATGCGCACCGGCAGAGAGAACTTCAACATCCAGTCCTCGCCGCCGTAATACACTGTGCGCACGGACGAGGTTGCCGTGTAGAGGGGACCGGCAGGTCCGAGATGGCGCAAGACGCCATCCCGCTGCATCGCCCGGACGTCCGGATCCATCAGCAGCGCTTCGGCCTGGAGCGGATGCATCGGCAGCAGATATTCGTCCGCTCCCACCGCAAGGCGTTCGCCCGGCTCTGCGGCCAGCAAACGGACGATGTCGGGAGCTGCAACCGGCCGGGCCGAGGCATGCCGGACATGATCCCTCTTTGCTGCAAAATAGTGCAGCTTGAACTGGCCGCGCAGTTCCGGCGCATAACTTTCCTGCTGCCAGAAGGTCATGCCCTGCCGGCTCTTTGGCGTCGGGTGCAGCCAGTGGCCGAACACCAGTGACTGCTCAGCCTCGATGAAATGATCTCCGAGAGCAGGGGCGGGCAGCGCTTTCTCGATGAACAGGGCGGTTTGCTGGTAGCTTTCCAGCACCCGCATCAGCAGTTCCAGTTCGAAGCCGCGCAACGCATCGGCGTGGCCTTCGTCCGTCTGACGATAGGATTCGCGTACGAGGCTGTGGAGTGCAGACATCAGTTCGAGCATCCGCCAGGTCGTATCGGACGTGCCCCTGGACCAGACGCGGCCAAAATGGTGCGGTCCGCACAGGGAGGAAGAGGTGACTTCCGCGCGCAGGACGATCTCCTGTCCCGGCAACGACCATTCGATGCAGTCTGCGGAGCCGAGTGGTATCCTGTGCAAGACTGGAACCCCGCAATCCACCTCGCGCAGGTAGCAGTTTGCGAAACTCTGGAAGGTCGCCATTTCCGCGATTTGCCTAGACGATTGCATTCTGTCGATCCTTGGCACGCGGCACGCAATGCCGCGCAATGGTTTTGCATGCCGTGCAACGCATTGAATTTTCTTGTCGAACGGGCGATGCCCAGGGGCGGATTTCAGGCGGATTTCAGCCGGTGGGTTGCCAATCGAGCGGACCAGTATTTTCACGGAACGCGAACCGCAAAAGATGGTCCTCGACGACCGATTTGGTGTCGGCCAGATTGGCATCATCCGGAGATCGTACCCGGATATGCAGTCCGTCCGCCTGGGCTTGCAGATATCCGGTCCCGCACGAAAATTTGAGTTCGCCACGATCGTCCGCCTGGACGACATCGATCTTGTGGGCGAAATGCTTGCAGAGCTGGACCAGATATTTCTGGCCGTTTTCCGTTGCAAAACGGGTTTTCGCTTCTCGCATCTGGAACTCCTTTCTATCGACCTTGGGGCAAGGAGGGTGGGGTGACGTTTGCAGCGGGTTTTCCGCAGGCACCCCACTCTCAATTTTCATCGCGCCGTCCTACCGGCGCTTGAACGCTTCCGGTATCAACCGATCAGAATGTCGCCTTCGCGGTCAGAATGAAGGCCCGGCCCTGCTCGTAAAGCGGGGTCACGGTGCCGAATTCCTGGCCGTAGGTAGCGCGATCCGAATAGGTCTCGTCGAAGAGGTTCTTCAAATCGGCCCGGAACGTCAGGTTTGGCCGGGTCGGTGGCTTGTATTCGACGAAAGCGTTGAAGACCTGATAGCCTTCGTAAGGCTTGCTGCCGACGGCAACGTCATCGTAGTCGAGCGCGATTTCCGCATCGGCACCGACGGTGACGCCCCAATCCGCAAATGTATGGACGGCCTGCAGGGTGATGATCTCGCCGGCCGGGGCTGCCAGATAGGTCCCGAGGTCGGAATCGGCCGGCTGGCCGTCGATTTCAACGTCGATATTGGCGTATTTCACCTTGAAGTAGCCATCACCCCAATTATACCCGCCACCGATCTCAAATCCGCGCGAGCGGACGTCGTGTGCTTCGATACCGCGGGCGATCGCGTATCGCGGCGACCGGGCGTCATCGAGCTTTGTCTGGAAGACGCTGCCCTCGATCGTGAAGTCGTTGTAGTTCGCCTCAAGGCCAACATTGTAGTTGTCTGCCGTCACCGGTTTCGGGCCGCTGCCGTAATCCCAATTGGGATTCATGATGAAGTTTTCAGCAAGCGGGATGCCACCCCAGACATGCGAATACCCAGCCTTGGCGACCAGAAAATCCTCGATCAGATCATATTCACCCGAGACATTGCCGCTGAAGCCGGAATTCGTCCATTTTTCGCCGGTTGTTCCGGTAAAATGCTGGTTATCGCCACGCCCGCCGAAGGACAGGCGCGTCCGCTCCCAGGGCTCCAGCCGTGCCTGTGCATAGACACCAATGTTACGTGATTTTTCGGTGCCGGGATCGAACAGATCTTCCAGTTCCGCCTTGTCATTATAGAAATCGACGCCGGCAACGACATTGCCGATGTCGAAGGAAAATTTGTTTTCGAACTTGCCGTTAAAACTTTCCGTCGTGCCGATGCCGTTATAGGGCGGAATGTTGAGCCGCGGCGCCAGGAAGACCGGTACTTCCAGTTCCGTCTTGCTGTACGCCAGAACCACTTTCGGATCCCACCACCCCTCAGGCGTACTGTCGGTGTAGGTGAAGACCGTGTTCTGCCGGTCCAGGGCATAGTCGCGAACCCGTGGTTCCCACGGCGGACGGCCGTCGATGAAACCCGTGTTGGCGCGATAGGGCCGTGGCGCATCGTCGCGAACACGCTCATGGCTGATCTCGATCCGATCGCCGCTGTCGGCTTCGAAGCCGACCTTTCCAATTCCGCTCAGGATATCCGTGCTTGTCCCTTCAACGCTGTCACCATTACCGGCCTTGAAGTCATTGCCATTTCCGAAATTGAAATAACCGAGGAAATCCAGTCCCTCGTGGACGCCATAGGCTGACAATCCCGTCGTGACGGTATCGCTGTTGAAATTATAGCTCGACGTGACGAAACCGCCGAAACCATCACCATCGATCAGGTCGCGCGCGTCCTTGGTTTCGTAGGCAATGGCACCGCCCAGTGCGCCAGGGCCTGCGTCGGCTGGTGCGACGCCTGCGTCCACGCCGACAGCCTTCAAAAGACCCGGGTCGATCAGGTTGGTGCCGCTGTGATGAAAAACCTTGTTGTTCTGGCGGCTGCCGTCGATGGTCACGGCCAGGTTGGTTTCCTCGATGCCGTGAACATAAACCTTCTGCGACATCGGTAGTGAACTGCCGACCGAGATGCCCGGTTCACCCGAAAACACGTCGGCAATACTGGCCGGGTTCTTCTGCTCAAGCTCCTCGGCGGAAATCTGGATCTCGCCAGCCCCAAGGGTACCACTGCCGCCGAAGACAGAGATCGGATCAAGCGCGGTCGCCCCGGCAACGGCAACTGTTCCGGTATCGCCGCTTGCCGAAGCGGCCTGGCCTATCACGGCCGTGCCGCCGGAAATCTGATAGGAGATGCCCGTGCCGGACAGCAGCTGCGCAAGTGCCTGCTGCGGATCAAGCGTGCCATTGACGGCATTCGAACGGACGCCGCGCGATGTGTCGGCAGCGAGCGTTACTTGCAGCCCGGACTGCCTGCCGAAAGCGTTGAGGGCGCTGGCGAGCGGCTGGGCGGGAATGTTGAACGTCCGGCTGTTGCCGGTGCGCGATGTCTTTTCCTGTGCAAAGGCAGGCTGTAGAGACCCCAGGGCAAGGGACGAAAGTCCGACGACCGCCGTTGTGGCAAGCAAGCGCAATCCGATCCTACTGCTACGATCTGCTCTTGGCGCTGTATTCTCATTGCGGCATTTCGGCGAACTCATTGTACCCCCGTCTCGGTTTTCCCGCGCAGTGCCCCAGCATGCGCTTCCAACCAAAGACGACCGGCTTCGGATTTTTTTTCATCAAATCCGAATTTTTCTTGATATTTTTTGTCAGCTTAAAATCGGCTGAGTATTCGCCCGTAAGCCGTCACGTGGCGGACCTTGCCTCCAAAGGGTTTGACCATCGCCTCAAGGGCGCTATCCGGGTTTGTGAGATCATAGAGACCCGTCACCCTGTGGGACGCAAGGGCTGGGTCCGGTATGCTGATCCAGGCGGCATGGTAGCGTTGCAGGCGTTCGGTTGCCGCGGCAACGGTGACGTCATCAACGAACATCCGCCCGGTTCTCCAGGCCGCGATGTCTTCCAGCGCAATCGCATTGCGCATCACGGCCCCCGTACGATGGTCGACTGCAGCCATTTGCCCTGGCGACAGTTCGAAATCCTCCTTGTGATCTGGTCCGGAGTAGGAGATGGCGACAGTCCCACGGGCAAGCTCCACCGTCGTTGTGTCATCTGCGAGCTGCACATCGAAGGCCGTCCCGAGGACGGCGACCTCAACTCCGCCGGCGTTTACCGTGAAGGGGCGTGCTGCATCGTGGGCGACGTCGAAAAATGCCTCGCCGGACAGAAGCGTGACCCGGCGTACCGACGCCGTAATCTCGGTGGCAATCGCACTGTCTCCACCCATCTCTATGACGGTTCCGTCCTCCAGCTTGAGGATACGGCTTTCGGCTGTCCGCGTGACATGATCCGCCTGCCATCGGATCAGAAGTGACGGCCCCGCAAGAAGAACGAGGACACTGGCGGCAAGCGCCAAAGCAGCACCCGCAGCCCATGGTTTCCAGCGGCGGCGCGAGCGCAAAGCGACGACAGAAGCGAAAGAATCCGCCTTCCAAATATGCTCATAGACGGGCGGCACGTCGCCCAGCAGCGCCCATGTTTTTAACGCCTGCTCCCAGGCACGTTTATGCATGGGTGATCTGGAGAGCCAAATCTCAAACCCCTGTCCGGTCTGCCGACAGTCGGGGCGTGCCTTCAGACCGAGAAACCAATCCATGGCTTCTTCCAATAATGCGGGGGGGATTGTCTTGTCCTCTGTCAAAATTTTACCTGCAGTGCTGGGCTTACGTCTCTTGGGACATTTCTATCCGAAGCATGCCGTCTCTTACAAAGACGAACTGCGGCCGATTTTTTTTCATATGCATTGCGGGTTTTCAGGATGCGTTGGCGGTGAGCATGGTCGCTACCCGCACCATCGCCGTGCGTACATGACGATGGGCGGTTGCAACCGAAATCCCCAGATGGGCCGCAATCTCCTCCAGATTATATCCCCCGAACCGATGCATCTCGAGCGCGATGCGGACATCGGCCGGTAGATCATTCAATACGCGGGATATCTGTCTTACCTCGTCCGTCACGACAACGAAGTCTTCCGGCGTTGGCAGCTCGTTCGGTATCGACCAGAATGGTGGCTCGTTCTGCTTCTCCCGCATCTCGACCTTCTGGCGCTTCAGAAAATCGAAGGAAAGATTGCGAACGATCTTGTAGAGGTAAGCAAGCGTCTGCGCCGATGTGCCGGTATTCCGGTTGGCGGGTGCAAACCGCAGGAAGGCATCCTGCACGATATCTTCAGCGACCTCCCGGGATCCCAGGATGCGCGTGGCATAGGCAATCAACGCCGTCCGGTTGGCGATGTAAACCTCTTGGCGTGTTCTTACGTCAATCATCAGCTCGGCCCGAATACACCTTCCGGGCATGCCTTGCCCGCACTCCATCGGTTCTCATCGCGGCCTTCAATGCGCATCGTCCCGTTCATCTGAGCCAAGTTTAAATCATATGTACCGGTGCCTATAGCATGGCGAAATAAACTTGTCTTTTATTGTCATGTTTATTTTTGATTGCTCAACTGCGCGCATCCGGACTGGAACGCCTTCGAAGGGATGGTCCCAAACGCCTTTGGGATGACTTACGGCGAAGAGGTCCATCTGCATAATGGGAGAGACGATATTTCCGAATGCAATGACTGCCGTCGCGGTCGCCGCTGCGCGTGTTACGGAGGCGCGAAGATGCCCTTGTCCATGCGATACATGCTGCTGGCGATCGCATCATTGACGCTTGTTTCTCAAATTCATATCCCGGAAACGGCGGGCGTTTCGGCGGGAGCTGGCATGACCTCGCATCGCGGCACGCTTCATGTAACGCTGGACAACACATTCATCCATGACATGGAGATCAGCGGCAACGTCATCATTGATGCCGACAACGTTTCGATGAGCAATATACGGGTTATTTCCACGACGGAGGACGCAGCGCTTCGAGTTAAGGATGGAGCGGACGGTTTCACGTTGCAGGACAGTGAGATCGACGGTGCTGGCGCAACCGCGACCGCGATCGATGGCTATGGAAAGTTCCTGCGCAACAATATCCACGGCGCCGAGAACGGCATCAACGTTACCGGCCCATCGCTCATAAAAGGAAACTACATCCACGGGCTCAGGAACAAGAACGGCTCTCCCCATTATGACGGGGTTCAGGTGGACGGCGGGCACGACATCCAGATCGTCGCAAATACTATCATTAACGAGAACACGCAGACCTCGGCCGTCATGCTCGACAACTATGCTGGCGGACTGTCGAGCATAACGGTCGAAGGCAATAGGCTAATCGGCGGTGGCTATACGATCTACATCGACGGCAGATTCAACGGAGGAACCGTCAACGATGCGTCAATCAGGATCATCAACAATCAGATCGGAGGTGGTTTCTATGGCGACTATGCGTTCTTCGAACACCAACCGGTCCTTTACGGCAATACTTCTCTCAAAGAGCCGGAGGGCGGCATCAAAAACGGCAGCAATCCTTAATCCGGTCGCGGTCGTCGTTCACACCGGCCGCCAAGCATGGCGCACGATAGATCGGACTTGAATGTTCAGGCAGGGCGTCCGATCGCACCTCGATTTCTCTCCTATTTGGCGTAACCGCGCCGTCTTGGGTTTTCCGGGCGAACCACGGGCACAGTCGTTTCCCTTCCTCGCGCCCCAGGCATGGGTCTCCGGTGGTGTCCATCTATGCCGCCGGCTGCCGAATTGACATCATCCGCAAGCCAAATTCCGCTCGCCAACAGGAAGAGGAAGAGCGAGTACGTCCCGTTCCAGAAATGGACGGTCCAGCCCACAATGAAGAAACCTGCCATCGCGATCAGATACCCGGTTTTGAAATCGTTGAGTTTCGGATCGAGAAGTGTCTGCTTTCCAACGAGTACGGTCGTCGAAATGAAGGTTAGCACCATAAACAAGGCGCCAGGCAACCCAAACATGATGCCGTGCGTAAGCCAGAACATGTCAACGCTGGGCACCATCCACGACGGCCGCTCATATTCATTGTAACCGATGCCGAACAGCGGGTGGTTCATCACAGTTGCGGACCCATACTCCCAGATCAGCAATCTGTAGTATGCGGACCAGGAGTCGAATAACGGCGCATGACTTATGTAAAAGCGTGCAACGGATTCGCCTGAATACAGATATACGGCGAGCTGAACGCCGACAATCATCAACCATAGCAGTTTCCAGCGGGCTTTCATGCCGGAGAGCGCGCCGTTCCAGACCAACAGTAGAATCTGCGCCATAAGGGCCGTCAGGGGGCCGGACGACAGTGCAAGAAAGGCGGTTCCGGCGACAATTGCTGTCTTGAAGCACTTCCGCGCGAAGGACTGTCCATGTCCAAGCACCATGTACGTCAGCGCAAGTACGCTGCCGCAGCACACCCCGAAGAGGATCGGGTGCTCAAACGGTCCCTGCACACGCGCCAATCCCCAACGGGGCTCGCCCTGCGCAACGTCGATGGTCGGCAGGATCATACCAAACAGTTGCAGTAACGGTTTTTGTCCTGACACCATCTCGATGAGGCCAAACGGCAGCAAGAAGATAACTACCTTGAAAAGCAAGGAAACCAGGTTGTAGAAATCTTCCGCCGTCCGGATATAGACGCGTGCAAGCAGATAGCCGCCGACTGTCTCCACGAAGAGAATGCCACCGCTTTGTATCGCGGTACTCAGGCCGTGAACGACAGCGAGACAGACAGCCGCCCAGAGGCAATAGAGAAGGATGGCGATGTCCGGGAGTCTGAGGGGGCCTGCCTGGCCACCGATCAGCCGCTTGATGCAAGGCACGATCATGACGATCAGCACAATGCGATAGGGCGAAAGCCGCAGCGAGCCGATATAAATGGCCCAGGGTATGACTAGGGCGATTATGAACACGACAACGGGCCATGGAAGTTTGACCGCCGGTGCACCGGCCGCGGCGGGGCCGGCATCTTCAAACCTGGCGGGCGGATGACGCCCGCTGGGCGCTGCGGCCCGTGCGCTTTTGGCTCCCCGCAAAGCATCTACCCGACAGGTTGAGTTTCCAAACTGGGATGCGGCACGCCGATAAGATGGCATTTCGTCAAAACTCCCGTCACCTTTGCCTAAACGTTCACAATCTCGCGTAAAGGAGCAGACGGCCATTCGGCCGCCGCCCGATCATTTGCTCGATCACCCGAAGCCACCCAGGTGAAGTCGCAGCGGTCACAGTTCGGCCCGCGGTTTCGTCGGGCTTGCACGCTTGGTGCGGAATACCTGCAAGACGCGTTGAACCATATCCCCTGCAAGTTTCCGGCGCCGCAGACATGGTTCCTCGATGCAGACCCATGAGAGAAATGAAAGGAAGGCGGTGATCGGGATCACCGCTATGGCTGCAGAGACGAAGCCGTCGATCTGCGGAACCGTGACACTCAGGACGGTTAGAACAACCGAATGTATCAGGTAGACGCCGTAGGAAAGGTCGATTTTGAGGTTCCTGCTGCCGAGAAGGTTTGAATACCCGGCATAGGCGACGATGTAACTGATGGATATGGGAAACGTGAAGGTGACGATTCCCAGCGGAAAGGAGATGTAGGAAATCAAAACCAACAACGCTGCGATCCTGCCACTATAGGGGATGAGCGGAGAAAAGGTGGAGAGGATCACGCCCGCGAGAAAATAGACAAATAACTGACTGAAAATCAGCAGCGTGTCCGGCACTCCGAGCGGGTTTGACACCATCACGTATGAGTAGACATAGAGGGCATAGGTTGCGGCAAAAACAAACAGCAATACTTTCGGTCGCCGGATTGCTCCGGAGAGGAACAAGAGGGCCAAGGCGCCATACGACAGAACCTCGAAGTAAATCGTCCAGAGCGCTCCGTTGACGATAATGGCGGTGCCGTCCGCGCTTTCAACGCCCGGCAGATATCGCACGGCCCTGAAGGTTATGTTCTTAAGGTAGAGATAAGTCTCCATGTCGGAGAAGTATTGCGCTGCCGGCAATGTCGTGATGATAGGCCCCACGAGAAAGACCGTGGCCGTTACCACCACGATCAAGGCAGGCATGATCCGCAGTGAACGATTGACCGTAAAGGACACCAGGTCATCGCTTCGCAGCAGTCCCGGAGTGACCAGCACACCGCTCGTGACAAAGAATATGTTGACGGCAAAACGGCCGAAGTCGATTGCTCCCCCGCTTGCGACACTCAGAAAATCCTCGGCAATGTGGGTCGTTGAGTAAAAACTGCAGTGATGCAGGACGACGATCAGGGCGGCGATCAGCCGAATTCTATCGAAACCCGGTCCTTTGAAGCCTATTTTTTGGAGATGCTCGGCAAAGGTCATCGGGCTGGCGCTTTCGTCTGGCGGGGCTCACATTTGGCCGATTTGTTTTCCGTATTCCCTTATTCCGCGACCACACGGCCTGGAGGCATTGCCTGTTGCGATGTTTAGCGCGGTAATCGTCCTTTAAATTTTGCGGATCGATAGCCGCGTTTCGCAGTACGATTCCATTGCCGACTGGTGAATGGCGATGATGTTGCGGGCGGGCCAGGGGCGGTGTCCAAGGACTGAGTTCGCATCAAACGCCGTGACCTCATACAGCGCGGTCTGAAGCGGGTGGTAATAGAAGAACCGGTAACCATATGTGGCCAACTTCGCATACCATTGCAGCGACCCCAAACCGAGAAGCATGATCAACACATCCGCGCCGCCCTTGGCAAGGAAAGCGTCCGCTCCCTCGATTACCTGCGGTTCGAATCCCGCAACATTGATCTTCAGAATGGAGACATGCTCTAACCCCAGGCGCCGAAAGTCGCCGCTTAATGTGCGAACAGACACGGGTTCGGTGCCGTTTTCACTGAGTCCGCTTAACCAGGTGCTTGGTGCCGTTTCAAAGTAGGCCTCGGATTCAGTGTTTGAATAAGCGATCCGGTGTACTTCGACATTGTCGCGCACTCCGTTTCGGTCGATGTTGCGCACCAGCGCCGCCACGTTTGCCGAACTCGGCTCAAACGCATGAACCTTTGCCGACGGCAATGTCGCGGCAAAGAGTGTAAACTGCCCAATCGCAGCACCGACGTCCGCAACGATCCAACCCGGACTGTATATTTTGCGGAGAAACGCAAACTCAGGATCGATGAAATCTCCAAACGTTAGGAGAGCCGTTGGAACTTGACTTGGGAATGCGAACTCAAGGATCTGACCAGATCTCAACTGGACTTCACTTCTGCTGGGCCGGCGTGCATACAGGTATCCCAGCCGTACCGCACCCCTTGTCGTCGCGCCCACGCCAACTACTTTTGCGCCCCACAACATCTTGTCACCAAAATTGTGCGCCTTGCGGAGAAGCGAACGAACTGAAGTCATTGTGAGGCCACATCCATCAAAGGAGGATTGTCTGAGCGATCGACGTTAGCAGGTGTATCGCCGCTTCAAAATTCGGGAGCAAGGCGTAGCAGAGGCACTCAAAACCGTTCATCATACATCTTTCGAATTAGCTCTCGATGGGGAATCTGCACCCTGCTTGGAAAACAATAAGCGAGGCATCGGACCTGCGGATCGGACGGTTCTTCAGAGGCCGCGGAAACGGGCGGCCGCCTCCGTCCTGTTGTGAACACCCAGCTTCCGGATGATATGGTGCAGGTGGATCTTGACGGTGTGCTCCGACAAGCCGCATTCCGCAGCGATCAGCTTGTTTTGAAGACCGTGAGAAACCATTCCCAGAATTTGTGATTCCCGTGTGGTCAGCTCCGCCATGTTGACCGCTTGCGCCGGTGCGGAGCCATTTCCCGCGTGCAAGGCCGGTTTTTGATCGTGAGCTTTCGCCTGAAGAATCAATCCCGGTGGGAAATACTCCCCACCGCACAGCAGCAATCGTATGATCGACAGCCAGACGTCAAGCCGGAGATCCATTGGCAGGACGCTGCGAATGAGGGGAGATCTGGCGACGTCGTTCAAGGAGGTAACCAACACCTTGTCATAAGGCTCGATGACGGCAGTCAGGGCGTGCGGATGCATGCCCTGGAGTTTGGCCGAAGCGGCCTCGGCTTTCCTCAACAAGGCTATATCGACCAGAATGAGCGCGACAGGGTGGGAAAAGACGGCACAGGCCGTATCGATCGTCTCGACCTGTTCGACCCGCGTCCATGGAAACTCACGCCCGACAGCATCAATGAGGGATGCCGAGATGCTACCGCTGCTGGCCAGGATCAGGATGACGCGTTGTACTCCGGTTCGTCTCCTGGCCCCTGCGGCATCATATTCGTTCCCATCCAGCAACATCATATCCATACCCATCATTCTCAGCTCGTCCGCGCCAGCGAAGGCTACAGATCGAACGGATTCCACGCATTGGTCAGGGATTGTAACTGACGCTGCATGTGGCTGCGACGGGCCAAAACGGCTGAGAGAGGAGCAGTGCAGCTCAATGCATCCAGCGATGCGGCCGCATGATCGCTCATCCATATGGACAAGGGGAGTAGCATGGTAAGCCTCCAAGCGGCGGTAGTCGCCTGCTTTCCTCCATACGCCTCTTCCACCGCAGCCCGCCTTTGGATCGATCTAGATCGATCGATATAGACGCCGTCGTATTCCCGGCGGGATTCGTATCCCGCTCTCACCCATATTGATGAAGCAAAGCCGCCGCTCTTCCCCTTCTCAATCTTTCTCCAATAGGCACACTGGAGCTGACTACTGGCTGCGGCCACGAGACAGTTCGGCAATTTCAGCTTGGAGAAATACGTTGAATGTATCTTTCTGGCGTTACGGTGTTTCATTCCGTGTGGCATTTGCTGCAGTCGCCATGAGTGTATCCTGTGGCGTTTTTTCGCCTGTACTGGCGGACGATTATCCATTCGTTCCGCAGACAAAAATTCGCCTGACAGTCGTCCAGTGGATGCCCACCAAGGGTGTTTATGAGAAGTGGGATGCGCTCGGCGGTGAATTCCTGATTTCGCAGGCGAAAACGGTGTCGCTACCGATCATCGGAACCTTGCCGGTCGGCAATCTCGACGGGGCGGGCCTCGCTGCTGAAATCGCCAACCAGCTGAAGGCCAAGATAGGGCTGGTGCAGACACCCGAGGCGACGATCGAAATTCTGGAGCAACCGCCAGTCTATGTCGTTGGCGATGTGAACAAGCCCGGCGAATACAAGTTCCATCCGGGACTGACCGTCTTGCAATCCTTGGCGATGAGCGGTGGAGAATTCAGGCCATTGAATGGCCCCCAAGGTGGATCTGACAAAACAGGCTATGTCGGCCAATTGCAGGAATCCGCCAATTCGATCTTGCGCAGCAAGGTTAGAATTGCCCGGCTTCAAGCTGAAATGGCAGGAGCCAAGGAGATGCGGTTTGAACCGGAGGCACAAGATAGCCCGGCCCTTGCCGCGGCAGTCTTTGAACAGGAAAAGTTCATACTTGCTGCCCGCATGAACGACATGGATCGTCAATCGAAGTCCTACATGGAACTGCGCGATCTGTTGTCGTCGGAGATAACGACGATCGAAAAGAAGATCGTCAACACGGACGAAGATATCGGTTCCGTGCAAAAAGAGCTTACCAATGTCAAAAGCATGGTCGAGCGCGGCATTGCCCTTCCGACGCGCCAATCGGACCTTGAGCGTACGTTACGCAGCTATCACGGAAATCGGCTGGACCTTGTCACCGCGATCATGCGGGCTCGCCAAAATATTGCCGAAACCACCCGCAATCTGGATGGCATCTCCGACAAGCAACGCACCGAAGTAGCGTCCGAACTCCAGGCAGAGCAAGCAAGCCTCGATCAGCAAAAACTGAAACGGGAAACGACACAGAAGCTTCTGCTTGAAGCGCTGTCTGGAGACGCGACCGCGCAAGGCGAGGCCGCGACGATGAAGCTGGCTTTCAGCGTTACGCGGCAGGAAGGCGCAGCGATCAGGGAGCTCCCCGCTTCGGATTCAACCGTCCTTCAACCGGGTGATGTCGTGCGTGTTCTTCGCAAGGTGTCTGCAACACCTATCGACACAACAGCTCACCCGGCTGGGCAGGAAGGACAATCGGAGCAAGCCACTCAGTGAGAGCCGAATTATTTCAGATAACGGCAGGTGGCGGCGTGGCCCCCACCACCAGGGGCAACAACAGACAGGAAACAGGGCATCCAAGATGAAGGGGATCATACTCGCCGGGGGTAGCGGCACGCGTCTTTACCCGCTCACCATCGCGGTATCGAAACAGATGCTGCCGATCTACGACAAGCCTATGATCTATTACCCCTTGAGCGTCCTGATGCTCGCCGGCATCCGCGAAATTCTGATCATTTCCACGCCACGTGATCTCCCCTGCTTTCAGGCGCTTTTTGGCGATGGTTCCGAATTCGGCCTCACGCTTTCCTATGCCGAACAGCCCCATCCGAACGGACTGGCCGAAGCCTTCATCATCGGCCGCGACTTCATCGGCAAGGACAACGTCGCGATGATCCTCGGTGACAACATCTTTTTCGGGCACGGACTTCCCAACATCTGCAGGCAAGCCACCGCCCGGGAAAAAGGCGCCTCCGTCTTTGCCTATCATGTCGAGGATCCCGAACGTTACGGCGTCGTCAGCTTCGACAAGGCAACCGGCAAGGCCATGACGATCGAGGAGAAGCCGGCCGAGCCGAAATCCAACTGGGCCGTTACCGGATTGTATTTCTACGACAACGATGTCGTCGATATTGCCTCGTCCATCCGGCCGTCGGAGCGGGGGGAACTAGAAATCACCACGGTCAACAACATCTATCTTGAGCGGGGCGACCTGCATGTCTGCCAGCTCGGGCGCGGCTATGCCTGGCTTGATACCGGCACATATGACAGCCTGCAGGACGCCGCCTCGTTTGTCCGTACCGTCGAGCGCCGGCAAGGCATCCAGATCGCCTGCCCCGAGGAGATTGCCCTGGAAATGGGCTGGCTCCAGCCGCAGGAGGTTCTGCGGCGTGCGTGCCTTCTCGGCAAGACCGCCTATGCGGCCTATCTGCGCCGCCGTGTGGAGGAATATGCCGCATGAGCCTCCAGATCAAATCGCTCGGGTTGGATGGTGTTCTGGAAATCCTCCCGCCGAGGTTCGAAGACGACCGGGGGTTCTTCTCCGAGACGTGGAATGCGCAACGGCTCTCTGAAAACGGCGTCACCCTCGACTTCGTCCAGGACAATCACTCCCGCTCTGTGGCTGCCGGAGTGTTGCGGGGCCTGCACTACCAGTTGCCACCCTACGCCCAGGACAAGTTGGTTCGCGTGGTAAAGGGCTCGATCTTTGATGTCGCCGTCGATATTCGGCGAGGCTCCCCCAGTTTCGCCCATTGGACCGCACTGCGGATTTCGGCTGCCAAATGGAACCAGGTGCTCGTTCCGAAGGGGTTCGCGCACGGATTCCTCACGCTCGAGCCCGACACGGAGGTCGTCTACAAGGTCACCAGCCCGTACTCGGCAAGCCATAGCCGCGCCATACGTTTTGATGATCCCGACATCGGCATCATCTGGCCGATGAACGCGTCCACGTTTCAGCTTTCCGATAATGACCGCAACGCGCCGTCCCTTGAGGCGGCGGAAATCTTCGATCTGCACGAGGAGTACGGGGTATGAAAATTCTCGTTACCGGCGGAGCGGGATTTATCGGTTCGGCACTTTGCCGCCATCTGGTTTCCATCGGCGAAGACGTGCTCAACGTCGACAAACTGACTTATGCCGGTAATCTGGCCTCTCTCCGGACCATCGGAAACTGCCCGAACTATCGCTTCGTCAATGCTGATATCTGCAACGAGGAAGCGATAGGCGACCTGATGCGACGGGAGAAGGTCGATCGCGTCATCCATCTGGCAGCGGAAACCCATGTGGATCGATCAATCGATGGGCCGGCCCAATTTATCGAAACCAATGTCGTCGGCACTTTCCGGCTTCTTCAGGCAACGCTGAAATACTGGCGCAAGCTGCCCGCTGCTGCACAACGGCAATTCCGCTTCCATCATGTCTCGACGGACGAGGTCTTCGGCGATCTGCCGTTCGATGGCAGCACCTTCAACGAACAGACGCCCTATGCGCCGTCGTCGCCCTATTCGGCATCGAAGGCGGCATCCGATCATCTGGTTCGCGCCTGGCACCAGACGTTTGGCTTGCCGATCGTGATGTCCAATTGCTCGAACAACTACGGCCCCTACCATTTTCCGGAAAAACTGATTCCGCTGGTGATCCTGAACGCCATTGACGGAAAACCGCTGCCTATCTATGGCGCGGGAACCAACGTTCGCGACTGGCTCTATGTCGAGGATCATGCCCGCGCGCTTGCCCTGATCGCAAGCCAGGGGGCGATCGGCGAAAGTTACAACATTGGAGGAAACTGCGAGCGGACCAACCTCGAGGTGGTGCAGGCGATCTGTGACATCCTGGACCGCACGAAGCCACGCGTTGACCAGCGAAGCTATCGCGAGCTGATCACTTTCGTGGATGACCGGCCCGGCCATGATCGCCGTTACGCGATGAACATCTCGAAAATAGAAAGTCATCTGGGTTGGAAACCACAGGAGAGTTTCGAAACCGGGCTTGAGCAGACAATTCCCTGGTATCTCGACAATGAGTGGTGGTGGAGGCCCATTCGCGAAGGTACGTACGCCGGAACCCGCCTTGGCCGATTGGCAGCAGTACAATGAAAATTCTGGTGACCGGCACGAAGGGTCAGGTCGCTACCAGCCTCGTCGAGGCCGCCGCCGACATGGATGACATCGAACTGGTCACCGTTGGCCGGCCGGATTTCGACCTCGCGGACCCCGCCTCGGTCAGACAGATCATTCTCGCGGCCAAACCGGACTTCGTCGTCTCGGCTGCTGCCTACACTGCAGTCGACCGCGCCGAGGACGAACGCAATCTTGCCTATGCAATCAACGTGACGGGTGCAGCCGCAGTTGCCGAGGCGGCAGCGGTTTTGCGGGTGCCGATCATCCACCTGTCCACCGACTACGTTTTTTCTGGAACGGATCCCTATCCCTATCTGGAAGACGACGAGGCCGAGCCGAAAACCGTCTATGGCTATACCAAGTTGCGCAGTGAGCGCGCGGTGGCCAGTGTCAATCCACGCCACATTATCCTGCGGACAAGCTGGGTTTATAGTCCGTTCGGCAGCAACTTTGTCAGAACCATGCTGCGCATCGCTTCCGAGCGGGACAGCATCGGTGTCGTGTCCGACCAGCGGGGGAACCCGACATCTGCTCTTGATCTGGCGACGGCGATCCTGCTCGTCGCGATGCATCCGGAAAAACACTATACGGGCATTTTTCATCTCAGCGGGACGGGTGAGACAAACTGGTCGGGGTTTGCCAGGCATGTTTTTGACGTCAGCCGGACGTATGGCGGCCCCTCGGCAGACGTCGAAGATATTCTTTCCTCCGACTATCGCACCAGGGCCAGACGCCCGGCAAACTCGTGTCTTTCGACCGACAAATTCGAAAGAGCTTTCGGATGGCGCGCGCCGGATTGGCAATCAAGCGTCGAAACGGTTGTCCGGCGCATCATCGATAGAGATTACCCCAGCTCCCCTTCGCCGGCGTCCGGCAGGCATAAGGCGTGAAGAACCATGAATACACGCGAAATCCTGCCGGAAGGACAAACCTACACACAAATCCTCAAGTCGACGGCCTTGATCGGCGGATCGTCCCTGATAACGGTCGGGTTTTCCATCATCCGCAACAAGGCAATGGCTCTCATCCTTGGCCCCGAAGGCGTCGGCCTGATGGCGATTTACAGTTCGATCGCCGACATCGCTCAGGCCGTTGCCGGCCTTGGCGTTCAGTCCAGCGGAGTGCGCCAGATCGCCGAAGCAGTCGGAACGGGAGATGCCGAAAAAATTGCCAAGACTGCCTTCATTCTTCAACGCATATCCATCGTGCTGGGCATCGCCGGCACCCTTTTGCTTGCGGCATTGGCCCTTCCGGTCGCGCGCCTGACATTCGGAGATCATCAGCACGCCGTCAGCGTCGCATTGCTCTCGCTTGCGATTTTCTTCCGGCTCGCGTCGGCGGGGCAGACCGCGATGATCCAGGGGATGCGGGAAATCTCGATGCTCGCCCGCATCAACCTGCTGACCGCATTTTTCGCAACGGTGGTCACCATTCCGCTTGTCTATTTTTTCGGCTTTGAAGGCATTGCGCCCTCTCTTGTGGCGATCGCCGCAGTGGGGCTGGCTCTCTCCTGGTGGTACAGCCGGAAGATGCCGCAAAGCAGCGCCAATCTGTCCGCGCCACAGTTCAGGCAGGAACTGGCAGCATTGCTGAAACTTGGCCTTGTCTTCATGGCCAGTGGCTTGCTCACCCTTGCCAGCGCCTATGCCGTTCGTCTCATCGTCTTGCAGCACGGCGGCATTGTCGAAGCGGGGCTCTATCAGGCCGCCTGGGCGCTCGGTAGTCTCTACGCCGGCTTCATTCTGCAGGCGATGGGGACCGACTTTTACCCGCGCCTGACAGCAATCGTTAGCGATCACGCCGCCTGTAACCGCCTGGTCAATGAGCAGGCGCGGGTCAGTATTCTGCTTGCCGGTCCCGGCGTGCTGGCAACGTTGACATTTGCGCCGGTCGTCATGCGGCTGTTCTATTCCCCGGAATTCTATGGCGCCGCGGACCTCCTGCGCTGGATCTGCCTTGGAATGCTGCTTCGCATCATTGCATGGCCGATGGGCTTCATCGTGCTGGCGAAGAATGAGCAGGCGGTCTTCTTCTGGACCGAAGTTGCCGCCACCGTGGTGCATGTCGGCCTGGCCTGGCTGCTGGTATCAAAAGTCGGCCTGGTCGGATCTGCGGCCGCATTTTTTGGGCTTTACCTCTGGCACAGCATGCTCATCTACTTTTTCGCGCGCAAACTCACCGGATTTCGCTGGTCGCCCGACAATCTCAGGATCGGGCTGGTCTTCCTCGTCTCGTCGGCGCTGATTTTCAGCGCAACGCTCCTACTGCCATTCTGGCAAGCCACCGCGCTGGGCTCACTCGCCGTCCTGTTGAGCGGACTATATTCACTGAGAATGTTGATCGGGCTTGTGCCACCCGAAATGCTTCCCCGGCCAATCCGGAAATGGGTACTCAGAATGGTCTGACGGATCGTCGAAGGGGCTCCGCAGATATTCCTTTCCAATGCTGTAACCAGCAAAAAACGCGCCCTTTGGAAGAGCGCGTTTGAGAGGTGTACGCAGACTGCACATCGGTTGATCTTCAGGTGACCGACATGAAAGGAGATCAGGCGGTCGCCCTTTGCGGGGCAACGCACAGTTTGCGCAGTGCTTCAGCGACGGAAAATGCCTCTTCGTCGGTGAGTTGCGCAAACAGGGGCAGAATAATCGACCCTTCCTGCGCCACCACGCTTCGCTGTAGCTGACATGTGGAAACCCGATGCGTTGCCTTGTCCGCATAAGCCTCTTCACGGTGAATGTTCATGATCCCGCGCCGCGTTGAAACTCCCTGATCGAGCAGGGTCTGCATGGTGCCGCACTGATCGAGCCACGGCGGCAGCACAACACAGTAGCTTTGCCAGTTGCTGCGTGCCCATGATGGCTCCGCCGGTGTTTCCAGCCACGCAATGTCGCGAAGTTCCTGGTTGTATAGTTCGGCAAGATGGCGGCGCCTCGAGATCAATTCCGGCAGCCGGGTCAGTTGTACCCGGCCCATCGCTGCCTGGAGGTCCGTCATGCGATAATTATAACCAAGCTCGGGATATCCCTCGTAGATGACCTTGCGCGAGCCGTGGCGGACGGTATCGGGAACGCTCATGCCGTGCTGCCGCCAGAGGCGGAACTTGCGGTCGTATTCGGCATTCGCGGTCGTCAGCATACCGCCGTCACCGGTGGTGACCACCTTGCGGGGGTGAAAGGAAAAGCAGGCGATATCGCCACGCGGGCGGCCGATTTTCTCCCATTGCCCGTCCCAGAGGATTTCGCTCCCCGTTGCGCACGCCGCATCTTCGATGATCGGAATACCGTTGCTCCGGCCGATCTCGATGATCCTGCCAAGGTCGCAGGGCATGCCGAGCTGATGCACACACAGGATCGCCTTCGTCTTGGGGGTAATTTCGGCCTGGATCAGATCGGGATCGATGTTGAACCCGTGAGCCTCGATGTCGACGAACACCGGGATTCCACCCAGATACCGGACGGCGTTTGCCGTTGCGATAAAGGTATGGCTGACGGTGATGACCTCGTCGCCCGGGCCGACCCCGACAGCCTTCAACGCAAGATGCAGGGCCGTCGTGCAGTTTGAAACCGCACAGGCATGTTCGGTTTGAACAAAAGCCGCAAACTCACTCTCGAATGCAGCGACTTCCGGACCTTGCGTGACCCAGCCGGACAACACCACGCGGCGGACTGCCTCCACCTCCAACTCGTCGAGGAGGGGCTTGGCGACGGGAATCTGAGGGAGCGCCTGGCTCATGCGGCTTGCCCCCCGATTTCCAGCACTCTTTCCTTGCGCCACCAGTCGACAAGGCCCCGAAGCCCTTCTTCCAGCGTGATCTCGGCCTTGAAGTTCAAGAGACGCTCGGCCTTGCTCGTATCGGCGAGCCGGCGCGGCACGGCGTTTACCTTCCGCGCAGCCTGATGTTGCGGCTCCATTGATGCGTTCATCACGCCGGTCAGCAGTTTCGCGAGTTCCAGAAGACTGGTTTCCGTCCCACTCGCGACGTTGAAGACCTCATCGGTCACATCAGACTGTGCCGCAAGCATGTTTGCGCGAGCAATATCGTGGATGTGGACGAAATCCATGGTCTGGCTGCCATCCCCGTTGATGAGCGGGGGCAGTCCCGCCGATATCCGCTCCATCCACCGGATCAGCACCTCGGTATAGGCGCCGTAGACATCCATGCGCGGACCGTAGACGTTGAAATAACGCAACGCGACATAGTTTAGGCCGTACATTTCGGCGAAGCTGCGCAGCAGCCCCTCGTTAAACGCCTTGGCGGCGCCGTAGATCGTCCGGTTGTTGTAGGGATGGTGTTCCTCAGTTGTCGGAAAACTGTCCGCGAGCCCCAGAACAGACGCCGAGGAGGCGGCAATCACCTTTTCCACCTTGGCCTTAACCGCCGCTTCGAGAACGTTGAATGTTCCCCCTGCCAGAACGTCAAAGGCAAGACGCGGTTCTTCGGCGCACTGCGTGATCCGGATAGCCGCCTGATGGAAGACGATATCGACGCCATCGAAGTGTTTTTCCAGCAACGCGCGGTCGCGGATGTCGCCTTCGATGATTGTCAGTGGAAAGGCCGCCGAAGCCTGCGCAAGGTTTTCGCGCCGTCCGCGCACGAAGTTATCCAGGATCAGGATTTCGCGCGGTTGCTCGAGAGCAACGAGATCAGCAATGTGTGATCCGACGAGACCGGCGCCGCCGGTGATGAGTATCCGCTTGTCTTTCATGATCTGTCCCCAACGTTCAGGATGTGGCTACCGTCGTGTCGCTGTCGCTTCGCCAGCGCAGGAATTTTGCCGGAACACCGGCGACGACCGAGAATGGCGCGACATCGGCAACGACAACCGCTCCCGCGCCGACGATCGCGCCCTTGCCGATTGTGACACCGGGAAGAATTGTCGCATTGGTTCCAATATCGGCCCATGCGCCGACTCGAACCGGCTTGATTTCGAGGTCCGTGCGGATGATCGGCACGTCGATCGGAACCGCCGTATGGCTGGAGCCAAGCAGCTTGGCGCCTGGTCCCCAGCCGACGCATTCCTCGATCACAAGGTCGCGCGCATCGAGAAACGCCTGCGGACCGATCCAGACATTGTCGCCGATCACGCATGTTCCATCATACCGGCCCTGAACATAGGCCTGTGCACCAATGAACACGCCGTTGCCAATCTCGAATGTTTCGGGATGCTTGAAGCCGGCACCGCTTCCAATGTTCAGGCCGCCACCGCATCGGCGCATGGCTGCCTGCCAGATCGCCTTGCGCATCAAGGCGTCGACATATCCATCTCCGGCTGAAAAACGGCCATAGAGTTCGACAAGGCCAGCGGCCCCGTATGATCGCTTGAGTTCGGCGGCGAGTTCACGCTGGAAGTCCGGATCCTTAGGGATTTCGCGGCGGCCGTGAACCGCTTGAACGATCCGGGCAACGGAGGCGATGTCAGCTGACATAGGCGTCTTGCTCCACCGCGGCGACCACCTGTTCAACCTGCCTTGCCGTCATTTCGGGATAGATCGGCAATGACAGAACCGTACGGGCGGCAGCCTCCGAGACCGGGAAGTCCCCCGGCCGGTATCCAAGATCTTCGTGCGCCTTTTGAAGATGAACCGGAATGGGATAATGCAGGCCGGAATGGATACCCTCGGCTTCCAAAGCGCGATGGAGAGCGTCCCGATCCCGGCAGCGGACGGCATAGATATGATAGACGTGCCGGCGATACGCGACTTCAACGGGTGTTTCCACGGTATCCAGATTGGAGAGCATTGAAGAATAGCGTGCGGCATGCGTCCGGCGCGCTGCGGTCCAGGCGTCGAGATGCCGGAGTTTTACGCGCAGGATCGCACCTTGGATGCCGTCCATGCGGTAGTTGAATCCTTTCACCAGATGGTGATAGCGCCGCTCCTGGCCCCAGTCCCGCAGCATGCGCATGGTTTTGGCGTGTGCATCATTGTTGGTGACAATAATGCCGCCTTCGCCACATGCGCCAAGATTCTTGCCGGGGTAGAAGCTGAGGCAACCGGAAACGCCAATGCTGCCTGCGCGGTGGCCCTTGTACTCCGCCCCGTGCGCCTGGCAGGCATCTTCGATAACCGCGATACCGTGGCGGCGGCCGATCGCCATGATTGCATCCATATCGGCCATCTGCCCATACAGATGAACAGGCATGATCGCCTTGGTGCGCGGCGTGATTGCGGCTTCAAGTTTGGCGGGATCCATCGTCAACGTGACCGGCTCGACGTCGACGAACACCGGCAATGCGCCGGCATAGCAGATCGCCGATACGGTCGCGACGAAAGTGAACGGAACGGTGATGACTTCATCGCCGGGGCCAACACCTGCGGCCAACAGAGCCAGGTGGAGCGCACTTGTCCCGGTGTTGACGGCGACGGCGTGTTTCGCGTCACAATAAGCCGCGAACTCCTCTTCAAATTGAGAAACCTCCGGACCGAGCACATATTGTGCCGAAGCCAGCACGCCAAGGACCGCCGCATCGATCTCATCCTTGATCGAGGCGTATTGTGCTTTGAGATCAAGAAAGGGGATCATGCGATCAACCTCGCTTGTTCCAGCTCGACCACGCGGCCGCGCTGCGCAAGAGACTGGGTTGCCGCTTCCAGAATGCACACGACACGCAAACCGGCATTGCCATCGACGATCGGCTGCTGGTTCTGTTCCACGCAATCGACGAACTGTTTGAGTTCGCGGCCCAGCGCCTCGGTCATGTCCAACTGCGGTGCGTACATATCGCCCGTGCGATAACCGACCAGCATCTGGTAGACCTTCTCGCCATTGCGCTGCGGGTTACCATTGAGGGTAATGCCCTTGTCGTAGATCTTGATCTTCTCGCTGGGCTCGAGATCGTCGTAGACGATCATCTTGTTGCTGCCGCCGATCAGCGTGCGGCGCACCTTGACGGGTGCGAGCCAATTGACGTGGATATGGGCGATCAGCTTGCTTTCGAAGAACAGGTTGAGATAGGCAATATTCTCCGGTTCGCCGGCGACATGGCTCATGCCGGTTGCCGACACCGCGACCGGCTTTTCCTGCAGCACGTAATCCATAATGGAGAGATCGTGGACGGCCAGGTCCCAGATGACGCTGACATCATGCTGGAATAGGCCGAGATTAACCCGGACGGAGTCGTAGTAATACATGTCGCCAAGGCCGTTTTCGACGACTTCGCGCATCTTGCGGACGGCACCCGTATGAACGAACGTATGATCGACAGCAAGCACGAGACGGCGGCGGGCGGCTTCATCAACCATCCGGCGCGCCTCATCCACTGTCGAGGCCATCGGCTTTTCGACGAAGACGTGTTTGCCGGCCATCATGGCTTTCATGGCAAGCTTGAAATGGGTCGAAACCGGCGTAGCGATGGCGATCGCATGAACGCGGGGGTCGCGCAGAACCTCTTCGAAGTCGCTGGTGATTTCCACGGCCGGATAGCGCGCCTTAACCGTCGTCAATCGCTCCGGCATAAGATCGCAAACATATAGAAGGCGAGCATTGGGTACCTCCGCTATGTTTCTAACAAGATTGGGGCCCCAATAGCCGTAACCGATCACCGCTATGCCGATCATTATACTCTCCTGGACAAAGGGATTTTGGCCGGTGCGCCTTGGACGCGGCCGATAATGTTTGCTGGGACACCTGCGACGATGGCCCAGTCTGGAACGTCTTTTGTCACCACGGCGCCCGCGCCGATGACAGCACCAACGCCGATCGTCACCCCCGGAAGGATTGTCGCATTGCTGCCGATCGCCGCCTGACGTTTGACCAGGGTGGAAACAACTTCCCATTCGCCATCGGTCACAAGCTCGCCGTCGGAATTGACGGCGCGTGGATAGGGATCATTGGTGAACATGACACCATGGCCGACGAAAACGCCGTCCTCGATCTCCACGCCTTCGCAAATGAAGGAGTGACTGGAGATCTTGCAGTTTCGGCCGATGACGGCGTTTTTCTGGATTTCGACGAAAGTGCCGATGCGGGAACCCGCACCGACCTTGCATCCGTAGAGATTGACCAAATCCGGGTGATGGATAACCACCCCTGCATCCAAAATGACACTCGATGCGATCATGCCGAAAGGACCCCACATCACCAACTGACGCTGAATTCAAAGGGCTCGATGCGGCGATTTCTCTCGCTAAAACAATCATCGATTGCCGCGTTGCTTTGAATTCCTAGGCTTCCAGAAGAGTTCCTTTCGACCGGCGAGTAAAGGAAACAAAATGCGGTAATCCGCACTTCGAAAGGCGTAGCCGGGCAGGGGGTGTTGATGCTTCCGACTGCTGACGCTTGCTACCATTCGCGTCGAGACAGGGGGGCTTCAATCGAAGGGGGAGCTTGCGGGATCCTACCATCCACGCAACTCTGACACGCTCCCGGCATGCTCGCCACGGAGTTGAGCGAAGGTATCGTGATGCGGCCCACGGCCGCGGAGCCGTGAATGGCATAGTGAAGCGTTGGGGTTAAGTCAGCCAGCGTCTTCTTCAGTGAGTTTTGGCAACGCTGAGGGTCCAATGCGAATTCTAGTCTACCCCCACGAATTGGTCATTGGGGGAAGCCCCATCAACGCTATCGATACCGCAGCCCAGGTGGCATCCTATGGCCACGAAGTCATCATTTATGGCATTCGCGGGCCGTTGGTACCGTATATCGAGAAACTGGGTCTGCGCTATATCGCTGCAAATGAATCACCGTACCGCCCCTCACCGGGCAGGATACATGAACTGGCTTCGATCGTCAGACGTGAAAAACTCGACCTGATCCATGCGTATGAATGGTCAACATGTCTCGATGCGTTTTATGGAGCCGCCTTTTGGCAAAAGGTTCCGTTGTTGTGCACCGTCCTGAGCATGCAGGTGCAGCCGTTTGTCCCGCCAAGTGTTCCCCTTATCATGGGGACACAGAAGCTCGGCACCGAGGCACGTAAACGGCAGCAAGCCAAGGTGTGGGTGGTAGAGCCGCCCATCGATACGAAAAACGATAGCCCTGAATTTAACGGAGCCGGATTTCGAAAAAGCATCGATGTGCTCGAGCGCGTGCCACTCATTGCGCTGGTATCCAGGCTGGCAATCGATCTGAAGCTCGACGCTCTTGTCCAGGCGATTGACGCAATGGAAATACTGAGCCTCATTCACCCGGTAAAACTTGTTATCGTCGGTGATGGTCCCGCGCGTGCAGCACTTGAGGCTCGGGCTGAGCGCATCAACAAAAGCCGTCGCCGCGAAGTCATCCGCTTCGCCGGCGCTATGCTGGATCCACGCCCCGCCTATGCCGCAGCCGATATCGTGGTGGGCATGGGAAGTTCGGCCATGCGAGCAATGGCCATGGGTAAACCCGTGGTCGTGCAAGGTGAACGCGGTTTCTGCAAAACCTTTTCCCCCGAAAGTAAGGACTATTTTCTTCGAGAGGGTTTTTATGGAGTAGGGGATGGCGCCAGCGGAGCAAAGCAACTGGCCGAGCACATAAATTCGCTCATTGTGAACGCAAACGAAAGGGCGGTGCTCGGGCAATACGGACGTGAGACAATCGACGGCAGGTTTAGCCTGTCTCAGGCAGGTGATTTACACTTGGATATCTACAGGCAGGTTCTGGAAGAACGGCCCAGATATCCTGCAGCTGACGCTTTCAAATCGGCATATCTGGCCCTCATGCAGGAGGTTCGCAATCACGACCCCCGGCGTAAGCGGGAGCGTCAGTTACGGGAATTTTCCTTGTTGGAGGCTGCGCGGTCTATACCAGCGTACCCTGCGCCCAAATGACATCAGCATGATTTGACAGGAACCGTTTCAGCGGCTTTCCACTTAGTCTATCAGAGCAGCGAATTGTTCCGCGCGAACTCTCCAGCTGTGTTTCTGCGCGAACGCCCGGCAATTTCTGGACAGCTCCTCACTTCGACCGCGCCGCAAAAGCGTCGCGGTGGCATCCGCAAAGTCCGATGCGGTATCCTTCGAAGTTATGTACTCGGAATTCAGCCATTTAACGGCCGGCAACGAGGTGGCAACCGCAGGCCGTCCTGCAGCCAAATACTCTATCGTCTTCATGGGGAAGCTTGCACGGTTAAATTCGCTCTGCGTATACGGGGTGAGACCAACGTCAATAGCCCGTAGATAGCCAGTCATGCTTTCAAATGGCTTCGGGCCTAAATATCTGACGTTCGATCTCGCGGTCAGGCTTTCAAGCGAGAAGGAAGGCTTCCGCGAGCCGACAAGCAGCAAGGAAACACCACGATCGGCGGTAGCTTCCAGAAAAGTAAGGTCTATCCTTTCGGAAAGGTGTCCAAAAACCCCTGCAATGGGTCGAGGAAGGTCAACATCCAACGGCCAGGCCTCCGCATCAACATCGCGGAACCGCTCCGTGTCACACCCATTGGGGACTAGAACCGGAGCATGCCCGAACTTGCTCCAATGCGTCTGAAGTTCTTCAGTTACGACGACAATGGTATCGGCATTCCTTGCCTGGGCGTTTTCTTGTACCTTCAGATAATCCCTTGAGAGGCCCATCAATTCCGCTCCGGATACGAAATTATCCGTTGCATAGAGAATTGACCGGTCCGCGGGTACCGAGCCGAAGAGATTTTCGTGATTGCTGACAACAAATGCCTTTACTCTCCGTTGGCCGAGAGCTGCTACCGCACGCCGGACATGTTCTTTCACAAGAGCGAGCGAAGCGCTTCTCATCGGCCTCCATGAAGCCGCCGGCAGTGTGATTGGCGTAAGAACTGCAATACCCGGCCGGACAATGCGCAGGCCAGATGCTCGTCTGCCTGCGCGTAGCACGGACGTCAGCGTGGTTGGCGGGTCGACGTAAAGAACGGGGAACCGAGATGCAATTCGCGTCGCGATATGTTTCTCCGGATACCAGCCGGTGTCCCATGAGGTACCGGCACAAAAGACAACCAATCCAGCCCAGGAGGACGGGTTTGAGCCGATATCAGCCGGCGACTGACTCTCGTCTTTCAGCAAAGACATCCCTGTTGGCTTCCTTCAAGTCAGAGGCGAGTATATCTCTAAAATAGCTGACGGTCTTCGCGAGGCCGTCGGAAACGGAAACACGCGGTTTCCAGCCCAGGATTTGTTTCGCCATCTGAATATCCGGGCGGCGCTGTTTGGGATCGTCCTGCGGCAATGGCATGGTAATGATTGTCGATGTGCTGCCGGTGAGTTCTACGACCAGTTCAGCAAGTTGCCGCATCGTGAACTCCTCCGGATTTCCGATATTAATCGGACCCGTGATGGCTTCCGGTGTTGCCATCAGGCGAAGCATGCCGTCGATCAAGTCGTCAACGTAGCAAAAGGAGCGCGTTTGCAGGCCGTCGCCATACACGGTAATCGGGAGCCCTTTTAGGGCCTGCACGATGAAATTCGACACCACCCGGCCGTCGTCCAAACGCATACGGGGGCCGTAGGTGTTGAAAATGCGCATGACTTTTATGGGAAGCTTGTGCTGGCGCCAATAGTCGAAAAAGAGTGTTTCGGCGCATCGTTTTCCCTCGTCATAGCAAGCGCGAGGGCCGATGGGGTTGACCGATCCCCAATACGTTTCCGGTTGCGGATGGACAGCAGGATCGCCGTACACTTCGCTCGTGGATGCCTGGAGAATTCTGCATTTCCGGCGCTTCGCCAAGCCCAGCATATTTATGGCACCATGAACACTGACCTTCGTCGTCTGAACGGGGTCGTACTGATAGTGCACCGGAGAAGCCGGGCAGGCGAGATTGAATATGGCGTCAACTTCGATATAAAGCGGAAAAGTAATATCATGCCTAAGTAATTCGAAGTACGGATTATTGAGAAGGTGCGCGATATTCCGGCGTTGTCCGGTATAGAAATTGTCCACCGCGATCACTTCGGCGCCTATTTCCAGCAACCTTTCACAAAGGTGCGACCCTAAAAACCCCGCGCCTCCTGTCACGAGTATTCGTTTACCCGCATATTGAAATATATTTTCTGCAGATTGGTCTGAACTGATCACAGCGTTACTCCTGCAATGTTCCGTTAATCTCGACAACAATATTTTTTCTTATTCTGAGTTTACGTTGGCCTAGCCGTATTCTGCGCAGCCCAAATGTACAGACGATGTCTCAGTCTAGTGAAAATGCCCGAAGCGTGAAACGCACACAAAAGGCGTAGAATGGCTGTGTGGCTGTAATAGTTGGAGCTCGATCAGCAAGGCGACCGCAACCGGGGTGCCTGGGTAAACCGGCTGCATCGATCGGATGCCCTTATCCGGATTTTTCCTATGTCTTATCAATGGCTTCAGGTGCTTACTTGCGAATTCACGCCACTGCGCGGCTTACGGCTCTCCAAAGCGCCAATGCGCGGACCCGATGAATGGATGGCTAGAACGGTTGCAAGCCACTGGCAGAACGACGCCCCTGTATCATCCGTTGCCGTTTTCGAAGTGGTACGGGAGAATTCTCCGCACTATTGTCCAGGCCCTTCTGCGATCGCTGTTCGACCGTGGCATCACTTCCCGTCGCGCAACTCCGTGTGAATGCAGTGGCCGGTGACGATCTGTTTGGGGTACGGCCGACTGAGATCAGGGCTCATGTCACAGGCACCCCCCTGAACCGTAGCTATCGACAACGTGATACCCGATGAAAGTTACGTCATATACCCGCGTTGACGGTGGTTTCTAAGAGAATTCTGGCCTTGCGGGCATCGCAATTTTCCAGTGCCCCAGGGAAAACATGCCCTGGAACTGGCCGGCGATATCAGGCCCAGCTTTATCGAAAAACAATACATCAAGAATACGTAGGTAGTGTCTGGATTTATTTATTCTTCCGCAGTTCGCAACACACTTTGGGTTTCGTTAATTTCAAGGCTCTTACAAAACCGGCCCCTAAGCCTGCGAGTGTCGGTAATACCCCTAAAAAGGTACTGGCTACTCATACGGAATGGCGCTTTCTTATCCCTTCGGTCGACGCCTACATTCATCAAGGAAAACAAAAAATTTACGAGTTCATTCAAATGCTAGGCAACGTCGATAACATCGTGTAATATAAGCAGCTGCGAATAAAGTTTTTGATTTTTAGAAATGTATATCACAGGTTGAGATTATAGTAAGAGTCTGGGGCTAGCGCATGCCTATTTTTTACAGCCTTGGCCGCGCCAAGGTGTTTTGCATGTGCGTTTTAGGAGTAAATCCGTATGAACTCACTATTGATGACAAATGGCAAAGACATATCGAACAATCTTTTTCACTCCATAACAGTCGATCCCTCTCATATTGAAAACGATAAAAGGAACAGTGAACTTCCGCGAGGACGCTCACTTTTGATCATTGACGATCGCGCGCTCGACCGCCAATGCCTTGCTTATTGCATTTCCGCGCACAAAATAGATATGGACGTTCTCGCCTTCGGGTCCATGGAAGAATGGGAACGCAACCGGCACGACTACCCACAGCTGGCTGCCGTGCTTCTCAATATAGGCGGAAAAAAACTTGACGATCCGGTCGTATCCGAAGAGATCGCCAGGCTTTCTTCCGCTTTTGCAGCGCCCATCATTGTTCTCGCTGATGCCGACGACCTCCCGCAGATCATGAAAGCTCTGGAATGCGGCGCAAAAGGCTATATCCCGTCTTCAGTCAGCATCGATGTTTGTATCGAAGCAATCGCACTTTCGATGGCAGGCGGCATCTTCGTGCCAGCGAGCAGCGTGCTTGCAATGCGACAGGCAATTGAGTCTGGAAATCCAGCTGCGCGCCCATTGGCCGGCATGTTCACGGAACGGCAGGCTGAAGTTGTTGAAGCCCTGCGCCGCGGGAAGGCCAACAAGATTATCGCCTACGAACTTAATTTGCGAGAAAGCACTGTAAAGGTGCACATTCGCAACATCATGAAGAAGGTCAAGGCAACCAATCGGACCGAGGTGGCTTACAAGATCAAAGATCTCTTCCCGCTTTCTGCCGGCTCCTCCACAGAAGCAATGAAGGGGCGAGAGCAGCATTAACGGCTGGATTTTTTCTATCCCGCCCGATGTGAAGCGCATTTTCCTGAAGACAACCTGCATTATCCAAGCGCATAAAAAAATAAGCAAAGCACCAGGTAAAATTGGTGCTTTGCTTTTTTGTGGCCCGCCTTCTTCTCAGAGACCAGTACCCTTAAGAACGACCATTGGCGTCTTGAACAAAATCCATAAATCGGCGCTGAAGGACATCATGCTGGAATAGCGTGTATCGTGCAACGCCCGCTCGACGAAGGTGCAACCGTTACGCTCGCTGATCTGCCAAAGCCCAGTCAAACCAGGGCGCATGTTGAAGTAAGCAGTCCCAGGATAATATTGGCGCTGCTCAGGGAGCATCGGACGCGGGCCAACCAGGCTCATATCGCCGGCCAGCACATTCAGCAGTTGCGGCAACTCGTCAATTGAATACTTGCGCAGATACCTGCCCAGCCGCGTAATGCGGGGATCGTTGTGGAGTTTTTGCTTGCTCTCCCACTCCGCCTTGGCATCAGGGTCGGAAGCCAGATGCTCCTGCAGCCTTTTGTCAGCATCAGGAGCCATGGTTCGAAGCTTCCATAAACTGAATATCCTTCCACCCTTTCCAACCCGCGGCTGAGAAAAGAAAGCCTTGCCGCCGTTCAGCCAGATCATCAGTGCGAAGATGCCCACAACGGCCAGAACCAATGGCGCGGCGAACAACGTCACGGCGACATCGAAAAAGCGCTTAGTCACGAAATAGACCGATCGAGATCTAACTTCTGGGGCGTATTCCGTTTTTTGTGTAATAAATTGCGAATTGTATCTAATACTACCTTCCGACATGACGCCTCCAAAAATGGATTATTTTGGAAAAAGGCGGCACATTGGGTGTGCAAATTTCATTTCTATTTCATATAAACATAGAAAATTGACACGTATGCTTCACTTATATTTTCCCAATAGCCGTCATTAATAAAATATTAACTATGCTAGAAAAAAACACAATAAATCCAATCTAAACAATTCGATGTAGGTCGATTGCCGTGAGCGCTTTCCGTGCTTTGAGAGAAGGCCGGATTTACTCCGTTTCATATCCAGCAGCTTTGAAGAGGTTTCAGGGTTCGCGGGGGGGGGGGGACAGGCCAATA